>JBBITE010000025.1:0-38972 GCA_037440905.1 Anaerolineae bacterium | reverse complement strand
GAGGGAAACGGATCACGGCTCCCACTGCGGCTGCCAATCGGGTTCGGGGTTATCGGTGATCCGACGCAGGTCCGAGCCGTCGGCGCGCATGACGAATAAATCTGCCTGATCGTTGTTGCGCAGGGAGTTAAAGGCGATCCATGCGCCATCCGGAGAATACACGGCAGCGGCGTTGTTTCCGCCATCGGTCAGTTGAGAGGCGGTTTGCGCCGCCACGTCTATGCGGAAGATGTCCTTATCGCCGGGCGGACCGGCGTAGATGAGGAGAAACCTGCCATCCGGCGACCAATCCAGGCTGCCGCCAATGCCTTCCAGCCCGCGCGTCAGTTGACGAATGTTGGTGGCATCGGCGTTCATGAGAAAGATTTCGTAAGAGCCTGGGCGGTCGGTTGCCATGGCAAAGGCAATCGTGCCGCCATCGGGCGACCAATCTACAGCGACGATGTCGGCGGGGCCGGCGTAGAGCAGTTTCGGGTTTTTGCCGCGAATGTCCACAGTCCACAGGGAAGCGGGTCCCTCAGCAGCGCGGTTGGCAAAGAGGATGGTTTGCCCATCGGGTGAAAAGGATGGGGCAAAAACATTGCCGATGCGTTCGGTGAGGCGCAGGAGACGGGAGTTTTCGAAGATAAAGAGAAAGAGGTCGAAATAACCGCCGTTTTGGTTGGAAGCATACACAATTGCGCCGCCAAGCGGAGAGTACACCGGGTAATAGTTGTGCGCCTGAACGTTGGTAATCTGGCGGTAACCGCTGCCGTCGGCGTTGACCATGCACAATTGATTGAAGTCGCCGCGCGTGCAGGTGAAAATGATGCGCCCGATGTGCGGGCGGGTGGGGATGGGAGCCGGGGTAAGGGTTGGCAGCGCGGTTGGGAGATCGGGAGGAGAGGCACTGAATTCGCCAAGTGTGAGGTTGGCAGAAGGGATAAGCAGACACGCGCCGAACGCAGCCAGGACAAGGATCCACCCTATTGGCAGACGAACGCGACGGGGACGCCGCTTCGAAAACATTCGCCGCTGGAGCATGATGAAATTTTACCGCTTTCGGCCAAAAGACGCATCCGCCGCCATGTTAGAATAAATCATGCCTTCCATCGAAGTTCACAACCTCCGCAAGACCTTTCAAACCAAGCGCAAAGCCGGGGGGTTGCGCGGCTCGGTCAGAGCATTGTTTCGGCCGCAGTATCACACCATCGAAGCCGTGCGCGGCATCTCCTTCGAGATGGAAGCGGGCGAATTGCTTGGCTTCATCGGTCCCAACGGCGCCGGCAAATCCACCACCATCAAAATGCTGACGGGAATCCTGCATCCCAGCGGCGGCGAGGCGCGTGTGCTGGGCTTCGTGCCGTGGAAGGAACGCCAGCAGCTTGCTTATCACATCGGAACGGTTTTTGGTCAACGTCCGCAATTGTGGTATCACCTGCCCGCCATAGATACCTTCCGCCTCTTCGGAAAAATCTTCGAACTGGATGACAATGAAACCCGCCAGCGCATCGCTTTTCTTGCCGAAGCCTTCGAGATCGGCGACCTGCTGGAGACCCCCGTTCGCAAACTTTCGCTGGGACAGCGCATGCGCTGTGAAGTAGCCGCTTCGCTTCTTCACCGCCCCAAACTGCTCCTGCTCGATGAGCCTTCCATTGGCCTGGACGTGGTCGCCAAAGGGCGCATCCGCGACTCGATCCGCGAAATGGCACAGATCGAAAAAGTGGGCGTTTTGCTCACCTCTCACGACGCCGGCGACCTGGAAGCGCTGTGCAAGCGGGTCATCATCATCAACCACGGGCAGATTGTGTACGAGGACAAAGTCTCGAACCTCAAACGCCGTTTCCTGACCTCCAAACTCGTGGAGGTGCGCTACGCCGAGCAGGTGCCCCAATCCTTCCACGTGGAGGGGGCGGAGGTGTTAAAGGTTGGCACCTATGGGGTGAAATTGCGTTTTGATACACACATCACCCCGGTGGAACAAGTGCTCGCTCATCTGACGAACGCCGGCAGCGTGGCAGACATCACCATCTCCGACCCGCCGCTCGAAGAAGTAATCGCCAACATCTACCAGACTCAAGCCGCCCCCGCCTGAACACCCAGGCGGAGAAAACCAAGGCTCACTGACGTTTGTTCGAACGGCTTGCGCCCAAACAAACGGCAGGCTGCGGCATTCCACACCCAAAAGAGAGAAACATGTCCCCTATCCCCACCGCCCCCAAGAAACCCCATCCCATCACCCAGCACGGCATCACGCGCGTGGATCACTACCACTGGCTGCGCAACCGCCACGACCCCGATACTCTAGCGTACCTCCAAGCAGAACTCGCCTATTTTCAAGAGAGCATGAAGCACACCCAGCCCTTGCAGGAGGCGCTCTTCGAGGAGATGAAAGGAAGGATTGAGGAAACCGATTCAACCGTCCCCGAGAAGAGAAGCGGCTATCTCTATTATCAAAGGATGGAGGCGGGAAAACAATATCCGATTTTCTGCCGCCGCAAGGATGCGCCCCACAGTCCCGAAGAAATTCTGCTCGATCAAAACCGCTTGGCGCAGGGCAAAGCCTATTGCAGCGTGAGCGCGTTTGCCGTCAGCCCCGATGGAGAGAAACTTGCCTACGCCGTGGATTTCGAAGGCAACGAGACCTTCACTATCCACATCCTCGATTTGAAAAGCGGACAGCCCTACCCTGAAACCATTTCCAACGTCTATGGCAGTGTGTACTTTCACACCGGCATCGAATGGGCAAACGACAGCCAGTCTTTCTTCTACGAAACGCTCGATGCCGCCAAGCGCCCATACAAACTTCACCATCACAGGCTGGGCAGCGACCCGGCGCAAGACCGGCTGCTCTTCACCGAAGAGGATGAAACCTTCTTTTTACTCCTCCACAAATCGCGCGACAATCTCTACATCCTGACCGAACATCACAGCACCACTACAACCGAAATGCGCTACCTTTCTGCCGACCGGCCGGAAGAGGGACTGCAGGTCATTGCCCCGCGGCGGCACGGAATTGAATACTACGCCGCCCATCATAAAGGCTATTTCTTCATCATCACCAACGAAAACGCGCAGAACTTCAAACTCGTCAAAGCCCCGCTGGGCAGCGCCAGCCATGAACATTGGCAGGAGGTCATCCCTCACCGCCCGCAGGTGATGGTCAACGGCATCGAAACCTTCGAAAATCATCTTGTGCTGTACGAGTATCAGGACGGTTTACAGCGCATCCGCATCAGCGGCGCAGACGGCACAAGCCGCGTCCACTACGTCCACTTCCCCGAAGCGGTCTATCACTTTGAACCGGAGCGCAACCCAAACTTTCAGACCGACAAACTGCGCATCAAGTACTCTTCTCTCGTCACGCCTCACACCATTGTAGATATTGACCTCAACAGCGGCGCATGGGAAATCCAAAAAGAGGAGACGGTGATTGGCTACGACAAGTCACAATACGTCTGCGAGCAGATTCACGCCGCAGCGCCGGACGGGGCGCAGATTCCCATCTCCATCGCCTACAAAAAGGACCTCAAACGCGACGGCAGCAACCCCGCCCTGCTGCACGGCTACGGCGCTTACGGAGCAAACCTCGAAGCGGAGTTCAACCCCAACCGCATCAGCCTGCTGGAGCGAGGGTTTGTGTATGCCATTGCCCATGTACGCGGTTCGTCGGTGCTGGGGCGCGCCTGGTATGAAGACGGCAAACTGCTGCGCAAGAAGAACTCTTTCAGCGATTTCATCGCCTGCGCCGAACATCTCATCCGCGAGGGCTACACGTCCAAAGAGCGGCTTGCCATTCTGGGCGTTTCCGCCGGCGGGCTGCTTGTGGCCGCCAGCATGACCATGCGCCCCGACCTCTTCAAAGCGGTCATTGCCAAAGTTCCCTTTGTGGATGTAATCAATTCCATGAGCGATCCATCCATCCCTCTCACCACCCACGAATACGACGAATGGGGCAACCCTGCCGTGCGCGAATACTTCGAGTATATGCTTTCCTATTCCCCCTACGACAACCTGCAGGCGACCTCCTACCCGCATCTGCTGCTCACCGCCGGCTTCAATGATCCGCGTGTGGGCTATTGGGAGCCAGCCAAATTCGCCGCCAAACTGCGCGAACTCAAAACCGACAACAACCTGCTTCTGCTCAAAACCAATTTCCATGCGGGTCACGCCGGCGCATCAGGACGGTATGACTTTATGAAAGAGACCGCTATCGAATATGCCTTCCTGCTCGAAACGATGGGCAAGCCATAACAAAGTCCGGCGCTCATCCTGCCTTCCCGCTTCGCTTTGATAATGTGCGGATTTGACAATCCGCACTGGCAAACAGGTTGTCAAACCGCAAAAACAGCCGTCGCGCTGGCGCGGATTGCCAAATCCAAGCCCCTTGCCGCGGGATGCTCAAGAACATTTGTCCAACCTTGCGCTGTGATGAGAGAGAAGCCGCCTCTCACAAAAAAGACGCCCCTGAACGGGGGCGTCTTCACGTCTGCATAATCATGGACAAAATGCGAGACAACAGCCTGATAAAATACGACCTCCGCATATAAAACAAATTACGCGGATATTCCTTCTCGTATGCTCTGAGTTGCAAAAGCAGCCGAACGACTGCGATATTTCGGTTGGTACGATACATCCGCTGCAGGCTCGCCTTCTTGTGCCATGTTTTAATAGCATGACGATGAATTTGTAACGAAGGTTACAAAAACCGTCCCATCCTTGCTCAAAAAGACGGGACGGTTCGCTTCAGACCTCGGGAAGGCTGCTTCTGCTCAGACGGTTTCCCTTACCCTCCCAGTTCCACCGCCAGGGCATCGTAATATGTTCCCGCCCCAAAGCCGTCAATCAAAATGTGATCGAGGGGCTTCATGTTGGGAAGTTCACGCAAAAAGGCGATCATGTTCGAAGCGGCGCTCACGTTTCCAAACTCGCTCAACAACCAGGGCATGCGCAGCGTGATTCCTTCGCTTTGCAGGTGCTTTTCCTTCAACTTGTTGATTTTGTAATTGGCGTGATGCACAATTGCCACCGCCAGCGACTTGCCCGCCAGCCCCAGTTCGCCCAGCCGCGCCTGATAAGCGGCGTACACATCGCGCACCACCTGCACGCCCGTGCGCACAAACAACTTGACCATGCCCATCGGTCCTGCCATGGCAATGGACGAACCATCGCGCGGTTCGTGCATCAGCCCTGCTACACGGATGTTGTTTTCAAGAGGCTGCGTCACGTCCACATTTGTGCCGCTGCTGGAATTGCGGGAATGAGGATAATACATCGCCACCTGCAGGACGCCGTCGTCGTCGAACACTTCGCGCGATTTGCCCGCCAGGAATTTCATCGTCTTGCCGGGGATAATGCCAATCACACCCGCTGCATTGCCAAACAACTGCAGCGCATTCGAATCGTGCGAAGAACCGACAAAGCGGCTCAAACCTTCGATGCCGCCTACCAGCACCTTTTTGCCGCGCAGCGACTCAGCGATGTTACTGCCCAATTGCAAATTCTCGGGCAGGTCGGGATTGAGCGCCAGGTGCAAACTGCTCGTGGAGCCATCGCAGGCTTTGTGAACGGCAACCTTGAGAGCGCTTTCGGGAATCCCTGCGGCGCGGGTGATGCGGTTGAGGTAATCTTCCGCCAGCGGCGCGCTCATTCCAATCAGAACAGCGTCCACCTCGGAGGGTTTCCAGCCGCAGGCGCGTACCGCCTCGGAAAGAAACCGCGCGCCCACTTCCACTTCCAGATGCGTATGTTCTTCCTGCGTAAGGTGCAGCGGAAGATGATGTCGGTTGAGAAAACCCAATTCGGACAGATTCAGCCTCTCGTTGGGAGGAAGCGGGTGACCGAGACGTTCTTCGAGAAAGCGAGGCAAAGTCTCGTTATCGTAACTAAATCCCCACGTCCCATAAACGCCTCCAATTCCGACCGAGGGGTTGGTGACCCGCTCCATGCCAAACGGAATGCCTTCGGCAATCGGCAGGGTTTCCTTGACCACACCGGGGCGGTCATAGAAGGATGCGGATGTTTCAGTAGTCATACGTACTCCTTATAAGTCATGACCCCTAAAACACCGGCAAAACCCTATAGTTTCGCAGCCCAGGTGAGCGGTTCATGAGAGCGCGTTCTTTTTGATGACGCTGCGATACCATTTGCCGCTGTCTTTGAGCAGACGCTTCTGAGTTTGATAATCCACCCACACAATGCCAAAACGCTGACTGTACCCCTGCGCCCATTCAAAGTTATCCATCAGCGACCAGACGAAGTACCCCGCCAGCGGGACCCCAGCCTGGATGGCGCGATGAGCGGCGGCAAGATGGGTACGCAAATATCGCGTACGCAGTTCATCGGGCACGTTGCCTGTTTCATCGGGCGGCGTGGAGTAACTGGCGCCGTTTTCGGTGATGTAGAGTTTGGGCGGCTGATAATCGAAATACACGCGGCAAAGGATGGCAGTCAGCCCTTCAGGATAGTTCTCCCAGCCCATCTCTGTCCAATACTCGGGGGTGTGCGGCTGAGCGAAAACGGTTTGAGGGTCGTTGGGAGTGGTTTCGGCGCGGAAAAGTTCGCGGGTATAGTAATTCAAGCCGATAAAGTCGGTGGGCGAGGCGATGAGCGGCAGGTCGCCGGGCTGAACGAAATCCAACCCACCGCGCAGCGCTGCCTGCCGGGCGAACGCTTCAACCATATCGGCGGGATAGCCGCGCCCGTACAGAGGGTCGGCAAACCAGCGGAACCATTTGCCGTCGTGTTCGCGGACAAGGTTAAGGTCTGCGGCGCTGTTGGAAGCCGCCATGCGCCAGTTGATGTTGAGGGTGATGCCCACTTCGGCATTGGGGCTGTTGCGGCGGATAAGCGCAACTGCCAAGCCGTGCGAAAGCAGGAGATGGTGCGAGGCACGCAGCGCAGCAGAGAGATCGCGCAGCCCCGGCGCATGGACTCCGGTTTCATGCCCCAGCCAGGTGACCACGGCAGGCTCGTTGTGGGTAATCCAATGATGCACACGGTCGCCCAGGGCGCGCGAAACGATGTTGGCGTAATCGGCAAACGCCTCTGCCGTGGAGCGCACCGTCCAGCCGCCTTCGTCCTGCAGCGCTTGCGGCAGGTCCCAGTGATAGAGCGTGACGAAGGGAGTAATTCCCGCCTGCAGCAAACCGTCCACCAGGCGGTTGTAAAAATCAAGCCCTTTAGGGTTGACTTTACCGCGTCCGAAAGGCAGGATGCGCGTCCAGGCGATTGAGAAGCGATATGCCTGTAAGCCAATGCGTTTCATCAAGGCAATGTCTTTTTTCCACAGACGATAATGGTCATCCGCCACGTCGCCGGTGTCGCCGTTGAGAACATTGCCCGGGGTGTGGGAGAAGCGGTCCCAAATGGATTCGCCCTTGCCGTGTTTATTCCATGCGCCCTCGATTTGATAGGCGGCTGTTGCCGCGCCCCAGAGAAAGTTTCGAGGGAAGGTCATTTTGTGTGTCATTTTAAATCTCCATGTGTAATTCATCAGAAAGTATTGCTCTCACCCGCCGCGCGCCTTCGAGCGTTGGCGGATAATCGCCCGCGAATACCTGCCAGGTTTCCTCATGAACGGCAGACTGACCAGGCAGCAATGTTACCAGAGGCGCAAGCGTTTCGAGCTCAAGGCACACATCCTTGACAAACACTTCCGCGTTACAGCCCAAATCGGGCAGCCTGCCCTCGCGCAGCGGAAAGCGCTTGACGAACAAGGCATCGCCCAGAGCATAGGCGAGCCATCCGTGCTGGTTGAGAGCGCCAATTTTCAACGCGCGTTCCGCCGCTTTGCCATGTACCAGAATCAGGTCATCGTGCAATTCCAGGCGGTCATCGTCCAGGCGCGAGTAGGACCATAGCACAAGGTTTCGGTTTGGCGTAAGACCTTCCGCCTCATCGGGCAGAGGCAAAATCCCCAGCCCGCCCAGCCGCAATTGCGTAATCGCCCAGGGCGCCAGTTCGAGCGGTTCGCTCCCATGCCACACCACACGATGAAACAGATGAACGCGATTCGCCTCCAGGCGGATCTCCATCTCCTTTTCCAAGCCCGAAGCATCCACCTCGCTGCGCAGGAGGACTCCGTCGCGCCGCGGCGTGACCGTGACCCGCTCTTCCGGCGGCGTGAGGTAGGGATTCTCCGGCGCCACCCACAGCCGATGCCCGCCGCGCAGAAAAAACTCGCCATGCGGCGTTTCCCAATGAACCTCGGGCGTGCTCGCCAGCAAATTGTCTTTTCCTTCGCGGAGGTAGAGTCCTGCCACGCGCGGACCAACGGTCGTCAGATAATCGAGGCGCAGGGTCTCATTTTTCAAAGAGGCGAAGGGAAGCCCATAGTCGGTCATAGCATCTACCTTATCGGGAAATTTCTGCAGGGGAACATGTCAACCATATCATACCTGAGGCGGGAACAGAAAGAAAATCGGCTCTTTTATGGTATCCTCGCGGATATGAACCCCATCGCTTCTATTCTAGACCGTTATCCCGTCCTCGTCATAGACGGCGCGCTTGCCACCGAGCTGGAGCGCCGCGGCTTCAACTTGAAAGATGAATTATGGTCGGCAAAGGTGCTGTTGGAAGCGCCGCATGCCATCAAACAACTTCACTATGATTACCTGAAAGCCGGCGCCGATTGCGTCATTACGGCAAGTTATCAAGCCACCATCGAAGGGTTTATGAAGCGCGGCTTGAGCAGAGCAGACGCGATAGACCTGCTTCAAAAGTCGGTGCGGCTTGCCCTCGAAGCGCGCGACGAATTTTGGGCAGAGGAGGCAAACCGCGCGGGCAGGGTAAAGCCTTTCGTCGCTGCTTCGGTGGGTCCGTATGGGGCATATCTTGCAGATGGTTCGGAGTATCGCGGCAATTACGGGCTGAGCGAAACACAATTGATGGAGTTTCACCGCCCGCGCATGAAAGTCCTGATCGAGGCGGGGGCCGAGTTACTTGCCTGCGAGACCATCCCCTCGCCGCTCGAGGCGCGGGCGCTGGTCAAACTTTTGGAGGAGTTCCCAGGCGTCCACGCGTGGATCAGTTTCAGTTGTCGGGATGAAGCGCATGTTTGTGAGGGAGAAAAACTCGAAGAGTGTGTGCGGCAGGTGGAGGCGAGTCGGCAGGTAGCAGCGGTGGGAATCAATTGCACTTCGCCGAAGTTCATCCCCGCCCTGATTGGCGAGGCGAAAAAAGCCACACGCAAGCCCATCCTGGTATATCCCAATTCAGGCGAAACGTATGATGCCTCGAAGAACGACTGGGACGGGCAGCCGCTCTATGCCTCGTTTGGCGAGGAGGCAAAGGTCTGGCGCGAGGCGGGCGCGCGGCTGATCGGCGGCTGCTGCCGCACGTCGCCTGAGGATATTCAGGTTATTGCAGGGTGGGCAAGACCCGGCAGATGAGGCAGGCATGAATCCGCCGCTCAAAAAACGAATGTTTTGGATGCTGGGGGTGCTTCTTATTCAGTCCATCTATACTCCCACCAGCCTGCTGATGCAAGGGGGCATCGAGCCCCGATTACCGATTGACATCTTCCCTTTGTGGACGGTGTGGGTAATCCCGTATGTGTTGTGCTACCTGCTTTGGGCGGCGGCGCTGGTGTGGCTGATTTGGAAAGCGGACGAAGAACGGTATCGCTCGGCAATTGCCGCATTGTTCTTCGCCTGCACGCTGGGAGTGATGGTGTATCTCGTTTCCCCAACTTATGTAGTTTTGCCTCCCTTGCAAGGGGATGATTTTCTCGCCCGCCTGCTGCGCGCCATCCAAATCGCCGGCGGCGACCACGACGCCCTGCCCAGCGCGCATGTGTATATTACCGTGACGCTCGCGCTGTTATACCGCGACTGGTACCCAAAGCAGGCAAGGCGGTGGGGGATGATTGTTTTGACGGTTTCTCTTTCCACGCTGCTCACCCACCAGCATTACATTGCCGATGTTCTGGCAGGAGGAGCGACCGGCTGGCTGGCATATCGCTTTGGTTTATGGCGGGGCATTCCCCGCCATGGAAGGGGAAGGCTTTCGCTTTCAGCCAAACTGCACCATCTTGTGAATGTTGCCCTCAAAAGGCACCGCATCCGCAATACTGCTGCTGCGTTCCCGGACAATCATGGGCAGTCCACGTTTGGGGCGGATGGAGTTTAGCCCGGCGCAATCCACGCGCGCGCCCGGCTGAAGGGAAAATGAGTAACGCTGAAGGAGCATCGAGAGGGCGATCTTCAACTGCATCATCCCCAGCGACGTGCCGATGCAGTAACGCGGTCCGGCAGAGAAAGGCATGAATTCGTAGGCGGAATGATATTCTGTGAGCCAGCGCTGCGGCTTGAAGTGGTAGGGGTCGGGGAAAATTTCCGGGCTGCGGTGAACGACATACGGGCTCATCACGATCCAGGCCCCTTTGGGAAGCAGGTAACCGCCCAGTTCAAAATCGCGCATGGCAAGGCGCCCGGTCCAGGTGCCGGCAGGGAAAAGGCGCATGCCTTCTTTGATGGCGCCTTCCAGCCAGGGGAGTTTTTCAACCGCTTCCGGCGTGGGGTCGTTGCCTCCCAAAGCATGGTCCAGTTCTTCCAAAACCTTTTCCAGCGCCTGAGGGTGCTGGCTGAGCAGGAAAATCGTCCAATACAACGCCATGCCGTTGGGGTTGTAGCCGCCGCGGAACATGGTGGTGGTGTGACCAATCAATTCATTCTCGCTCAGCCGCGAGGGGTCTTCTTCGTGCATTTGAATCAGAATAGAGAGAATATCGCTGCCGCCAAGCCCTTCGGCTTTTTTGCGGGCAATGACCTGGCGTACCACGCGTTCCATTTCGGCGGCATGTTTCATCAACGCATGGAAAGGCAGCCCCGGAATATCATAGGGCAGCAACAGGGTAAACGGATTGAAGAGGGTCTTCATGGTACGCTCAAGTTGCCTGCCTATGGCTTCGCCTTCGGTCTGCGGGTCCAAGCCTAGGACAGGGACGGTTCCCAGCCACATGGCAAGACGTTCCATCTCCGCGCGCATATCCAGCACTGCGCCCATCCTCCAGGCGGCGGTACGGCGGCGGGTGACTTCGACGCAGGCATCGTGATAGCGCGTGACGAATTTGCGGTGGAAGTAAGGCAGCAGCGCGGAGCGGTGATCGTCGTGACGCGGTCCGTTCATGAGCGGCATGCCGGTCGTCACGGCGCGAACCGAACTGTTGGGAGGAAATTTGACCGGCACGAGGTCAATCTCATAAGCGTAGAATGAATCGGGGTCGCGCAAAATCTGACGGTTGTATTCCGGGTCGAAGACGACGACCGCCGGGTATTTTCCAAACCCCAACCGCACCATGTTCCCGTAGCGGCGGCGCAGGTCTTCCAGGGTATCGAGCGGGCGAAAGGCAAAACGCAACAGCAGGGGCAGGCGTCCAAGCAGCGGCAGGGGTGAAGGTCCCGGCACAACATCCCCTGTTGTTTTTGAAACGAGCGTGGTCATGTTCCCTCCGAATGAGTTGGTAAAACGGATGCAGGGGCGCAAGTGAAATCGTGCGCTACGGCATTTGGTCGGCAAGTTCGCGCGCCTGGCGCAGCCTGGGAATGGCGTCCATTTCGGCAAAAATGCGAATGGCTTCCTGAAGGTGTTCTTTGCTGGCAAGCGCTTCGCCCAAACGCAAATGACACAGCCCCTCTTCGTACTTCATTTTGAATTTACGCGCCGATGCCCAACCATCCATCCATAGTTTCATGGCGCGGGGGCGTCTTCCGTTCAGCCACTCATACCACCCGCGGTAATACAACAGCAGCGGTTCGCCGATTGGGAAGACATTCTTATAAGCCTGCAACAGTTTGAGCGATTTTTCGGCAAAATACTTGAAGCGCAGGGCATCGGCGTCGGGAGATTGAAGCGCCCGTTCCCACAGCCCAAAGAACACGTCGGCAATGCCGGCATATCCCACATCCATCGAGTAAACCGTGGGCGAAACCCCCGTTGCCATCTCAAGCGCGATGGTGGCATATTCGAGCGCCTTGCCCTCCTGTCCGGTCAGCCAATATGCCAGCGCCAGTTGACCTTTGGTTTCGATGGAGGAGGAGAGATTGGGAGTCTCCTCGAGAATTTTCAACGCCTCTTCGAGCATGGGGATGGCTTCCGCTTCATTCCCCAGCCGGATGTTGTTCACTGCCACCCCAAGCAGCCCCCAACACTGATGCAGCGGACTCCGCCGCCGGCGGGCATCTGCCAGCAATTCCTGCTGAATGCGCATCGAGTAGGCCATGTCGCCGGCAATGAAGGCGCTCTCGCCCAGCATGCCCATACAGTCACCCCACTGACGGTAATCGCCGATGCGCTCGCACAAGGCTCTGGCTTCTTCAACGCGGGAGCGCACCACCTCCCATTGACCTACCGTGAGCAGGTAGGCGCTGGTCACCACATTGACCGTGACACGATTCGAAATTTGATTCACTTCTTCCGCCACTGCCAGGCCGCGCTCTACGTACATCTCTGCCAGTTTGTGCAATTGCAGGAAGCCAGCCAGAATGGACATGCTGGAATAGGCGCTCGCCAGTTCGGGAGAGATACCTGCCCGCTCCGCCTCATTCAAAAAGCGGATGGCGGTATAAACGATGGGCAGGTTTTCGTTGGCATAGAAATAAATGCGCCCCAGCAGTTCGTACAGGCGCGCCACTTCGATGGCTCTTGCGCGCTCCGCTCCCTTTGCCGAGCCAATATACCGCCCCGGCAGGAAGCGATGAAGCACCTGGCGGATGACCTGAGGCAGCAGCCCCAGCACAAACTGAAAATCCGAAGCGGGAACCGGGCTTTCCAATAGGCGCAGGGCTTCGCGCACGTGCTTATCGCAGGCGGGAAGAGAACCAAGCCCATAATGAGCCAGCGCCAGGCGGCTGTGCCAACGGGCGCGGCGCAATTGCCGCTCGCGCAGGGCATCTTTGGCGGCAGGTTGGGGCAGCCGTGCGTCCCATTCGAGGGCATGGGTATAAAACTGAATCGCCTCGGCATTGGCAAAGTTTTGCATTGCCTGGTCGCCGGCTTTTTCAAGGTATTCCACCGCCTTTTCGATGGCGCGTTCGTTGCGTGCCACATCGGGCATTTCGGCGGCATGCGACCAGTGATGCGCCAGGAGGGTGTAATAGGATTCGAGGTTCTCGGCGTGGTTTTGTTCGATCCATTCCGCTACCGCTTGGTGTAACTGACGGCGCTGGGAATATAACATCAGGTTATACGCCACTTCCTGAGTGACGGCATGTTTGAAAATGTACGAAAGATCCGGCGCTTCCGATTCGACCAGCGTCAGGCTCAGGCGCGTGAGGGTCTCCATGAAGGCAGGCAGCAAGGCGCGGTCCGATTCGATGGGATGCACCGCCTGAAGCACGCGCAGCGCAAAGATGCGCCCAATCACGCTTGCCACTTTGAGGGTCAACTGCTGGGAAGGGGCGAGACTGTCTATGCGGTTGGTGATGGCGGCTTGAAGCGTATCGGGCAGGGAGATGCTTTCGAAGCCGCCGAAATTGGGCGATACCTGACATTCGTGATTTTCGATGAGCAAAATGCCCGAATCGCGCAGGGCGTATGCCAGTTCCTCAGCAAAGAACGGATGCCCCTCCGATTTTTCGCGGATCAAACGCCCAATGGCTGGCGGGATGGATTTCACCCCCAACCGCTGACAGACCAGCGCCTCCACATCGTCGAGCATCATCGCTTCGAGTTTGATGAGACGCGTTTGCGGGTGGTCGAGAAGTTGTTTGAATTGAAGAGGCTGCGGGTCGGAGAGAGGACGCGTGTTTAGGGCGAGCAGCAAAGGACGGACCTTCTGCTGCACGTCCACCAAAAGCGCCCAGGAAGCCGAATCGAACCAGTGCAAATCTTCCAGCACAATGAGGAGCGGGGCTTGTTGAGCGGCATGGGCAAGCGCCCGCACTAGCACCTCGCGGATGTTGCTGCTGCGAATTTCTCCCGTCATGGAGGCGGTGAGGGAATTATCGGGAACATGAATAGGCAGGATAACATCGAAGAGCGGGAAATAGCGCACCAGGTCGGGGTCAATTTGCTGCAGTTTTGCCAACACTTTGCTCTCGATCACGCTGCGCGCTTCTTCCGTCAGCGCCGAACCCGTCAGGTCTTCGATTTCAAGAAGGCGGTAGAAAATGGGGCGCCAGGCATGGTAGGAATTGGAGCGTTCGATAGCATCGCCGCTTCCGAGGAACATGTTGACGTGCAGGCTTTCTGCCTGACGCACCAGGTCTTCGAACAGGCGCGTTTTGCCAATGCCCGCTTCTCCCTGAACAATGATGGTCTGATGCTGTTCGCCGCGCGCCAGTTCCTGCAGGGCGCCAGCCAGCATCGCTTTTTCTTCCTGACGCCCAATCAACTCCGTCTTGGGACGAATGACGCCTTTTTTCAAATCGAGGGGATGGAAGACCTCCACCGCTTCGACGCGCCCTTTGACGGTCTGAGGCGGAAGCGTTTCAAACTCAATTGCTTCTTTGGCGGCTTCGTAGGTGACACGGTCACACAGAATGGGAATGCCGAATTTTTCGATCAGTTCATCCTGACGCACGGCGGCGCCCACCAAACGCGCAGCCAGGTTGACCGCGTTGCCGATGGCGGTATATTCACGGCGCGAGTCGTTGCCAATGGAGCCGCAGAAGATGCGCCCGGTGGTAATGCCGATATAACTGCGCACCTTCAGCCCATTGAGTTCCTTGCGAATCATCAACGCCGCCTGCACACCGCGCGCAGGATCATCTTCGTGGGCAAAGGGAGGCAGCCCCAGCGCGGCAAGGATGGTGATGCCTTTATCGTCTACGCTGATTTTGTTGATGCTCCCTTCATAGCGGTATACTGCGCGTTGAATCAGGCGCGCGAGGTGTTGTGCATCGGCAAGTTTGGTTTGCTGATTGATGTCCGGCAGGTTGATGAAGAGGATGGTAGCGCGGCGCAGTTCGGCAATCCAACTGCTTTGACCCGCCGTCAGGCGGTTGATGATGGCGCCGGGGATGTAAGGACGCAAGAGGATTTCAGCGCCCTCGGGAATGGCAGGTATTTCGGGGTTTTTGAAAATCGAAGAGGGCTTGTTCAAGCCTCTCAGCCGCCCGCCCTGGGCGATGGCGTCTTTCAGTTCAAATTCCAGCGGGTCGGCATAGCAGTCGTTGCGGATTAACTTCCAGGCAGAAGGCGTAACGAGAATATCGCCTGCCTGGGCAAGGTTGTTGGCAATACCCACTTCCACCAGCGGGTTGCCGGTCAGCAAAAACTCCCAGCGATTAAACACCCCGCCGATATGAGCGGTGGTAATGCTGCCGGTGCTGATGGCAAGTTTGAGGTAGAGTTTCTCATCTTCCACCTTATAGTTGGAAAGCCGCTCGCGGATGGCGAGGGCGCATTCCGCGGCGCGCATCGTCCATTGCCACTGGTCGGCGCGCGAAATGGAGTCGGTTGTCCCGTCGTCCGAAACGATGTGCCAGACGGCAATCACCGCATCGCCGGCAAATTTGACTACGTCCCCTCCATATTGCTCAACAATATCAATCAACTGCCCAAAATATTCGTTGAGGACGCTGGCAATGGTCTCCACGCCGGCAGGTCCCCGCTCGACCAGGCTTTCAGTGAGGCGGGTGAAGCCGGAAATATCGGCAAAAAGAACCGCCGCCTGCATCGCTTCTGCCACCGGCGTTTCGATGGGCGCGGGATGCGCGGCGATTCGTTTTTGGATTAGGCGGGGAACATAACTGGCAAGTACTTCTGCCAGCGCAGAATGATTCATGGGAGAAGCGGCTCCATCCATAAGGCAGTCATTGCGTGCTATGATACCCCATTCCGCTTTCCTGTGGGAAGGAAACACCATCCCGCACAAAATGGCTTAAAATACCCCAACCGACCTCCAGGAGAAAAGACCATGCAATTAACTGAAGACACCCGCAAAAAACTGATTTTGTTCCAGAAAACCGAAATCACCGAATATCACATCTACAAACGACTGGCAAAGCGCATCAACTCCCCCGAAAACGCCAAAATTCTCGACCAGATCGCCGAGGACGAAAAACGTCATTTCGAGAGGTGGAAGACATACACCCACGAAGACGTTCAACCCAATTGGTTTGCCGTGTGGTTCTACTATCTCGTCAGCCGCCTGCTGGGATTCACCTTCGGCGTGAAGTTAATGGAAATGGGCGAGGAAAAGGCGCAGGGCAATTACGAATCTGTTGCCAGCGTCATTCCCGAAGCGCGGCAAATCCAGGAAGAGGAAGACCGCCACGAGCAGCAACTGCTCGAAATGCTGGACGAGGAACGCCTGCAATACGCCGGCTCGGTGGTGCTGGGTCTCAACGATGCTTTGGTCGAACTCACCGGCGCCCTCGCCGGCCTAACGCTCGCGCTGCAAAACGGAAAACTGATTGCCCTCTCCGGCTTGATCACGGGCATCGCCGCTTCGCTCTCGATGGCGGCAAGCGAATACCTTTCCACCCGCTCCGAAAAAACCAGCAAGAACCCGGTGCGCGCGGCAATTTACACCGGCATCGCCTACATCATCACCGTCACCTTGCTGGTGCTGCCCTACCTGCTCATGCCGAAATATTTCTATGCCGATCTGGTCATCGCCCTGACCACCGCCGTCGCCATCATCGCCGGCTTCAATTACTACATCTCCATCGCCAAAGGCGAATCCTTCCGCGAACGGTTCCTGGAAATGGCTGGCTTGAGCCTGAGCGTGGCGCTGTTCTCCTTCTTCATCGGTTACCTGATCCGCCGCTGGCTGGGAATTGACATTTAACCCGCCTCAACCGACCCGGAAAGGCAGCCTTCGCATGAAAATCTTAACGGTAGATATTGGCACAGGCACGCAGGATATTTTCCTCTACGATTCCAACCTCGACCTCGAGAACGGATTCAAACTCATCCTGCCTTCGCCTACCATGATGATTTACCGCCGCCTCCAACAAACGCTTCCTTCACGGACCCCCATCCTGTTGACCGGTCACCAAATGGGCGGCGGACCCTCCGCCTGGGCAATCGAAGAATACGCCCGCGCCGGCATTCCCGTGTATATGACGCCTTCCGCCGCAACCACCATTAACGACGAGCTGGAAAAGGTGGAGGCGCTGGGCATCCGCCTCGTCTCCGAAGACGAGGCGGTTCGTCTCCGCTCGAAAGTGGAAGTTTTGGAATTGAAGGATTTCGACTTCCCGCTTATCGCCAAGACCTTTGCCGATTATGGCGTTTCGCTGAAGGAGTTGGCAGCCGTGGCGGTGGCGGTTTTCGATCACGGTAATGCGCCGCCGGGCATTTCCGACAGGCAGTTTCGTTTCGATTACCTCGACCGGCGTATCCGCGAAAAGAACTCGCTTTCCGCGTTTGCGTATGCCGCCGGCGATATACCGCCCATTATGACGCGCCTGCAAGCCGTGGCAGACTCGGCTGGCAGCCTGCCCTGCCCGCTGGTGGTGATGGATACGGCGCCCGCCGCCGTGCTAGGCGCACTGTTCGACAACAAAACCCGCTTCGATCCTTCTGCCCTAGAGCGGCAGGTGATGGTTTGCAACATCGGCAACTTCCACACCCTGGCGTTTCGGCTGGGCAGCGGCGGCATCGAAGGCGTCTTTGAACATCACACCGGCGAGATTGACCTGCCGAAACTCGAAGCCCTCCTCCGCAAACTGGCAGACGCATCCTTGAAGCATGAAGACGTGTTCAACGACATGGGTCATGGCGCGCTGATGTACACCGAGAGCGTGCTTGAGTTTGGAAAGGACGATTTTGATGTGGTGGTGACCGGACCGCGCCGGAGTTTGTTCGTCCACGCAGGCGGGACTCGCTTGCGCCCCTACTTCGCCGCTCCGTTTGGCGATATGATGATCGCCGGCTGCTTCGGTCTGCTGGCGGCGGCAGCGGAGATTCTGACCGAGTTGACAGAGACCGTTTCCAGGTCGCTGCGAGGAAGCGGGCGCGGGACGGCTCCGTGGGACGCAGGGTAAAGGCAGTCTCGCCGGCGTCATCCAGCATCCAAAAAATTCACCGTCCCGAGGGCTTTTCTGCAGCAACCTTCGGGACGGTGTGTTGTTCAGCGCGGGCGGTCTATGCCAGCGGCAGCCCCAATTCCATCAACTTCTCTTTGGTCGGGTAGCCTTTCTCATCCCAGCCGCGTTCTTTGTAAAAATCGGGCAGCATTTTGTCGAGTTCCACCACCCTGCCCTGAGCGGGACCATCCGGCAGAGGTTCGTGCAGCATGCGGTAGGGCAGCGTATCCCATTCGGGGCCGGAGCCAGCCTTGATGAGGAACATGCGCTCGAGGGTATAGACGCGCTCGGCGGCTTTCAGCACTTCTTCGGGGGTATAGCCCGCGCCGGTGGTCAGGTTCATCATGGCGGCGAGAGTCTGGGGCCAGATGATGCGGTTCTTGTCGAAGACATAACGAATAGCCACGAACACGCACAAGCCCGAAGAATCGATCAGCGCAAACGAATCCTGAAAGTGCTTGACCAGTTCGGCCTTGCCTTCGGTGGTAAGCGGGTTTTCCTTCACCGGCACGCCAAAGACTTCTTCGTATGCCACATCGCCTTCCATGTGCGAAGCGCCCTTGTTGGAGGTGGCATACAGCAAGCCCATGCCCTGCGAGCCGCGCGGGTCGTAGCCGGGAAATTCCTGTTTGCGGGTGGTGACGGCAATTTCGGGGTGACCGTATTTTTCGCACAAGCGATAACTGCCCTGCGCCAGTTCCTTCCCAAAGCCTTTGTTGTATGCCATCAACTTGATCATTTCGATCATCGCATCGTGATCGCCGAAGCGCAGCGGCATGCCAATCGTCTCTTCGGAGAGAACCCCTTTTTCGTACATTTCCATCGCCGCGGCAATGGTCATGCCGGTTGAAATAGTATCCAGCCCGTATTCGTTGCACAGATAATTCGCTTTGACCAGCGCCGCGAGATTGCTCACCCCGCAGCCCGTTCCCAGCGATGAGATGGTTTCATATTCGGGACCTTCGCCCTTGCCCTTGTAGGGTCCATCGGGCACTTCGGTCAGGCGTCCGCAGGAAAGCGGGCAGCGATAGCAGGGCGTGTGACGAATGAGATAGTTCTCTTTCAAAGCGTCGCCGTCAATGTTGTGGACATGCTCAAACGTTCCCTGCAAAAAATTGCGCGTGGGCAAAATGCCGAGGGTGTTGGTTACCTGCGGCACATAGGACGTGCCGTAAATGCGCATGTTCGAGCCTTTCTTCACATCGGCGCCTACATTCTTGGAAGTATTGACGCTGATTTCGCGCATACCTTCGGGGTTATACAACGGCGGGTTCTTGTTGCCCATTGCCACCACGGCTTTGAGGTTTTTGCTCCCCATCACCGCCCCCACGCCCGAGCGCGCCGCCGCGCGGTGCTTGTCGTTCATGATGGCAGCCATCAGCGCGAGATTCTCGCCGGCGGGACCAATGCAGGCAACGCGCGCATCGGGATGAGTCTCCGCCAGGAGGATGTCGGTCGTCTTATGCGTATCCTTGCCCCACACATGCGCGGCAGAACGGACCTCAACCTGGTCCTCGTTCACCCAAACATAGACCGGCTCCGAAGCCTTGCCCTCGAAAATGAACATATCGAAGCCGGTGCGCTTCATCCAGGTGGGAAAATCGCCGCCGGAATTGGAGTGCGCCAGCGCCCCCGTGAGCGGCGATTTGGTCACCACCATATAGCGGTTGCCGGTGGGCGCAGGAGTGGCTGTGAGTGGACCAGTGGCAAAGATGAGCATGTTCTGCGGCGAGAGCGGGTCAACCGCCGGGTCCATTTCGCGGTACATGTAGTAGATTGCCCATCCGCGCCCGCCGAGGTAATCGCGTGCCACTTGAGGGTCAACGTCTTCGGTGGTGATTTTTCTGGTGGTGAGATTGACGCGCAGAATTTTGAGGTGCCAGCCGTACATGGGAACTCCTTGGGGAAAGAAAGTAGAAAGTGGGAAGTCTTTGCTCGTGTTGATTTTGTTATCCGCCGGCGATGGCAGAAAAGGCTGTGACTTGGTCGCCTTCTTTGAGGGGGGTGTTCAGGTCCACGGTGAGACCGTTGAGGACGATGACGCTCTCGTCGTTGAGTGGAATGTCGAAGCGGGAGATGGCATCGTACACGGTGGCGCCTTCCGGCACGTCTAACTCCACCACCCCGTGCTTATGCCCCGGCGGGAGGGCGCTGCGATAGTTGGCAATCAATTTGACTCGTATCCGCATGGGCTAATTCTAGCATGAGGACAAGTTGCCGTATATCCAACCGCAAACGCGGCAAAGAGAGACCGTAAAGCAAGGTTCCGGCTCAAACCGTTCGAGGCGTTTGTCTTCGATCAGGGATGAGGAAGAGGATGAATCCCGCAAACCGCAGCGCAGCGCTCAGCCAAAGCGCGCCGCCCAATCCCACATGCCCTGCAGCCCACGTTCCCAGCAGCGGCGCAAAAATCATGGATACATACTGCATGGATTGGGCAATCGAAACAAAGGTAGCGCTGTATTCCGCCGGCACGGTCTTCATCAACTCATCGAAAAACACCAGATCCAACCCGCCCTGAAAGAATCCTGCAAGGCCCGCGTACAGGATAATCCACTCGATACGCGGTGTGAGCGCATTCAAGGCAGGATGCAAAGACATTCCTAAAGTGGTTGCCAGCAGAACAAACCGTCCGCTGCGGCGCAGGGAGACGCGGGGCCAGATAAAATACCCCGCCAGCATCACCAGCGTCATCGCCATATTGACCGTGCCAATCTGTCCGTCGGTGGCATGCACTTCGCGCACCAAAAAGAGCGGCATAATCGGCGCCGCCAGCGTGATGGCAGAAAAATACACAAAGCGCTTGAGGGAAAAAGAAAGGAAGGCCGGGTTGGCTTTCAGCAGTTGAAGAACACCTTTCACCCCGTGCGGAGAAGCGCTGCCGCTCAAAGGCAGAGAGGGCTGGTCGGGCAGCGTAATTTTTTGCGAAAAATAAAAACTCACGAAGCCGCCCAACGAAAGGATGAGGAACATGGCGGCGTAATTGAGTGGGAACTCGATCAAATCAATGACGCGGGTGACAATGAACGTGCCGATTACCCCGGTCAACCCAAAAATCGTCCAGCGGCGGCTCAAAAGCGCATAGCGTCCGGTCGGGCCCGCCACGCTGTTCATCACCACCGAAAACGCCACCGCCAGCGCCGTCTGAGGAATGGTTGCAAATGCCCAAATTCCCAGTGTGGCAGCGATGACATACCGCTCATCTAACACCAGGGCAAGGATGCCGGTCAGCGCATAACACAGGATGACCATGAGACGCGAAAGGCTATACCAGGGAACAATGTTTCGGCGCGATTGCAAAAACCGCCCAACTACAATGGCAAGCAGCAGCCCCGTCACCCCGGGCATGGAAGAAAGCAGCCCCACCTGAAAATTAGTCGCCCCCAAACGTGTCAGAAACACCGGTAGAAAAGGAGCCGCAACATTGGAGATGCTCACCCCCACCGCGTCAATTTGCACATAACGGAAATTCCGTTTTTGAATGCGAAGGTCTTCTTCGCTCGATGAATTCACGAATGTCACGCCCAAGATTATAACGCCCGGCGCAGAAGGCATTCAGGTAAAATCGGCGCATGATCGAAATCCGCCCTATTCAACCGCATGAAATTCAGGCCGCCAAGCGGGTAATTTTCACCGTTGCCTTCGAACTCTTTGGCGGAGCCGACACACTTGAAGAATCCATCGCAAAGTTTTCAGCACAGGGAAAACTGAGCGAGATGGACGATGTGCAAAAGAATTACTTCGATAACGGCGGCGCTTTCCTGGTCACCGTACAGGATGGACGCATCATCGGCACCGGCGCCATCCGCCGCATCGAAGAGGACGTGTGCGAACTCAAACGCCTGTGGCTGCTCTCGGAATTTCACGGCCAGGGACTGGGATACCGCATGATGCAGGAACTCTTCGCCATCGCCCGCCAAAAAGGATACAAGCGCATGCGCCTGTTCACCGACCCTATCTATCAAAAACGCGCCCTGGCTTTTTACAAGCGGTTGGGCTTCTGCGAAATCTCAGCCATTGGCGACGACCCGGATGACATCGGCATGGAACGACCGCTCTAGCCGCCCCGCGTCCTTTCACAATCCAGTTTCTCGATTCGCTTTTGTAACGTTTCGACTCCTCCGCAGCCTTGCTCCTGCTGTATAATTTCGTCATGCCAAGCCTCACTGGAAAAATGCTCGGGAAAGTCAGTGTGGGTATGTTCCTCGCCAAAGGGGGCATGGCGGAAGTGTACCTTGGCACCCACACCACCCTTCACCGGCCGGTAGCGGTCAAATTACTGAAATCCGCCCTGCAGGAAGAACCCGAACTGCGCGAACGCTTCGAACGCGAAGCGCGGGTGATTGCCATGCTGCGGCATCCCAACATCGTCCAAATCTTCGATTTCGACACATACGAAGGACAGCCCTACCTCGTCATGGAGTATGTGCCGGGCACCTCGCTCGGAACCTACCTGCGCGAACTTCACAAACGCAACCAGCGCCTCGACCTGACGGAAGTGCGCCAGCTCCTGAACAAGATCGCTGCCGCGCTCGCCTACGCACATCAAAACAACGTCATCCATCGAGACGTCAAGCCATCCAATATTCTGCTCACCTCGCGCAGTACGCCGGTGACCTCCGACATGCCTCTCCCAAGCGATGTGGAACCGATTCTGACCGACTTTGGGCTGGTGCGCTTCACCCAATCCACAACGCACACGACCACCGGCACAATCACCGGCACCCCCGCCTACATGAGCCCCGAACAGGCGCGCGGTGAACTTGTGGATGCACGCACCGATGTGTACTCGCTGGGCGTGACGGTGTACGAAATGCTTGCCGGGCGCGTGCCGTTCAAAGCCGATTCCACCCTGAGCGTGCTCCACAAACAAATTTACGACCCGCCGCCTCCCATCCCGGGCCTCTCGCAGCGGCTGCAGGAGGTTATCAACCGCGCCCTCGCCAAATCCCCCGACGAACGCTTCCAGACGCCGCTCGAATTTGCCGAAGCCTTTGAAACCGCCCTCACCCGCGGGGCAGAAGCCGAAACCATCAACATCCAATCTGCCATCAGCAAATCCATCACCATCACGCGCAAGAACTTCGAACAGGCGCTCAAAAAGAAAGGCAAAAAATCCTTCGCGCCTCTCCTTTTGGGAGTGGTAACGCTGCTGGCAGCGTTTGGCGCATGGACAATCATGACGCGCGGCTCACAGCCTGCCACAGCGGTCACTGCAACCGCAAACGCAGAACCAACGCACGCTGCCGAATTTCAACCTTCTCCCCTGCCCCCCTCTTCAGCGACAGAAAATCCCCTCCCGCCGCCTCCGCCCGCTGAACCGCTGGGCGTGTTCCGCTTTCAGGATGGTTCCGCTATCGCCGACCGCGTGACCTTCTCTTCTGCCAGCCTGCCGCCGCCTCCCCCGGGCAAGCACTACGAAGCCTGGCTGGTTGCCGATAACGGCGAAACCCTCTTCAGCATCGGCATCATTGAATTCGACCCGCAAAACCGCGCCTCCCTCACTTTCGTTGACCCTGCCGGGCGCAACCTGCTCACCTTCTACCACGGCATCCAACTCACCCTCGAACCCAACCCCGATAACAACCCCAACCCATCCAACGACATTGCCTTTCTCGCCCTCCTGCCAGACGGCGGCTTTTCACACGTCCGCCATCTGCTTTCGGAATTCAGTTCCACCCCCAATCAAACGCCCTTCGTGCGCGGTCTGCGCCGCGACGCCGACTTGTTGAACCGCCTCGCTCAGCAAATGCTCAAAGCCTTCGAAGAAGGCGATGAAGCGAACGTGCACCTGACCGCCGAGCAAATGCTGAACCTAATTGTAGGCTCGCAAAGCCCGCAATACAAAGACTGGAACAACAACGGCGCCATTGACGACCCCGGCGACGGTTACGGCTTGCTGCTAAACGGCAGCAACAGCGGCTACATTCAGGGAACCTTCTCACATGCCAGCCTCGCCGCTCAATCTCCCGACGCCACCGAAAACATGCTCGTTCACGGCGAACACGTCATGATTGCCGCAGAAAACGTCAGCGGGTGGGCGGCTCAATTGCGCGACCAGTTAATCGCGGTGTCCGGAAGCGGTTCTCTCCCCCAGGCAGAGCAGGCAATTCGCAGCGCCGTCGTCCTTGCGGATCAACTGCTCAACGGAGTGGACATCAACGGCAACGAAAACATCGAAGCCATCCCCGGCGAAGGCGGCGTCATCACTGCCTACGAGCACGCCTATTACATGGGGGATATCCTGCTGCTTCCCTAACCACCCCGTCACATCTCATCAGGAGGGCGAGGCGCCGATACGGCTGCCCATGTATAATCATGCCATGCGAACAAAACAGCCTAACTCCAAAATGTGCTTCATTTGCGGACTTGAAAACCCGGTCGGGCTGCATCTGCACATCTACGAGACCGACCCGGGCGTCGTCGAATCCACTTACACCGCGCCGGAACACTTTCAGGGATACCCCGGCGTCCTGCACGGCGGCATCGTTGGCGCTATCATTGACGAAATCTCCGGCAGGGCGCACATGGGCAGCGACCCGCAAAATCCGCGCTTCATGTTCACCGCCAAGCTCGAAGTCAAATACCGCAAAAACGTGCCGGTGGGGAAGCCGCTCAAAATCATCGGCAGAGCCGGCAAATCCAAAGCGCGCTCTGCCGAAGCATGGGCGGGTATTTACGATGCCGAAAGCGGCGAATTGCTTGCCGAAGGCAACACCCTGCTCATCAACGTTCCCGATCATCAATTCGACAAATCGCGGCTGAGTGAGCTGGGCTGGAGGGTCGTCCCCGAAGAAACAGTATAATAACCTTCATCACGAAATAAAAAATATTGACGAAGAGCGCGAAAGAACTTCGTGGACGAATAAGCGAATGCGGAGAAAGCCATGATTACAGCCTACCATCGCCCCAAAAGCCTTGAAGAAGCCCTGACGCTTCTTTCTCAACCGAACACCCTGCCGCTGGGAGGCGGCACGCTTCTTTCCAAGCCGACGCCTGATCCCGTTGCCGTGGTTGACCTCCAACTCCTCGGCTTGAACACCCTCACCCCAAGCGGCAACGTCCTCGAACTTGGCGCCACCCTCACCCTCCAAACCTTGCTCGAATCCGAACATTGCCCGCCGGCGCTCCGCGCTGCGCTCAAACTCGAAGCCCCGCTCAACCTGCGCAATTCAGCCACCCTCGCCGGGACATTGGTCGCCTGCGACGGGCGCTCTCCTTTCGCCTGCGCGCTGCTGGCGCTGGATGCTAAAGTGAAAATAGCCGGTGAGCAGGCATCCGTCATCGGGCTTGGAGAGTTTCTGCCCTTGCGTCCAAAAGGATTGATTACGCACTTCACTATTCCCCTCAACGCCAAACTTGCCTTTGAATACGTCGCCCGCACCCCTTCGGATAAGCCCATCCTGTGTGCGGCGCTGGCGCAATGGAATTCGGGACGCACGCGCCTGGCGCTCGGCGGCTGGGGCAAAGCACCCTCCCTGGCGATGGACGGCACCGAAGCCGAAGGTCTGGAGCCTGCCGCGCGCAATGCCTGTCACGAAGCGGCGGACGAATGGGCAAGCGCCGAATACCGCATGGAGGTTGCCGCAACGCTGGCAAAGAGATGCCTGCAAACACTTGGTTGAGAGGCGCTGCTCGTTGGAGGTGTCACCCTGAAAGGTGGAATTACGTTTTGTTGAATCGCGTTCTAAACTACACCATCCCATGCCGCCCAAGCCCGCTGACAGACTTTCTGCGTTTCGGCTCGGGCTTGGAGCGTTTTTATTTCGAAAGCAGTCAATCCCAGGTTGCCATGGCCGGGCTGGGCATCGCCGCACAGATTCCAGCCGCGGAGAGAGAGTCAAGGGCGGTTGCAGCAGTTGAGGAATTTTTCCAAAGCATCGTCCGTGTACTTCCATCCAATTGGCTGCCGTCTCCCATCCTGCTGGGAGGCAGGGCATTCTTCGAGCAAATGCAGCCCGGCGAATGGGATTCGTTTCCATCGGCTGCGCTGGTGCTGCCGCGCTATGCGCTGATTCGTATCGGGGAGGAGTATTTCTTTTCTGTGAATCAGGCGTCGGCGGAGAAAGACGCGCTGCGCGCCGAAGCGGACTCCTTTCTGGCAGCGTTCGAGTCCGCCCTTCTTCCGCCGCCCTCCATGCCGGATGAACTCAGCATTACCGATACAGCCTGCGGCGAGTGGAAGTCGGCGGTCAGCCGTTTGGTGGAACGAATCCACACGGGCGAGTTGAAGAAGGTGGTGCTGGCGCGCCCCTTGCAAGTGACGGGCAACCGCGCCGTGGACGTGCCTGCCATGCTGGCGCATTTGGGCGAGACCTGCCCCGCCTGTTTTCGCTTCATGTTCGAGTTTGCCCCAGGGCAGGCGTTTGCCGGGGCCACGCCGGAGCGGCTGATTTCCGTGAGTAACGGACGGTTTTCGACTGCAGCGATTGCCGGCTCGATCCAACGCGGAGAATTCCCCGGCGAAGATGAAGCGCTGGGCGAACAATTATGGGCCTCGGCAAAAGACCGCAGCGAACATGCGTTTGTGGTGGAACACATCCGCGAGCGTATGTCGCCGTTTGCCAGCGAACTGCGCCTCGCGCCGCAGCCCGAACTGCTGCGCCTGCCGAACATCATCCACCTGAAAACCGCCATTCACGGCGTCCTGCGCCCGAACCAGCATATTCTGGAGATCGTCTCTGCCCTGCACCCCACGCCAGCCGTTGGCGGCGTGCCGCGCGATGCCGCGCTGCAAGCCATCCGCCAAATGGAAGGATTCGAACGCGGCTGGTATGCGGCGCCCCTGGGCTGGGTAGATGCCAACGGCAACGGCGATTTTGTGGTTACGATTCGGTCGGGCTTGTTCCGCGAAAATCATGCCACCCTGTTCGGCGGTGCGGGCATCGTTGCCAATTCGGACCCGCAAAAAGAGTGGGATGAAACGGCTGTGAAATTGCGCTTTTTGCTCGACGCCATGCAATGCGAAACAGCATGAACACAGCCAACCGCAACACCATTTGGGCGGGTGTTTTCGTCGGCGAACTGAAGAAGCAGGGGCTTGAGGCGGTTTGCATTGCGCCCGGTTCGCGTTCCACCCCGCTGACAGTTGCCTTTGCAGAAAGCGGAATCAAAACCTACCTGCACAGCGACGAACGCTCCGCCGCCTATTTTGCGCTCGGGCTGGCGCGCGCCAGCGGCAAGCCTGTGGCGCTAGTTTGCACCTCTGGAACCGCCGCCGCCAATTTCTTCCCCGCCATCGTCGAAGCCAACTATAGCGAAGCGCCCCTGCTCGTCCTTACCGCCGACCGTCCCGCTGAAATGCGCGAAAGTGGCGCAAACCAAACCATTGACCAAGTCAAACTCTTTGGCAATCACGTGCGCTGGTTTGTGGATGTTCCAACCCCTGCGGCCAACTTTTCCCGCCACTTGTTCCGCTACTTGCAGACCCTCGCCGCGCGGGCTTACGAAACGTCACAAGCGCCCCTGCCCGGCGTGGTGCATGTGAACTTCCAGTTTCGGAAGCCGCTCGAACCGCTCGAAGTTCCCGCCGACCGCCCCGCCTGGATGGACGAACCGCTTCTTTCCGCGCTCGCAACGGCTCCTGCCCAAGTGACCTTTTCCCGCCCGCGCCTTGTCCCCTCGCGCGAACAACTTGACCTGCTCACCGCTGCCCTTTCCTCCTCCCCGCGCGGACTGATCGTGTGCGGACCGCGCTGCCCGGCGGGAGATTTTCCGTCGCAAGTGACCCGTCTCGCCGCCGCGCTCGGCTGGCCTCTTTTGGCAGATGCGCTTTCCGGCGTGCGCTTTGGCGCGCACGTCAACGCACACATCCTCGGCGGGTACGATCATTTCCTGCCGGCGCCTCTGCGCCCGCAAATCGTCCTGCGCTTTGGCGATGTTCCAACCAGCAATGCCCTGGGCGATTACCTCGAGAGTCTCGAGGGCGTGCCGCAAATTTACATCTCCGCTGTCCCGCGCTGGCGCGATGACCGCTTCCGCGTCACTCATTCTATGTGGTGCGACCCGGCGCTGGTATGCAGTGAGTTGGCTGGCTGCGGCTGGCAAACCGACCCGCACTGGCTGCCCGCCTGGCGCAGCCTCGAAGAGAACGCTTGGAACGAACTCGAAGCCCTGAACGCCGAACCAGCCTTCGAAGGCGGACTCTTGAGCGATGTGCTGAGCCAGATTCCGGAAGGAGGCGGGCTGTATGTGGCAAACAGCCTGCCCGTGCGCCATCTCGATCAATTTGCCAAACCTGCCTCGAAAAATATCCGCGTGTTTGCCAACCGCGGCGCAAGCGGCATTGACGGCACACTCTCCAGCGCCCTCGGCGCGGCGGCGCATCTGCCGGGGCTGGTATTCGTCAGCGGCGATACCTCCTTCTATCACGATATGAATGGCCTGCTGGTCATTTCGCGCCACAACCTGCGCGCCGTGCTGATCGTCATCAACAACGACGGCGGCGGCATCTTTCACCGCCTGCCCATCTCCGGCTTCGAGCCGCCGTTCCATCAACTCTTCGTCGCTCCGCACGGTCTGACCTTCGAACACGCTGCCAACCTCTACGGCATTCCCTACCGGCGCCTCGAGCGCCGCTCGCTGCCCGCCGCATTAAAGGAAGCGCTTGCATCCGAGACGTCCATCCTCATCGAAATCCCCAGCAATGCGGAGGAGTTTGAGCGCCTGCGGCGGGAATGGATTCGGCGCATCAAAAAAACATAGGCAGATGGTTCTTGCAGATTACCCCCGGCAAGGGCTTGGATTTGGCAATCCAAGCCAGCATCTTTTGCTCGTGCGAATTGTCAAATCCGCACCTTATCCGATAGGTCTTTCTCGCAACAATAGACGCTGAATTTGCAGAGACATCATGCTTGAAGCGCATTTTTGATGCGTAAAGGAAGCCGCCAGGCGCGCTAGAAAGCGCGCCCTACACGCCATAGAAAGAACAAAAAGGACTTTTTAAAACACTCTCTTAGGGTCTTACCTGAGCAGTTACGTAAAATCACTTTAAACCTCTCGAGGACACACTATGATCAACTGGATTCAAGTCAAAGAATATCAAGACATCACCTACCACAAAGCAAACGGCATCGCCCGCATCGCCTTCAACCGCCCCGAAGTGCGCAACGCCTTCCGTCCGGAAACCATCAAAGAAATGATCGAAGCGTTCGAAAACGCCTGGGAAGATACGCGCATCGGCGTCGTCCTGCTGACCGGCAACGGCCCCGCCAAAGACGGCAAATACGCCTTCTGCTCCGGCGGCGATCAGAAAGTGCGCGGCGACGCCGGCTACGTGGGCAAAGACGGCGTGCCGCGGCTCAACGTACTCAAACTCCAGCGCATCATCCGCAGCATGCCCAAACCCGTCATCGCGCTGGTGGCAGGCTACGCCATCGGCGGCGGGCATGTCCTGCACGTCATGGCAGATTTGACCATCGCCGCCGATAACGCCATCTTTGGGCAGACCGGCCCCAAAGTCGGTTCGTTCGACGGCGGCTTCGGCTCCTCCTACCTGGCGCGCATCGTCGGTCAGAAAAAGGCGCGCGAAATCTGGTATCTCTGCCGTCAATACAACGCGCAGGAAGCGCTCGAAATGGGGCTGGTTAACAAAGTTGTTCCCGTTGAACAACTCGAAGCCGAGGGCGTGCAATGGGCGCAGGAAATCCTGGAAAAAAGTCCCCTCGCCATCCGCAGCCTCAAATCGGCTTTCAATGCCGAACTCGACGGACAGGCAGGCTTGCAGGAACTGGCTGGCAACGCCACCATGCTCTTCTACATGACGGAAGAAGGACAGGAAGGGCGCAACGCCTATAACCAAAAGCGCAAACCGAACTTTAGAAAATACCCCTGGCTGCCCTAAGCCCGCATCGCCTCATGGACTGGCTCGCCGCGCGCTCCGCGCAACATACACCCGCGCTCGAATTCGAACATCACACCTGGACCTACTCCGCGCTGCACACCTGGGCGGAGGCGATTGCCGTTGAACTCGAAGCGCAACACATCCAGCGCGGAGCGCGTGTGGGCATTCACCTGGGCAATCAGCCGTTCTACGTGGCGCTCATCCATGCGCTGGCGCGTATTGGCGCGGTGGCGGTGCCGTTGAACATCCGCCTCGCCGAACCCGAATTGCGCTGGCAAATCGAACAAAGTCAATGCGCTCTGGTGATTAGCGAATCGAAGCCGCTTCAACTCCCTCAGCCGATTCTGCATCCGCAGCATTTTCGGACCTCCGCGCCTTTTCCCGCACGCATCCGCCCTCCGCTCGCACCTGATTCTGTCCAGGGACTCTTTTTCACCTCCGGCACGACCGGCCTCCCCAAGGGAGCGCTGCTCACCTTCGAAAATTACCGCGCCAACGCCGCCGCCTCCGCCGAACGCCTGGGCGTCTTTGCCGATGACCGCTGGCTGCTCACCCTGCCGCTGTATCACATCGGCGGCATGGCTATCGTCTTCCGCTCGGCGCTGTACGGGACGGAAATCGTCCTGCATGCCGGCTTCGACGTGGACAAAGTGTACAACGCCCTGATGCACGGGCGAATCACCCTCGTATCCCTCGTGCCAACCATGCTTTACCGCCTGCTGGAAAAATATCCGCACTTCGAGCCGCCGCCGGCCCTGCGCGTGATGCTGCTGGGCGGCGCAGCCACCCCCGCCCCTCTGCTCGAAAAAGCCCTGAAGTTGAACCTGCCCATCGCCCTGACCTACGGCTTGACCGAAGCCACCTCGCAGGTTGCCACCTCTACACCCGAGCAGACGCGCGCCAAACCCGGCAGTGTGGGCAAACCTCTGCGCGGCACAACTGTGACGATTGTGGACGAGGCGGGCAACCCGCTCCCGCCCGGAAAGGTGGGAGAAATCGTCGTCAGCGGCGGGACGGTGATGCGCGGCTATTGGGGCGCTGCGGCGGAGGAGGCTGCGGGTCCCGTCCGGACGATCCGAACCGGCGACATCGGGCATTTCGATGAAGAGGGCGACCTGTGGGTTCACACCCGCCGCAGCGATTTAATCGTCAGCGGCGGCGAAAACATCTACCCCGAAGAAATCGAGCGCGCGCTGGCGGAACATCCCGCCGTCAGCGAGGCATGCGCTTTTGGGCTGGAAGACCCGCAATGGGGTCAGGTGGCTGCGGCGGCGATTGTCTGCCGTGAAGCGGTTGAGGAGGAAACGCTGATCCAGTTTTTGCGGAGTCGTCTCGCGGGGTATAAAATCCCAAAAAAGATTATCTTTGTGGACGCGCTCCCCTATACCGCCTCGGGAAAACTGAAGCGCGCTGAAATGAAAAATCTGATAGAGGCTGGAAGTATCTCCAGCCCGGCAAGAAAACCATGAGTAACGTGATTTCTCTTTCTGAAACTGTACGCATCGGCGGGAATGAAATTCTGCTGATGGCTGGACCGTGTTCGGTTGAAAGTTACGAACAGACGTATGCAGTGGCAAAAACCATGCGCGACCTGGGGCTGCATGTGCTGCGCGGCGGGGTCTTCAAACCGCGCACCTCGCCGCACACGTTTCAGGGACTCGGCGCCGGCGGGCTGCAGATTCTGCGCGAGATTGCCGACGACCTCGGGCTGCTGGTCATCTCGGAAGCGCTGGGGGTGGAACATCTGCCGCTGGCGGCGCAGTATTGTGACATCATCCAAATCGGCAGCCGCAATATGCAGCACTTTCCGCTGTTATGGGCGGCGGGCGAGCAGCCCAAACCGGTGCTGCTCAAGCGCGGGTTTATGTCCACCATTCACGAATGGCTGGCGGCGGCGGAACATATTGCCTCGCGCGGCAATCAGCGCATTGTTTTGTGCGAGCGCGGCATTCGCGGGTTCGACTCGTCCACGCGCAACGTGCTGGATACGAATGCCATCGCGCTCATCAAGACCACCACCGATTTCCCCATCGTGGCGGACCCCAGCCATGCCACCGGGCGGGCAGACCTTGTCCCGGCGGCGGGGCGCGCCTCCCTCGCCGCCGGCGCCGATGGTTTGCTGGTGGAGGTGCACCCCAACCCGGCGCAGGCGCTTTCAGATGGCGAGCAGTCGCTCGCGCTTGAAGCGTTTCCCGCGTTTGTTGAGGAGATGCGCCGCATGGCTGCCGCAATGGGACGCAGGCTGGTTTAAGTGATTTCTCTCGGCAACCCGCACCATCCGCCGCTTGTGTTTTTGCACGGCTTTCTTGGCAGCGGGGCAGGCTGGCGCGACCTTGCCGCCGCGCTGCAAGACGAGTATTTTTGCCTCCTGCCCGATTTGCCCGGTCATGGCGCCAACCGCACGTTTGCGTTCGATGCGCCGCTCGATTTCGATGCGGTGGCTGGCTGGCTGGCGGGGGTGTTGGAGGGGCTCTCGCTGACGAGCATTCATCTCGCCGGCTATTCGCTGGGCGGACGTGTGGCGCTGCACTTCGCTGTTCGTTACCCCGAGCGGATTCGTTCGCTGACGCTGGAATCGGCAAATGCGGGCATTGTAGACGAAGCCGAGCGCGCCCTTCGCCTGGCGGAAGATACCGCCCGCGCCGCTGCGATTCTGCGCGGGGGCATGGCTGCTTTTGTAGAAGAGTGGTACGAGATGCCGCTCTTTGCCAGCCTGAAGCAGCGTCCGCAAACGCTGGCGCGCCTCAAAGAGGCGGCAAAAGCCAACGATCCCGCCTGGATGGCGAAGGTCATTCGTGAACTCAGCCCCGGGGCGCAAGCGCCGCTGTGGGATCGGCTGCCGCGGCTGACTTTTCCCGTCCTGTTGATTGCCGGGGAGAAAGACGAAAAATACATTCACATCGTGCGCAAGATGGCGGAGGCAATGTCATTGGCGCACGCACGGATTGTCGCAAACGCCGGGCACAACGTCCATGCCGAAGAGCCGCAGGTGTATCTTTCGCTGCTGCGGGAGTTCCTGCGCCAGCAGCCGTGACCGCCGCGCCTCGCGTATAATCGAAAGGGTAGCACAAGTCAGAGACTTGCGCTACAAGCAGGCGTGCCGAGAAACTCTCTCCAAGTGTCAAGTAAAATCCCCTCTGCCCAAAAGGAGTCCCCATGTCCAGGTCCTTCACCCTCCTCAAAGAACAGCACATCCCCGAACTGAACGCCCAAGCGCGGTACTACATCCACAAACGCACCGGCGCGCGGCTGCTTTCCATCATCAACGATGACGAGAACAAAGTCTTCAGCATCAACTTCCGCACGCCGCTCCACGACTCAAGCGGCGTGGCGCACATCATCGAACACTCGGTGCTGAACGGCTCGGAGAAATACCCCGTCAAAGAACCGTTCGTGGAACTGCTCAAAGGCTCGCTGGCAACCTTCGTCAACGCCTTCACCTACCCCGATAAAACCTGCTACCCCGTCGCCAGCCAGAACCTGCAGGATTTTTACAACCTGATTGACGTGTACATGGACGCCGTGCTGCATCCGCTCATCTCCGAACAAACGCTGATGCAGGAAGGCTGGCACTACGAACTGGAAGACCCCTCCCAGCCGCTCACCTACAAAGGCGTGGTCTTCAACGAAATGAAGGGCGCCTACTCCTCCCCCGAAGGCGTGCTGGAGACGAAAATATTCAACTCGCTCTTCCCCAAACACGTCTACGGCGTGGATTTTGGCGGCGACCCGCGCCACATCCCCGACCTGACCTACGAGAACTTCAAAGCCTTCCACGAAAAATACTATCACCCCTCCAACGCCTTCATCTTCTTCTATGGCAACGACAACCCCGAACAGCGCCTCAAACTCATGGAAGGCTACCTCAAACCCTACAAGAAACTGCGCGTCAAATCGCACATCCCGCTCAAGAAACCCTTCAAACGCCCCAAGCGTGTCGAATACGCCTACAACGCCGGGCAGGATGCCGACCTCAAAAAGAAACACTACCTCACCGTCAACTGGGTGCTGCCCGAAACCTCCGACCCCGTGCTGAATTTCAGTTTCCGCATCCTGGGCAATATCCTCATCGGCTCGCCCGCCTCGCCGCTCAAAAAAGCCCTGCTCGATTCGGGCCTCGGCGAAGACCTGACGGGACTCGGCCTGGAAGCCGACGTGCGGCAGATGATCTTTTCCACCGGACTTAAAGGCACGCGCGCCCGCGACGCAAAGAAAATCGAACGTCTCATCTTCGACACGCTCGAACGGCTCGTCCGCGAAGGCATAGACCCCGACATGACCGCCGCCGCGCTGAACACCATCGAATTTCGTCTGCGCGAAAACAACACCGGCGCCTTCCCGCGCGGCATCGCGCTCATGCTGCGCGCCCTCTCCACCTGGCTCTACGACGACGCCCCCCTCAAACTGCTCGCCTTCGAAGCCCCGCTTCAAGCCGTCAAAACGCGGCTGACGGAAGACCCGCGCTACTTCGAAAAACTCATCGAGACCTACCTGCTGAACAACCCGCACCGCACCACCCTGCGCCTCAAACCGGACCCGGAACTGGGCCGCCGTCTCGAGGAGGAGGAGAAAACCCGCCTGGAACAAATCCGCTCCGCGCTGAGCGAAGAACAACTGGCGCAGATTGCCGAAACCGCCAAACAACTCAAAAAGCGGCAGGAAACGCCCGATTCCCCCGAAGCGCTCGCCACCCTTCCCACCCTCAAACTCGAAGACCTCGAGAAACAGAGCAAGACCATCCCCATCGAAGTCATGGAAGAGCAGGAGACGAAAATCCTGTATCACGACCTGTTCACCAACGGCATCGTCTATCTCGACCTCGGCTTCGACCTCTACGCCCTGTCCAAAGACCTGCTGCCGCTGACCGAAGTCTTCGGGCGCGCCCTGCTCGAAATGGGCACCCAAACCGAAGATTACGTCAAACTCTCGCAGCGGATTGGAAAAAGCACAGGCGGAATCCAACGCGAAACGACCGCCGCCACCGTCTTCGGGTCGAAGCGAAGCGTCGCCAGGCTGTTCCTGCGCGGCAAAGCCACCGCCGCTCAATCCACCGAACTGCTCAACATCCTGAAAGACATCCTGCTCACCGCCAACTTCGATAACAAAGAACGCTTCAAGCAGATTGTCCTCGAAGAAAAGGCGGGGCTGGAAACCATGCTCGTCCCGCGCGGACATGTTTTCACCCACCGCCGCTTGAACGCGCAATTTACCGAAGCGGGCTGGGCGCAGGATCAAACGAGCGGCATCGGCTATCTCTTTGCCCTGCGCCAGTTGGAAAAGGAAATCGAAAAGAAATGGCCCTCCGTGCTGGCAAAACTGGAAGCCATGCGCGAGGCGCTCGTCAACCGCCGGGCGCTGCTGTGCAACGTCACGCTCGACGCCTCGAACTGGACCGCCTTCAAACCCCAACTGGATGCCTTCCTGGGCGCGCTTCCGCTGCGGGACCTTACGCTTTCGACCTTCGGCTTTCAGCCTGAGACTCAACGAGAAGGCTTAGCCATCCCAGCCCAGGTCAACTATGTGGGCAAGGGCGTCAACCTGTATGAGGCGGGATACGAATACGACGGCTCGGCGCTGGTGGTGAACGGTTACCTGCAAATGGCATACCTGTGGGAAAAGATTCGTGTGCAGGGCGGCGCGTATGGAGGCTTCTCGGCGTTCGACGACGCTTCGGGCGTGTTTGCCTTCCTCTCCTACCGCGACCCGAACATCGCCTCTACGCTCGAAAATTACGACAAAGCCGGCGCCTTCCTCAAGAGCCTCGACTCCGCCCGCCTGAACGACCAGGAACTGACCAAAGCCATCATCGCCGCCATCGGCGACCTCGACGCCTATCAACTGCCCGACGCCAAAGGCTACACCTCGATGATGCGCTACCTGACGGGCCGCACCGACGAACTGCGGCAGCAAATCCGCGAGCAGGTGCTTTCCACCAACGGCGAGGATTTCATCGCCTTTGGCGAAGCGCTGGAAAAAGCCGCGCACGCCTCCCATGCCCTGGCGGTCATGGGTTCGGAATCTGCCCTGGAAAGCGCAGGCGTGGATTTGAAGGTAACGAAGGTGTTGTAATAACTGCGTAGCGCAAGTCTATAGACTTGCGCTACGATCATGTCAACTCATGGTTGAATATTTTCATCGCAACCTTCCTCATTATCATCTGCCTAACGCTACGTACTTTATCACTTTTCGATTGGCAGGAAGTTTACCCGTGGAAGTTTGGAAAAAGCTGAAAGAGGAGCTCGAACAAGAGAAGAATAACCTTGCACAAAAATTTCAAGGATCAGCGCTGAAGGAAGAATGCTATAGCGCTCAAAAACGCCACTTTGCGCGCCTCGATAAATTTCTTGATCAAGGAAAATATGGTCCACGCTGGCTGGCTGAACCCCGCTTTGCAGAAATCGTTATCCGTGAACTTCACGCGCTCCACCCTGATCATTATTGCCTGCACGCGTATTGCATTATGAGCAATCATGTTCATGTGCTGATTGATCAACAAGGAATACCGGATCCAACATCGCCCAAGGATGGCAGACGTTACACCGCGCTTAGTCATGCGATGAAGTTGCTGAAAGGGCGATCCGGCTATGCCTGCGCCACCCTGCTCGGTCAAAAAGGCGCATTTTGGCAGCACGAGAGTTATGATCATGTAGTAAGAGATGAAAAAGAGTTTGAAAGAATTTTGAAATATATCGCAAACAATCCTGTTAAAGCCAATCTTGTCGTCAACTGGCAAGACTGGCCATACACATACATTAATCCTAATCTGGTGTAGAACAAGCCTATAGGATTGTTCTACAAGGAGCCTCCATGAACATCACCCTCCACGTCAACGGCATTGACCACGAAATCGAAACGCCGGCGCACACCACCCTGCTTACCGCCCTGCGCGGACTGGGCTTTCACGGCGTGAAGTTCGGCGATGAACACGGGCTTTCGGGCGCCGATACCGTGCTGCTGGACGGCAAACCGGTCAACGCGGGGTCGCTGCTGGCGGCGCAGGCGGAAGGTCACAAGATCGCCACGGTGGAATCCCTCACCCCCCGTCCCCCTCTCCCTTTGGGAGAGGGGGTAGGGGTGAGGGTGGACTTACATCCGCTTCAGCGTGCGTTTGTCGAATCGGGCGCCATCCAATGCGGCTACTGCACGCCCGCGCAAATTCTGGCGGCCAAAGCGCTGCTGGATAAAAACCCCCATCCCACCGAAGCGGAAGTGCGCGAAGCGATTGCAGGCGTGTTGTGTCGCTGCACGGGGTATCTCAAACCGGCGCAGGCGGTGTTGAAGGCGGCGGCGGAGATGCGGAGAGAGGGTACACTGGTAGACACGTACACAGGTACACAGGGCGGTGAGCCGATGGAGTTTCCGCCAACAGACGCGGGCAGCGGCGGGACGCTGACGCAGACGCGCACGCTGCCGAAGATGGTCGTCACGCCGGAGACGAAAGCCTGGCAAACGGTGGGCAAGCCCGAGGTCAAGGTGGATGCGGTGAAACTCGTGCAAGGCAAGCCCGCTTTCGCGGCAGACTTCGAAAAGCGCGGTCTGCTCCATGCCAAAGTCCTGCACTCGCCGCATGCGCACGCGCGCATCAAGCGCATTGACGCCAGCAAAGCGCGCGCGCTCGAAGGCGTCGCCGCGGTGCTGACCTGGCAGGACATCCCGCGCGTCGTCTATTCCACTGCAGGGCAGTCCGACCCGATCCCCGGCCCGCTCGATACGTTCTCGCTCGATAACAAGGTTCGCTTCGTGGGCGACCGCGTCGCGTTCGTCGCGGCAGAGACGCCTGAGATTGCGGAGAAAGCCCTCTCGCTGATTGACGTGGAATATGAAATCCTTCCAGCGATTCTAGACTCACGCGAAGCCATGACCAGCCCGATTCGGATTCACGACGAACCCGAATATGTCAACTTTGCCGACTCCAACCCCGAAAAGAATCTCGCCGCGCACATCCGCATTGACATCGGCGACGTGGAGAAGGGCTTCGCCGAAGCCGACCGAATCTTCGAAGCCGAATACGAGGTGCCGAAGGTGCAGCAGGCGCACATCGAGCCGCACGTGTGCGTCACGTATTGGGATGAAGATGACCGCCTCGTCATTCGGACCTCGACTCAGGTCCCGTTTCATGTGAGGCGGATGCTCGCCCCGGTGCTGGGGCTGCCCGTCAAACGCATCCGCGTCATCAAGCCGCGCATCGGCGGCGGGTTCGGCGGCAAACAGGAAGTGTTGATGGAAGATGTGGCCGCGCACCTGACCATCGCCACCGGCCGCCCCGTCATCTACGAGTACACGCGCGAGGAGGAATTCACCGCGGCGCGTTCGCGTCATCCCATGCGAATCAAAATGAAGACAGGCGTGAAGAAAGACGGGACGATTACCGCCAATGAGATGTACGCGCTTTCGGATACGGGCGCATATGGCTGCCACGCGCTGACCGTGACCGGCAACACGGGTCACAAGGCAATGGCGCTCTATGTCGGCGATGGCGAGTATCGCAAGTCACCCAATATCCGCTTCTATGCGGATGTGGTGTACACCAACACCCCGCCTGCCGGCGCGTTCCGCGGCTATGGCGTGCCGCAGGGTTACTGGCCCGTGGATCGTCACATGGAAAAGATTGCGCGCGCGATGGGCTTCGACCCCATCGAGTTCCGCTTGAAGAACGCTATCCGCCCCGGCGAATATCATCCCTTCAGCACCGCATGGAATGAAGGACGCGAGCCGCGGCCGGAGATCATCCACACCGTCGGGCTGGAGGAGTGCGTCCGCCAGGGCAAGGCGGCGATCGGCTGGGATCAGAAATTCGGCAATGAAGCATGGCACGTGGCGCAAATCTCCGATTTGCGTGGACAAGCCAAAGGCTTGTCCTACAAGCGCAAGGGGATTGGGGTCGCGCTCGTCATGCAAGGCACAGCCATCCCCTACCTCGACATGGGCGGCGCATCCATCAAGATGAACGACGACGGTTCCTTCAACCTGCTGGTGGGCGCAACCGACCTTGGGACAGGCTCGGATACCGTCCTGGCGCAGATGGCAGCGGAAGTGCTGGGCGCGCCGGTGGAGGACATCATCACCTATTCCTCGGATACGGACTTCACCCCGTTCGACAAGGGCGCGTATGCGTCTTCGACAACATATATTTCAGGAACCGCTGTGACGAAAGCCGCGCAGATTTGCGC
>JBBITE010000024.1:0-39749 GCA_037440905.1 Anaerolineae bacterium | reverse complement strand
CACTCCAAATATTTTTGGAATCAGCCGGCTTGCCGGCGACGGGAGCAAGCTCCCTGAGTCCAAATGAGACCCAATTATGGGATTTGCCCCAGCGCCGGGGCGCAGACAATGTCGTAGTATTCGAGTTCGAGGGCTTTGTTTTGTTCGGCGTAGGCGGCGGCTTCCTTGCCGATGTTGCGGACGTTATCGAGCTCGGCGCGCACCTGGTAGGGCCAGTAACGGGGGATGACCATGCGCGGGTCGTTGACGTAGCCTTCGGGGAGGTAAGAGGGGCGGGCGGGATCGGCGTGGTCGGCGAGGGGAATCCAGTTGTACATGACCGGTCCGCGCGGGTTGATGGTGAAGCCGAGACGATAGCCATATTCGCGGGCAATTTGCACCGGGCGCAAACCAAACCCGCCGCCAGGCCAGATGATGGCGACGGGGGTTTTGTGGAAATTGGTTTGCAAATCGGCGAGGGATTTTTCAAATTCGGTGCGGATGAATTCTTCGGTGGAGGCGTCGGTCATGTTGATGTTGTGGACGTAGCCATGCGATTGGTGATCCACCAGACCTTCGGCTTCGAGGGCGATGTTGTCTTGCAGCGCAAGGGCGCGCGGTCCGTCTTCGGCGCTGATCCAGGCATTGACAACCTGCCAGCCCCATTGCTGATAGTAGGGGCGGAAGTGGGTGTTGAAGTTTTCGGCGGTGCGGCGGTCGTCCTGAATGAGAAGTACGGAGCGTTGAGGGATGTAGGCGTTATGGTCGAGAAAGTCCGCCATTTGGATGGCGTTAATAGCTTGAAAACCCTGTTCGTGCAGGTCGTTCATCATTTGGCGAAAGTCTTCGACGGTGATGTCATTGGCTGTGACATCCGCCGCATCCTTTTTGATGCCGTGCAGCATGACCACCATGACAACCGTACCGGGAGCAGCGTTGTTGGAATTCCATTTGTTGTAGAGGTAACGGCAGGTGTCTGTTTCGTAGGCGTGAGGGGGGTCGAGCGGGTTGAGGCGGGACGTAGTAAACGGCGCAGGCAGAGCAGGCGGGGTGCGCGGGACGGTGGCGGTGGGGATGGGGGGGGTGGTTGGAGCGGGAGTCTCCGTGGGTTGAAAGGAGGCGAGCACAGTCTGCACTGCCTGGGTGGAGAGCGCGCTCACGTCGAGGGTGGGGGCGGGAGAGGCGGCAGGGGCGCAGGAAGCCAATAGAAGGGCAAGCAGGCTGAGGGTCAGGAAGATGCGGGAGGACATGGAGGAAGTTGGCAGTTATCGGTTATCAGCGAACAGTGATCAGTGTTCAGTGTTTAGTGGGGTGAGCGATTGATGAAGTGTCAATCGAATTATTCTTCCGATTTGCCGGAGATGAAGTCTTCCACTTTTTGTTTGGCGATTTCATCGCGGAATTGAACCGGTGGGGTTTTGAAGAAGTAGGAGGAAGGTCCGATGAGGGGGCCGGCAAGTTCACGGTCGAGGGCAAGTTTGGCGCAGCGGATGGCATCTATCATGACGCCAGCGGAGTTGGGGCTGTCCCATACTTCGAGTTTGACTTCCACATTGAGGGGGACGTTGCCAAAGGTGGTGCCTTCCATGCGGATGTATGCCCACTTGCGGTCGGTAAGCCACGGCACATGGTCGCTGGGACCGACGTGTACGTTGTCGGGGGCGAGTTCGTAGGGGATCATGCTGGTGACGGCGTTGGTTTTGGAAATTTTTTTGCTTTCGAGGCGTTCACGTTCGAGCATGTTGAGGAAGTCGGTGTTGCCGCCAAAGTTGAGTTGATAGGTGCGTTCGATTTTGACGCCGCGGTCTATGAAGAGGGTGGCCAGCTGGCGGTGCAGGATGGTGGCGCCCACCTGGCTTTTGATGTCATCGCCGAGGATGGGCAGACCGGCATCGGCAAAGCGTTTGCCCCAGTATTCGGAGGAGGCGATGAAGACGGGAATGCCGTTGACGAAGGCACAGCCGGCTTCGAGGACCTGCTCGACATACCATTTGGTGGCCATTTCGGAGCCGACCGGCAGGAAGTTGACGACAACGTCGGTTTTGGTTTCGCGCAGCAGGCGCACGATGTCGGCGGTGGGGCCGGGCGCTTTTTGAATGATGCCGCTGAGGTATTTGCCGAGCCCGTCGTGGGTCATGCCGCGCACGACGGGAGCGTTGAGATGGGGTACTTCGGCAAATTTATAGGTGTTGTTGGGTTCGGCAAAGATGGCTTCGGAAAGGTCTTTGCCAACTTTGGTGGCGTTGACGTCAATGCCGAGGGTGAATTCGATATCGCGGATGTGGTAATCTGCAAGTTGGGGATGCATGATGCCGGGGATGACATCGTCCTTTTTGGCATTTTTGTAGAATTGCACTCCCTGCACGAGGGAAGAAGCGCAGTTTCCTACGCCGATGATGGCGACGCGAACTTTTTTGTGAGGCATTGGTTTCAAGACTCCTTTTGTGTGGTTTGAACAGGATTGTACCCATGTTTGGGCATATTTTCAGGCGGACGGCGCCTGTGCGGTTGTTGTATAATTCGAGTCATGCCAGTCAATGAGCGCATCGAGGTATTGGAACGCCTGCTGGAGGTGGTGCGGGGATTAACAACCACAGCGGATATTGAATCGTTTTTACAGACGATTATCACCGAAGCCAGCGAAACGACGGACAGCGAACTCGCATCCATCCTGGAATATGATCCGGAGGCGAAGGAACTGCGTTTTCTCTCCACCATCTGGTTCGACCGCGAGGTGCTGCGCCCGATGGGGGTGCCGCTGGAAGGGAGCGTGGCGGGCGAGGTGTTCCGCAAGGGACATCCGCTCATCATTCAGGATACGCGCGCAGACCAGCGGCACTTCAAGGTGATTGACCGCGTGACGCGGCATGAAACGCATTCTCTGGCGGCGGTTCCGATCATGGTGCGCGGCGAAACCATCGGCGTTTTGGAAGCGCTCAACAAGCGGGATAGTGCTCATTATACCGAAGAGGACCTCACCATCCTCGCCACGCTGGCAGCGCTGGCCGGACAGGCAATGCGGAATGCTCAGTTGGAGCGTAAGGTCAAAGCCGTGCGCATTCAATTGGCGGAACTGGAACGCCTCAAATCGGACTTTATTGCGATTACCTCACACGAACTGCGCACGCCCCTCGGATTGATTCTGGGTCACGCCACCTTTCTCAAGGAACTGGCTGGCAAGGAATATGAAGCGCAACTGGAAACAATTATCCGCAACGCCACGCGCCTCAAGGAAATTGTCGAGAACCTTTCGGATGTGGAAAATGTGCAGAGCGGCGCTGCGCGCGTGCGCCGAAACAAGGTCTCCCTTGCCAAAATTGCGGAAGATGTTATTCTGACGTTTCAGGACGAGGCAAACTCGAAGAACATTACCCTTGCGGGCGAGTGGGCGCAAAACCTGTATTTTATCGAAGCCGATCAAACCAAAATCAATATCGCCCTGAGCAACCTGGTGAAGAACGCCCTGCAGTTTACCGAGCCGGGCGGAAGGGTTCAGATTAGCATTGAAGAAGACAACGGCTACGTCAAAGTGGCGGTGCGGGACAACGGCATCGGCATCCCTGCCCGCGATTTGCCCAAGGTCTTCGACCGCTTCTTTCAGGTGGAAGAACACCTCACCCGCAGGCACGGCGGGATGGGACTGGGGCTTTCGGTCGCCAAGTCCATGATCGAGCTGCACGGCGGGCGCATTTGGGCGGAAAGCGAAGAAGGGAAAGGCAGCACGTTTACCTTCCTGCTGCCGTCAACAGCGAATTAACTGTACTTTCGCCAATTTTCGTGAATCACGAAAACCCTGCGTACTTTGCGCTCTCTTGCGCAAATTCGGCGTTAGAGAACGCCAAATACGCTCTCTCGTGAGGGAATAAAATCTTTGTTAAGCACCATCTTTCGTATAAACCATAAAAAGGCGAATCTACCAGAATTAAAACAAAACGGGCTCGCGGCATTCCGTGAGCCCGCGTTCGTCTTTCGGGCGGTTACACCCAGCCCTGCCCTTTGATGAAATTGGTCACCAGCGGAATTTCGAAGGTTTCACCCTGATAGGCTTTGTACGCCCAATACAGGAAAACCAGCCAGAACAGCGGCGCACAGAAACCGCCGAAGCCGAGGGTTACCGTCACGAAAATGGTTACGGCAATCCAAAAGGCGATGCTTACTGCAATAGACTGGACTGCATGAAACTTGATAAAGGGCCGGGCTTTTTTATCTTCCATGAGCAGGACAATAATCCCGATGAGGGGAGCAAACACATAACTTAACGCCGCCCATAACTTGTCGTCACTTGTGGTTTCCATGGGTTATTCCTCCGTATGAGTTGGGGTTTGAGAGCATTGTACAACCAACAGCGGCAAAAATCAACCAGATACCCGCGCGCGCGCCTGCCCCTTGCGTACCAGCCAGGCAATATTGTATAATGCCCGTCATTCAGAAGGAGTACGCGTAACGGAACCTGATAGAGAAGGAGACGCATGGTGGAAGTCTCCGCAGGGAAACGGCGCCGAAGTCGTCTGAAATACTGGCGAAGAAAACCGGTTCGCAGTTCACCGAAGACCGGCAAGTAGACCGCCACGGGTGCGCACCGTTACAGCGCAGGCTGATGAACCCGTCAGCCACAGAGCGCCCCGCTTCAGCGGGGAATTGAGGTGGTACCGCGACACGCCTGTCGTCCTCATGTTGGACGAGGCGTTTTTGTTTAATAGACGTTATCCGTATTCCTCTCTTCGTCCGCGAAGTTCACGAAGAAACACGAATGTCGTTTTCATCTTCATAGAGATTAGATTTCAGATAAAGTCTGATATGACCACGTATTTCATCACCGGCGGGTTTGGGTTTCTGGGGCAGTACATCGTGAAGACGATTCACGATTCCGACCCCGGGGCTGAACTGCGCGTCCTGGTGCGTACTGCGCGAAAGACCTTCCTCGACATCGAGGCGCTCGACCGCGTCCGCCTGGTGCGCGGAGACCTGCTTCAGCCGCAGACCTACGCTGCGGCTCTGCGCGACGCAGATGCCGTGGTTCATAATGCCGCGCTGGTTTCCTTCCGCAAATCGGATGCAGAGGCCATCCTCCGCTCCAATGTGGAAGGAACGAGGTCCGTAGCAGAAGCGGCGCGGGCAGCGGGCTGCCCGAACTTCGTCTTCATCAGTTCCATCTCCGCCATCGGGTTCAATCCCCAAGGGCTATCCGACGAGACGATGTACCCCGACCTGGAAACCAAACGCCGCACCGATGCCTACGGTTACAGCAAACTGGTGAGCGAAGCGGAGTTGAAAGAGATGAGCAGCGACATGCGCGTCATCATCCTGAACCCGAGCGTGATTCTGGGACCAGGCTCCGAGCGCATTGAGATGGCGATGCGCGCCATCCGCCTGCTGCCCGTCATCCCGATGCTCTCCTACGTCAACAGTTTCGTGGATGTGCGCGACGCGGCGCGGGCGGCTTGGCTGGCGCTGACGCAAGGCAGAAACGGCGAGCGGTACATCGTCACTGCATGGAACGAAAATATGCTCCACTTCATGCAAACCGTGCTGCGGCTGGCTGGCAAAAAGGCGCGTCTCCTGCCGCTTGACGGACGGGGCATGAAGGCGCTGGATGCCCTGCTGTGGGCGCTGGATGTGATGAAACTCAACCCCGGCATCCGCCGCCTCTCCGAACTCAACGTGGATAAAGCCTGCTCGTACGAAAAGATTCGGCGCGAGATGGGCTGGGAACCATTTATTTCGTTCGAACAATCCATCAGAGACTCTTTTTCTGTGAACAAGGAGCGAGAATGACAAACGAACTGCCTAAAGCCTACGATTTCAAATCCACCGAGCCGCGCATCTACGCCATGTGGGAGACGGGCGGCTACTTTCAGCCGTGGAATGACCCCAACAAGCCCGGCTTCGATCCATCCGTCAAGCCTTTCGTCATCTCCATCCCGCCGCCGAATGTGACCGGCGAACTGCATCTCGGTCATGCCATGTTCGTCAGCGTGGAAGACCTGATGATTCGCTACCACCGCATGAAGGGCATTCCCACGCTCTGGGTGCCCGGCACCGATCACGCCGGCATCGCCACGCAGCTCATGGTCGAACGCGACCTGCTCAAAAACGAAGAGGTGACGCGCGAAGAACTAGGACGCGAGGAGTTTCTCAAACGCACCTGGGAATGGAAGCGCAAATACGGCAGCATCATCACGCTTCAGATTCGCCGCCTGGGCGCCTCCTGTGACTGGACCCGCGAACGCTTCACCCTCGATGATGGATTGAGCCGCGCCGTGCGGGAGGCGTTCGTCCGCCTCTATGAAAAAGGGCTGATCTATCGCGGTCCGCGGCTGATTAACTGGTCGCCGGGTCTCAAAACCGCCGTCTCAGACCTGGAAGTGGAATACAGCGAAGAGGACGCCACGTTGTATTACTTCAAATACATGCTGAAGGACTCGAACGAGTTCATTCCTGTGGCAACCATCCGCCCGGAGACGATTTTGGGCGATACAGCGGTAGCCGTCCATCCTGAAGATGAACGTTATAAACGCTACATCGGGCAGACGGTCATCGTGCCGATTCTGGGGCGCGAAATCCCGGTTATTGCCGATGAATACGTGAGCATGGAATTCGGCACGGGCGCACTGAAGATTACCCCCGGTCACGACCCGAACGACTATGCCATTGCCCAGCACCACGGACTGCCCATCATTTCCATCCTCGATCGGGAGGCAAAGGTCAACGAAAACGGAGGCAGGTACCAGGGTCAGGACCGATTCGAAGCGAGGAAGAATCTCTGGGCGGATATGAAAGCCGCCGGTCTGGTCATCAAAGAAGAACCGTACCGCACAACCATCCCGCGTTCACAGCGAGGCGGAGAAATCGTCGAACCGATGATTTCCACCCAGTGGTTCGTCAAAATCGAACCGCTCGCCAAACCCGCCATCGAAGCGGTAAAGGACGGGCGCATCAAAATCGTCCCCGAACGTTTCGAGAAGGTGTACTTCAATTGGATGGAAAACATCAAAGACTGGTGCATCAGCCGTCAGTTATGGTGGGGACACCGCATCCCCGTCTGGTACTGTCCCGATGGACACATGACGGTGGCGCGCGAAGACCCCAGCCAATGCGCCACCTGCGGCTCCAAAGACATCTATCAGGATGAAGACGTGCTGGATACATGGTTCTCGTCCGGTTTGTGGCCCTTCTCCACGCTTGGCTGGCCCGAGGAAACCCCCGATTACAAATACTTCTACCCCACCTCCTACATGGAAACGGGCTATGATATCCTGTTCTTCTGGGTGGCGCGCATGATCATGAGCGGGTTGGAATACACCGGTCAGGCGCCGTTCCACACTGTGTACCTGCACGGGCTGGTGCGCGATGAACACGGGCATAAAATGTCGAAGACCAAAGGCAATGTGATTGACCCGCTGATCGTGATGGATGAATTCGGCACCGATGCACTGCGCTTCACCCTGCTGGTGGGTTCCACCCCCGGCAACGACATGAACCTCTCGGTGAAGAAGGTGGAAGCCAACCGCAACTTTGCAAACAAGTTGTGGAATGTGGGACGCTTCGTCATCAATACAATCAACAGTCTCGAAGAAACACGCAAGGCAGGTAAAGGTACACAGGGAGACGGGTACACAGGGACACAAGTACACAAGGAGACTGGGAGAGAGGTGAAGTGGACGCTCGCCGATTCGTGGATTTGGGCAAAATTGCAGCAGCTCATCCGCGATGTGGAGCGTCAATTCCAGAACTTCCAATATGGGCAGGCCGGGCAGCAAATCTACGATTTCCTCTGGTCCGATTTTGCCGATTGGTACGTGGAGGTTGCAAAAATTCAACTTCAGAATGCGGACCTCAGACTGCAGACCGTGGAGACGCTGGCGCGCGTGCTGGATATTTGTCTGCGCCTGCTGCATCCCTTCACTCCCTTCGTCACCGAAGAGATTTGGGGACACTTGCGCTCGGCGCTGCTCCAATCTCCACTCTCCGCGCTCGCACAAGATTGGTCTCCGGCGCTCATCATTGCCCGCTTCCCCGAACCCCGCGAACCCGAAGGCTGGGAGGAAGAGAAAATCGCCGACTTCGCGCTCATCCAGGAAATCATCCGTTCGATTCGCAACCTGCGCGCCGAAAAGAACACCCCCCTCTCGAAGAAACTGGCAGCCACCATGGCGGGCGGCGCAAAAAGCGCCCTCTTGAAAGACCAGTTACAGGTCATTACCGCGCTGGCCGGGCTGGAGGCAGCGCAGGTGACCCTGGCCGAAACGCTGGATGAGAAGCCCCAAAACGCCGCGGTGCTGGTGGTGGGCGCGGTGGAAATTTACATCCCGCTCGCCGGCATGGTGGATGAAACCGCCGAGCGTGAACGCCTCGCAAAGGAACTGGCTGAAGCAGAGGCGCACATCGCACGGCTCGAAAAATTACTCGCCAGCGACTTCGCCGTCAAAGCCCCGCCCGCCATCGTCCAAAAGGAGCGCGACAAACTCGCCCTCTACAAAGAAACCGCAGAAAAAATCAGAGCGCAATTGCAATGACCCATTGAAGTGCGATATAATCTCCCGCGTGCCGGCGGATGTTTCGCATTCGTTCAGGCGCCACAACTGAATAACAACCTTCGGGGCAGGGTGCAATTCCCGATCGGTGGTACAGCCCACGAGCCTGTTTGGGTGGATGGTCTTTCCTCTTTGGGAAAGCGGGCATGATCCGGTGGAACTCCGGGGCCGACAGTAACAGTCTGGATAGAAGAAGGTCACTTAGCTCTACACGAGTCGGATTCGACTGTCCCGAAAACGCTATCTGTTTTCGGGACTTTCTTTCGCTTCAGACTCCGCTGAGACCTGATTCTGCGCCCCGGAACCCGGCGGCGCTTTTTGTTCCCCGCCCCCGCAAGGATCGGCTGATTAAGCAACTCGGTAAAAGAATATGATGTTCAAACGCTTCCTTCCCATTCTCATTTCGGCACTTGCCTTCCTGTTCGGCTGGCATCTGCTCACGCGGTACAGCGGGCTGCCCAATTTCATCCTGCCTTCTCCGCTCAGCGTGTGGCTGCGTTTCCTCAAAGCCGCTGGCGATGGCAGCCTGCAATACCATACCTGGGTCACGCTGACGGAGATTCTGCTGGGGCTGCTGAGCGGCGTGACCTTTGCAACAGTCGTGGGCTATATCCTTGCCAAATCGCGCTCGCTGGAAAAGGTGCTCTCGCCGTATCTGGTGGCAAGCCAGGCAATTCCCGTCATTGCCATTGCGCCGCTGCTGGTCATCTGGCTGGGAGACGGAATCCTCTCCAAGGTGGTCATCTGCGCATTGATTGTCTTCTTTCCGGTATTGGTCAACACGGTGGTGGGAGTGCGGGCGGTGCCATCCGCTTTATACGACCTGATGCACTCGCTTCATGCTACGCGGGCGCAAATTCTGTGGAAGGTGGAGGTACCGGCCTCCTTGCCGGTGTTCCTGGGCGGCTTGCGCATCGGCGCGACGCTCTCGGTCATTGGCGCGATTGTCGGTGAGTTGGTGGCGGCGGAGGAGGGACTCGGCTTTTTATTGCAAGTAGGCGACTTCCAATACGATACGCCGATGGTCTTCGTGGCAGTGTTCACGTTGATTGGGCTGGCGCTGGGGCTTTATGGCGCGGTGCGCTTGCTGGAGGTCAGATTTTTGAAGTGGCAGGAACGTTCCAATGTGTGAAGAGGCAAATGGGCAAATCTGGAGATGCCTAACTGCTCGAACAACAAAATTCTTTCAAGGAGATTCTATGTTGCGCAAAATTGTTTTCCTCATGCTTGGGCTGGCAATCGTTCTTTCGGGGTGCGCCCGGCCCGAGGTCCAGAATGAAGCGGGTGAATTGACCCAGATTCGCCTGCCGATGGGATACATCCCCAATATCCAATATGCGCCGTTCTATGTCGCGGTCGAAAAGGGATACTTCAAAGAGGCGGGGTTCGAAATCGAGTTCGATTACAAGTTCGAGACCAACGGCGTGGCGCTGGTGGGCGCGGGGGAACTGCCGTTTGCGGTGGTTTCGGGCGAACAGGTTTTGCTGGCGCGCGCGCAGGGACTGCCCGTGACGTATGTGGCGGCGTGGTATCAGCAATATCCCGTTTCGGTGGTGGCGAAGAGCGAGGCGGGGATTCTCGTGCCGCAGGATTTGAAGGGACACAAGATTGGTCTGCCGGGCTTGTTCGGCGCGAACTATATCGGTTTGCGGGCGCTGCTGAACGCCGGCAAGCTGACCGAAGCCGATGTGACGCTGGATGCGATTGGCTTCAATCAGGTCGAAGCGGTTGCCTCAGGGACACAGGATGTAATCGTTGGTTATACCGCCAATGAGCCGATTCAACTGAAGGCACGCGGCATCGCCGTGACGGAGATACGTGTGGCAGATTATGCTCAACTTGCCGCCAATGGGATTCTTTCGAGCGAGAAGGTGATTGCCGAAAACCCCGAAATGGTGCGGGCGTTCGTCGGCGCGTTCCTGAAGGGACTGCAATACACGCTCGACCATCCCGATGAGGCGTTCACTTTGAGCGCGGCATACATTCCCAACTTTGACGAACTCGATGCGGACGTGCAGAAAGAAGTGCTCGCCCGCTCTCTCGAGCAGTGGCAGGGGGAGCGCCTCGGTTATTCGGACCCGCAAGCCTGGGAGAACATGCAAAACGTCCTGCTCGATATGGGCTCGCTCAGCGAAAAGATGGATTTGAGCAAAGCGTTTACGAACGAGTTTATTCCCTGATGATATTGCGAGCGAAGCAATCCCCCGCTTAACGAGGAGATTGCTTCGCCATCGCTCCATTCCTTCTCGCAAAAGGCATACCTTCATTGATGTCCACCTCTCCCATCCTCACCATCCGCAACCTGACCACCGTCTTCCCCGATGAAAACGGCGGTTTGCGCGCGCTGCGGGATGTTTCGTTCGATGTACACCCGCGCGAATTTATCTGTGTGCTGGGTCCTTCCGGCTCAGGCAAGACGACTCTGCTACGGATAACGGCCGGTCTGCTGCAACCCACCAGCGGGCAGGTCACGTTTGCGCGCAAACAGCAGCCGCGTATTGGCATGGTCTTTCAGCAGGCGAACCTGCTGCCCTGGCGCACGGCGCTCCAAAACATTATGCTGCCGCTGGAACTCCGCGGCGAGGAGGAACAAGCGGCGCTGCAAAAAGCGCGCGAGATGATCGAACTGGTGGGATTGAAAGGCTTCGAAGATGCGCTGCCGCGCGACCTCTCCGGCGGCATGGCGCAGCGTGTGGCGATTGCCCGCGCACTCATCCATGACCCCGACCTGCTCCTGCTCGATGAACCGTTCGGCTCGCTGGATGCGCTCACCCGCGAGCGTATGTGGACGGAACTCTCGCGCATCTGGCAGGCGCGCCAGAAGACAGTCATCATGGTGACGCATTCCATTAGCGAGTCGCTGTTTCTGGCAGACCGTGTGCTGGTGTTGACCCAGCGTCCCGGCACCATCAAAATGGACATGACGGTTGACCTGCCGCGCCCGCGCCGCGAGGAAATGCGCTTCACCGCTCACTTTGGCAAACTGGCGAGGAAGTTGAGAGAGGCGATTGAGTGACTCACCGTACGCGGAACGCCTTCAAGATTCTCGTGGAACAGGCTTGTTTTCTCTGCGCGGCGACTGAAGTCGCGGCTCAACCTCACAAAGCCTGCCTGCGCAGGCTCTCAAGTCAGCGAAGGCTGACTTCGTGATTGCTAGATGCGGTTTGAACCGCCAGCAATCAAGAACCGCTTAACATCAGTGAGTAAAAAAGCAGCGGATGACGTTTTTGCCATCCGCTGCTTTTTTATTTTGCCGTTTTCAACCCCTCGAGCAAACGCCGCGTTGCCTCTGCCACTTCTTCCACTGCCCTCTCGAACGCATCCGCATTAACCCTGGACGGTTTGCGGTAGCCGCTTACTTTTCGCACGTATTGCAATGCCGCCGCGCGGATTTCCTCCTCGGTGGCGGGGATTTCGGCATTGCGCAGGGTTTTAATGCTTCGGCACATGGCATCCTCCTAAACTTTCGGCAAATCCAGTAGCAGCACTTCCGCCAGCAGGCGCGGGTTGACGTTCTTTTCCATCTGTTCGAGCGCTGTTTCGAGGGTTACCACTACTTTGCGCGCAGCGGAGAGGTCCAACGCTCCTGCCAGGTTCTCAATTTCCATGTTGCGGTCCACGTTGACGAGCGGGGTTTCGGCTTGTGCGGCTCTCAACATCACATCGCGCCAGTAAGAAAGCCAAAAGAGCAGCGCCTGACGCATGAGTGATTTATCCTTAGCGAGTTGTTCGGCATATTTGAATTTTTCCACGCGCGAAGCAGGCAGCAGGGTCAGCAGGTCGTTCAGGCGTTCTTCGCGGTGCTGGAGCAGCGCCTCGTCTTCCGCCAAACGCCGGGCGTAGCCGGGGCGGCCGGCGGCAATGTGCGCAATCAGCTTTGCCCGTCCGCTTTCGATGTTTCTGCTTTCCAGGTCTTGCTGCACTTCATGCCCAGAGAGAGGGCGGAGGCGTAACACTTCGCAGCGCGAGACGATGGTGGGCAGGAGTTGTTCGGGCGTATCGGCGGTGAGGATGAGGATAGCATAGGGGGGCGCCTCTTCGAGGGTTTTCAGCAGGGCATTGGCGGCATTATCATTTGCCTCGTGAAAGCGCAAAAAGAGCGCCACGCGGTATGGCGATTGATAGGGTTTGAGCGAGAGCAGTTTGCGCGACTCGCGAATCTGGTCCACTTTCAAGATGCCCCCTTCGGCATCCGCCTGGACAACGGTCAGGTCGGGGTGGCGCATGGCTTCGATTTGCTGGCAGTCACGGCAGGTTCCGCAGGGGATACCCGGCTCGGCGGGGGTTGGGCAGTTCAAGGCTTGGGCGAAGCGCAAAGCCAGTGTGCGGCGTCCCACGCCGGGAGGTCCGCAGAAAAGATACGCATGGCGGGTGGTGCCGTGCAGGATGTGCTTGCGCAGCATCTCCACCGCCCATGTGTGACCGGTGATCTTCCAGTTATCCTTCATCGCCTGAACGCAGCCGCAAATAGGAATCGTACCGCTGAGGGTGAATTTTACCTTCTTCGAGAGCGCGGCGCACGGCGCAGCCCGGCTCGTGGATGTGCGTGCAGTCGCTGAACTGGCAATGCGCCACCAGATGACGCAGTTCGGGGAAGTAGGCATCCATTTCTTCGGGCTGGGTATCCCACAACGCCAGCGATTTCCAACCGGGGGTATCTGCCACGTACCCTCCGCCTTCCAGCGGGAAGAGTTGACGCGCGACGGTGGTGTGCCTGCCCTTGTTGATGGCGGTACTGATTTCTCTCACAGCCAGCCCCAGCCCCGGTTGAATGGCGTTAAGCAGCGAAGATTTGCCCACGCCGCTGGGACCAGCCAGCGCGGAGATTTTATTCTTCAGCGCTTTGTGCAGTTCCTCTACGCCGGCGCCGGTTTTGATGGAGGCATAGATCACGCGGTAGCCGATGGTTTCATATAAGCCAAAGATGGCTTTGGGGTCTTGCACCAAATCAATCTTGTTGGCGACGATGAGCGCCGGCACGTTTTGCTTTTCGGCAATGACCAGGAAACGGTCGAGCATGCGCAGGCGCGGCTCGGGCTGGGCGCAGGCAAAGACGAAGACCGCCTGATCGGGGTTGGCAAGCAGCACTTGCTGATATTCGCCCTGCGGGCGCGGGTCGAGGCGGACAATTGCCCGCTGCCGCTCGGCTATTTCTTCGATTACTCCGCTGCCATCCGGCAAAACGGTAATGGTCACATGGTCGCCGATGGCGGCGAGGTCGCCGGTGGGGCGTCCTTGTTTGAGTTTGCCGCGCAGGCGGCAGACGAATAAGCCCTGCCCGGTTTCCACGGTAAAGAAACCGGACTGGGCTTTGATGATGAGACCCTGCAGTTTGGTTTCGTTGGTCAATGCGACACCGGGCAGCGATTTCGTTATGGTTTGGGCGTTTCGGTGGGGATGCCGCCGAGCGGGGTGGGGGTCTTGGTGACGCCGAAGTTGGATTCGAACCAGTAGAAGGTGCGCGGCGCACCGTAGTAGTACGTCTCGACGATGCGCTTGAAGACGGGCGCGGCGTAGTCGGAGCCTTCGCCGGCGTTTTCCAGGATGACGACGATGGCAATATCGGGCAAGCCGGTGTTTTCCTCCGCCATGGTGAAGCCGGCAAACCAGGCATGAGGTTTGCCGCTTCCCGATTCGGCGGTGCCGGTTTTTCCCGCCACCGGAATCGTCAAGCCGCGCAGGCGGAAGTTCGCCGTGCCGCGCGGGTTTTTGACCACTTCGATCATGGCGTTTTTGATGAAGTCGAGGCGGAAGGGCTGCAGGGGCAGCGTGCCGCGCGCTTCAGGTTTGAAGACCTGCACCGCGGCGCTCCCATCCACCGGTTCGATGCGCTCCACCAGTTGCGGGCGGTACAGCGTGCCGCCGTTGGCAATGGCGGCGATGAAATCAGCCACCTGCAAGGGGGTGACCAGCACATCTCCTTGACCAATTGACTGGTTGACCACGTCCACGGGGGTGGGAGGGTCGTTGATTTGCCCCGCTTCTTCGGGGATTTGCTGAATGCCCGTAGGCTGCCCCAGCCCAAAGGCGCGCGCCATGTTGGCAATGTCGTTGGCGCGGTTGTTTTGGTAGAGGGTGTAGCCGATTTCCCAGAAGAACGGGTTGCAGGAGCGCATCAACCCTTCGGAGAGGGTGAGCGGGCCGGAGGGAACGCTGTCGCTGGTGTTGCATTCCTGTCCGGCGGCAAGACGGTCCTGACAGTGCTGGTAGGTCCAGTCGTAGCGAATCTGGTCGGGCAGGCGCGTCCAAGTATATTGGCAGTCGTAGGTGCTTTCGGGGATGAAGAGACCGCTTTCCATGCCGGCCGCCATGGTGATGATTTTGAACACGGAGCCGAGGGGGTATTGGCCCTGGGCGGCGCGGTTGAGCAGGGAACCGGGGATCAGTTGCGAGATCAGGGAAGAAGCGTTGGGGTTGTTCGGTTCGAAGATGTTCGAGTCGAAGCCGGGGGAGGAAGCCATCGCCAGCACGCGCCCGGTTTTGACTTCGAGGACCACCGCCGCGCCGGTAAAGCCTTTGATGGCTTGCTGGGCGTAATACTGGAGGTTGTCGTCAATGGTGAGATACACCGAGTCGGCCGGCTTGGGGGCGCTCTCTCCCACGCGCGTCACAATCTGACCTGTGGAGGGGTTCACCACATACAGCGTTCCGCCGTGCTGCCCGGCAAGGTAATCTTCTGCCCATTGCTCGATGCCGGCCGCCCCCACCCGTTCATCGCCGCGGTAACCGAGGCGGCGGTATTTTTCCAGGTTTTCAGGGGAGATGAATTGGGTGTAACCTACGATGTTGGAACTGGCTCCCTGGTCGAAATAAAAACGGGAATTGTATTGCACCCACTGCAAGCCGGCAGGAGCAATGCTGCGAATGCGCTCGGATTCCTGAGCAGATGCCTGACACAGCGGAATGAGGAAGAGGGCGGGGGTGTTGGCGATTTGCTGCGCCAGGGATTCCATGCTGTTACCGCACAGCCGCCAGACTTCGGTGAGCAACGTGGAGAGGCTCTCTTCGGTGACGTTGCCCGGCAAAATGCTGAAAGCGTAGGCATCGGTTTGGGCGGCAATGACGTCGCCGTCGCGGTCGTAGATGTTGCCGCGCGAGGGGATACTGTAATCCATACGCAGGATGTTACCGCCCGCCAGTTCGGGGAGGATGAGCGAGTCATCCCATTGCAGTTTCCATTCGCCGTTTTCGAGGGTGAGGCGGGCAACGATGTCGCGCTGAAGATCGCCCACCAGTGACGTGTGGTAGGTCACTTTGTAGGCGATTTCGGCGGAGTAGGGGTTGACGAGGGAGGAGAGGATTTCATATTCGAACGAGGCGGCGCTCATCTCGTTGAGCGCATCGCGGTTGCGTTTGGCAAACTCTTCGAGGGGCAGCGTATCCTGCGTCACTTTGCTGACGAGGGAATACATGGTGTTGTAATCATCTGCCTGGTAGGCGTTGAGGTAGGCGGTGAGGGTAAGGCTTGGATCGGGGGCAGAGATGACGGTCACGGCGGGAGGCGGGAGGGGGGTATCGGTGGCGCTCAGGGGGATGAGGCCGCTTCCGCCCGAGCCGCAGGCGCTCAGGAAGGTTGTGATAATCAGAAGGTGTATCCAGCGAAAAAACTTCATTCTTTGCCTTTCGGTTTGTTGGGTCAGGAGAGAATGGTCTCGAAGACCGGACAATCGTATTCGAGCAGTTTCTGGCAGTTGGCGGGAACATCCGCCGCGGGAGGGACATTCATTCGGCGCATCAGGCGCACGACATTGCAGAGGGGCAAGCCCATGACGCCGGCATAACAACCGTCCATGCGGGCGACGGGGCGAAAGCCTGCGTGCTGAATGGCGTAGGCGCCAGCCTTATCGAGCGGGTCGCCGCTGGCAACGTAGGCGTGGATTTCTTCATCAGTATAGGAACGCATAGGTACATCGGTGATGCACAGGTCGGTGAGGAGCAGGTTGTCGTCGCTTCGCAGCAGGGCAATGGCGGTGTACACCTGATGGGTGCGTCCGCGCAGGCGGGTGAGCATGGCGACGGCTTCAGCGGCATCTGCGGGTTTGCCGAGGATATCGCCTCCTTCGACGACGGTGGTATCTGCCGCCAGGATGAGGCGCGCGGCGGGGCTGCGCTCGGCGATGGTGCGGGCTTTGGTCTGCGCCAGCCTTAAAACGTAAGCAGCGGGCGTTTCGTTCGCAAGCGGCGTCTCGTCTACATCGGCAACAGAAACGTTGAAATCCCAGCCAGTCAGTGAGAGCAGTTGATGGCGGCGGGGCGAATTGGAGGCGAGGACAAGGGTCATGGGAAAAGATTCTAACACAGTGACTCCGGTCAAATGGAGTTTGCAATTCGGCGGCTTGCGTTGTAAAATTTCCGCAAAATTGTCTGGTCAGGAGGCGGCAATGAAAGAACTGGAGGAGCGCATTCTGCGCGAGGGCAAATCGCTGGGCGGGGGGATTTTGAAGGTGGATAGTTTTGTCAATCATCAGGTGGACCCGTTGTTGATGGATGCCTGCGGACGGGAGTTTGCGCGTCTGTTCGCTTCGGTCGGCGCGACGAAGGTGCTGACCGCTGAAATCTCGGGCATTGCTCCTGCGCTGACAACGGCGATTCATCTCGGTTTGCCGGTGGTGTATGCCCGCAAGCACAAGCCGATTACGATGCCGGATCAGGTGTATCTGACGCTTGCGCCTTCACATACCAAAGGGCGCATGGTGGAGTTGATTGTTTCGCCGGAGTATCTGGCAAACGGCGAGAAGGTGCTGATCATTGACGATTTCCTCGCCAGCGGTCAGACCATCCTGGGGCTGGCGCGGCTGGCGGAGGCTTCGGGCTCGAAGATCGTGGGAATCGGGGCGCTCATCGAAAAGGTGTTCGAGGGCGGGCGCGAAGCGCTCAAGCCGCTGGGGGTGCCCATCCATTCTCTGGCGTGCATTACCTCCATGGAAGGCGGCCAGATTGTGTTTGGGCAGCCGGAATAAGGTTGTGTTTTGAGAGAGAGGCGGGTATAATGCCGCCAACCGAAATTCCAAACGCTGTGACCGAGACGAGTAAGCGACGACGGCCTGACAGGGACAAGAAGCCGTAGATTGAGAGCCTCTTGCGGAAACAGTCGCTGAAAACCCCTCGCGAGCGTGAAGCAGAACAGTGGTCAGTGATCAGTCAACAGTGATCAGTTAGTATGCGGAACGGGTGGCTCCGTTAACGGCTAAAGAGGAGTACGTTGAAATTTATTTCGACGTACAAATCGGGTGGAACCGCGTGAATTGAATTCTCGCCCCGTGCCTGGGGCGAGTTTTTGTTTTCAGTTGGATGGCAGACGATGACGATGGACGAAAACGGTCTGCGATCCAAAGTCCATTGTCCGTCGTCCAGAAAGGAAACGAAAATGTCACAACAAGTTCAGGAAAAATACGAAGAGTCCCATCTTTACAAGATCCGTCACTCGGCGGCGCACGTCATGGCGCAGGCAGTGCTGGAAATGTTCCCGGAAGCGAAGTACACCATCGGGCCGCCGGTGGAAAACGGCTTTTACTACGATTTCGACCTGCCCCGCCCGCTGACGCCCGAAGACCTGGAAGCCATCGAAAAACGCATGCGTCAGATTGTGCAGGGCAAACATGATTTCAAGAAGAAGGTCGTTTCGGCGCAGGAAGCGCGGCAAATCTTCAAAGACCAGCCTTACAAACTGGAGTTGATTGACGGCCTCGAACAGGGCGGGTTCGATGAGTATGGGAATCCGCTGAAGGAGAAGCCCGAAATCTCCATTTACCAGCACGATACGTTCATTGACCTATGCCGCGGTCCGCATGTGGAAAATACGCGCGAAATCAAACCCGATGCCTTCAAACTGATGTCGGTGGCGGGCGCGTATTGGCGCGGCGACGAGAACAACAAACAGTTGCAGCGCATCTACGGCACGGCATGGGAGAGCAAGAAGGAACTCGAAGAATACCTGCATCAGTTGGAGGAAGCCAAAAAGCGCGATCACCGCAAACTGGGCAGGGAATTGGAAATCTTCATCTTCGATGAAGAAGTGGGACCGGGCTTGCCGCTGTGGCTGCCAAACGGCGGCGTGATGATCGAAGAGTTGGAAAAACTCGCCAAAGAGATGGAGGAAAAAGCGGGCTATGTGCGCGTGCGCACGCCGCACCTGACGAAGGAAGACCTCTTCCTGCGTTCGGGACATCTCCCCTATTACGCCGAGAGCATGTATCCGCCGATGGAACTGGAAGGCGTGAAGTACTACGTCAAACCGATGAACTGTCCGTTCCATCACAAGATCTTCGGATCGAAGCAGCGCTCCTATCGTGACCTGCCGCTGCGTCTCGCGGAATATGGCACGTGCTACCGTTATGAAAAATCGGGCGAGCTCTTCGGCTTGATGCGCGTCCGCTCGATGCAGATGAACGACTCTCACATCTACGTTTCGGAGGACTTGTTCGAGCAGGAGTTTATGGGCGTGGTGGATTTGTACCGCAAATACTTCGACCTGTTCGGCATCGAAAAGTTCGTGATGCGCCTGTCGCTGCACTCGAAGGCGGGCCTGGGCAAGAAGTATGTGGACAACGAACGCCTGTGGCTGAAGACGGAAGAGATGGTGCGGCGCGCGATGACGAACGGCGGCGTGCCGTTTGTGGAAGCGGAAGACGAAGCCGCTTTCTACGGTCCCAAAATTGACGTTCAAATCTGGTCTGCCATTGGGCGCGAATTCTCGCTGGCGACAAACCAGGTGGATTTTGCCGTCCCCGCCCGCTTCGACCTGAAGTACATCAACAAGGACGGGCAGGAAGAAGTGCCGTTGTGCATCCACCGCGCGCCGCTCAGCACGCACGAGCGCATGATTGGCTTCCTGATCGAGCATTATGCAGGGGCTTTCCCTGTGTGGCTCTCGCCGGAGCAGGCGCGCGTCATCCCCATCACCGACGCGCAGAACGAGTACGCCGAAAACATCGCCAGGCAGTTGCGCGAGAATGGCATCCGCGCCCGTGCCGACATCAGCGCCCAGCGCATGAACGCCAAAATCCGTGATGCGCAGATGATGAAAGTCCCCTATATGCTCGTCGTGGGCGAGAAGGAAATGCAGGCGGGGCAGGTCTCGCTGCGCGTGAGAGATGGCAGTCAGCAGAACAACATCCCGCTGGCGGAGTTCGTGGCGCGGGCAAAGGATCGGATTGCAAGGCGGGCGAAGGAGTTGTAGTAGAAAGTGGAAAGTGGAGGGTAGAAAAGTAGAGAACAGGCGGAAGGCAGCGTTTGTCTTTCGCCTGTTTTTTTTTGTTCCACTTTCTCTACCGTCCCTTCTCAGATTTTTACCGAAAAGAGCGCTAAGAGCGCACAGATTTGAAGGTTTTCCCGGCGGGTAGCGCCGCACTTAACCGGGGTCAGAGGCTTTTGCCACGGATGAACACAGATTTTCACGGATTTTGAATTCCAATCTGTGGAAATCCGTGAAATCTGTGGCTGAAGGTCTTCTTTGCGCAAGACTTCACGGTTTCTTGTAGGACTACCTCCGGGGGCACTTCGCGGTGAAATGTACGGTAGGGAATTTGCCTTAGGCACTGATGCGCGGATTTGGCAATCCGCACGAGCAAAAAATGGCGGCTTGGACACCGCTGGCTTGGATTGTCAAATCCAAGCCCCTGAAAGACGTGAACGTGCGGGCTAACCAAACGAAGCCGACGGAAGGCGGCTCAGCCCGCACAGCGGGCTTCGTAAAGCAGCGAGCGGGCAAATGAATTTTCGGATAGATGCTTAGTGCAGTGCAGGTGTAACCGCAAGAGATGGCTTCCTCTTTTTCGTTGACGACTCCCGCGCCTTCATGGTATCATCAGCCCGCTAAAAACCAGCCAAGTGCTGGTCTACTATTTTGAAAAAGGAGAGTCTTATCAGCGCTACAGAATTTCGAGTCAATGAGGGCATCCGCGTATCGGAAGTTCGTTTGATTGGGGCAGATGGCAGCAACATCGGTATCGTTCCCATCAAACAGGCTTTACAGATTGCGCGGGATGCAGGTATGGATTTGGTAGAGGTCTCCCCGACTGCCAATCCGCCGGTGTGCCGTGTGGTTGATTACGGCAAGTTCATTTTCGAACGCGCCAAAAAGGAACGTGAAGCCCGCAAGGCGCAAACCAAAATCGAGGTCAAAGAAATACGGCTGCGCCCCAAGACGAACGAGGCACATCGCGGTTTCAAAGTGGATGACGCCCGCCGCTGGCTGCTGCAAGGCAACAAGGTTCGCGTGACCATCAAGTTCCGCGGGCGAGAAATGGACTACCCCGAAATTGCACTCGAAGACTTGAAAGAAATTGCCGAATCGCTGGCGGATGTCAGCACGGTGGAGCAGGCTCCCCAAATAGAAGGCAAGACCATGCTGGTAGTGCTGGCGCCCCTCAAAGGGGCGGGTAAAAAGAAAGAAAAATCAGGGCAGGCAGCGCCCGGAAAAACAGGCGCAGAAGCAGGTCCGAGCGAAGCGAACGACTGACCCTGAAAAGGTCCCAAAGATGTTGCGATCCGCGGGAGCAAGGTTGTCCCGCGGTTTATCTTGTCTGAAAGGAGCACGTAAATGCCTCGCAAAGCCAAATCTGGCAAACTCAAACTCAAAACCCACAAGGCGACTTCCAAACGCTTTCGCCTGACGGGTTCCGGCAAAGTGGTGCGCACCAAAGGCGGCAAGAGCCACCTGCGCCGCAACACTTCCAAGCGCACCAAGGCGCTGCTGCCGGAAATGCTCGAAGTGCATGGGCGCAAAATCATCAAACGCATTAAGCGTCTGGCGCCCAACATGGAAAAGTAAAAAAGGCGAACAATCTTCGCCCCACGGTCGTATTCAAAATTTTTAGTTGCGGCTTTCGGGTGTACGCAACTGTCACGTTGACAGCGTGACGACGCCCGCGAGTTCGCAGGAGGTAAAACGAAATGCGTGTCAAAGGCGGACCTCAAGGTCACCTGCGTCATAAAAAGGTTTTGAAATTCACCAAAGGACAGCGCGGCGCAAAGAACCGCCTGTTCAAGCGCGCCAACGAGGCGATGCTCAAAAGCCTGTGGTATGCCACCCGCGACCGCCGCGTGCGCAAACGCGATCTGCGCAAGTTGTGGATCGCCCGCATCAATGCGGCCGCGCGCCTGAACGGCACCACCTACAGCAAACTGGTGGCGGCGCTCAAAAAGGCAAACATCGCTCTCAACCGCAAGATGCTTGCCGACATGGCTGTCCGCGACCCGCAGGCATTTGCCGCGGTGGTCGCCAAAGCAAAGTAAACCTTGTAGAGCGAGAGTCATCTCGCTCTACGTTTTTAAGGGGGGTACAATATTTGCATGAACACCTTCCTCAAAGAGACCCTTTTGCCAACCGGTCAAACCCTTCAAATCGTTCACGGTGACCTCACGACCGAAACGGTGGATGCCATCGTCAACGCCGCGAACCGATACCTGCAGCACGGCGGCGGGGTTGCCGGGGCGATTGTCGAAAAAGGCGGGATGGTCATTCAGGAAGAATCGGACGCCTGGATTCGCAAACATGGCCTCATCTCCCCCGCCGCACCTGCCTGGACCTGCGGCGGGCGCCTGCCTGCGAAATATGTGATCCACGCTGTGGGCCCAATTTGGGGAGAAGGCGACGAAGACAGAAAATTATCCGAAGCCGTCACCGCTTCTTTGCGGACTGCCGATGAACTCCAATGCAAGAGCCTCGCCCTGCCTGCCATTTCGACGGGCATTTTTGGCTTCCCCAAAGAGCGGGCGGCGCATCTCATCCTGGACGCCATCCGCCGCTACTTCCAAAACAATCCCTCGCAACTCAAACTTGTGCGCGTCGTTCTGTTCGACCGCGAGACACTCAACACCTTTCTCGCCGTCTGGCAGACCTCAATGCAGACTGAAACACCGTGATTACCTCCGCTCAAAACCCCAAACTCAAACTGATTCGCTCCCTGATGGGACGCGCCAAAGAACGCCGCGAAGCAAACGCTTTCGTGGTGGAAGGCGTGCGGCTGGTGGAAGAAGCAGTGAACGCCGGCTGGAAATTTCAATTTGCCTTATACAGCGCCGGGCTGAGCGAGCGCGGCAGCAACCTGCTCCAGCGCCTGAAGAGCCTCCGCATCGAAGTAGAGGAAGTCTCCGGCGACTTGCTGCAAAGGCTGAGCGATACCGAAACCCCGCAGGGCATTCTGGCTGTCCTGGAATATACCCGCCTGCCTCTCCCCAATGACTTGAACTTCCTCCTCATCCCCGATCAAATCCGCGACCCGGGCAATCTCGGCACGCTGCTGCGCTCGGCTGCGGGCGCCGGGGTACAGGCGGTTTTGCTGCCTCCCGAAACGACGGATGCCTTTTCCCCCAAAGTCCTGCGGGCGGGCATGGGAGCGCACTTCCGCGTGTCCATCTGCGAGATGACGTGGAAGGAGATCGAGCAAGTTTGTAAATCGGCAAATTTGCAGATCTATATTGCCGACATGGACGGAATCTCCTGCTGGGAAACCGACCTGCGCACACCGCTGGCGCTGGTCATTGGCGGCGAGGCGGAAGGCGCAAGCGACGAAGCGAGGAAACTGGCAGATGGGAAAATTTCCATCCCCATGAGAGGCAAGATCGAATCGCTCAACGCCGGCGCGGCGGGTTCGGTGTTGATGTTCGAGGCGGCGAGACAGAGGGCAGTGAAGAGGGAAAAGTGAGCAGTGAGCAGTGAGTAGTGAGCAGTAATCAGTGAACAGTGAACAGATATCAGAGGGCAGATGAAAATACGCTCCCTTACTTATTTCTGCAATCCCCGTTATCCGCTTCAGGAGAAGATTCTCCAAAAAGCGGGGAAGTTCCTCGCCGAGGCAAAAGCCGCGTATGAAGCGGAAGGGTACGAGGTCCAAACCACCCGCCTGGCGACCCTCCCCTTCCCACAAATGCTGGGGGAAGAAAAGATCGAAAAACTCCCTGCGGTAACCGCTCAACTGGCGGAAATCATCAGGCAGGTGGGCATTCAATACTTCTCGCTTGGACCGGCTCTGCCGGAAATGCCGCGCAGTTACGAGGTCCTGCCCGATGCGATATTCGTCTCCAAAGAAGCGTTTTTCAGCGGCGTGATGGCTGATCGCCGGCGCGGTCTGCACCTTGCCGCCATGCGCGCTTGCGCCGAGGTCATCGTCAAGTGCGCGCCGCTCGAGCCGAACGGCTTTGCCAACCTGCAATTCGCCGCGCTGGCAAATGTCCCGGCGGGCGCGCCGTTCTTCCCTGCCGCCTATCACGATAAAGATAAAGCCGCTTTTGCAATTGCCGCCGAATCAGCCGACCTTGCCGTGCAGGCATTTTCGAATGCAAAAACCATCGAACAGGGACGGGACAACCTCGTCCGCGAAATCGAACGCCACGGAAAGAAACTTGCCCAAACCGCAAAAAGCCTGACCTTCAATGCCTGCCGTTTCCTGGGCATAGACTTTTCCCTTGCGCCCTTCCCCGATGATGCTCACTCGCTGGGAAACGCCGTCGAAAAAATGGGCATTCCCAAAATCGGGCTGCACGGTTCGCTCGCTGCCGCCGCCATCCTGACCGAAGCGATTGACCGCGCCAATTTTCCTCACACCGGCTTCAGCGGTTTCATGCAGCCGGTGCTGGAAGATTCCGTCCTGGCAAAACGCGCCGCCGAAGGGACGCTAACGGTCAAAGACACACTGCTTTATTCAGCCGTCTGCGGAACAGGGTTGGATACCGTGCCGCTCCCCGGAGATACAACCGCCGCGCAACTTGTCCCCCTGTTGCTGGATTTGTCTGCGCTGGCGCTGCGCCTCGATAAACCCCTCACCGCGCGGCTCATGCCCATTCCCGGAAAAAAGGCAGGCGATGAGACGAATTTCGATTTCCCCTTCTTTGCCCAAAGCAGGGTTATGAAGTTCGATTCAGAAAGCCTGAATGCGCCGTTCGATCAGGACGAAGCGCTGCCCATCCATAAGCGTTAGGGAAGTTTGCCGGCTTCAACCTTCCCCCTCAAACCTTCAACTTCCACAGCGTGAACGGTTCATCGAAGCCCTTGATGCGGTTCTCAAAACGAGTTAACGCGCTGGGTGGGATGGTTTGAGCAAGATAAGCGCCGACCTCGGGGTCGTCATACACGTCTTGCGTACAAATCAACTCGCCGCCCTGCGAAAAGCCCGGCAGGCGCGCAGCGATGTTGACCGTCGAGCCGAAATAATCCAGCCGATTGTTCAGATTGACCACAATACACGGTCCCTTGTGCAGACCGATCTTGAGCCGCAGCAGCGGTTCGCCGCTGGCAGCAATCTCGGCTTGCGCCCGCTGCACGGCTTTCAATGCCGCCGCCGGATCACGAAACGCCGCCATCACCGCATCGCCCATCGTCTTGACCACCGCCCCGCCTTCCCCGGCGATATGTTTTTCTAGCACCTCGAAGTGTTCGCGCACGCGCCCGAACGCCGAAGCGTCGCCGATGGCGCGGTACAGGCGGGTCGAGTCGCGCAGGTCGGTGAACATCAGCGTCACCGAGCCGATGGAGATTTCCTCGCCGGGTCTCACCACCTCCGTCGCAAACAAGTCGCGGAAGACCTGCAGCGCGGTTACATCCGCCGCCGTCGCAGCCTGGTCGCTCCAGGCGGTGCGTTCGAGGCTAAAGGTGGTATCCGTTTCGGTGGCATTGATCAGGTTGAGGGTCGAAAGAAGCGAAACGTGTTCCTCTTCCGGCGTCCAGCCGTATTGCGTCACGCGCAGGTTTGCCGTGGCGCGTCCGCTTGCATCTGCCAGCACGGCTTTGGAGCCGCGCACGTTCGAAGCGCGCAAGGTGTACCGCCCAGCCTCCAGCCGCAGCGGCACCGGCAGAGACTTCAACGCCGCCACCTTCTGCGTCATCACCACGTGCGGCTGCAACTGCGGGCTGCCCACACAAAAAACCGTATCGAGCGGCACCGCCCGCACCGAGGGATTGGGGCGGAAGATTACCTCGATGTTGTGATCGAAATGCGCGGAAAAATCAATCTGACAAGTGTTGCAATGCGAAGCGCCGCGCACGTCGCTCAAGTGTGAATGTCCCTCCGCAACGCCGCGGCAGGAGGGGCAAAGCAAATCCCAAGACATATCGAAAAGCCCGGCGCGCGTCCCCCGCAGGAACATCTCCAGCACAGCGCGGCGGCTTACACCCCAGCGGTCTGCCAGTGCGTAAGGGCGGATTCGCTGGAGCGAGAGATCGTCGGCGCGGTCGAGAAACTCTTCGAGCCGCCGCAGCAGATTCGCTTCGACATGCAGACTCAACGCTTCGCTCAAGGACCTGAAGCGGATGCGCCCGCCCCGGCTGAGTCCTCCCTGCTGCCTTTCCTCCGCCGGACTGCCGCGCTCGAGCGCCAGCCGGTCATAGAAGCGAAAGACTTTCTCGAACCGGTTTCTGGCAATCGCACCAATTGCCAAGGGGAACAACAGCGGCGCAAGGATGTGGCTGGAGAGGATGATTGTTTGATAGGTGAGCCTCGTCCCGCCGTTTTCGAGCGGCTCCAAATTGACCCGCACGCGCATCTCCTCCAACGGACCTTTATCGTAGCGGCGCACGACGCCGAACGCATACGGATACGTCCATTCGAACGGTTCTTCCTCCCATTCCACCCTGAGGAGCGGGAGTTTCATGCGAAGTTTCTTGGTGCCTTTGAAATTGCCAAGCACTTCCACTTCAGGCTGACCCGTATCGCGGTTGAAGCGGTTGGTATCTGCCGCGAAGCCCCACAGCGCTTCGGGCGCCGATTGCAAATCCCATTGCCAGGAAAAGTGAAATTCTCGAGCCATGATGGATAGATGAGCGGTTTCGTCCGAATTTTACAACGGCTATTGTGAAAAATCATTGCCAAACCACAGCAATTCCATTAACAAGACCTTAACCTCAACCCCAAAATATCTTATGATATAGTCATTGCAGCCATGCCTGAAACGATTCTTGTTGTCGAAGACGAACCTGCCCTGCGAGAAACCCTCTCCTACAACCTCAAAAAGGAAGGCTTCACCGTCGAGGCGGTGGGAGATGGGCGCGCCGCGCTCGCTTCTGCCCGCGCACTCAAGCCCGACCTCATCATTCTCGATATCATGCTCCCCGAACTCGACGGTTTTGAAGTGGCGCGCATTCTACGCAAGGAAATCACCACGCCCATCCTCATGCTCACCGCCCGCGATGACGAAATAGACCGTGTCGTCGGCCTCGAGGTCGGCGCAGACGACTACCTGACCAAACCCTTCTCCATGCGCGAACTGATGGCGCGCGTGAAGGCACAATTGCGCCGCACGCGGTTGATGCGCGAGGAACTCGGCAGGCAGGAGCAGGCCCCCCACCAAGCCATGCTGTCCTTCGACGACCTCATCATCAACCTGACGCGCCGCGAAGTGACCTTGCACGGCAGCCCGCTCCCGCTCAAACCCAAAGAATACGATCTGCTCGAATTCTTTGCCCGCCACAAAGGACAAATGCTCTCGCGCGAATTCATCCTTGAGCGCGTTTGGGGCTGGGATTTCATCGGCGACAGCCGCACCGTAGATGTTCACGTCCGCTGGCTGCGGCAGAAGATCGAAGAGGACCCCAGCCGCCCCAGGCGCATTGTCACGGTCAGGGGTGGAGGCTATCGCTTCGAGGGGTAGAAAGAGTTGGTAAATGGCAATCGCCAATGACCAATCACCAATTACCAACATGGACTTCACGCTTATTCTTGCAGTCGTTTTTATGGCAAGTGCCGCGTGGTTTGCGCGGCGATATTACAAACTGCGCCGCGAGATCAATGAGTATGCCGCAACCCTTCGTCAGCGTCACGAGCAAACCGCCGCTGAAATAAAGGAACTTGAAAACCTCTCCAGCGCGGTCGCGTCGTTAACTGCGGCGTTTGACCTTCAGCTTTCGACCCTCGAAGCCGAACGCGCCCGCCTCGCCGCCGTCCTCGAGCAGATGACCGACGGCGTGTTGATAACCGACTCGCAGGGCATCATTCAGTTTGCCAACCCCGCCGCCGGCCGGCTCTTTCAGACCTCCCCTCTGCTCCGGCGCAGCATTGCCGAAGTCGTGCGTCATCATCAACTCGTCGAAGCCTGGCGCCGCTGCCAGCAAACGCGCAGTATGCAAAGCGAAACCGTCGAAGTCCCCACCCGCCACCAATACCTGCAACTCGTCGTCATCCCCGACCGTCATACCAACGGCAGTCTGCTCCTTGTGCAAGACCTCACGCGCCTCCGCCGCCTCGAAACCGTGCGCCGCGATTTCATCAGCAACCTCTCACACGAACTGCGCACACCGCTCGCCTCGCTCAAAGCCCTGACCGAAACCCTGCAGGACAGCGCGCTGGATGATCCCTCTGCCGCACGCCGCTTCCTGAACCAGATTGAAACCGAAGTGGATGCACTCACCCAGATGGCGACCGAACTCCTCGAACTTTCCCGCATCGAATCCGGGCGGCTCTCTCTGGACCTTCAGCCTGTTGCCCCTTCCACGCTGCTTGCCTCCGCCTGCAAGCGGATGCAACTCCAGGCCGAGCGCGCCGGTCTCGCTCTGCGCGTGGAAAGTGCGGAAAATCTCCCGCAGGTGCAGGGCGATTTTCAACGGCTGGAGCAGGTGCTGGTGAACCTCATCCATAACGCGGTCAAGTTCACCAAGCCGGGGGGAGAAATCACTCTCTTTGCCGAAGCAGGCGCGGGCGAGGTTCGATTCGGCGTGCGGGATACGGGAATCGGCATCCCGGCCGAGGCGCTTCCCCGCATCTTCGAGCGTTTCTACCGCGTCGAAAAGTCCCGCACGGGCAGCGGGAGCGGGTTGGGACTATCCATTGCAAAACATATCGTGGAAGCGCACAAGGGGATAATCTGGGCGGAGAGCGTGGAGGGGCAGGGCAGCACCTTCCGCTTCACGCTGCCCCTCGCCTAGGCTTTGAGCGAACGAAAACCTTCGCCAAGCGCCTCGTGAGCGTAGCCGATGACCATAAACGCGCGCGGGTCCACTTCCTGCACAATGGTTTTCAGCGTGACCACTTCGGCGCGGGTAATGACAATGTACAGCACGGGGCGTTCTGCGCCGGTGAATGCGCCTGTCCCTTCCAGCACAGTCACACCGCGCAGCAGTTCGTCCAGCACGCGCTGTGAGATTTCGGCAGGCTTGCTGGTGACAATCATCGCTGTGCGAACCGTGCCGCCACCTTCGAGGGTGGTTTCGGCAACCAGGCCGCTGACGTAGAGGGCAATCATGGCGTAGAGCGCTTCCTTCCAGCCAAAGACGAAACCCGCGCCCAGGATGACCGCCGTATCCACCATGAGGTAACTTTGGGTCATGGGAATGCCGCGCCAGTGATTGAGGATGCGGGCAAGGATATCGGAGCCGCCGCTGGAGCCGCGCGCACGATAGACCAGCCCGTATCCCACCCCGCTGACGATGGCGCCGTAGAGCGAGTTGAGGAAGATGTCGCCTTCGAGGTCATGGATGAGCGCCGTGCCTGCGCCGCCGGGGGCAAAGAGCGGGATTTTGAGCAGCAGGTCGGTGGCGAGGGAATAGGCAAGGATAGCGGCAGCGGTGCGCAAGGCAAAACGGAACCCGCCGAGGAAACGCCAGCCGAGGATGAATAACGGGATGTTCCCAATCAAAATCATCAAGCCGATGGGCCAGCCGGTGAAGTGATTAATCAACTGCGAAATGCCGCTCACTCCGCCCGAAGCCAGATTGGCGGGAATGAAGAACAGCCGCAGCGATAACGCCTGCAAACCAGCGGCGGCAATAATCAGCAGATAATCGCGGAGGGCGGGGAGATGTTTTTTCATGGCTGCGTTTTCAGGTTGGCAACGTTCAAACGATTTCCACTCCCGCCAATTTCTCGATCACCCCCACCACTGCCGAGTTATCCAATTCGCCCATGCCCAGGTCAATCATTTGCTGGAAGAGCGCGGCGTTGGCAGCCGTGCCGGAGACGGGGATGTCATATTCCTGCGCGGTTTCCAGGATAATCTTCAAGTCCTTCAACTGCATGTGCGCCTTGAAGCCGGGCTGGCGGTTGCCTTCAAACAGGCGCGGCGGTTTGACATCGAGCGTCCAACACTGGGCGGCGCCGCCTTTGATTGCCTCCACCACTTTGCGCGGGTCCACCCCGGCTTTCTTTGCAAAGACCAACAGTTCGCCCATTGCCACCATCTGCGCCGCGACCATAATCTGATTGGCGGCTTTTGCCACCTGCCCGGCGCCCGCTTCGCCCACATGCGTAACGGTTTTTCCCATGGCTTTGAACACCGGCATCACCTTTTCCAGCGCCGAGGCATCGCCGCCGACCATGATGGTGAGCGTGCCGTTACGCGCGCCAATATCTCCGCCGGAGACGGGAGCATCCAGGGCATACACGCCTTTTTCCGCCAGCCGCTCTGCAATCCGCCGCGCGGAGGCGGGTTTGATGGTGGAATTGTCCACGTAAATCAAGCCCTCGTGCGCACCTTCGAGGATGCCCTCTTTGCCCAGCACAACCTGTTCCACATCCGGCGTATCGGGCAGGTTGGTGAAAACCACGTCCACCCGCTCGGCAACCTCACGCGGAGAATTTGCCGCAAGCGCGCCTTCGGCGGCGAGTTCCTCCACCGCGGCGCGTGACCGATTGTGAACCACAAGGGGAAAGCCTGCTTTGAGAATGTTGCGGGCAATGGATTTGCCCATCAACCCCAAACCGATGTATCCGACTTTGAGCATAGGTAAATTCCTTTTCTGTCCTGCCGGGATTTTTGGAGATTATAACTGACCCGCCTGCGCCCTCCCTTTTACCGCTTGCTGACCATCAACAAGCAAAGAACCTGCCTCGCTTGCAGGAGGCAGGTTCCGGTGAAGTTCGATGCGGGCGGCAGGTTATTTGATTTCGTAGGTAACGTTGACGGTCACGGTGAAGGTCAACTGCCCGGGTTGGATCGGCACCGCCGCTGCTTCGGCAGCCGCTCCGCCGCCGCCCCTGCCGTCGAAGACGGGGTAGAAAGTGTTATCAACGAAACTGATGGATTGGATTTCGCCGAGGGTCAGGCCGGCGGCATCTGCCAGTTCCTGCGCCTTGGTTTGGGCATCCTTCACGGCGTCGGCGCGGGCTTGTTTGAGCGCTTCATCTTTGTTCGCCACGTCGAACTGAACGCTGTTGACGGTATTGGCTCCCGCCGCAATGACGGCATCGAGCAATTCGCCCAGTTTGTCGAGGTCGCGCACGGTAACATAGACGGTGTTATCCACGGCGTAATACTTTTCGCCTGTGGAGGCGCCCGTCAGCGGGTCGTATTTATCGAACGGGTAAATGCTGAAGTTCGTCGTGCGAATATCCTTGGCGTCAATACCGAAATCGCGCAGCGACTGAATCATCTTCTGCGTCTGGGCGTTATTTTCAGCCACCGCTTCCGAGGCGGAGGGTTTCTCGGTGTGCACGCCGACGTAAATGTAGGCAATATCCGGCACGAGGTTGGCTGTCCCTGCGCCCGAAACACTGACCGTCCGAGACGGCTGCTGCGCCGCCGGGCTGCCCGCCGCTCCGCAGGCGCTGACGATGAGCGCAAACAGGGCAACAATGGCAACAAGATAAAATTTGGTCTTCATAGGTTACTCCTTTATAGGGTTTTCTGAAAGAGAGACGCCGCCGGCTGGCGAAAGTTCCCCCAGCCGCCTTGAATTTTGGCAGTTTTGCCTGTACAATCCCCGTACATTTGTTCTATGCCCATCAACTATCAGGAAGTATATTCTCAAATTCAGAAAATCGGCGCGGGGGCAAGGGAACGCCAGCAGAAAAAAGAAGAAGCCCAAACGCGCGCGCGGGAACTGCTTTCCTTTTTCGATTCTCAACTGGATGTCCTCCAAAGACGGGTGGACACCGCCAAAGAAGCAGACCCCACCCTGCGCTGCGCCTGCCCGCTGGAAGAACCCCTCGCTTCTTCCTACCCGCCGCCTGATTCTGCCGCCCAGGCAACCATCATCGCCGCCGATGGTTCTCAAATCACCCCCGACCGTCATGCTTCGGTGCAATTCGGGCTGGTCAACGTGGGCGCCATCCTCTTGAAACTCAACTCTGGCGAAACGCCGCACATTTTGACCAAAAGCACTCTGCTCTTCGGCGAAGACCTTCTGCCAAACGGCATCCCCATGTCTGAAGGGATGGTCGCGCTCAAACGCGACCTTGCCGAGCGCGAACTGCTGGACGAATTATCCAGGAATACAGAAGGGCAAATCGTTACGTTTACCGATGGTCCGCTTGAGTTGTGGGGCAAGGGCGACGATGCCCAAGCCTATGCCCACACTGTAGAAGCTTATCTCGGTGTGCTGTCACGTTTGCAGGCGCGGGGCGTCGTCACCGCGGGGTATGTGGATAAACCTTCAGCAAACCTGGTAACGCGCCTGCTCGAAATTGCCACAGCCGATAACGAACAGATGCAGCGGCTGCGTGAATTTCATCCGCTGCGAGGGGTGAGCGACCGCTGGCTTTATGGCGCGCGAGAAAAGCCGCTCCTGCCGCCCGGTCACCGCTCGGCGGTCTTCCGCATTCAATCCGCTTCGGAAAAAAGTTACCGAGGCGTCTTGTCGCTCCACTTCTTCTACCTGAACGTTGGCTCGCCGGGACATCCCTGGCCCGTGCGGGTGGAAATTCCCAAATGGGTGGCAGACGATAAAGAAAAACTCAATTTGCTGCATGGGGTACTTGTAGAACAATGCAAAATGATGGGCAGCAAGCCCTATCCCTACCTGCTTAATCGCGCACACGAAATTGCAGTGGTGAAGAACGAAGAAAAACAGCAAATCGAACAGATGCTTTCAATGGAACTCAGCCGACATGGTGAGGAAACAGACGACTCTTCTCATAAACAGGCAGGCAAGGATGCCCTCGCCAGCGGCAGAAAGAGGTATGGAAAATGACTCAGGCAATCGAAATCGGGCGTCTGCTCCGCGCAGGGACAACAGGCTTCATTGCAGGCTGCCGTGTAAATCAATTGAACGCTCCCTCCTTCGGGGCGCTGGTGCGTGCGCCGCTCGAAAACGGCTATCAAATCTTCGGAATCATTTACGATATTCACATAGAGGACGACGGGCTGGTGCGCCAACTTGTCACGGCAGATCACGTCAGCGAAGAGGTGATGCGCGACAACCGTGAACGGCGCATCGTGCCGGTGGAAATGTCGGTGCTGGCGGTGGGGTATGAGCAGGACGGGAGGATTTTTCACCTGCTGCCGCCTCGACCGCCGTTAAGTTTGGATGTGATTTATTTGTGCGATAAAAAGGATATTGTGCGCTTTACAGAGAAGTTTGGATATTTCAGGCACCTGCTCAACAACAAAGACATCCCGCTTGGAGAGGTAATCGCAGCACATTTACAGCAGGCAAGCAGCGCAAGGGGAGTGGAAAGTGAAGTGTGGAAAGAAGCAGCGACGCATGAAGTGATCGCCCTCTTGCGGGATGATTATCCGACGTTGATGTCTATGTTGGGGGCGTTGAGCGATGTAGTTTCATAATGTCGTTGCGAGGAGGATCCCCGAAGGGGTGACGACGAAGCAATCTCCTCGGTATTGGAGGATTGCTTCGGACGGAAGAACGCCATCCTCACAACGACATGCGTACCACACCATGTCTTTGCGAGGAGCCTGTAGGGCGACGAAGCAATCCCCTCGTCATTGGGCGATTGCTTCGGACGGAAGGGCACCGCCCTCGCAACGACATGAGGTTTAGGAGAATCTATTATGGAACAACGAACAAAGATCGGCTATCTCGTAGGCGGCGGGCTGAAGGAAAACTTCCGCGTGCGGCTCACAGTCTCGCCGCAGGAGATTCAGGAGGGGGCGTTTGTGGTCATTCAGAGCGGAGCGTGGAATTATTACGGCATCGTGACGGATATTCAACTGGGCGCTACCGATCCGCGTTTTGCAGATGAGCAAATGGAGGGGCGCTTCCCGCCGCATATCTCAAAGGCGCTGCAAGGGCAGACGCTGTATGCCAACCTTGAAGTGCTGCCTAATTTGATGCTGGAAGTCGGTCCTGAATTGGGAACGCCTGAATATCAACAGTGGCGCGGCAAAATTGACGCCGGGCTGAAGGATGAGCCGCGCATACTGCCTGTCAAGAATGTGCCGCCGCATCATGCCGCGGTCTTTCTGGCAAATGAAGGCGACATCGCCGAAATCTTCGGCGCCCCGAACGAGAAGGGTAACTTCGTCATCGGGTACACGCGCGAGCAGAATCACCCCGTGTGCATTGACCTGGAAAAGTTCGTACAGCGGTCGTCGGGGGTGTTTGGGGCGACGGGTACGGGTAAGTCGTTTTTGACGCGGCTGGTGCTGGCGGGGTTGATGCACCACAACAAAGCGTCGGTGTTCGTGCTGGATATGCACAACGAGTACGGCTTTGACGACAAGGCGTCAGACACGAAACAGCCCGTGACGGGACTGAAGACCAAATTCAAGTCGAAGGTGCGAATCGTCGGTTTGGGGGCAGGGTCAACGATTCGGGGGCATGTCCCGGACTTTAATTTGGAAATCTCAATGAGAGATATTTCCACTGCCGATATCGAAACGCTCTCGCGGGAATTGAATTTGCGCGAGACGGCGCCCACCGTGCTGAACGCGTTGTACACCTCATTCCGCGATGATTGGTTTGCCGCGTTCAAGAAGATGAACCGCAAAGAAACCGAAACGACGGAGGATCGCGGGAAGGTGAAGCGCGAGCCGCATCCTGAGAGTGTGGCAGCGTGGGCAAACGCGAACGGCGTGAATGTGATGGCGGCGGAGGCGCTGCACGATAAACTGAGACGGTTGTTCAACAAGCCGTATATCGTGGAGAAGCCCGCAGCAGACAGTGTGAAGGAGATCATTCAATCGCTGGAGAACGGGCAGCATGTGATTCTGTCGTTTGGCGAACACGAACACGATTTGGATTATCTGCTCGTCTCGAATCTGCTCACGCGAAAGATTCGCAGCGCCTGGGAGGATAAAGCCAACGCCTTCAGAACGCACGGGAAGGAGGAGCCGCATCCGCTGGTGATTGTGGTGGAGGAGGCGCATAAACTGCTCAACCGCGAGATGGCGGCACAGACGACCTTCGCCACTATCGCACGCGAACTGCGCAAGTATTACGTGACGCTGTTGATCGTGGACCAGCGCCCGTCGCAAATTTATGACGAGGTGATGAGCCAGTTGGGGACGCGCATCTCAGGCTGGCTCGGCGACGAGGACGACATCCACGCGGTGCTTTCTGGGCTGGCGGGACGGGAGGCGCTGCGCGGCATGCTGGCGAGACTCCAACCGAAGGAGGAGGTTCTGCTGCTCGGCTGGGGAGTCCCGATGCCGCTGCCTGTGCGTTCACGCAGGTATGACGAGGAGTTTTGGAAGGAGTTGCTGGGAGGCAGGGAAAAGCGGAGTAAGGAACAGAACATGAGGGAGTTGGGGTTTTAAGGCAAGCAGGAGAATTTACCGTCTGAGGTCAAAGGATGGGAAGATGCAAGGTGAAATAAAGGAGCGGCTAAAGATTACGCCTCCACCACCTCATAATCGTGCGTGATCTCGACGGCGTCTCTGAGGGTGGCGTAGACCGAACAGTATTTCTCTTCGCTGATTTGTATCGCCTTCCCCAGTTTTTCAAGGTCCACCTTGCCTACTGCTTGATAGTGAATATGAATTTTGCGGAAGCGCCAGGGAGGGGTATCGTCTTGCAGGCTTTCGGCGGTAACGCGCAGTTCGCGCAGGTCTTGCCGCTGCTTTTGGAGGATTTCCACCACGTCGTGCGAGGAACAGCCAATTAATGCCATGGTGAGCAGGTTGGAGGCTTTTACCCCCTGCGGTTTTTTCATGACAATCTGGTAATCATCTCCATCGCGGAGGGTGAATTTTTCTGTGGGATTCCAGTTGAGATATACGGTGTCGGATGCCATGTTGTCTTGTGCCTGATGTTGTGAATGTTGTCAGCGTGGTGGTTATTTGGGTTTTGGAGTCAGGTAACGGTCGAGGTTGAGGCGCTTGAAGAGGCGTTCGCGCACTTCTTCGGGCAGGTCGGGTTTTTCGAGGGGAGTCTGCACGAGGTCAATCGTCCGCTTTGTGGTGTTGAGAACGACGCGGCAGTTATCACATTCGGCAAGGTGTTTTTCGAGTTCGCGGCAAAGTTCGGGGTTGAGGTCGCCGTCAATGTAAGCCGAGAGCGAGCCGAGCAGTTCCTCGCATTTTGTGTGGGGATGTTCGATCATTTTTCACTCCTCGCGGGCAGGCGTTCACTGTAATAAGCAGAGAGCTGTTCGCGCAACGCCATGCGGGCACGCAACAGGCGGGTCTTGACGTTGGTTTCGGTCAGGTTGAGCGCTTCGGCGGTTTCTTTGATGGAGAGACCTTCGACATCGCGCAGCAAGAAAACAAGGCGCAGGGATTCGGGTAATTGTGCGACGGCGGCATCGAGGGCTTTTTTCCCTTCGCCTGAAAGTAACTCTTCCTCCGGCAGGACGCTCCAATCTACAAAGCGGGTGGGGTGGAGATCTTCAGCCTCGTCTTCACCTTCAAGTTCATCGAGGTTGACTTCCGGTTTCTTTTTACGGAGGAGCATCAGCGCTTCGTTGGCGGCGATACGGTAAAGCCAGGTGGCAAGGCTGGAACGTCCTTCGAAGTTCTGGATGTGGGTAAGCGCATTGAGAAAGGTGTTTTGCAAAACGTCTTCGGCATCCTGCGGGTTGCCCAGCATGCGCAAGCCGAGACGATAGATAGCACTGGAATATACATCCACAAGGCGGGCGAATTCGGCGGGGTCTCCGGCAACGAGCGCTTCCAGCGAAATATCGTCTGAGGTCGGTTTGTTCATTAGATGCAGTCCGTGGTGGAAAAGTTACAAGGTCAGCGCCGCTTGAGCAGTTTTTGAATGCGTTTCTTCCAGCGGCGCGGGCGCACAAGATTTTCGAGGGTGTTTTCGGGGAGGAAGAAAAACAGGGAGCGCAGCAGCAATTCGAGGCGGCGCGCGAGGCGCGCAGCGCTCATTTTGGGTGAGGCAAGTGTACCATCAACTAGTTGATGGGTTGCATCCAAAATCGTGTAGCGGATATTCGCCTGCCCCCCCGCCAGGCGGATGTTTTCGTTGGTTTCGGGATGATCGTAATGCGGCTTGCCGCCGGGCAAATGAGAGTAGTCGTGGTTTTGATGGACGATCATCACCGAAGGCGTGCAGTCAATGACGGGCCAGCCTTCGCGGCGCGCTTTGTAGATCATCCAGTTATCCCAGCCTGCGCGGCCGATGGTAAAAGGGGGGACATCGTGGTAAGCGGATCGTGGAAAGAGGAAGAAGTCGGAGCCGGCGGGACGGTGAAGCGTGCCTTGACTACGGACGAGGGCCGATAGACGATCTTGCCAGCCTTCGGTGAATTCGATGGATTGTGTAACGTCCAAGTCCCAGCGCTGGCTGAGGAGGATAAAGTTTTGGAGTCTGGCGGCTTGCCGCTGATCTTTCAGAAGCAAGCTTCTGGATTCCAAAGCCGCTTTGAGGATAAAGTTTTGGAGTCTGGCGGCTTGCCGCCGATTTTCCAGAAGCAAACTTCTGGAGTCCAAAGCCGCTCGGAGGAAATCGGGCATGAGGATGATGTCGGCGTTGATGATGCAGAGCAGGTCGCTGTGTGAGTTTTCGCGCGCCAGGTGGAACATGGAAGAGAGCAACGGCACGCCGCCGGCGTTACGCTCAACGTGCGGGATGTGCTTCACGCCCAGTTCGCGCGCTGCTTCAGCGAGACCTTCTTCCTCGCCAAGCAAAATGACCTCCACTTCGGGAAGCAAAGTCCATGATTTGATGGCATTGCGCTGAATCGTCGCAATGTGAGGGTGGGTAAAGGGTTTGGGGGCGGAGAAGAGGGTGATTAAGGGCATGGGTGAGCAGTGAGAAGTTATCAGTGAGCAGTTATCAGTGAACAGTGAACAGTTATCCGTGAACAGTTATCAGTTAGCAGTGGTCAGTGATTGGCGGCGCGTTCGTCAATGTCTTTGAGGGTTTTGTGTTGGACATTGGCATTGATTTTCATCAACTCGGGGTTGTTGTGAACCAGGTCGAGAACTTCTTTCCAGGTAAAGTCATCTCGACCGTTGAAATGAGCATAGACCTGCCGTATGAATTCCAGGTCTTCGGGGGTATCCACCGTCCAGCGGTAGTCGCCGAAGTCAGTGGGATTGTGAAGGAGTGCAACGCGGAATCCACGAGGAGAGACGCCTTGCTCAAAGTCAAAGGTCGAATGTCGAAGGTCAAACTTTCGGCCTTTGACTTTTGACTCAAATTGAACGCCCTCATAAAAATATGGCATGACGTGTTCCCGGTGGTGAGGTTCTTTCGCTTCCTTCCAGGCGCGTTCCAAAGCGGCAAAGGTGCAGACTTCGGTATCTAAACCAATCGGATACGTCCTTTTCCACGGAGGCGGGAGGCGATTCGCTGCAAAATTCACTGATGACTGATCACTGATGACTATATTCACTACGTCATCAATCAACCGAGGATCAATGACGGGACAATCTGCCGTGATGCGGACGATCACATCTGCCCCGGCTTGTTTTGCGGTTTGGTAGTAACGGTCCAGCACATCGTAAAGGCTGCCGCGGGTGAAGGGAATACCGCTGAACCCGCAATACTCAGCGACGGGGTCGTCGGAGGGGTCAGTTGTCGTGGCGAAGATCGTCTCAGAAACGGTCGCAGCCCGCGAGGTCCGAATGAAGACGCGCTGGAGCATGGGCTGGCCGGCGATGTCTGCGAGGATCTTGCCGGGCAGGCGGGAGGAGGACATGCGTCCTTGAATGATGGCGACAATTTTTTGAGGTTTCATCGAAAATGAATTTACCACAGAGATCACAGAGGGCATGTAGTGAATTATTGGGTTTGTCCTTCGGACGGAATCGGCAGCGGAGTGACAAACCCTTTCGCCCTGAATTTTTCGACATATTCGCGCACGGTCCAATAATCGAGCCCGACCTGCTCGGCGATGTCGAAGATGGTGTGTTCGCCCTCGAAGCGCATCATGATCTTTTCGATGGCGCGGTTGAGCGCCCAGTTTTCGCGCCAATCCACCCAGAGACCATGACCGCTGAGAAAGACCGGACCGCGGAAGGTGCGCTTCGGAATGTAATTCGTGGCGTAGATGCGGATGATGTCTTCGGCAATTTCCGCCGCGCCGATGAGCATGTCTTCGTGCATGATGTCGAGGTTGTCGTCGGTGGTGTGATATTCGTCGTAAGGGAAGCGGTTGAGTGAGATGCATGGCACGTTGACGCCCGGTCCGTTGATGACGCGTTCATCGTTGGCGGGGGCGGCGGCGAAGTCGCGGGATTCGTGATCCGTATCCCGTAATACGTAATTCGTAATGCGGTCAAGGAGATGCGTGTGCTGTCTTGTATGATGCCAGGCGATCTTGTTTTGATTCCCCGTCATTTCCATGAAAATGCCGCCACGTAAATTTGGAATTAGATTCTCGTTGTGAGCCAGCCAGGCGATGGTGCCGATGGTTTCAGGTCCGAACCAGAAGCAGATGCTCATCGAGCCGGCAGGAAGTGGATTCTCCGCCAGCCGCCGCGCCAGTTCAATCGCGCTGACCACGCCCGCGCCGTCGTCATTGGCTTGCATAGGGTGACAGGTGTGCGCCTGCACGAGGAACTCGCCCGCTTCGGGGTTTGGTCCGCCTTGAGGATGGATGACGGCCGTGGCAACTTTGAATCCCTGTTTGGGGTCGGTGACGAATTCGGACTTGATGACCGCGCGATATTTTTTGTCTCGCGGAAGTTTGTCGAATGTATTTTTCGGCAAACAGAAGCCCCAATCGCGCTCGTAGTATTTGAAGATCCACGGCACGGCATGCGGACGTTTCTCGTTGAAATACAAATGCGGCTGGAGTTCGTCAAAGGTGAGAAGACGGTCCACAGGCAGCGAATACGAGACGAGGTGCAGCGGGTTATCCTTGAAGTCCACAATGCGTTCGCCGTCTTCTGTTTCGAGATACGCTTCATGGACGACATAGCGCTCCGGCACTTTCCACGTCCAGACGGGGGTCAGCGGCACATAGGTCTCGATGGTGTAATTGGATGAGTCGGGCATGTACGAGCCGATGATTTCCAGCGTTTTATCGTGATCCTCGGAGGCGAGGGTGCGGTGCAACGGGAAAAATTCCGCGAGGATGGATTTGAGGGAGGAGTAGGGCTTCATTTGATTTACGATTTTCGATTTTCGATTGTCACTCTCAAACCAGGCAGTCAATCACCACTTACCACTTTCTACCTTCTACTTTCCACTTTCTACTTTCTATTCACCCTTCTTTATGTAATACAACAAAT
>JBBITE010000023.1:6622-42896 GCA_037440905.1 Anaerolineae bacterium | reverse complement strand
CGTTTCTGACCAACGACAAGAGGTTGTCAAAACTTCAAGAACTGATGGACATCATTGTACTGGACGATTTTATAGAGCAGTAGGGCGTATTCAAAGCGTCGCGCCAGGTTGATCCAAGCCGCAAAGGAAAAGAAAATACAAGTATTGGAGGTAGCAGAATGAACACTTACACATATACCGAAGCGCGCCAGAAACTGGCGTCTCTTTTGGAGCAAGCGGCAAAGTATGGTGAGGTGCGTATCAAGCGGCGCGATGGTCAGGTGTTTGTCATCAAACCGCAAAAGCGCAAAGGGTCTCCGTTGGCGGTGGATGGGATCAAGTTGAATCTCAGCCGCCATGAAATTTTGCAGAGCATTGATGAAGGGCGGAGAGCATTCTAATTCCAGCGCAAAGCGCCTCCCCGATGGACGGCGCAACAGCGCGGTAAAACGAACAACAAAAAAAAACACCCGCAGAATGGGTGTTTTTCATTGAGTGGGCGAGATAGGGCTCGAACCTACGACCTCTGCTATGTCAAAGCAGTGCTCTAACCAACTGAGCTACCCGCCCGCTGGAGGCACATTATAACGAGGGACGTTGGTTTTGGCAATATACGCCCCGCTACCCGCGCCACGCCAGCGAATGATACACCACCGACGCCGCGAGGAGAAAAAGAATCACCCCGCCTGTCACCTTGCCCACCGGCTTGCGCTCTTCCAGCGGTTTATCCAGTTGAGCGGCGTTCAGACGGCTTCCCACTGCCGCAGCGGCAGGAATAGCCGCACAAAACATACACATCTTTGCTCCTTTTCTCAAAACCATTCAACCAAAGCGCAAAAGCGCGCATTCAATGCTATTGTAACATTTTCACACCCACTTCTTACGAATTTGTGGAGCGGCCGCACACGGGAATGAAGTATCATCCCATCCATGCTCAAAAGACTGCTCGGCGACTTCCTCACCAACCTCGGACCGCTCGAAGGCGATTATCGTGCCGCGAGCCTGAAAAGCGACATCCGTCAGGGAGTCCTCTACATCCTGATCGTCACCGTCGGCTTCCTCGTTCCGCTCATCCCATGGGCGCCCTACGCTGCCCTCGGCTACGCGGCGACCTCCGCTGCCTTCGCCCTGCTCCTCCGCCAAACGACCAAAGTCCGCCTGTACAACCGTCTCATGACGGCATGGCTCATCCTGACCCTGCTCTTCCGCATCGCTTTGCAGATTGTTGCATCACCTCCCTCACCGCTTCTCCTTCTCGATCTGCCGCTGATCATCCTCACCTACCTGGCTACCCCCCTGCCATTCCATCAAACCGTCTCCCTGGCGCTCGCCTTTTCCGCTGGCACACTCTATAGCGGTCACTTCATTGCGTCCCCTGTCAATCTCACACAACTGCCCGTTGAAATCGCTGCCCACCTCCTCACTCACCTGCTGGGAACACTCGCCTGCCTGCAAATCCAAACTTACCGCCGCACCTCCTTCCAGGCATTCCTCGACGAAAAAGACGCCACCAAAATGGTGGCATACCTCACCAACATAGACCCCCTCACCAAAAGCCTCACCCGCCGTCAATTCCTCAACATCGCCGAAAGTGAATTTCGGCGCTTCCAGCGTTACCAGCGCCCTCTCTCCCTGATGATTCTGGACGCCGACCGCCTCAAAACCATCAACGACACCTATGGCCACCACGCCGGCGACCTCGTCTTGCGCAGCCTGTCGCTTGTTGCCATGGAACAAAAACGCGCCCAAGATACCTTCGGACGGCTGGGCGGCGAAGAATTCGGATTGCTCATGCCGGAAACCTCCCTCGACAAAGCCCGCATCGTCGCAGAACGCATCCGCCTGGTTTGGGAAACATCACCGGTCAAACTGGACGGGGAACCGATTCGCTCCACCATCAGCATTGGTCTCGCCCAAGCCGAATCCACCGACCGCTCACTCGAAGACCTGCTCCGCCGCGCCGACCAAATGCTCTACAAAGCCAAAAGCAACGGGCGCAACCGCGTTGAGTCATAACCCTGCCTGTGCGCTACCTTGCCGCACTCTGCAAAAGCAAAAACACAATCAAGGCCGTGACCGCCAAAATGCCAATCTGCACCGAGGGGCGCGTCATCACCGAACGGCGGCGCCACTCCGGCGAAGTTCTGCGCCTGCGGCGCGGATAATACCTTCTCGACATATAACCTCACTTGACCCATATCAATTTTGCTCCCGGCGCCTCAAAAAGACTGCAGCGCTTCTTCGAAATCGTAAAAAATCTTGAAAAAGAGGTTCAACTTGGCATTCTCGAGGGCTTTTTCCACTTCGGGCTGAGGCTGGAGCAAACGCACATGCTTGCGAGCGTTGCCGCTGTGCGTAAAATCGGGATTTTCGTCTTCCTCCACTTTGTGGGGAATGCCGCTATAAATCAACGCAATCTTATGAATGGCCACCAGCCCGGCGCTGCTGATCGCAGGCACGTCACTCAAATCCAGGATGAGATTGCGGGCGGGGTTATTATACAGTTCGCGCGCTTTGTTCACCACCTCCAGAAAGTTTTCTGCATTGATCTCTCCGTGAAGTTTCATCACAGCCACCGGCAGCGTTTTTCCCTGTTCAAGCGAAGTGTGAATGTCCATAAAGCACCTCTAGCGGAAATTAAACTCTTCAAAATGAATGTTGCGAGCAGGAACCCCCGCCTTCAGCAACCCAGTCTCGAAAGCCCGAATCATCCCCAGCGGTCCACACAAATACACGTGATACTCTGCGATTGCACCGCCGGCATTTCTCACCACCTCCTCCACGCTCCACGCCCCCTCTTCCGCCGAAAAGCGCACATGAACCTTCAAGCGCGCATGTCGTCTGGCGGCGGCTTCGATCTCATCGAGAAACAGCGCCTCCTCCCTATGGCGGACGGTGTAATAAAACTCCACATCCCTATCGAGCGCCTCCATATCGCGGATGAAAGCCAGAAATGGCGTCAGCCCGATGCCGCCTGCAATCCAAATCTGTTTCTCCCCGCCGCTCTTGTAATCGAACATCCCATAGGCGCCTTCGACCACCGCTTCCATAGCAGGGCGGAGATCGGTCTGTAAGGCGCGCGTGAAGTCCCCGCTGGCTTTGATGGTGAGCCGTATCACATCCTCCGCCGGCGCACTGGAGATGGTGAATGGATGCGCTTCATCGAGCGTCTGTTTGCTGGGGAAGCGCACGAAGAGGAATTGCCCGGCGCGGTGTTTGGGGAGGCGGTCCTTTTTGGGGCGCAAAGTCACCTCGGTCGTCGAACGATTCGGATGTTTTACCGCTTCCACTGTGTAGGGCAGGTATTTTTTGAACAACCGCCCGAAAATCTCGACATAGAGATACGAAACCGTGCCAAAAATGAAAAAGAGTTGCACCCAATTGATGGCAATGAACGCATTGAGCGGGCGGGCAACCGTCAGCGAATGGAGAAAGCCTGCAATGAAGAAGATGCCAATCAATTTCTTGAGCCGCTTCCAGCCTTCGTATGTGCCGCCCGTGATGCGGTTCAAAAACGGAATGCGCGGCGACAGGCTGACCATGGCAATTGCAACAATCCCTGTAAACGCAAATACAGCCAAATAGTTGCCCAACACCCAGCGGGTGGAAATGGGAACCGTTAGCACATGGACGAAAATCAACAGCAAAGCAGCGGTGGAGGTGTGGCGGTGGGTGACGTACATCTTATCCAATCCCCCAAAGAATGGCTCCACCCATTTCGGGCGCGCCGCAAGAAACAGCGAAAAAGACATCAACACAATATTTACCGATCCAATCACCTCTCCGGCATAAGCGCGCGCGAAGTTTTCACGCCCGTCATTCTCCGGCGGGAAGATGAGCCACACGGCAACGGTCAATACAACACAAGCAACAATAAAGAAATTACCCGCGTACCTTTTCATAGACATCCATACTCACTTCGCCTGGGAGGAGAGAACATCCTCCAGGGTTGTATGTCATTGCGCGAGGCTAAAGGCATCGAAACAATCTTTCACAAGCAAAGAGATGGCTTTGCAGCGACCCTTCTGGTGATTGCCTGACTGCAAATTCTAAAAAACCACCGCCTTCAAAACGATTGCAGCGCCGCGTTGAAATCAGTATAAATTTCGAAGGCAGCGCTGAAGCCCACCATATCCAGCACGCTTTTGATTTCCTCGCGCGGATTGAGCAGTTTTACATGCCGCTGTATACTGTCTTTGCCGGCATTTCCAATCGAATGCAGCGCAGACCAGCCTGCGTTGGTATCCGGCATAGGATCGCCGCGTGTCAACAGTGCAATCGAGTGCAACGCCACCAGGCCGGCGCTGCTGATGTACGTCAGCCCGCTCAGATCGAGTAAAAAATCCCGTGCGCCGCTTTCATACACTTCTTTGGCTTTGTCAATCAGGTTTTGGTAATTCTGCCCGTCCAACTGTCCATCCACCCTGACGACGGTCACTGGAACACTCGCCTGCTCGTGCGAAACTGAAATATTCATTTGTCTCTCCTTTGGCTGGAGACGGCGAGCCCTGCCGCGCAGAGACTCTTCCGCATTTCGCGCAATTATATACCCGCTTTACGGTTTAACCTCTGTATTCGATGGCCAAGTTCCTCCTGCCAGTGACGCCGCACATAGAGAGGCAACTCTGCCTTTTCCGCTTCCTTCAACGCCGCCCTGGTCCACTTCAATGCCTGCTTTGCATCACGGCGCACATGTTCGTAATACTTCGCCAGTTCGATAAAAGCATACAAGTGACCGCGCTGCGCCGCATCCTTCCACAAACGGACTGCCGCCTCTAAATCGCCGCGCCGCTTCTGCAAAATGGACAAACGCTTCACCGCCACGCCGAAATCTGCCTCTGCCAGCCCAGCCTCCAGCCCCCGCTCGAAGAGACGCGCCGCCTCATCCCAGCGTCCCAAATCCTCGAATAACCTTCCCAGCGCCACAAAATCCAGCCCGTGCTGCACCTTGCCGTCGTAGGGGTTTTCGAGCAGGTCGTTCATGTGCGCCAGCAGCGCCGCCATCGCCGTTACATCCATGGCGTTGTGATAAAACACCCCCGCCAGCGGACGCGCATCGCCCGTGCGCAGGTAATCGAAATATAGCCAGGGAATTTCATAGCCCGGCACTTCCTCGCTCGAACGCCTGAACCCCAGCACATGCTCCTCGAGAAACTTCAACGCGCGCGACTCGAGCCGTTCGCGCCACAACCGCCGCGCAAGTGGAAGCAAATCAAGATGGGAGAAGCCATCGAACGGACAGGGGATCTGATGCAGCGCGTAACGGGTGCGCAGCAGGGGCGCATCGAACGCCTTGCCGTTGAAGGTGACCAGCGCCTCGCATGGCGCGAGGAAATCGGCCAGCCCTTCGAGCAGGGCTGGCTCTTCCGCCGGGTCGCGCATGAAAAACTGCCGCACCACGAACGCCTCTCCCTCGAAGCGCGCCGCCCCCACCAGGAAGGCATACGTCCCGGTGCCGCCGGCAAGGCCCGAGGTTTCGATATCGAGAAACGCAAATTTGGAAAGCGGTAAAGCCGAAAGAGCGGCGTCGTCTGCCCATTGCGAAATCAAAGACAGGGGAAACGGCGAAAGCAGCGCAGCCGAGCCGTAATTGTGGTTGGAGGGATATGCCTGCCGCGCAACAAACACTTCGCCGCGACGGGTGGAGAGAAAACTCCCAGCCACGACCGAAGCAATGGAATGAGAATCAGGTTTCGGCGGAGAAGGAAGCGCACGTCCCGTCTTCACGCCGAGCGCTTTGAGTTTGTCTGTCAGGGAGGAGTTCTCATCCATCATCATGTAAGGTGATTATAACCAGCCGCGTCACTTTTCGGGCGCAGGGACGTTCTATATTATGCTACACTTGCACAATTCCTATGAACCAGCCTGATAAAAAACGGCTTCCTTTCTGGCTCAAACTGCTCTACGGTTCGGGCGACTGGGGTATCTCCAGCATTGGCATGATGCGCTCGATTTTCTATGCCATTTACCTGACCGATGTGGTGGGGCTGGAACCGCGCCTTGCCTCCTTTGGCGCGCTGGCTGGCATTGTGTGGGACGCCGTTAACGACCCAATCATCGGCATCCTGAGCGACCGCCTGCGCACACGCTGGGGCAGGCGCCGCCCGTTTCTGCTCTGGTTTGCCATTCCCTTTGGGATGAGTTTCATCATCCTCTGGTCTGCGCCCGATTGGGACAATCAGATTGCGCTGCTGGTGTATGTGACGCTCGCCTTCATGCTCTCGGATACGCTGACCACCCTCATCTCCGTGCCGTTTCTTTCTCTGACCCCGGAACTGACCCCAGACTACGATGAGCGCACCACGCTGACGAGTTTCCGCTCTGTATTTCAGCTGCTGGGCGCGCTTTCGATGGTGGTTGCCGCGCCGGTCCTTGTGGATATGGTGCTGCGCCGCGGCGGGACGCAACAACAAGGGTTTATGCTGGTGGGAGCCATCTTTGGTTCGCTGGGCGCCATTCCCCTGCTGCTGCTGGGACTGCTGGTGCGCGAAACCTCCACCCCCGAACAACAACAAAGCCTGCCCTTCCGCCAAACCCTGCGCGAAGCGTGGAGAAACATTCCCTTCCGCTATGCGGCAGGCATTCACATGCTCAACTGGTCGGCGGTGGATATGGTGGCGGTGACGTTTCCTTATTTCCTGCTGTATTGGGTGGCGCAGGGCGATTTACTGGCATCCATCCATCTCTTTGGCTTTGATTTGGCCTACGAGTCGGCGTTTTTCGGCATTCTGATGCTGGTGTGTATTGCCTTCGTACCGTTTTGGCTGTGGGTTTCCAAAGTGCGCAATAAGCGGGAGGCATACATCCTGGGCATGTCCTTATGGGTGACGGTGGAAGGGCTGATGTTTACCGTCCAACCGGGAGAGACAGATACGCTGCTGCTGTTCGCCGCCCTGGCAGGGATCGGCGTTTCGGCGGCGTATGTCCTGCCGGATGCCATTTTTGCCGATGTAATCGAATGGGACGAACTGCGCACCCGCCGCCGCCAGGAGGGAATCTTCTACGGTATCCGCACGCTCATCCGCAAATTGACGGGGGCGTTGGTTATTTTTATGACCTTGCAGCTGCTGGGCTGGTCGGGCTATGTTGCCCCGCCAGAAGGGTCCATTCAATTTACTCAGTCTGCCTCTACGCTGTGGATGATTCGCCTGATGGTTTCCCTTTTCGGGGCGGTTATGCTTTCAGGCACTATCGTCCTTGCCTGGTTTTTCCCACTCTCGCGCGAAAAACATGGCCGCATTCAAAGACTGTTGGAACAGCGCCGCGAACGCAAGGGAGAGGGGCGGCAACTTTCCGAAGTTTTGCCATCGGTAGATAACGAACTCACAGCGTAGTTTTCGCCTTTTCGGATTCCAGCACTGTACGACAAGTCTCTGACTTGTCCGCACGCGGAAGTTACGCCTCAACCTGCCAATTCCCGCCGCCCAAATTGAACGTAACGTGTAGGACAAGTCTCCGACTTGTCCTGCACGCCGAGCGCACGTTTGCAGCGTGTGAATTTCCTCACGCCAAAAGCGCAATAAAAACCCCCATGCCGCACAAAAACAAGTCAATCAAAGCCATCACCACGAACAACCAGGTGACATATCCCGGCATCTGGCGTTCGAGAATCGCATCGGAAGGTTGATTTGGGTCGTAATAGACCATCACCTGCGCACCAACCGGGTACCGCTCCACCACTTTGCGCGCCCCCGTGCCGCCCACCTCCATCCCCGGCGCAATCTTTTTTCCCTGATACAACTGTCCCATCACCTGATACGTGTAATGCACCAGCGGGTAGGCAACCGATTGTCCCTTGCTCCCGCGCCGCCATTCAATGCCGGAATAGGTCACCGTTCCCATCACCGCCTGCCAGGCGGCGGCTTGCGCCACCTTGCGGCGGGTAACCAGCACAATCCCCAAAAGGATGGCATTGATGAGCAGCGCAGAAAAAAGCATCGAACCGATAACGATAACCGTGGAAGTATCCATTGTTAAAGCGCTCCTGGAATCAGATGGGTGGATTTTCTTAAACGTCAACCCAATTCGTCAAGCAAGAAATCCCCGTTGTTCAAAATCCCGTTCAAAATCGCCCTGACTGCCTGCGCTTCGAGCAGCGCTTTCAGCGTAAACGTCTTCAAGCGCGACTGGGTGGTGCGCACCGATGGCTCGAGAAAATCGCCAAACGGCAGCGAGGTGCGAAACAACTGATAATACAAAAAGCGCCGCGCATTGCGCCTGAATTCAGTGGGGACTTCGATCTTTTCGGCGGTCAAAAACCGTTCCAATTCGCTTCGATACGCCTCCACGCTCTGCGGAAAAAACACCGTAGGATATTGCGTAAAGCGCGCCTTGCCCGCACACAACACCGCCGCTCCCATGATGGACGCCTCCAGCCCTATCGTGGAATTGTAAATCATCACAAACTTGGACTTTTGAATCAACTCATAGGAACTCAACGTCTCCGTTGGGCTGACGAAAACCACATTCGGTTCTGCCTCGACTCGATTCCGGGTCACCCATTCCTGAACCGTTTCGCGGCTGGATTTTCGCACCCGCAACTCATCGGGGTGCGCGCGGATGACGAACAACGTCTCGCGGTGCGCGCGGATCGCTTCGAGCGCCACATCCAGCCATTGGAACATATCCTCGAAAACCGTGTTGGCATGCGGCTGGCTGGTATCGAAGATGACATTGGTAAAGAGCGGCACAATCTGTTTGAACTGCGCCGCCTTTTGCAAAAACGCCTCATCCAACCCCTTTATATCCGCCCAGAAGCGGATGCCCGCCATCGTAAAATCGCCCTGAAAGCGTTTGGCAAGGTAGGCATCCAGCCGCGCGTTTTGTTCATCGTTCAAATCGAAGTCAGCGGGAATCTGGATGGGGTACGCCGTCGCTTCGCCAGCGGTGAAAAACGCGGAAGCGGGCTGCAGCCCCACCTCGTGCGTGATGACACGGATGCCGCGCCGCTGCGCCACCCAGCGGGCGGCGGCTTCGGGGTAGAACTGTCCGTTGAACAGCACCACAGCCCGCGGTTGAGTCCGATCGAGAAGGTCGGCAAACTTCTGCGCCACATTCCACGCAGATAGGATGTATTCCCGCAGCAGATAGCGCGTGTCTTCATCGTCGTTCAAGTGATGAATTCGCAGAATCCAGCGCAGACCGGGCAGACACAGCGGACCGAGAGGCATCCCCTGAAAATGAAAAGCGGATAGTTGAGGAACGCTCAAGTTCTCGATTTGAGAAGAAAGCCGCGCATCGCGCTCGAAATTGAACCACTGAACCGCCGAACCTGCGGGGCGCGAATGTTCCAGCGTTTGCACGCCGTTGTAGAGGGTTCTGGTTTGATAAAGGCAGGAGCGGCAGGGCATGGCATCCTGCGGATGATCGCGGTTGGTTCCCAGCACGCACTTGCTCATGCCGGCGCGGCAGGCAAAGTAGATGACCGGCACCCCTTTCAGGCGCAGCGCCCACGAAGCCAGCAAGTGAAACCCGCTGTTCCACGAAAGATCGTCAATCCCGCTGGAGGCTTTGAAGAAGATGACGGGCGCGCCGTCAGCAGATGGTTCACGGCGCGCCACTTCCCGCGCCATGCGGGCAATTTTGAGGTTGTTGAGCCGGCGGACGATGCCGCGTTTGAGACGTTGAGTGTAGAATTCTTTCATGTCAGTTAGACGGCCAGACAGAAGGGCATGGAAATACGCACAGCCGCTTCGCATTACCAATCATTGTTCTGCTCATACCCCAGCCGCACGAGCAAATCTCCCGCCACTTCCTTGAAGAGGGATTTATGCTCCTCGGTAAAGTACTGCTTCCAGCCGCCGGTTTTCCCGGAGCGAAAAGTGTGACTCTTGCGCGGCTGAATCGCATCCACTAAAACCGATAATGCACGCTCGCGCGGCGTAGGGATTTTATAGCCGGTTTTTTCCACCTCCTCGAGCATGGCTAGCAGAGCCGCATCGCGGTTGTTGATCAGGTCTTCAAAACGGATACACATGACTCCGGGCGTGTTCAGCCATGCGAAGACACCTTCGTAGCGCTGCTTCACAGAGACCATCCTCAAGCCGTCTTTGTCAATGCCGGTAATTGCAACTTTGAGCCGCGCGCCAAAATCGGGCAGGGAGGCGTAATAGTCGTGCATCCCATGTTCTTCGTGCATATCGGTTGCAAAGAAGACGTGCGAGACGAGCATGTCGCGGGGGTCGCGGTAGATGAAGTAGTTGACGCGCCCGCTCGAGGTCAGGAAGGAAACGTTTTCGGGCGAAGCCTCCACATAGCCCCAGCCAATCACTCCCGCAGGGATAGATTGAAGGTCCGCCAAAATTTCGCCGGCAGTGCGGCGTCTGCCGTCTTTGGTGATGGTGCGCACCGGGTCGGCAGCCACGTAGCGATACGGCATGATGCGCGTAAAGCCGTTGAGGATTTGCAGCAGCAGATGCGACCCGCTCTTCGGCTTGGAATTGCCGAAGACGGGCGGTGCCTCGTCGAACGAGAACCGCTTCCAGCGCGCTATCGCCTGCAAGGTTTTACCTGCCGGACGGACGGCGCGGCGGAGGGAGTTCACCATGGCCATCAAATCACCAATTACCTTAATCCTCCCCGTTCACACGGCGGAGTTTCTTCAACGAACTCATCTCGGATGGATAGACCTTCTTCACGCCGTCGCCCAGCGAGGCTTCGGTCACCCGAATATATTTGACGAGGCGCTCGAAGCCGCCGGGTTCCACCGAAGCAGCCTGGTCTGAACCCCACATGGCGCGGTCGAGAGTAAGGTGACGCTCCACCATGCAGGCGCCAAACGCCACGGCAATTGCCGAAGGCACCAGCCCCACCTCGTGACCCGAATACCCCACGGGGACGTTGGGGAACTCGCGGCGCAGGGTTTCGATCATACGCAGGTTCAACTCTTCCGGCTCGCACGGGTAGGTGCTGGTGCAGTGCATAATCACCAGATTCTCCGTCCCAACCACATCCACCCCGCGGTGAATCTGCTCCATGGTGGACATGCCCGTCGAAAGGATGAGGGGCTTGCCGGTCTGACGGGCGTATTTCAGCAGGTTATGGTCGGTGAGCGAAGCGGAGGGGATTTTGTAAGCGGGCGTATCGAACTTCTCCATAAAATCCACCGAAGGCTCGTCCCACACCGAGACCATCCAGGCGATGCCTTTTTCGCGGCAATAGCGGTCAATCTCGCGGTATTGTTCCTCGCCAAATTCCACTTTGTAGCGGTACTCGAGATAGGTGATGTAGCCCCAGGGCGTTTCGCGCATTTGCTTTTGCTGTTCGGGCGGCGTGCATACCTCCGGAGTGCGCTTCTGGAATTTGACCGCATCGGCGCCGGCATGCACCGCTGCATCTATCATGCGTTTGGCAATCTCCAAATCGCCGTTATGATTGATACCAATTTCCGCAATGAGATAGGCGGGATGACCATCGCCCACCATGCGGTTTCCAAGTTTGATTTCACGAGTCATTTTGTCTCCTTGATGTGTGCGTAAGGGACGCTCTCCAGCGTCTCTATGCGCGTTAGAGAACGCGCATTACGCGGAAAGATTTTTCAAAACCAACTCACACAACTCCCGCACCGCGCCGCGGCCGCCGGATTTGGTCAGCACGTAATCTGCGGCTTGAATTACTTGCGGATACGCATCTGCCACCGCCACCGCCCAGCCCGCGATCTCGAAGCACGGCAGATCGTTGATATCGTTGCCAACATAGATGACATGCTCCGCCCGCACCTTTTTCTGCTCGAGGACTTCGCGCATCACACGACCCTTATCCTGCAGCCCAACCCCCTGCATGACCTCCACCCCAATCTTTTTCGCGCGCGCCGTCACTACCGGGTTCGGTTCGGAGGAAAGGATGAGCAGGTCAACGCCTCTGGCGCGCAAATCGGCAAAGCGCAGGCTGTCGCTGCGCGAAGCCGCCACCGATTCACGCCCGTCCTGATCGGTCCACACGCGATTATCGGTGAACACGCCGTCGAAATCGAAGATGATCAGGTCCACCTGTTTGGGCATGGGGCGGCGCGCCCGCTGATCGGGCGTGACCATCTCCAGCCCGCCTGAATACACCAACGCTTCATATTTCGCCCAGTCGGCGGGCGTGTCAATATCCACTGTGTAACGCGGGTCAATGACCAGCGGATAGATGACGCTGCCGGTCAGCGAATGCTTGTGCAGAATGGTCGCCGTGCGGATGGCGTCAATGTGACCGGTTTGCCAGTACACCGGCGGCAGAATCTGGCGCGGCGCGTTGTACGGTTCGGCGATGCCTTCCACTTCGAGCAGGGGCGTCAGCGGTTGATCCTTGCCGTGAAAGCGCCACATTTTGAAGGGGTTTTGACCGGCCGGCACCACGCCGCGCACACAATCGGCATCGGCATGCGCCAGCAAGAGGCGAATCGCTTCGTCCACCATTCCTTGCGGACGAATCGGCGAAGTGGGTCTTAACTGCACAACAACCTCCGGCTGATACCCTTCGTTTTGCTCGAGCCAATGCAGGGCATGTTCGAACACCGGCAGGTCCGTGGTGTTATCCTGCGCCAGTTCGGCCGGGCGCAGAAACGGGGTTTCGGCGCCATATTCCCGCGCCACTGCCGCAATCTCTTCATCATCCGTCGAAACGATGACGCGCGTCACCTGAGACGCTTGTCTTGCCGCGGCAATGCTCCAGGCAATCAGCGGGAAGCCGGCAAAAGGTTTGATATTCTTGCGCGGAATGCCTTTCGAGCCGCCGCGCGCAGGGATGAGGGCGAGGGTTTTGGTCATGAGAGGGAAACGTTACAGGTAGACAGGTAGATAAGCAGACAGGTAAACAAGTAAACAAGTAGACAAGGAGACAAGTAAACAAGGAGGTATCTGTATACCTGTGTACGTGTGTACGTGTCTACTTGTGTACTTCGTGTACTTCCTCACCACGCCGTCCAGCCTCCATCCACTACCAGGTTGTTGCCGGTCATGTAGGAGGAAGCGTCGGAGGCGAGGAAGAGGAGCGCGCCGTTCATTTCGTCGCGGTTTGCCATGCGCCCGAGGATGGTTTTGGAAGAATAGTTGCGCACAAAATAGTCCTCATGATTGTTGAACACGCCGCCCGGCGTGAGCGCATTCACGCGGATTTCGGTGCCGGCGTAATACGCAGCGAGATATTTCGTAAAGCCCAGCACGCCCGCCTTGGTGACGGTGTAGTAGACCGGTTTATACGCCACCCGCTGACCGTCCTTGATGTAAATGCGCTGGTCGGGTCCGTTGAGCCCGTAGGTGGAGCAAATGTTGACGATGCTGCCCTTCTTCCCCTGCGCCAGCATCGGCTGGACACATGCCTGGGTGACGAGGAACATGCCGGTCAGGTTGACGCTCAATGCGGCGTTCCAGTCTTCGAGGGGGTAGTCTTCAAAGGCGCCGGGGGCAATTCCCTTTGCGGCGGCAGCGGGGTCGAATTTGGGGTCGAGCGCTGCGCTGTTGACGAGGATATCCAGCCGCCCAAAGGCGGAAAGCACTTTCTCCACCATGGCGCGCACCGAGTCGGGCTGGGTGATGTCGGTGGGAACGGCAAGGGCGTGGTATCCGTTCTTCGTGAGTGCATCCGCCGTCCCTTGCGAAGCGGAAGCGTTCAAATCCACCACCGCCACAGAGGCGCCGGCTTCGGCGAGGGTCCGGCAAAATTCGCCGCCGAGCAGTCCCGCCCCTCCCGTCACCACGGCGGCGCGTCCGGTCAGGTCAAATTTCTTTTGGATGTGCATACTTCCCTCTAGGGTTGGGTATAGATTTCATCGCCCTGTCCTTTGAAGACAAGGCGCAAGCCGGCTGTTAACAAGTCCTTATCGGCGGCAAGGTTTTCGCCCTCGTCAAAAAACGCCAGCACCGCCCTGCCCTCCAAAATATCGGCTTGCATGGCGGCAACCGACGCTTCGAAGCCGGTGCGAACCCGCGCGGTTGCCGAATCGTAGCGGCTGGGCAGCACCCGCGCGCCCCGCCCGGTATAGAGATAGACAGCGGCGGGTTCGTTGGTGTAAATGCTCACATCGTCCGGCAGGCTGCGCAGGTATGCCATTGCCTGCGAATCGTACCACTGGAACGACGCATACCCCAGTCCGCCCTGCGACCAATGCGTGAACGTGACCGATTGTTTGTACACAGAAAGCCCAAGCGCCAAAATCACCGCCGCAATCACCAGCGGGCGGTTCCTCTTGCGCATCCAGATTCCCAGCGCCACCAGCAGGATGAGCAAACCGACAAACACAGGCGCCAGGATGCGCAGTTTGAACTTGGTGGCGGCGTCGAACAGGGTCATCGAAGCGACGATGGAAGCAAGATAGGCAAAAATGTAGAGACCTGTGGTAAAGGAAATCACCTCGCGGAACTCTTTACCGCTTCTTTTCAACTCTTCAGCCTGCCTCGGCTTCGAAAGGTGGTACCTCACCTGAAGCAGAGTCCACACCAGCGGCGCAGCCAGGACGAGGAGAATCAGCCCTTGAAGCAGGAAGGGATATTGCGCAAGCGCCCGCCGCCATTCTTCCACTGGGATGAGAAAACTGGAGAAGGTGTACACCCCCAGACGCAGGTTTTCAGCGGTGATGGGATGCCAGGCAAGGACACGGTTGGTGGCGCTTTCGGCAATCAGGCTGTTGCGCAGCGCCCAGCCAAGCGCAAAAGGAAGAAACCCCGCCAGAAAAACGCCCATGCTTGCGATACGCTTGCGCCAGGTGGAGCGTAACACCACAATCGCCACAAGAAAGGTGGCAACCAGCGCCAGCCCCGCATAGCGGGTGAGGTATGCCAGCCCTGTAAACACGCCGCAGGCGGCAAGCCACCACCATTCGCCGATGATGCCGCGCCCCACTGAGGAGGGCGGAAGTTCGAAATATAAATCGAACATCCAAAAAGCCAGGAGCGAAAAGAAGATGAAGAGCGGTTCGCTCATGGCAGCGGTGTGAACCTGAAGCAGGTCGCCGCTGGCAACGAACAGGGCAGCGCCAATCAGCCCGGCAGTGAGCGAAGGGGTCATCCGCCAGATGAGGATGCCAACCAGGGCGGCGTTGATACCGAACAGCAGCGCATTGAGAAAGCGTGTGCCGCGCAGCGGCTCGAGCCCAAACCATCCCAGAAACGCCAGCGCGGAGGAAAAGCCCGGCGGAAAATGCGTCACCGGACGGTTGCTCTCAAGCCATGCGGCACGGTATCCCTCTCCCGCCAGCAGGCTGCGCGCGCCGGCGATGTAGGCAATGGAGTCATCCGAAAGCAGCAACCCTTCGGGAGTGGCCCGAAGGACGAGAAACGTGCCACTCACGGCGATCAGGATCAAGGTCAGGAAAGAAGCGAGGCGGGGAGAAATGTGAATAGTCATGGAACGAAGATGGAGGGCGGGGTTTCCCCCGCCCAGCCGAAAATCTTCGAATTTAGTGGTGGTTGAGATAGCCCTTTTCTTCAAGGTAGCGGATGATGATGCGGGCGTTCTCTTCCGGCGTGGAGCCGTATCCTTGAAGGGTGATTTCGGGGTCAATGGGCGGTTCGTAGGGATCGTCCACGCCGGTGAAGCCCATGGGCTTGCCTTCGAGCATTGCCTGGCGCGCCTTGGCATAGAGACCTTTCACATCGCGCTGTTCGCACACTTCAACGGGGGTATCCATATAAACGGTGATGAAATTCTCGCCCACCATTTTGCGCGCTTCGTTGCGGGTGGCGCGGTAGGGGCTGATGGCAGCGCAGATGACAACGCCGCCGGCGCGCACGATTTCGCCCGCCACAAAACCGATGCGCAGGATGTTGGTATCGCGGTCTTCTTTGCTGAAGCCGAGCCCCTTGGAGAGGTGGGTACGCACCACGTCCCCGTCAAGGACGGTCACCTGCCGCCCGCGTTCGAGCAGAAGGGAGGTGAGCACCTGGGTGGTGGCGGTCTTGCCGGAGCCGCTCAAGCCAGTGAACCAGATGCAGAAGCCCTGTTTGTGGCGCGGGGGGTACATTTCACGCAGGATTTCGGCAGTTTCCGGGCGGGTGAACCAGGCGGGCAGGAGTTTGCCCTTGGCAAGGTATTCATCGCGTACCTGCGTGCCGGAGATGTTGAGCGTGCGCGCGCCGGGCGGCACATCCTTTTGTTCCACGTAGCGGTCTTCATCGGGAAGATAGACAAGTTCCTCGAAGGGAATCATCTTGACGCCGATTTCGGCTTGGTATTTTTTCATGATTTCCTGCGCGTCATACGGACCGTAGAACGGTTTGCCGGAAGAATCCTTGCCCGGCCCCGCATGGTCGCGCCCGACGATAAAGTGGTTGGCGCCATGGTTGCGGCGAATGATGGCATGGAGCAGCGCTTCGCGCGGTCCTGCCATGCGCATGGCAAGCGGCAGCAGGCTGAGCAGGGTGCTGTCTTTGTCGTAATAGTTCTCCACCAGCGCCTTGTAGATGCGGACACGGGTGTAGTGATCCACATCGCCGGGTTTGGTCATGCCGACGACGGGGTGGATGAGCAGCGAACCTTTTACTTCGGCGGCGGCGCGCTTGGTCAATTCTTCGTGAATGCGGTGCAGCGGGTTGCGGGTTTGGAAGGCGACGACGTTATCGTGTCCCATGTCTTCAAGGATGGCGCGAACCTGAGCAGGAGTGCGCCGCAGTTCAACAAAGTCATGATATTTGGGCAGGTTGACCACTTTGAGCGGTCCCGAAATGCACACTTTGCCCCAGCGTTCCATTTCGGAGACCATCGGGTGACGCGGGTCGGTGGAGCCATAGGCAAGGGCGGCTTCGGTGGCAGGGTCCCAGTGGTAGACCTCTTCGAGGGTCATGATGGCAATCACATCGTTGGTGGCGCTGCGCAGGACAATCTCTTCGCCGACAGTGGGCAGTTCTTTGGGGTCAGCCGTAAGGGTGATGGGAAGCGGGAAGAGAGTGCCATCCGCCAGGCGCATTTCGTGCAGAACGCGTTCGTAGTCGGCTTTGCCCATGAAGGTGGTGAGCGGCGAGAAGCCGCCGGTGGCGATCAATTCGAGATCGCAAAGATTGCGCATGGTAATTTTGATGGAAGGAAGTTTCGGCGCGCGGGCAAGGAGCGCTTCGCGCTCGGCTCCTTCCACGACCAGGTTTACCAGTTTCCCGCCATAAGGGGGAATGAGTTTTGCTTTTGCCATGATTTCTCCTTATAAGGCACAGAATTGCTCTGTGAAAGTTTCCAACACAGGGCGGTATTATAACCCAAAATTCAGCAGGTGAATTTTGATGAACGTTGTTTTGTTGTACGATAAGCGGCATTGGAGTTTGCTTTGTTGCCACGTTTTTTGAAAGCGTATTTTGCCATGCAAAGAACGCAAATTACGCGGAAGGTTTCGTATGATCCCAACAAAGCAATTTGAACTTACTGGAACGAGGCAGGGTGAAGATGTGCTGGCAGAGAGGATGAATCATTCAGCCGGTGCGGGCGCGGAGTTGGCGGGCAAGTTTCACCATCTCTTCTGCGGTGTTTCTGAAGACGATGGCGGCCGTATCTTTGGGGTATTTGACGATAATGGGCTGGTTGAGGTTGTTTGCCAGCGCAAAATTACTCCCCATATAAGGCAGGGTGGTGCGGATGGGAAAACCAATGATTTGTTCGGCTTCTGCCTTGGTCAAGCCTTCCAGCCCCACAGCGCGATTCAAAATACCATACACGTTTTGAACATCTATGCCCTGGGCGCTCAGGTATTCCCATACGGTTTTGGTGAGGCGCACCGTGCTGAGGTCGGTGGAAACGATGAGGGGGATAATATCGGCTTGTTGAATGAGAGGCAGGCTGATGCGCGAGAGAGAACGTCCGAGGTCGAGAATGACGAAGTCAAAGGAGGCGCGCAGGATGTCCACAATAGGGCTGATGCGTTCAACTCTCAGGCTGCCCGCTTGTTGAGGGTTGTAGGAGCCAGCCAGGAGGTGAAATTTCCACAGTTCGGGCTGGGGCAGGTTTTTGAGAAAATACTCTGCGCTTGTCTCACGGGCAGGCAGGTCTGCCACCGTGACGAGGTTTTGCTCACCTTCGTAACCGACGATTTGAGCGATGGAGCCAATGGGGAGCACCAGGTCTGCCACGACAACGCGCGCATCGGGATGCTGCTCCTTGATGGTCATGGCAATATTGGCGCACAAGGAAGAAGTGCCTGTGCCGCCTTTGGCGCTGAGAAAGGTAAAGAGCAGCCCCCTGCCGCGGCTTTCGCCGGGTTCGAGGCTGCCGGAGACCGGCGTTTCTCCGCTGAGCAGGCGCTCGAGCGCCTGATGCAATTGCAGGATTGCCCCGGCTGCTTTGACGATGTATTCGTTGACGCCGGCATTCAGGCAAGCCTCACGCCGGGCGGGCGAAGGATCGCTGGAGAAAGCGATCAATGGAGTCTTCTCGGTGCGCGGATTTTGGCGCAGTTTGTGAATGAAGTCGGTATCTGGAATGTCGGTGAACAGCGGGTCAAACAAGATGATGTGCGGCTGGTCGCGCCAGGCGGAGATCAATCCCTCTTTGCCAGAGCCCGCTTCGAGGACATCAAAGAGCCGCTCGCGCAGGGTATTGGCGAGGTACGCGCGCGCGACCTGGTTTTCGTCCACAATCAAGATTGTCTTGGCGGGCATGGCTGCTCCTTTGGCGGGTTATTCCTCGATAGGAGGCATGAGGTATCCCAGCCCGGAGCGGGTGACAATGTGTTTGGGGCTGTGGGCGTCGTCTTCGAGTTTCTGCCTCAGGCGGGCAATGCTGACCCAGAGGATTTCCTTATCGTTACGGTATTCGGGACCCCATACACTGGTGAGGAGTTCTTCGGAAGACATCACCTTGCCGACGTGATGAGCAAATTGCAGCAGCAGGCGGTATTCGGTTGCCGAGAGCGAAACGGGAACCTCCCCTTTCCAAACTTCGGCGCGGGCAAAGTCAATTTTGAGGTTGCCATGGGTGAAGAAACGGGATTGCCCGCCGATTTCGGGAGCAGGCTGCGCACGCCGTAAAACCGCGCGAACACGAGCCAGCAGTTCGGTGGCGGAAAACGGCTTGACGAGGTAATCGTCGGCGCCCAGGTCGAGCCCGCGCACGCGATCCTGCTCGTCGCCCTTGGCGGTGAGGATGATGATAGGAGTGTTGGAAAACTCGCGGATGCGCTGGGTGGCGCCGAAGCCGTCCAACTTAGGCATCATCACATCCATCAGGACCAGATCAATGGGCTGGTTGGAGAAGACATCTACCGCCTGCACACCGTCTGATGCGGTGACCACCTCGTACCCTTCGGTGCGCAGGTTTGCCTCCAGAAGGCGGAGGTAGCGCGGTTCATCGTCCACAATGAGAATGCGTTTTGCCATACAGCCTCCTTCAAATGATTGCGGCTTGGTTGACGGGCAATTCGATGAAGAATGTGGTTCCTTGACCGGGCGTTGATTCTGCCCAAATCTTACCACGATGTGCCTCGATAATTTGTTTGCAAATATACAGTCCCAGCCCGGTGCCGGTGGCGTTTTCAGTGCGCAGACGGTAGAAACGCTCGAAGATCAACGGCAGCGATTCGGGAGGAATACCGGGACCGTAATCGGTGAAGGTGACTACCATGAGATGCCCCACTTGTTTCAAGCCAACGACGATGGGCGAGCCGGGCGCATATTTGACGGCATTGGTAAACAGGTTTTCGAACACCTGGGCAATGCGCACGCCGTCTGCCTGAATGGTGGTGGAGGAATGCAGGTCGAGGGTGACATCCAGGTCTTTGTAGCGGGAGCGGATGCGGGTGGATACATCGCGCAGGACGGCATCCAGCCTGAGGGGTTGAAAGCGCAGCGGGAGAGTCTTGCTTTGCAGGCGCGCCGATTCGAGCACGTTTTCGATGAGCAGAGAGAGGCGGTCGGCTTCTTCGTCAATGATGGTGAGAAATTCTTTTTGGGTTTCGGGGTCCCAGGAGGTGTCGTCGCGCAACAGGCTGGTGCTGTAACCTTTTATGAAGCCGAGCGGGGTACGCAGTTCGTGCGACATGGTGCTGACGAAGTCTTCCTGCAATTGGATTTGTTGTTTGAGTTTTCCCATCTCTTCGTTCATTTGACGCCACGCCCGCCGTTCAAAGAGCGCCGAGAGCAGGCTGGCAACCAACGTTGCCACGGCGATGTGGTCGGCGGTGTAAGGCGGACCGCCGAAGCGCACAAATACCAGCGCGCCGTTGATCGTTCCGTTGGCTTGGAGGGGCAGCCCCAGCAGGAAGGGTTGATGAACACGGTCTTCAGAGGTGGAGAGGCTGGCCGGTTCCTGAAGCAGGTAGTGTTTTTGGCTCAACACCTGATTGGCGATCTCTTCGCCCCAGGCGGCTTCGGCTTCGGCGCTTTTGGCGCGCCCGATGGCGCGGGCATATACGATTTCGAGCGTGCCGCTTTCGTTATCCTGCAGGTAGGCTGCCACATTGTCGAAGACAAATTCGCGGCGCAGCGCTGCCAGGAATTTTTCGATCACCAGGCGGGTTTCACCTTGTTCGGCGATGATCTTGAGCAGTTCATTGATGTAAGATACGGTTTGTGCGTCCATGTTATTTTGCGCCCAGCGCCGCCAGCAGAGGGAACTTGAAAGTGGTGCCGCGCCCCTCCGCCGACTGAACCTCAATCATCGAACCGTGCGCTTCAATGATTTGGCGCACAAGCGAAAGCCCAAGCCCCGTGCCGCCGTAACGACGGGTGGAAGAACTGTCCAGTTGATGGAAGGGTTCGAAGATTTCCTCCAGGCGGTGGGATGGGATGCCGATGCCGCTATCGGCAACAGAGACGATGACCAAATTTTCGCCTTCGCGCCGCACGCTCACGGTCACGCTTCCGCCGCTGGACGTGAACTTAATGCCGTTATCAATGAGTTGACTCAACACCCAGCCGATTTTTTGTGCATCGCCCTGCACCAGCGGCACATCCTCGCCGATGTCGGCGCGCAGGGTGATGCCGCGGCTTTGAGCGCGTTCGAGGAAGGATTTGACCGCCAGGTTGGCGATGCGGCGGATGTCTATGTTTTCAAGTTTGAGGCTGAGTTCGCCGCGCGAGGCAAGCGAAACCATGATGAGGTCTTCGATCAGCCCTTCGAGTTTGGCGGTGGATTGCTGGCTGACGCGCAGCGCGTGCCGCTGTTCATCGGTGAGGGGACCCAGCGACTCGGAAACGAGCAGTTCGATGTAGCCTTTGATGTGGGTAAGGGGCGAACGTAATTCGTGCGAGATGTTGGCAATGAAGTTGGCTTTCAGTTGGCTGAGTTCGGACACGCGCTGCAGGGCTTGCTGCAGTTCGGCGGTGCGTTCCTGCACGCGGCGCTCGAGAGTGCGGTTGGCGGCTTGCAGGGCGGCGCGCAGTTGCAGAATCTGTTCGGTGACTGCCTGGTCGAGGTCGGCGCGGCTGAGCAGGTTCAAGTCCACGAGCGCCTGCCCAAGCAGGATGGGGTTTCCCTTTTCGGTTTCGCGGCGTTGGTACTCGAGGGCGGTTTGCAGGTTTTCAGGCGTGATGAGTCCTTTTTGGATGAGGTATTCCCCCATGCGCGGGACGAGCATTTCAGGAGAGAGTTTTGGCAGGGGCTGTGTCATGCCTGGTATACCCATTCTCCGTTAACCATTGTAGCCGAGGATTGCATGAGAAGCAATTGATCTGCATCGCAAGCGAAGGGGTCTTTTTCGAGAACGATCAGGTCGGCGAGGAAGCCGGGAGCAAGTCTGCCAAGGCGGCCGTCCATGTAGGCGGCATAGGCGGGACCGAGGGTGTATGCCTCCCAGGCTTGGGCGAGAGTAAGTTTTTGTTCGGGGTACCAGCCGTCGGCGGAGGGTGAACCGTCGGCGCGGCGGCGGGTGATGGCAGCGTGCAAGCCCCAAAACGGATTCGGGGAATCCACAGGCGCATCCGAGCCGAAGGCAAGCCGCGCGCCGCTGTCCAATTGCGTGCGCCAGGCGTAGGCGTATTTGGCGCGCTGCGGTCCCCAGTAGTCGTCTGCCATTTTCATATCGGAGATGGCGTGAATGGGCTGCATGGAGGCGATGACGTTCAATTGCCCGAGGCGGGCGGTGTCGTCGGGGTGAAGCACCTGCACGTGTTCGATGCGGTGGCGCAGCGCGGGGAGATGGTTTTCGGTTTCGTAGCGGCGGAGTTGGGCGTAGGCGTTCAGCACTTCGTGGTTGGCGCGGTCGCCGATGGCATGGACGGTCAGGCCCAAGCCGAGGCTGGCGGCTTTGCGCCCGTGTTCGAAGAGTTCTTCGCCGTCCATGTTGAGAATGCCGCGGTTGTTCTCTTCGCCGAGGTAGGGCTGGAACATGGCGGCGGTGTGCGGACCGAGAGCGCCATCCATGAAGACTTTGATGTTGCCAATGCGCAGCAGGTCATCGCCGAAGCCGCCGCGCAAGCCCAGTTCGTGCGCCTGATGGAGCAGTTCGACGGGGAGGTTTTTGAGGACGCGCAGGCGCAGCCTGCCCTGGGCGTGGAGCATTTGCAGCGCCATGAAGGATTCGCGGCGGTCGAAGTCGTGGACGCCGGTCAGTCCCATTTTCCACAGGATGGGTTGGGCTTGTTCGATGGCGCCGGCAATTTGTGCGGGGGTGGGTTCGGGCAGAATATCGCTGACGAGGGACATGGCGGTTTCGAGCAGGATGCCGGTGGGGCTGCCATGTGCATCGCGCTGGATTTGTCCGTTGGGCGGGTTGGGGGTTTGGGAGGTGATGTTTGCCAGCCGCATGGCGGCGGTGTTGACCCAGCCGGCATGAAGCGATTTGGCGGTGAGGTACACGGGGTTGTGCGGGGCGATGGCGTCCAGGTCGGCGGCGTGGGGGAAGCCCCCTACGCCTGTTTCATGCTTCCAGGTATTTTGGTTCCAGCCGTGACCGAGGATCCATTCGCCGGGTTTGGCGTGTTTTACCCGTTCTGCCACATGCTGCAGGCAGGCTTCTTTGGTGTCGGTTTCGCAATCCACTTTTTGCAGGCTGAGAGCGTAATACTGGAGGTGGATGTGCGCATCAGTAAGACCGGGGAAGATGCAGCGCCCGCCCATGTTTTGCGGCTGGGCGCGGGTGAAGCGGTTGAAGAGTTCGTCGGTGCTGCCAACGGCAACGATGCGTTCGCGGTCAATGGCGAGGGCAGAGGCAAAGGGCTGCGCCGGGTTTTGGGTGTAGATGCGGGCGTTGTAGAGGAGTTTCATATCAGGTTTTTCTGCAAGTATTCACCGCGGAGAGCGCGGAGTTTTGTATGTTCTGCATCCCGGCGGAAATGACATTGCGGCAGGAGGCTCATGTCAGTTTTCCGAGCAGAGAATCGAGTTCCTCATCTGAGTAGTAGTAGATGATGACACGCCCGCCTTTTTTGCCATGTTTGAGGGCGACTTTGGTGCCGAGGCTGATGCGCAGCCGGCGTTCGATGTCGGTCACTTCGGCGCTGGGGACTGTGCGTTTGCCTGAGATGGTTTTCCTGCCGGAGTATTTGCCTGCCAGCGCTTCCGTCTGACGGACGCTGAGGTCGAGGTTGATGACTTGTTTGAGCAGGGCTTCCTGCGCTTTGGCAGAAAGCGAGAGCATGGCGCGGGCATGGCCTTCGGTGATGAGTCCATCTACCAGCGCTTGTTTGACGGCGGCGGAGGCATCGAGCAGGCGCAGGGTGTTGGTCACCGCCACGCGGCTTTTGCCTACGCGCTCGGCTATTTTTTCGTGGGAGAGTTTGAATTCTTTGGCGAGCTGCTGGTAGGCTTCGGCTTCTTCGAGGGGGTTCAGGTCGGCGCGCTGGACGTTTTCGATGAGCGCCAGTTCGAGCAGCTGCTGGTCGGTGGCGCTGCGAATGACAACCGGCACGGTTTTGAGGCCGGCGCTGCGCGCCGCTTGCAGGCGGCGTTCCCCGGCGATGAGGGTATAGGCGCCATTTTTGCCCGGCGAAACGATGAGCGGCTGGATGATGCCGTGTTCGCGGATGGAGGCGGCAAGGTTCGCCAGTTCTTCGGCGTCGAATTTTTCGCGCGGCTGGCGCGGGTTGCGCTGAATCAGGTCAATGGCGAGGTGGGTCACGCCGGCTGTTTCGCCGCCGGGTTTGAGTTCTGCGGTAGGGATGAGGGCATCCAAGCCTTTGCCGAGACCGGTTCGTTTGGGCATGATTTCTCCTTCTTCGCAGACAACGGGCGCGAACGCGGGACCTCGTCGGACTGCGTGGTTAAGTGAGGGTTACTCCATCGCCTTTGAGCAGTTCTTTTGCCAGGGCTTCGTAGGCGGCGGCGCCGACCGAAGCCGGCGCATAGGCGGAGATGGGCAGCCCGTAGGAGGGCGCCTCCGCCAGACGGATGCTGCGCGGAACGATACTTTTGAAGACCAGGCCAGGGAAATGGTTGTTGACTTCTTTGACCACGTCGTTGGCGAGGTTGGTGCGGGGGTCGAACATGGTCAGGATGACGCCGCGCACGCGCAGGTCTGGGAACAACAGCGATTGAACGCGCCCGATGGTTTGAGTAAGTTGACCGAGTCCTTCGAGGGCGAGGTATTCGCACTGCACGGGAACGAGGACGCCATCCTTTGCGGCAACCAGCCCGTTGACGGTGAGCAAGCCAAGCGAGGGGGGGCAGTCAATCAGGATGTAGTCGTATTTGTGGTCGAGGGTTTCGATGGCGGTTTTGAGGCGGAATTCGCGGCTGTTCTCCTCCACCAGTTCCACCTCCGCGCCTGCCAGCGACGGGGAGGAGGGCAGGAGCGAGAGATGCAGCCGTTCATTGAAGAGAATGGTGGCGGGAAGGATTTCGCCGTTGATGAGCGCTTCATAGGTGCCCGCCTGCACCGAACGTTTATCCACGCCCAGGCTGGAGGTGGCGTTGGCTTGCGGGTCGAGGTCTACCACGAGGACACGCTGTTTCATTTGGGCGAGATACGCGGCAAGGTTGATGGCGGTGGTGGTTTTGCCTACTCCGCCTTTCTGGTTGACGAGGGTGTAGATGCGAGTCATGCGATTTACGATTTCAGATTTATGATTTTTGATTACGGTATCACGACCATGCTGCATTGTTCGATCTCAAGTTTGGTGGGAATTCCCTCCAGCCCGGGGCGTTCGACGGAATGCGAGGCGAGCAGGGTGGCGAAGCGGGTGGCTTCCCAGGGATCGCGCGTGTGCAGGTAGCGGATGAAGAAGGCGGCGGCGAAGATGTCGCCTGCGCCGGTAGCGTCCACTTCGCGGACTTGCGGGGCGCGGAAGCGGCGACGGTCACCGTGCCAGTAAAGAACGGCGCCTGCCGCACCTTCGGTGACGACCAGGATGCGCGCGTGTTCTGCCATGTGTTCGATGAGCAGGTCATCGCCGTTTACATCTTCACGGCTGAGGACGACTGCGGCGGCAGCGGCAAGGGCGGGCTCGGCGTTTTCCCACAGCCGCGAGGTGACGAGACCGTTCGCGTCCCACTGGCGCATCCAGCCTTGAGGGGTGAGAACGGGAAGCGCAGGGGAAAAGTCCCCCGGTAAGAGAGAGTCTACTTCGTCGGCGATGGGGGCGAGGTGAATGATGGGAGCGGAGCGCCAGGGGAGCGGCACACGGTCCAGTGCGATGCGGTCCGCGCGGGCGCGCAGGTATTGGGTGCGGCCGGTGGGGTTGTAGATGTTTTCGTAGATGGTAGTGGATTCTGAGTCGAAGGAGAGGACGGGAATGCCGTCGAGCGGCTCAAGCGAGAGGTCTGGCGCGGCAGCGGTGACGATACCCGCGCGCAAACCAAGGGCGCGGGCGGTGAGTGCGGCATAGGCGGCTGTGCCTCCCAACCGCGCGCCTTGAGGCGTCAGATCGCGGGCGAGGTGACCGATGACGAGGTAATCCAGCGGTTCAAGCGGGAGGATGCCATGCATGGTCGAATTATACCGTTTTGCCCGCCTGTTAAAACAATTTTCCTCTTTCATCTTTCACGGCGTGTGGGAAAAGATGAAAGAGGAAAACAAGATTCGCGCGAAAGAGCGCTACTCTTCCTTCGGGTAGATGACCACTTTGCGGTAAGGTTCTTCGCCGGTGCTTTCGGTGGTCACGGCGGGGTGGTCGCGCAGGGCGAGGTGAATGATGCGGCGTTCGGCGGAGGGCATGGGTTCGAGGGTTTGTTTGCGTTTGTTCTTGACGACCTGTTCGGCCATGCGTTTTGCCATTTGGATCAATTGCCGTTCGCGACGGCTGCGATAGCCCTCCACGTCTACCACCAGTTGGATAAATTGCTCGGTTGCCTTGCCAAGGATGAGCGAAGCCACGTATTGGAAGGCGTTGAGCGTTTCGGAGCGGCGCCCAATCAGCACGCTCAGGTCGCTGCCATGCACATCCACGTTGATGGAGCGGCGGTCAGGGCGGTCGGTTTCGGCAAGGTGAGCGGAGACTTGCGCTTCGAGCCCCATCAGATGCAGCAGTTTGGAGACGACGGATTCTGCCTGCTCGAGCAGCGGATCATGCTGAGGCTGGGGTTCGGCTTCGGGAGCCGCTTCAGCCACCGCTTCGGACTCCGACGCGGCAGGGGCGGCGGCTTGGGGGGCTTGTTCCTCCGCTGCTTCTTCATTGACCGTCAGACGCACGCGGACTTGTGTTTTTCCAAATCCGAACAGCCCTCTGCTGCCGGCATCCAGCACTTCCACACGCACGGCATCGGCGGTGAGACCGAGTTGGGCAAGTCCCTGGGCAATGGCTTCTTCGACGGTCGGCGCGATGATTTCCAGTGTGGTTCTTGCGTTCATACCCGCCTCCTTTAGGATGATTCTTTTCTCATGCTTTTGGGCAGCAGGTTGCTCCAATTGGCTTTGCCCTGCACAGCGTATTGAATGATACCGAGAAGGTTGCTGGTGATGAAATAGACCGCCAGCCCGGAGGGGAAGGTGAGCGCAAACCAGCCCAGCATGAGCGGCATGGTAATTGCCATGGATTGTCCCATGGCAGCGCTCTGGTCGTTGGGGTTGGTGGCGGGCGGCAGGGTAAGTTTGGATTGGATGTAGGTGGTTGCCGCGACGATGATGGCGAGGATGTAGTAAGGTTCGGGCTGCCCGAGGTTCATCCACAGAAATTTGCTGTTGAGAGGAATGAGACTGCCGACGTCGAGAAAGTTGGGGTTGATGCTTTGCGAGAGTTTCAGCAGGTCGAGCGGCGTGGCAGCAAGGGCGCGGATGATGCTCTGGTACAGGGCAATGAGGATGGGGAATTGAATGAGGGTCGGCAGACAGGAGCCAAAGGGGTTGATGCCTTTTTCACGATAGAGGCGCATTTGTTCCTGCGCCAGTTTTTCGCGGTCTTTGGCGTATTTTTTCTGGATGGCTTGCCATTCCTTGTCATTTTGCAGGTCTTGCATGGCTTTGGCGCCCTTCATTTGCTGGGCGTTGAGGGGCCAGGTGACGATGCGGATGAGGATGGTGAAGAGGATGATGGCAACGCCAAAGTTTTGCCCGATGATGTTGTAAATCCACAACAGGACGTTGATGAAAATGGAAACGAAGAGATTCCACATAACTGCCTCTATTTCTTTGCGGGGAAGGTCCACACCTGGCGGCCGTTGGAGTCGAGCGCCGCAAGGTAGAAATCAGTTTCGAGAGGGGCAACCAGGATGAGGTCTCCCGCCACAAGAGGGGTGGTGTAAATTTTACCGCCCACTTCTTCGAACCACAGGATTTTTCCGTCTTTGCTAATGGCATAGAGGCTGCCGGATTCGGTGGCAAGCAGGAGGTGATCGTTTTGGAGGATGGCGTTGGCGGTGATGGCACCGTCGGGCTGGATGCTCCAATTCAGGCTGGCGGTGGTTGTGTCGAAGGAATAGAAGTTGCCTTTCAGGTCGCCAAAGTAGAGCGTGCTGCCATCGAGGACGGGAGTGCTCCACAGCCAGTATTCAGCCTCGAGGACGGATTTATGTTCGCCGCTTTCGGGGTTGAATTGTTCGAGTTTGGAAGCGAGCGAACCGACGTAGAGGCTGCCATCCGCTCCAATCGCAGGGGAGCCGGGGATGGCAGCGGCGATGTCTTGTTGCCAGAGGATGGCGTAGGTGCTGCGGTCTATGGCGTACACGCTGTGGTCGAGCGAGGTGACGTAAACCCGTTTGCCGTCTGTCACGGGCTGCGCCCACAACCGCCCGCCAAGCGTGACGGTGGCGATGGGCTGTTTTTGAGATTGACCGTCGCTCAGGTCGAAGATATAGAGGTTGCCATCGGCGTTGGGGGCGAATAGGGTGTTCTCGACGACAAGCGGTGGCGCAACCCATCCCGCGGCGGCGCCGCTGAAGGTCCATTCCACGGCGGGAGTTTTGGTGTCGTTGTCGGTAATCAGGTCGCGGGGGTTGAGGGCGTAGAGCAGGTGTTTGCTGCTGGCGCTGCCGACGATGATCAGCCCATCGGGGGTGATGACGGGGGTGGCGTAGAATTGCGCTTTGTTGTCGTTGGGGTCGGAGAAGCGCCAGGCTTCAGTGCCGTCTTTCAGGTTGATAGCATAGACGTAGGTCAGGTCTGCGAGGTAGGCGGTGGTTTCATCGGCAGCCAGACCCGCCCAGGTGGTGCCGCGCACCGTCCCGCCGCAGGCGCTCAGGAGGAGAACGCCGAGCAAGACCGTTATCAGCAAAAGAAATTTGTTTCTCATTTTTAGAATTTTCGCACTCCTATGGAACGGGGTCGTAGCCCCCGGGATTGAACGGGTTACAGCGCAGGACACGCCACGCCGCCATGACCGAACCTTTTAGCACACCGTATTTGTAGATTGCCTGGTAGCCGTAATGAGAGCAGGATGGATAGAAGCGGCAGGTGTTGGGGGGAAGCGCTTTGGAGACGGTTCCCTGGTAGAGACGGATGAGCGCCAGCAGGATTATGCGGGGTACATTCCAGAGGGTACGCGGCATATCGCGCAGACGGGGTTCGTTGGGGTAGTCGTGAAGATGAAATTCAGGATTCATGCGGCGGGGTGAGGAGTTTGGCGCGCTGGAGAAGGTCGCGCAGCGCCTGGCGGGTATCTTCGAGGGAGGCGCGGGCAAGGCTTGGACGGGCAATCAGGATCAGGTCGTAGTGCGAAGCGACGCGGGGGAGCAGGCTGCGCATCGCTTCACGCAGGAGACGTTTGGCGCGGTTGCGATAGACGGCGGTGCCAATCGTCTTGCCGGCGGCGATGCCCACGCGCAGGCGGGGTTGTTCAGCGGGTTGGACAATCAACACAACAAGCGGGTGGGCATAAGACTTGCCAGAGCGCCGCACCCGCTTGAAATCTTCGGACCGGGTCAGACGGAACCTTCTCTGCACCCGAGACTCGTTTGGAGGATATTACCAGCGAACCTTTTTGACGTGTTCGTTGGCGGTGACTGTCAGTTTGTGACGCCCGCGCAGGCGGCGGCGTTTGAGGACGGCGCGCCCATCGGCTGTGGACATGCGTTTGCGGAATCCGTGCACGCGCACGCGGCGGCGGATCTTCGGTTGGTACGTTCGTTTTGGCATTTTGTCTTCCTCGTGTCAAAATAATTGCTTGTCTTGTGACGCCTTGCGGTTGCAAGGCAAGGCATTATACCGTAAGGATTTGGAATCGGTCAATTCAAGAGGCGCTCGGATTCTTCCCGTTTCGTGTCGGGTACACAGGGAAGGCGAGCAGGTCGGCAAGGCGTTTGACGCCTTCGGGGCTGGCGACGGCAATGATTTCGTCGTTTTCCTGAAGGACGCTGTCGCCTCGCGGCAGGGTCATAACGCCGTTGCGGATGATGGCGGCAATGACGCAATGCTCCGCTAGGTCCATGTATTTGAGGGGAACGCCAATGGCCTTGGCGCCGGCGGGGACTTTTTCTTCCACCACGGCATAGCGTCCGCGGCGGATTTTGAAGAGGGTCATCATGTCGCCCAGCGACATTTCTTCCTGGATGAGGTGCGCCAGCACGTCGGAGGCGTTGAGCGCCACATCCACTTTGAATTTCTCATTGAAGAGCCAGGCGTTGTTGGGGTTGTTAACGCGGGCAATGGTGCGGGGCACTTCGAACAGGGTTTTGGCAATATAGCAGACTGCCAGATTGTGCGCGTCTTCGTTGGTGACGGCAGCGATGACGTGCGCCTCACGAGCGCCGGCTGCTTCCAGCACGGTGGGGTTGACGGGGTGACCTTCGTAAATGACTTCGGTGGGAAGTTCCTGATGCAGGTGCGCAAGCAGTTCGCGGCGGCTTTCCACCAGGCGCACAGTGTAGTTTTGATTGAGAAGCAGGTTAGCAAGGCGTGCGCCTGTGCGCCCGCCACCCGCAATTAATACGAACATGTTATGCCTCCGTTTTTCCCGCGATGCAGGCGGTCAATGCGCCGATGCCTTTGAAGGTGGAACTGACGTTGAGCAGGTCGTCGCTGTGGAGGACAGTGTCTGCCTCCGGGAGGAACGAGCGGCCGGCTCTTGTCAGAGCCACAGGGCGGCACTCCGGAATATTTCCCAGCAATTCGCCGAGTGTGCGTCCATTCCACGCGGGGGGGATGCGAATTTCGTAGATTTCCACTTCGCCGTTACCAGCCGAGTAGACGACCTTTTCGGACGGATTGAGCAGCAGTTCTTCGACGCGCTGCGCGCCCCAGGTGGTGGAACCGACCGTTTGCAAACCAAACGCTTCGATTACACTGCGCAGGGTTGGGTCGTAATTTCGCGCCACCACCACAGGCACGTTGTAAAACTCGCGCGCCGCATGGCAAACGACAGCGTTGAGAGCATCCGAATTGGTGACCGCCGCCAAGCCGTCTGCTTCGCGGATGCCGGCACGTTCCAAGACGCTTTCTGCCAGCCCTTCTCCCTCGAGGGTGCGCCCACGAAAGTCGGGATGCAGGCGGTTAAACGCCTGTTTGTTGACATCCACAACAACCACGGAATGCCCTCCTTTGAATAGATGGTAGGATAACTCCGCGCCCACGCGGCCGCATCCGATGATGACAAAATTCATGTCCTTACTCCTTCTCTTTCTTGTGTACGTGATAGGGGACGTCTGTCACTACGACCCCATGTTTGGATAATAACTCCTGCCGCAGCAAATCTGCCGTGCGCATATGGAGGGCATTGTGCCAGCGCTTGGAGGGGATGAATTGCGGCACGACGATGGTAATCGTTTCGCCCGGCTGGCGGTTCGCAATGATTTCCTCGATGTACGCCAGGAGCGGTTCGATAAAGAGGCGGAAAGGCGAGTCGAGGATGACCATCCGTGTGCCTTCACCCCAAACCTTCCATTTTTTCTGCACCTTTTCAGTCTCCGCCGGGTCAATCGAAACATGGACGGCGGTTACGTCATCTGAAAGCAGTTTGGCGTAGCGCAACCCTTCCAGCGTCCCCTGATGCACGCCACTGACCGGCATGATCACACGATGGCGTGTCTGACGGGCAGGCAAACCCTTGAAGTTGTCCAGGGTGAGGTGCGAGGCAAGGTCCTGGTAATGATGATGAACGATGAGGAACATCCGCACCAGCAGGGGGATGATGATGAGAACGATCCAGGCGCCCTCGGTGAATTTGGTGACGGCAAAGATGAGCATAACGATGAAGGTGCATAACGCGCCGAAACCGTTGATGACCATCTTGAAGCGCCAGTTTTTATCATAGCGTAAAACCGAACCCGCTTCGGCAATTTCCTCGTTTTCTTTGAGGCGTCCAATCTTCAGCCAGCGAAGCGCCATGCCCGTTTGCGAGAGAGTGAACGAGAGAAACACACCGATGGCATAGAGCGGGATGAGAAGCGTCACGCTGGCATCGAAGATGAGGATGAGGATGGAAGCAATTACCGCAAGTGTGATGATTCCGTTGGAATAGACCAGCCGGCTGCCGCGGAAGCTCAATTGACGCGGCAGGAAGCCATCCTGAGCGATGAGAGCGCTCAGACGGGGAAAATCGGCAAAGGCAGTGTTTGCCGCCATAATCAGGATGACGGTGGTGGCAGAGATGACCATCAGATAGAGAATGCCGCGCCCCTCGAAAACGGTTCGCCCCAGTTGGGAGATGACGGTTTCAGTTTCGGAGGGAATGGCGCCAATGTACCCAGCCAGGAACGAGATGCTCAGGAAGAGGGTGGCGAGAATGAAAGCCATCCAAATCAGCGTGATGCCGGCGTTGCGGCTGCGCGGTTCTTTGAAGGCGGTGATGCCGTTCGAGATGGCTTCGATGCCGGTCAGGGCGGCGGTACCGCTGGAAAAAGCGTGCAGGATGATGAAAGGCGTGAGGGCAGAAATGACGCCGTGCATCTCCAGGTGAGGCGGATCCACCACAACGCCCAGTGTGCCACTGAAATGACGCACCAGGCCCGTTCCTACGGTGATGAACATCATCCCAACGAAGAAATAGGTGGGGATGGAAAAGGCAATGCCCGATTCTTTCACGCCCCGCAGGTTAACCAGCATGATGAGAAACACCGCGGCAACCGCAATCCCTGCGCGATAGGGGAAAAGCGCCGGATATGCCGAGACGATCTGCGCCACGCCCGCCGAGATAGAAACGGCAACTGTGAGAATGTAATCGGTCAGAAGGGCAGCGCCGGCAATTTGCGCGGGAAGAATTCCCAGGTTATCGCGCGAGACGATATAGGCGCCGCCGCCGGAGGGGTACGCATGAATGGTCTGCTCATAAGAGAAAGTGACGATTGCCATCAACACTACAATGGCAAGCGAGATGGGGAAGACATATCCAAACGCCACGGTGCCGGCCGCCGCCAGAATAACCATGATTTCCTGGGTGGCGTAGGCGGTGGAGGATAAGGCGTCGGAGGCGAACACAGCCAGCCCGATGGCTTTCCCAATGGTTTGATGGGGGGCATCTGCTGTGGAAAGCGGACGCCCGATAAACCAATGACTCAGCGTGCGCGGCGGTTGGTAGTCGCTTTGCCGCCGCATGATTTCAGTTTGTTCGTTTACAGGAGATACCATTGTTTTACCCTTTACTACAAAAAAGAAGCCCCGCCCAAAACGGCGAGGAATCTCATTATACTCCTCCGCTACGTGTCCCATGAGTTATGCCGCCTGCTGGGTTTTACCTGGCTGGGTAAGCGGGATTTGTAAATAGAACGTACTGCCCTTTCCAAGTTCGCTGTCCAACCATACCTTGCCGTGGTGACGTTCCGCAATGGATTTGACAATGGCAAGCCCCAGACCGGTACCGCGCTGCGCCAGCGCCTCGCGGTGGGTGCCGCGGAAGAATTTTTCGAACAGACGTTTGCGATCCTCCGGCTGGATGCCGATACCGGTATCCTTGACGGCAAAGGTCAGTGTGTCGGCGGCGGTCATCAGGCGAATGGACACTTCACCGCCGTTGGGCGTATATTTGATGGCATTTTCCACCAGGTTGTATAGCGCCTGATTGAGCAGAGTCGGATCGCCTTCCACAGCGTGGGGAATGTCGTGTGGAATTTCTACAGAGATGGCAATGTTCTTTCCGCGCGCCGCCATTTGCAGATTGCCGGTGACGCGCTCGATAATATCCAACACGGGGATGCTTTCCACCTGCAAGCCTACGCCGAAGTCAATGCGCCCCAGGTCGAGCAGGTTGTTGACCAGGCGCGACATGTTTTCCACACCCTGCACAATCATGCGCACATAGCCTTTCTGCTGGTCGTTCAATTCGCCGGCTGTTTCGAGCATGGTGGCGTACCCGCGCATGAGCGTGAGAGGAGAGCGCAGGTCGTGGCTCACGGTGGAGACGAAATCGGATTTGAGGGTGTCAATTTCTTTGAGTTGAGTAATATCGCGCAGGATGCACACACGCCCCACAGTGCGCCCGTCGGCGGTCATGGCGGAGGCAGTGGCAAGGAAGGTTTTGCCGTCGGGCGTTTTGATTTCGGCAGTGCGTTTTTCGTCGGATGCCTCTTGCAAAAGGTCGTAGAGGGATTTGATTTGGATGGTACGCTGGAGGTCCTGGCGTTCGCCGCGGCGGATGATAACGTTGAAGAGCGCGCTCGCAGCGGGGTTTGCCAAAACGAGGCGGTTGGATGCGTCGGTGACGAGGACCGGGTCGGGCGTGGAATTGAGGATGGTCTCCAACTGACGCCGGCTCGCATCCACCGCCAGGAAGAGGCGGATGTTGGCAACTGCCAGCGCAGCCTGAGAAGCCAGGGTGGTGAGGAAGCGCAGGTCGGCTTCGTTGAAAATCTTCTGTTTGTTGTATGCCGCCCACAGCACGCCGAAGTAGCGATTCTCGTGCCGCAGAGCAACGGCGGAGAGGGATTCGGGGTGGGGTAGGCCGGGGTCGAGTTCCAGGCCGCGGGTCCGTGAAAGAGCCGCCATGACGAGGCGTTCCTGTCGTTCAGTGAGGGCAAGAATCTGCTGATCGAGGTGGGCGTAGAGGTCTTTCTCCGGTCCACTGGAGTAGCGGACGGGGATTTCCACCAGGCCGGGCATCATCTCGCGCACGAGGACGATGCGCGCCGCGCTGGCACCGCTTTCGACGACGGCTTTCAGCACTGCGGCGAGGGCTTCGTCCAGTTGCAGGGTGGAGGCGACGCCCTGGCTGGCAACCAGCAGACGGTTGAGTTCGTCGAGGCGCCCTTGCAGGCTGACGCGCATTTGCTCGAAAGCGCGGCGCAGTTCACCCACTTCGTCCACACCGCCAGTTTGGAGGGGGCGGTCGAGTTTGCCGGCGGCAATGTGTTTCGCCTCGGTTGCCAGGCTTTGCAGCGAGCCGCTTACCGTCCTCAGGCTTAAGCGCAGGCTGACGAGGGCGAAGATGCCAAGCAGGATGATCATGAGCGAGATGGGCAGGGCGATCTCTATGGCGATTTTTTGCGTTTCCTGCGCGGGGACGGTCAGCACAATGGACCAGGGCACACCGGCTACCGGCTGGTGATAGACCAGTTGACGGGTTCCGTTGGGGGCGGTTTCCTGATAAAAGCCAGGCTGCGAGGGGCGGCTGCCGGCGTAGGGGGTCATGATGTGGGAATTTTGCGGGTGGTAGAGGATGAGCGCTTGTTCGTCCACGAGCAGGCCGGCGCCGTTGATGTCTTGCAGGCTGTTGAGGCTTTGGACCAGCGAGCGCAGGTAGGGGTTGGTTTGCAGGTCGGTGCGGGCGATGAGGACCCGTCCGCCGGGCAGGGCTGCCAGGAAGGAGAGGCGCGCGCTGCCGGAACCGGCAGGGGGAATGGCATACATTTGATACGGCACGCCCTGCAGCGCAAGCGCCGTGCCTGTTTCCTCCTGCATTGTAAGTTGGGCAGAAATTTCGGGCGGGTAACTGGCAAGCACGGTGCCGGCGGCGGGATCGAACAAAATCATTTGATTGAAATAGGGGATGGCGCGCATCTGCTCGCCGAGGATGGCGGAAAGGTCGCTGGAGACTTCGTTCAAGCGCGGATCGGAAGCGGTCTGACTCACGAGATTCTGCCCCGCTTCGAGAAACAGAGGCAAACTCTGTGAGCCTGCCTGGGCTACGCTGGCGAGGCGTTTTTCCAGCAGGCCGCGGGCGGCGCGCCCGGCGAGGAACCAATCGCCCAGCAGCAGGGTGACCAGCAGGAGGACAATCACTGTCCCTGCGCCGGAGAGGAAGCGGGTTTCGATGCTGCGCTCGGCAGGCGAAGGTTGAAGCGAGGCAATGCCGCCCCAGCGGGCAGGGAACGCCGCGGCCACAACCTGCCCTGCCAGGCCGGCAACCAGCATTTCACTGCCGAAAGCCAGCGTTACCACGCCAGCATTGCTGAAGGCATAGTCGAATCTTTCGGCTACGGAAGCAGCTGGAACAGCAAAGAAGGCGCTCAGGAGAAAGAGCAGAACATGAAAAGGTACCAGGCTGAGCGCGGCAGCCAACGGCTGACGCAGCAGGCGGAAGAGGGGCGTGCGGTAGTTCTGCCGCACGAAGACGGAAAACAACCCCGCCATCAACCCTAAATCGAGGGCAGTAAAGACGCTGTGGGTATCCCAAAATCCGCGCAGGAGACCGCTGAAGATGCCGAGCGCGGCGGCGGCAATTGGTCCGAGCAAGCCGCCTGCCAGAGTCCATGGGATGGCGGAGAAGAGCAGCAGCGTGGAGCCGGGTGGTTCTTCGGGCAAGCCCGGCACAGGCAAAGATGCGGCGGAAAATTTCACGCCAACGAACAAGGATGCAATAGCGGCGGCGGTGAAAAGAGCAACAAATAATCCCCCCTCACGACGGGTCCATTTCATCTGATAGCCCCGCCAGTTATAGAGCGCCAGTCCCAGCAGGCCGGCAAACCCAAGCCACACCAGCCAGCCCGCCAACGGGATGGGGATAAAATAGGGCAGGCTGGTTAGCAACGATGCGATGAGCCGCATAGGAAAAATTATAGCCCGAAATGGCGCCGGTTCGACAGCAAAACTTCAGGTGCGTGCTTTGTAACAAAACAGTTTACGAATTTCAATTTTGGAGTCAGGGAGCTTGCTCCCGCATTACGCCAGTAAACTGGCTGACTCCATAAGGGAGGGTCAGGATGCTTGCTCCCGCATTACGCCAGT
>JBBITE010000023.1:0-6522 GCA_037440905.1 Anaerolineae bacterium | reverse complement strand
TCCATAAGGGAGGGTCAGGATGCTTGCTCCCGCATTACGCCAGTGAACTGGCTGATAAGGGATGATGTCTACAGGCGTGTTCTACGAGGCGGATGGCTTGTCTGGCGCGTACTTCCCGCGATAAGAGGGAGGCAGCAGTTCCGCCAAGGATTGCATGATGCGCTCTGTCCCTGCACGCAGCGCCTCGCGGTGATTTTCTGCCGGCTGCAAGAAAAACGGCTTGCCTACTGTGAGCGTGACCGGGGCGCGTTTGAGCCGGCGCATGTGACCATAAACATTGCTGTTCTCTGTGCCGGTCATGGCGACGGGAACGATCGGCGCGCCCGATTGAAGAGCAAGGAACGCTGCGCCCTCTGTGCCTTCTTCCAAACCGCCCGCCAGCGACTGCCTGCCCTCCGGCGCGACGGCGAGAAACCGTCCCTGAGATAATGCCTGGAGGGCGGCACGCACAGCCTTACGGTCCGGTTTGCCGCGGTGAACCCAGATGACCCCATAGGCGCGGAAGAGCGGTCCTACCAGCCAGTGCGCGCTGAGTTCGATTTTTCCGATACCGTCTAATAACACGGGCAGTGCGGCGGCGAGCAGGACGACATCGGCATCGCCCAGATGGTTGATGACCACCAGCGCCGGTCCGCGGGCGGGGAAGTTTTCCACGCCGCGAATGGCCGGCTTCAGGAAAAGGCGGGTGAGCAGTTTTGCCAGCCCGCGCGCAACGTGACGAAATGCCCGGCGCGGCAGGCTGAGGCGGGGCAGAGAAACCAGGTCGGGGCGCCACCAGTCGGTGACGGGTTTAGGCGGGGAAGATGGCAGAGTGGACATAATAGCCGCGATATTCCTCGGGCAGCAGCCCGGCAATGTGGCGCATCACCAGGTCGGCATTTGCCTGACGGAGTTCGCGCCTTTCCCTGCCTTTGGCTGTGTTTTCGGGCAGGAGGATGGGCTTGCCGATTCGCATCTCAAGGCGGGGACGTTCGCCCCTGCGCGCGCGCTGCCAGAAATCTTCGGTGGTGCCGATAATCGCGGTTGGCACTACCGGCACGCGCGTCTGCTCGACGATGTATGCCACGCCGGGCAGGGCGCGCCGCATGGCAGGGACGTGTGAACGTCCTCCCTCCGGCGCCATGAGCAGCGGCAAGCCGGCTTCGAGCACGGCAATGACTCGTTGAAAGAGGACGCGGTCATACTCGCCGCGGTGGACGGGGATGACGCCGTACATCTTCAGCAACTGTCCCTGACCGGGCTTGGCAAACACATCCGCCGCGCCGATGATTTCCAGCGGGCGGGGCCAGAACGCCGCCGCAAAGGGAGGGTCATAGATGGAGACGTGGTTCATCGCCGCGAGGTAGGCGCCCTGGCGCAGCACGTTTTCACAGCCTGTGATGCGAATCTCGGCAAGCAGATGGAAAATGCCGCGAAAGATGATTCGCAGCAGCGGGCGGCTCAACCGAAAGCGCAGCGGAACGCGGTAGAGGGCGCTCATTTGCACAAGGACAACACTTTTTGGAAGACTTCGTCAATGCTCATTTTATCCGAATCGATCACCACTGCATCGGGGGCGGCTTTGAGCGGCGCCACGTCGCGGGTGGAGTCGATACGGTCGCGTTCAATGACTTGCGCCCGCACATCTTCATACTTCACCGTTGCGCCCCGTGCGCTCATTTCGGCGAAGCGCCGGCGGGCGCGCTCTTCGGCGGAGGCATCCAGGTAAATCTTCAGGTCGGCTTCGGGCAGGACGACCGTGCCGATATCGCGTCCCACCATCACCACCTTCCCGCGCTGACCGATGCGCCGCTGCTGTTTGCTCAATGCCGCGCGCACACCGGGATAAGCGGAGACGACCGAGACGTTCGCATCCACAATGGGCAGACGAGTCTCCCAGGTGATGTCTTTTCCGGCGATCAGCACATCGCACACGCGTCCATCGGACTTTGAGGCGGGTGCCACCTCAATGGGCGTTCCCTCCGCCAACGCCGTGACCTGCGCTTCGTCTTTGATGTCAATATCGCGGTCGAGGGCAAGCCAGGTGACAGCGCGGTACATAACGCCGGTATCGAAAAACAGGTAGCCCAGCGCCTGCGCCAGTTTCAACCCTAGGGTAGATTTGCCCGACGCGGCCGGGCCATCAATGGCGATGATGGAAGGAGGAGTGTTGTGTGTCATTTGGGTTTCTCGGTTTTCTGGCTGTTTTTTGGGCGGGTTATGGTTGCGCTTCATTTTCGCGCGCATCGGGGAAGAGGTCATCGCGCACCCAGAGGATGATGGTTTCGGTTTCGCGCGGCAACTGACGATAGACCAGCCAGCGAAGCCAGTCTGGCGCTTGGATATTTTGCCAGGCGGGCGGCTGCCGCCAGGTGAAGTCCTGCCCGCGATAGGCAGCGGGCAGCCCCAGTTCGGTCATCAGCGGGGTGATGACGAGCGGAGGAGAGGCAAGCGGGTCGAGGCTGGAGACGAGTTGTACGTCGTGATTGCGAAGCGTCCATTCGAGGGCGGGAGAGTGGATGCCCAGGATCGTCACAGGCTGCGTTTCGATGTCTCCGCTGCTGAGGAGGGAAGCCTGCCGCACCGAGGCGAGGAGCAGGTCATTCTGAATGGGCGGCTGGTCTGCCGACCATAGTTCCATGCCGTTGGGCAGGCGCATGCCGCTGGCGCCCCAGGCGGCTGCAAGAGCGTAGAAGCCGAGGAAGAACAACGACGCCCAGGTCACCCCCAGGCGGGCGGTGCGCGCCGACCATCCAAAGGCAATCAAAATGGCGCTGAGGAGGAGGATGAGTATCGCGCCAAATAGGATGAAATATCGCGCGCCAAAGGGCATGGTGATAATCCGGCCAAACACGGTCAGGGTGGTGGGAAGCAGGTGTTCGTAGGGGTTCAAGCCGATGTTGGCGATGTTGAACCAGATGTAGATAAGCAGGATGAGAACCGCACCGCCCACCACACCGACTTCCACCCGTTCTTCGGGGTAAATTTCGAAAGCGCGGGAAAGTTCCTGCGCGGCGAGGAGGAGCAGGGGAATGACCGCCCAAACGAGTTCGCCCGGCTGGCGGTAGAACACGGCAAGCAGCAGTGCGCCGCCCAGCCACAGACTCAGCCGAATCACGCGGCGGCTGCCAAGGCGGAATCCGCGCAGGAGGGCAAAGACGGCAAGGAAGATGCCCAGCGTTTCGTAGGCAAGGAAGATGAACAACATGCGCAACGGGCTGAAGGCAGACGGCGAAGCCCACCCCTGAAGGTAGGCGGGGAGGGACGCAAAGAAGGCGCTCAGTCCGGTGGGGGCGGTGAAGAAGAGGGTGCCGCCGAGAAGCAGAGCGGCGAGGAAGGAGAGACTCGTAATTTTTACCTGGCGCTTGTCGGTTTGGGCTGGCGGATTGGCAGTGCGGAAAAGGATGAAGGGGAGACTCAGGCTCAGCAAGCCAGACCAGGCTGAAGGTCCAGAAAGAAGCGCAAGGGCGGCGAAGAGGCCGGCGGGGATGGGACGTCCGTTCCGCCACATCCCCCAGGCGAAGAGTAGACAGGTCAGGGCAAGCATCGCGCCGTTTGCTTGGCGCGAGAGGGCGGTGAGGGTAGGGTCGAAAGAAATGAGGAAGGCGAGGAGCAGGGCTGGCAGGGGTTTGAGGCGGTCACGGAAGAGGCGGGGGGCAAAGACGAGGGCGCTGCCTGCCAGGGCGGGGAGCAGGCGCGCGGTGAAGTTGGCGGCATGGGTGATGAGGAAGAGAACGCTGGTGAAGAGGATGTAGGCGGGCTGGGAGTCGAGGAGCGGAGTCTCACCGCGGGCAAGGTGGAGCGCTTGCAGGGCGAGTTGGGCTTCGGAGTCGGTGAGGGGTTTTGCGCCCAATTGGATGAAGCGCAGCCCGAGGGCAATAAGAAAAGCCAGCCCGTAGAGCCAGCCTTCGTATTTGGGGCGGGGAGAGGTCATGAAGAGTATTTTACCTGTGAATCAAGGAACTTCGTAAATGACGACGCTGCCCTGGCGGAAGACGGGTTTGAGGAAGTTGTTGAACTTGGCTTCGTTGATGCGGTAGGAGGTGCGTTCCAGGCTGCCGACGATGACGTAGCGAACGTGATATTGTTCGAGCAGGGTTTGCGTCTGCTGCCAGTTGGGGGTGGTATAGAGAGTCTCGATGTCGCTTTGGCGGAGGGCAAGGATGCCCTGAAAGTCGCTTCCGCGCCATTGACCTTCGTGGTTGCCCCAGCCCAGCAGGGTGGGCAGCCCGCTGTAGATGGAAATGCGCCCGTAAGTGGAATAGGGGTTTCCGGTGGCTTCGAGGATGACTCCATCGGGTGCGGATTGCAGCCAGAGGATGGCGGCGGCTTCGTCTGGGTTTTCGCGCTGGAGGCGGTCGAAGTCATCGAGGGTGAAGCCGTGCGGCGGACGGAAGTTGTTCGCTTTGTTCGGGAAGGCAAGGGCGGGATAGGTCAACCCAACCAGGAGGACGAGGAGGAAGAGGACATTGAAAAGCAGGTTCGGCGCGCCGCGTAAGTGTCGCAGCAGCACAGCCGTGCCGTAGGCGGCGGCAAGGCTGAGCAACATCCATGCCTGGTAGTAGAACTTGAAGACGGTATTGATGCGGTAGCCGAAGTTATCCTGCAGGTAGAGAAAATCGGGACCGAGGATGAGGAGGGCGCCGAGGGCGGTTAGTAAAAGGATGAAGGATGAAGAACGAGGGATGAAAGGATGTTCATCATCGGCAGGGCGCTTGTTGGAGAATAAAAACGCCAGGGCGGGGATGAGAAGCGCAAGGAGGGTGAGCAGGCTGCCGATATGGTCGAGACGGCGTTTGAAACTGTCGGCGAGGAAGGCGGCGGCGTCGCGCTGCTGTCCCTGCAGGAGGGGGAGGACAATTTCCGGGCGCAGGCGGTACGCCAGCGCTCCCATTGCCAGCATGGTGAGGAGCAGCAGGGTCAGGATGCCAAGCGCAGCGGCAATGCCCCTGCCCCACTGTGCGGAACGGTTCTGGCGCGCCAGATACAGCAGGAAGGCAAAGAGCGGCACGAACAACGTCCCCCACATGACCCACAGGTGCGCGCCGCGCGTGATATAGATGAAATTGGGAACGATGCCTCCCGCCTGAGAATCGAAGGCGAGGAAAAAGGGCAGATACAGGAGATACGCCGCAGCAAGCAGCGGCCCCCCCAGCAGCAGGGCGTCTTCGAGTCTTTCCCAGCCCCAGCCTGCTTCACGTACGCGGCTTAGCACATAACTGAAAACAATCAGCGCTCCCACCGGCAGGACATCCCAGGTGTTGAGGAACGCCATACCGCCAAGCAGGAACGCCGCGAACAGGAAGCCCATCTTGCTGAGATGTAATTCGCCGAAATAGAGGTCTATCCGCCCGCGAAAGCCGCCGAGGAACAGGTTGAACGCGAAGGCAATTGCCAGCAAAAAGAAGGGAATGGACAGCACATGCGGGTGCAGGTCGCCGAGCAGGAAGGAGAAGGCGGGAAACTCGTCAATGGCTTCGCGGAAGATACCGTTCAGGTCGTAATCCTGAACGACGCGCGAGGCGCGCCACCACCACCAGAAGCGGTCGGGCAGCCAGGATGGAACTGCCGGCGGAGGGTTGCGCAGTTCGGGGATGTCGAGCCAGGTCCAAAAATTCGCGCCGTCTTTCCAGAACCATCCGCGCGCATGCAGGATTTCGAGAAAGCCTTCGGCATTGGAGAGAAGCAGCAGGAAGATGGGGGCGAGGAGGGAGGCGACGGCATCTGCATTTGCGTGCGGTGCAAGTGTGGACGATGGACGATGGACGATCTCCTGACCTTCGAGCCTCGACTTTTGACTCGACAAGAGGTTGTACAAGATGCCATAGGCGCCGAGCGCGCTCAAACCGAAGATCAGCGCCAGCATGAGGTTGAATGCCACGGTTGCCGGAACGCCGCTGAATTTGGCGAGCATGGCGGTCATCGCATAACCGAAGTAGTAATAGGAGATCGAGTATCCCGAAAGCCACAAGTCGCGCGGCGGGAAGGCAGGTGAGTTCATAATGCCGTTGATGAACATCAACTCCATCGGTTTTTCGGTGCCGAGAATCTCCGGGTTTGCAGCGCGGAAGAACGCCATGAAGGCGAAGGCGAGCAGGAAGAGGAGTTCGGAGGCAATCACGAACGTTTTGTTTTCTTTTATCCAATTGACGATAGACGATTGACCGTTATCTGTGGCTGCAAACGCCCACGCGCTCAACCCCATGAAAACAAACAACGCCAACAAGAGTCCCCCCATGTCGTTTTGGGCGATGCCCAAGGTGGCGAAGAGCCAGAAGATGAATCCCCACAGCATAAGCCCGAAGGTGCGCGAAAAGGTGTAGCCCCGCTCCGCCAGCACAGGGAAGAGACGATATGTCAGGGGAAAGGTGACCCAGCCGAGGAGGGTGACGAGGAGGTACCAGGTGAGGAAGGAGGACATTCGATGTACGATTTGCAACTTTGGACTCAGGGACGCTTGCTCCCGAAACGCGCCAGTGAACTGGCTGACATAACTTTGGACTCAGGGAGCTTGCTCCCGCATTACGCCAGTAAACTGGCTGA
>JBBITE010000022.1:0-45985 GCA_037440905.1 Anaerolineae bacterium | reverse complement strand
CGCCCTCGCTGGGGCGTTGTGTTTGAGGCTTGAGTGGTTGGTTTGGAAAGGTGCTGGGGGGTAGTTTAGCACTATCCCTAGAAGTTGTCAATAACTTCTAGTGATAGTGGGAATAAAAAAACGGCTTTTCGCCGTTTTCTGTTTTGTTATGCCGTAATGGACAGTGGACCAGTTTTAGGTTTATACGGCAGTCCATTTTTATCAAATAGCCATTTGCCTTGTCCTCTGCGCTGGTTATATATTTCAGCACAATAAGCCATGTCCGCTTCATCAATCAGTTTACGGTTTTTATCATAGCCAATCACTTTTATAATACCACGCTTCACCCACACAGAAATTGTTGGATTGGCAACTCCATATTTTCTTTCTGCTTCGCTAATCCAAATCGGCACGCCTTTCAAATGGGCGTGTTTTTTGTATTCCGGCAAATCTTCTTTGCGGACAATTGCCTGCTCTCTCACTTCCTCTTCGCTGACGACCATTTTTCCTTCTATCACTCCTGCCCTGATTTTACCACTCTCAACAAGCGACCGCAGACGCGCTTGACTCAGCCCGTACTTGCGGGCGGCTTCGGGGAGAGGAAGAAGGATCGGGAGGGTAGCCATAGGTCGCTGCGCCCAGGGACCCAAGACGCATTACAGGATTCAGGGAGGTCCCTGACTTCAAGAGGCTCCTCGCCGAGGACTTGAACCTCGAACCTAGCGGTTAACAGCCGCCCGCTCTGCCGATTGAGCTAGCGAGGAAGGCGACCGCGATTATACCTTAAGGAGAAAACATGTCAAGCAAGGAAATGCGCTTAATGGAGCGACAGGCCAAAGGTCCAGAAGGATGCGCGCTTCCTTCACATATCCTTGTATAATTGTCCCCATGATTGAAATCGAAATCCCCGGGCGGGGCATGCTTCGCCTGCAGCATCTCGTCACCGATGTCAACGGGACACTGGCTGTGGATGGAACGCTGCTCGAAGGCGTTGCAGAAAAAATCCACTCACTGAAAAAACACCTGACCATTCATCTGCTCACCGCCGACACACACGGACGGCAGGCAGCCATTGACCGCCTGCTCGAACTCACCGCCACGCGCATTCAGCCCGGCCGCGAAGCCGAACAAAAAGCGGAATACGTGCGCCGCCTCGGCGCCGAACACGTGGCTGCGCTTGGGCAGGGCGCCAATGACGCCGCCATGCTCAAAGAAGCCGCACTCGGACTGTGTGTCCTTTCTGCGGAAGGCACAGCCGTGGAAACCCTGCTCGCCGCCGACCTGCTCCTGCCCGACATTCACGCCGCACTGGCACTGCTCGAACATCCGCTGCGTATTCGCGCCAGTTTGAGAAAATAACCTCATGGACTCTCCGCATCCTTCACCGCCCGAACCGCCTCAAGAATTTATCGCTTCCCGCGCCCGCCGGCGCCGCGCCATGCGCCGCGCCTACTTCCCCTCCGACGAACAGGAACGCGCCGCACTCTTCGACCACCTGGCGCGGCGCGCCTTCCCATCGTATGAACTGTTCGTTTTTGCCCTCATCGGCGGCGCCATCATGGGGCTGGGCTACTTCCTCGATTCGCAAAGCCTGCTTATCTTTGGCGTACTCGTCGCCCCCCTCCTCACCCCCTGGATCGGCATGTGCCTCGGCATCATCGCCGGCGCCGGGCGTTTATTCATCCAAACCCTGCTTGCCATCCTCCTCAGCGCTTTGCTGAGCGCGCTGGGCGGCATCCTCGCCGGTTACGCCACACGCATCTTTCCGCAGCCGCGCACCTTCAACGAAGCCTTTCTGCACAGCCGCCTGTGGGCGCCCGATTTCTTCGTACTGGCAATCGGCGCCATCCTCATCACCCTCTCCTTCGTCCGCTCCGAACAACGCCCCTACCTGCCAAGCGCCCTCATTGCCTACGAACTCTTCCTGCCTCTTTGCGCGGCCGGCTTTGGGCTGGGAAGCGGCATCGAGGGACTCGCCCTGCCCGGGCTGCTGGTCTTCCTCGTTTACTTTGCCTGGGCGACCCTCTTCTGCATTCTCACCCTCTTCTTCCTGCGCTTCTACCCCATCACACTGGGAGGCGTCCTGCTCACCGCCCTCACTCTGATTCTCCTGCTCGCCTGGCTGACAACCTCCACCGGCACATTAAACTGGATAAAAATCCAGACGGGTCTTGCCGCGCCGGAACCTGCTTCGCCTGCCCAAGCCACCTCTACGCTGCCGCTTGTTCCCACCCTCACCCCCTCCTTCACCCCTCAACCGGCGACTGCCGTCATTGGCGTACCAACCTCCACCGCTTCCACCACCCCCTCGCCGCGCCCCACCACCACCCTGCGCCCCACCTCAACCCCCACCTTCACCGTCACCGCCGAACCCACCCCCATCATCGCCGTCATCCGCGCCGCGGAAGGCGGAGGCGCAAACATCCGCGAAAAACCCGGCGGAGTGGTGTTGCTCACCCTCAGCAACGGCTCCACCGTCACCGTCATTCCCAACGACGTTCAGGAAATCAACAACGTCGTGTGGGTGCATGTCTTTACCATCGTCAACGACGAACGGGTAGAAGGCTGGGTGCTGCAATCGCTGCTGGTCACCGCCACCCCCGTCCCTAACTGGCAGCCTTCTGCCACCCCCACACCATAGCCAGATATAATAGGCGTCCCTCAGCCTCCAGCGCTGAAGGATAGATTCTTCTGCTCTACAAGGAATACCTCATGCCCATCCATTTTGGAACAGACGGCTGGCGAGCCGTAATCTCAGATACCTTCACCTTCAGCAACCTGCGCATGGTTGCTCAGGCAATTGCCGATGCGGTTGCCTCCGAACATTGGGATAAAACCGGCAACGGTGACCAAACCCCCGACCCTAAAAAGATTGTCGTGGGCTTCGACACCCGCTTCCTCTCCGACCGTTACGCGGGAGAAGTGGCGCGTGTTCTGGCTGCCAACGGTTTCACCGTGATGCTGGCACATGCCGATGCGCCCACCCCGGCGATTTCCTACGCCGTCAAGCATCAAAAAGCCATCGCCGGCGTGATGATTACCGCCTCTCACAATGCCCCGCGTTACAACGGCGTCAAACTCAAAGGCGCGTTTGGCGGTTCTGCCCTGCCGGAACAATGCCGCCGCGTGGAAGTGTACATCAACGACAACGAACAGCAGGCGCGCGGTCCTAACCTGATGGATTTCCGCAAGGCGCGCGAAGCGGGGCTGATCCAAAAATTCAACCCGCTCCCCGCCTACTTCGACCATCTGCGCACGCTCATCAACACCGACATCATCGCCGACAATCCCCAGCGCTTCGTGGTGGATGCGATGTACGGTTCGGGACGCGGCGTCATCAAATCCTTCCTGCAGGGAACGGGGTGTGAAATCGCCGAAATCCGCGGCGAGATGAACCCCGGCTTCGGCAGCGTCCACCCCGAGCCGATTGCCAAATATCTGGGGGCGCTGGCATCGGCTGTCAGTTCGGGGATGGGCAACTTCGGCGTCGTCACCGATGGCGATGCCGACCGCATCGGCGCCATGGACGAACGCGGCAACTTCGTTGACCCGCACAAAATTATGGCGCTTTCGCTGAAGTATCTGGTAGAGAAACGCGGCTTGAGCGGCTCGGTGGTGCGAACGGTCTCCACCACGCGTATGATTGACCGCCTTGCCAAACGCTACGGTTTACCCCTGCGCGAAACGCCGGTCGGCTTCAACCACATCGCCGATTACATGATGTCGGAAGATGTGCTCATCGGCGGCGAGGAATCGGGAGGTATTTCATTCAAGGGGCATATTCCCGAAGGCGATGGTCCCATCATGGGGCTGCTGCTGGTGGAGATGATTGCCGAATCGGGGAAAACGCTCAATGCATTGGTCGAGGAGTTGTTGAGGGAGGTCGGTCCCGCCTTTTATGAGCGCACCGATCTGCGCTTGAGCCGCCCGGTCGCCAAGGCGGAGATGACGGAATTTTTGACGAAACAGGCTCCGGCGGAGATTGGAGGCGCGAAAGTCGCGGAAATCAGCCAGTTAGACGGAGTGAAATATATCATGGCGGACGAGTCGTGGCTGTTGATCCGTCCTTCGGGAACGGAACCGGTGCTGCGTGTGTATGCCGAAGGACGCTCGCCGGAGATGGTGCGCGCGCTGCTGGGTTACGGGGAACAGGTGGCAAAAAGCGTTGTGTGAGCAAGGCTATTTCGGAACGAACGTCCCGAAGGTTTTACAAACCGAACCTTCGGGACGTTTCAACTTTTAGGGGGAGCGCGCATCGAAATAAAGCGCCAGGTTGCGGTCTTGCGCCACCGCTTCCAGTTTTCTGCGGTATTCAGCAATGGCATGGTCTCCCACCAGGGGGCTGAACAGCCTGAGCGCCGCCATGAGGAAAAAGAACATCCGCCGCAAAACGGGAATGCCGCGGCGGATGTTTCCCATTTCAGGCTCCAGAAAGCGCACGTCGCCAATGTGTATGTATCCCATTGAGAGCAGCGGTATGACGGTGACAATATCGGTGGTATTGACGACGCGGTAGATGGACGATTTGAACTCGCGGTCGAATTCGTCATCGCCTACGCGCGGGCTGCCAAAGGTGTAGCAGGCAGCAATTTCATCGCGCCAAGCGGGATCGCGCTCCAGGTATTGCGTAGCGATGGTGGCAAGCGCCGCGCCCAGCGAGTGCCCGGTGATGTACAGCGGCAAGCCCCTCACCTTTTCCAGCCCTTCCAATACCTGCGGCTCGATGCTGTGATACGCCTCCGCAAAGCCTTGGTGCACCCTGCCTTCAATGGCCGACATTTTGAAGACTCTGGCATCTGTCAGCATGTCTCTGGTTTTGGTCACTTCGGTGCCGCGAAAGGCAAGGACAGCATACTCGCCGTTAGAAACCAGAAAAGCCTGCGTATCGGTTTGCGGCGCGTTGAACTCGCCAAGCAGTTTGAAGCCTCCGCCCTTGAGTTTTTCGATCAACACTTCGCGCGCCTTGCCTCCCTGCTCGAAACGTTCATACACCAACTGCGCCATGGATGCCATCACCCAGGCAGTGCGGTCGGAATAAGCCGCGCGTTTGAGAGGCGGGCTGAGCAAAAGCGGGTTCGAAGCAAAATAATGCCTGGCTTCTGCAATCTCTTTGGTGGTGAGCAGGCGCTTCGAGCGGGTGATGCCGGTTTTATTCTTTTTCTCAGCCATGGTCTTCTCCTCTAAAAACTGTTGCACATTCGGATACCCTTACAAAAGGCTTTTTCAACGCTGAAAAACGCTGCTTTCGCCGATAAGGTAGCGCCGCACTTAACGGGGTCAGAATCTTTTGCCACGGTTTAGCACAGATTGTCACGGATTTTGAATTCCAATCTGTGGAAATCCATGAAATCGGTGGCCGAGGTTCTTGAGCGTCCCGCACGCAAGGGGCTTGGATTTGGCGATCCAAGCCAGCACGATGGCTGCTTTCTGCGGATTGACAACCTGTTTGCTCGTGCGGATTGTCAAATCCGCCGCCTCGAAAACGAACCTTCGGGACGGTATCTGTACGTTATTTCGATAATGGCAACTACCTACTGACAGCCAAAAGGTGGAAGAAACCTGCCGCTGTGTGTCATTGCGAGGGCTGTTGGTCGAGTAGGGCGAGCGTTCTTCTCGCCCGTATCGAGACCCAGCCCGAAGGGCCACGCCGAGGCTCGCCCGAGGCACAATCTCCAGCATTTGCGGGGAGACTGCCACACTCGCTGCGCTCGCTCGCAGTGACAGGTAGGCAGTTACCGATAATCTCTGTTTTCTAGCGGCTCCACCCGCCGGGCAGACGGGCTACGCCCAGATACACCAGCACAAGCGCGCCAATGACCGCCGCCAGCCCAACGGCAAAGCGGTTGCCGGCTTTTTTCATAAAAGCGGGCAAATGCCCAAACACGACCGCCGCCAGCATGACGGTCATGTGTTCGATGCGGTAGAGAGGAAATCCGCCGCCGCTCAAACCCATCCCAAAGAACAGGATAAACCCCAGGGTCACTTGTAAATCCATCAGACCGCTAAAGCCAGCCGAAAGCCCGCGGTCCATGCCGCCGAACCGGCTGTTTCGCGCCCAGCCAATGAGGAAGCGCAAAACAGCGAACAAACCTACCAGCACAATTCCCCAGCGAAGAAGTGAGTGAAGCGTCAGTATAAAACTCATGGTGTCTCCTTTGAAATGCGGGAAGTTTGTTTTTGGCGTTTTGGGGCAAGCCCGCCCAGCGCGGACGAATGCACCCAAAGCCAAAATTTCTTTCAATGGTAGCATAATCTCATGTAAAATCAAACCACAATCACACAGGAGACCTCATGCCCTACGAAACCATTCTGACTGAAACCCGCGGGCGGGTGGGATTGATTACGCTCAACCGGCCGCACGCGCTGAACGCCCTCAATCGCCGGTTGATGACCGAACTGATGGACGCCCTCGCCGCCTTCGACCGCGACGAGACCATTGGCGCGATGGTCATCACAGGGAGCGAAAAAGCCTTCGCCGCCGGCGCAGACATCAAAGAAATGGCGGGGAAATCGGCGCAGGAAATGATGGCAGCCGATCATGTGGGCGCCTTTGACAGAATCCGCTCGGTGGAGAAGCCGGTCATCGCTGCTGTATCCGGCTGGGCGCTGGGGGGCGGATGCGAAATTGCCCTGGCGTGCGATGTGATCGTGGCTTCGGAATCCGCAAAATTCGGTCAGCCGGAGGTGACCATCGGCGTCATCCCCGGCGCCGGCGGCACACAGCGCCTCACCCGTGCAGTGGGAAAAGCCCTCGCCATGGAAATGATCCTCAACAACCGCACCCTTTCGGCGCAGGAGGCGCTGCACTATGGGCTGGTCAACCGCGTGGTGGCAGTGAGCGACTGCCTGAGCGAGGCGCTCAAACTTGCAGAGGAAATCGCCTCGCGCGCGCCTCTGGCTGTGCGCGCAGCCAAGAAAATGATCAACGCCGCCTTCGAACTCTCCCTCGCCGAGGGGCTTGCCGCCGAAAAACAGGCGTTTTATAACCTGTTCAATACTGCTGACCAAAAAGAAGGCATGCAAGCCTTTGTGGAAAAACGCCCGCCGCAGTGGAGCGGCAAATGAAATGACAGGTTACGCCGACCTGCGCGAGGCATGCCGGCAGTTGAACCTGCCCGGCAAACTCTTCATCGTTCATGCCTCGCTCAAAAAATTCTCCCCGCTCCAGGGCGGACCTGCCGCCCTGCTGCGCGCGCTGCGGGAGTCTTTCGGCGGCTTCTTCATGCCCACCTTCACCTATAAGACAATGGTCACGCCGGGCGTTGGGCCACCCAACAACGGCATCACCTACGGCAGCGACAGAGACCTGAACAAAATGGCGGAGTCGTTCCATCTCGCCATGCCGCCCGATTCGCTGATGGGCGCGCTGCCCCTGCAATTGCTTCACGAAGAAAACGTCGTCCGCACTTCTCATCCCATCCTTTCCTTTGCCGGCATAGGGGTGGATGAAATCCTGTTTACACAATCGCTGTACAACCCGCTTGCCCCCATCGGCGCGCTGGCAGAACGCGATGGCTGGGTGCTGCTCATCAACGTAGATCATTCCGCCAACACCAGCATCCATTACGGCGAAAGGCTTGCCGGGCGCCGGCAATTCGTCCGCTGGGCGGTGATGGACGGGCGCATTGTGGAGTGTCCCGGCTACCCCGGCGACTCGAGCGGCTTCAACGCCATCGAAGAGTACCTGCTGCCTTATACCCGCCGCGTGGAGTTGGAGGGCGGCGCATTTCTTCAGGCGCTGCCGCTCAAGCGGTTGTTGAACGTCACCATTGAATTAATCAAAAGAAACCCGCTGGCGCTGCTCTGCCAGCGGGAAGATTGCGAAATGTGCAATGCGGTAAGAGTTTCGGCCGCTTACTGAAAGAGAATTTCTTCCACGTTCCAATGTTCGCCGCCCAGCAGTTTCTTCAGGCGGGCGAGCAGTTCGGCGCAAACCCGCGTGGTGTCGTTGGGGAAATCAATCAGATGCCTGCCGCCGTTTTCGAAAATCTGAAAACTGAAGCGGTCGCGGCCGTGAAATGAAATCAGCGTGCCGTAAATTGCTTTGATCTGCCGGCGGTCTGCCTCTTTGTTCCCGGAAGAACGCAGGTTGACTGTAATCTGCTTGAGCGGGTGATCCTTGTCTTCTGCCTTTGCCAGCGGAATGTAAAGGGACTTGAGGGAAGTGACCACCGCTTCGCGCTCCGCCTCAGCCTGCTCTGCCTCCCCATCCATCATCATTGCTGAGAGCGGTTCTGCCTGAAGGCGCGGCGGCGTGACCGGCGTTTTCTTATCGAACTTTGGCTGAGGGCGCGCGGCAATCGCCGCTTCTTCGAAGGAGGGCTGCCATTGGGTTTCCCAGCCATCGGGGAAGTTTTCCGGCGGAGGGGGCATGTCGTCGTCCCAGCCGCCGGGTTCTGCCGCAACGGATGGGGTGTAGGATGCGGGGCTTTCCGCTATTTGGAGGGCGGGTTTTCTCTGCGGCGGCGGGAGAGGCTGAGGCTGTTTGGACTGGATACGCAGGGGTTTTACGTGGCTGTCGGGCTTGGGCTGAGTAAAAGCCTCAAGGTCAGAATCAGACATCGGCGGGGTTTGAAGCGCAGCGTCCGTGAGAGGTTCGAGGATTTTGATTTCCGTCCGCACGCTGTCCACCAGGATTTTGGGGGGTTGGCTGTTGGCATCCACCTTGCCTTCGACGATGACGATTTGCCCAACAGTGAGCAGTTCACGCGTCTTTTCCCAGGTGCGCGGGAAGAGGACAAGTTCAATGTTGCCCTGAATGTCTTCGAGTGTGACGAAGCCCATCGGTTTGTTGGTTTTGGTGGTGTAGGGGCGCACGCTGGTGACCAAGCCAGCCACGCGCACTTTTTCTTCGTGCTGGGCTTCGCTCAGTTGAGCAGAGAAGTAACTAACGACCTGGCGGAAGGTTTCCTGGTAGGGGGTGAGGGGATGGTCGGAGATGTACAGCCCGATGAGTTCGCGTTCCCAGCCAAGCATTTCGCGGCGGTCTATGTTGTTGACTTCGGGCAGGGTGATTTCTTCGACGACGCCGGTGACCTCGCCGAAGAGGGAAAGCTGGCCGGCTGCTGCGGCGCGGAAGTGATTGTTGCTGATGGAGATGATGCGGTCGAGCGCGGCAAGCAGGGCCGGGCGGCTGCCAAAGGCATCCAACGCGCCAACTTTGATGAGGCATTCGAGGGCGCGTTTGCCGACGGCGCGTAAATCCACGCGGCGGGCAAAGTCGTTGAGGTCTTTGAATTTGCCGTTTTTCTTGCGCTCTTCGACAATGATTTCGACGGCGCCCTGCCCAACGTTTTTGACGGCGCTGAAGCCAAAGCGGATGTGCGGTTTGCCGTCAATGTCTTCGATTTCGAAGTCCCAGCCGGAGGCGTTGATTTCGGGCGGCAGGACGGGTACGCCCATGCTGCGCGCATCGGCGACGTAGAGGGCGATTTTTTCGGTCTGCCCGGCGGAGGCGGTGAGGGTGGCAGCCATGAATTCGGCCGGGTAATGGGCTTTGAGGAAGGCGGTTTCGACGGCGATGACACCGTAGTCGGCGGCGTGCGATTTGTTGAAGCCGTAGCGGGCGAACTCTTCCCAATCGCTGTAGATGGCTTCGGCGGTTTCTTTGTCTATGCCGTTTTTGACGGCGCCGCTGACGAATTTGGCGCGGTGTTTTTCGATGTCTTCTTTTTTCTTTTTGGAAATCGCTTTGCGCAGTTCGTCCGATTCGGAGGGGGTGTAGCCCGCCAGTTCCACGGCGGCGCGCATCAATTGTTCCTGATAGACCGGGATGCCGTAGGTATCTTTGAAGATGGGTTCGAGTTTGGGGTGGCGGTATTCCACCTCGGCTTCGCCGTGCATGCGGGCAATGTAATCGGGGATGAAAGACATCGGGCCGGGGCGGTAGAGCGCGACCATGGCGATAATGTTATCCAGGGTTTTGGGCTTCATCTGCACCAGCCAGCGCGTCATGCCACCGCCTTCCACCTGGAAGACGCCAGCCGTCTGCCCGCTGCCGAGGAGTTCGAAGGCTTTAGGGTCGTCGAGCGGAATGTTGGTCAGGTCGTAGCGGACGCCGTGCCGTTTTTCGATCATCTCGCAGGCTTTTGCCATGACGGTGAGGGTGATCAGCCCGAGGAAGTCCACTTTGAGCATGCCGAGCGAGTCGAGGATGCCCATTTCGAATTGGGTAACCGTCTTAATCGGCGTCTCTTCCGAGCCGGAGGTGGGGCGGTGCAGCGGCAGGTATTCGACGAGCGGTTTATCGGAAATCACCACACCGGCGGCATGCGTCCCTGCATTGCGGACGGTTCCTTCCATTTTGGCGGCAGTATCTATCAACTCGCGCAAATGGGGTTGTTCGTCGTAGATCTTTTTGAATTCCGGCACCGCCAGGGCATCTTCCATGGTGGTGTTGCGGCCCGAAACAGCCGGCACCAGTTTCGCCACGCGGTCCACTTCGGGCAGGGGGATGCTCATCACCCGCGCCACGTCGCGCAGGGCGGCTTTGGCGCCCATCGTGCCAAAGGTGATGATTTGCGCCACTTTATCATCGCCATATTTGCGGACGCAATATTCGAGCATTTCACTGCGGCGGTCGTCGCGGAAATCCAGGTCAATATCAGGCATGGAAATACGCCCAGGGTTGAGGAAACGCTCGAACAGCAGGTTGTGATGCAGCGGGTCAACCAGGGCAATCTCCAGGACATAGGCAACAATAGAACCAGCCGCCGAGCCGCGCGCGTTATACCAGATGCCGTTTTCCTTCGCATGACGACACAAATCCCAGACGATGAGGAAGTAGGCGTCGAAGCCCATCTCGTGAATGACCTTCAACTCATAATCGAGTCTATCGCGGACCTTAGGACTCTCAGCCTGTTCTCCATATCTTTTCCTCGCCCCCTGCTCGCACAAGTGACGCAGGTAAGATTGCGCGGTGAATCCCGGCGGCACAGGGAAATCGGGCAGGTGGTAGCCTTTGAAGCCCAAATCCACGTTGCAGCGTTCGGCGATGAGCAGCGTGTTGCTCAGGGCTTCGGGCACTTCTGCAAAGAGTTGACTCATCTCCTGCGGCGTGCGCAGATAGTATGAGTCATCGGTCATCCGCATGCGGTCTTTATCAGTAAGGACGCTGTTGGTCTGAATGGCAAGGAGAATATCCTGAAAGCGGGCGTCTTCGCGGTTGATGTAATGCACGTCGTTGGTGGCGACGAATTTCGCCGAGTAACGCGCCCCCAATTCGACCAGTTTGCGGTTCAGGTCGGTAATTTCGCGGATGTTATGCTGCTGCAGTTCGATGAAGAAACGGTCTGCGCCGAAGACATCGTAATACCAGTTCAGGCGGCGGACGGCTTCTTGTGTGTTGCCATCCAGGAGCAGGCGCGGAATTTCGGCAGACATGCAGCCGGAGGTGCAAATCAGCCCTTCCGAATGAGCCGCCAGGAAGTCATGGTCAATGCGGGGGTAATAATAAAAGCCTTCCAATTGTGCAGCAGAGGCGATTTTGAGCAGGTTTTTATAGCCCGTCTCGTTTTCTGCCAGCAGCAGCAGATGGGAGGAGGTGCGGTCGAGTTTGGCGTCGCGGTCGCGCATGGTACGCGCCGCCATGTAGGCTTCCACGCCAATGATGGGCTTGACGCCCGCTTCGGTCGCCGCTTTGTAGAAATCAATTACGCCAAACATCGTCCCGTGGTCGGTGATTGCCACGGCGGGCATTTCCAGTTCCCGGACGCGTTTGATGAGCCTCTTGATGTTCGAGAAGCCATCGAGCAGGGAATATTCGGTGTGGACGTGAAGGTGGGCAAAACTCATGGGTATGCAGAGGAAGGGTCAAGGCGTCGTCGTGCGGGCTGCATGTGACGGCGCCATGAAGACAAAAAAGATTATAGCACGCGTGTTCGGCAATCAGAGCAACGATATGCTTAAAATATCCTGTGCTGCTTTGTTGTCATCTTCTGTTTCCACCTCCCTGCAACACAGCGGAAGTAAAAAATCCTCCCGCCGGAGGATTTTGTGAGCGCGCAGAGTTTCGAATATCATCTCCCCTGCGGAGGCTCTGAACCAAATCTAGCGAACGCGCAGAGTTTCGAATACCATCTCCCCTGCGGAATTTCTAAACCAAAACCAGTGAGCGCGCAGAGATTCGAACTCTGAACCAATGGCTTAAAAGGCCACTGCTCTGCCGTTGAGCTACGCGCCCTTGCAAAAGCGGTCTGCATTCTATCACGGGAAATTGCCAGCGTCAACGTAAGAGAGGCACCCAACACGGCGTCCATGCAGGCGGAGGTATCTATGGCAGAAATCGTTCACGTAAACGAAGGAACATTCCAAAGCGAAGTGCTGGAAACAGATAAGCCCGTGCTGGTGGATTTCAGCGCAGTGTGGTGCCAGCCGTGCAAAATGTTGGACCCGATTGTCAAGGAATTGGCAGGCGAATGGGAGGGCAAGGTCAAGGTTGTAAAAATAGATGCGGATGAAAACCCGAACCTAGTCATGAAATACGGCGTGATGGGCATTCCGACATTGTTATTTCTCAAAGGCGGTGAAGTCAAAGAACGCATCACCGGCTTCATGCCCAAAGAAAAACTGATTGCCAAATTCAGCCCGCATTTCAACTAACTCCCCACCCCAACGAAGACGCCGCGGCTGCGGCGTTTTCGTTTTATTCATCCCGCATCAACTTTTCGAGTTCCTCAAAATCCACGCGGGAAGTAATATCCAGACTCAACGGGGACGCCGACACCCAGCGTTTTTTGCGCAGCACATAGACATCGGTATCGGGTGGTTCATCTTCCAGGCTATCCGCCTGACGATAACCAATCAGGCCGGGTTCGTTCCACGAACTGCGCTTTGGCGCCAGCGGTTCGTAGTAGCGCTGCCGTGAGACGCGCGTCAACTGCCAGGGAGTTTCGGGCGTTGCATCCCAGGGGACATCCACTTTCAGCACATCCACATCAGCAGGGAATTTCTTCTGCAGGAGCATTTGGGCGAAATATTTGGTAAAGCCGGCTGCAACCGAAAAATTCACCTTGTCGGAATAGGAAAGGTGATATTTCGAGTCGGTCTCCAAAGAAACCGCCAGCGAGGGAATGCCCAACGATGCGGCTTCGAGGGCGGCGCCCACCGTGCCTGAGATGGTCACCCCCGAAGCGACATTCTCTCCATAATTAATACCGGAAACAACCAGATCGGGCTTGAACTTCAGGACTTCCAACACGCCGTGCAAGACCGCCTGGGCAGGGCTGCCGCCCACAGCATACACGCTCCATTCCTGACCGTTGACCTGTACCCGCTCCTCGCGCATGATCCCATCCGACGTATTCGGCAGGCTGCGTCCCATACCGGAGGATTGATCGCGCGGCGCAGTGACCGTGACAAACCCCAGTTCTGAGAGCGAAGCGGCAGCCGCCCACAGCCCTGGTGAACGAATGCCATCATCATTTGTCAAAAGAATTTGCAGTTTTGCCATACATTCCTGATGTTTTGTACGTTTGAATGCTCTGCTGCAATCTTCTGTTTCTACTGTCATTGCGAGACGCTGAAAGCGTCGAAGCAATCTCCCACCTTACAGGAGACTGCTTCGTGGCGCAATGCGCCACTCGCAGTGACAAACGATGAGGATGTTTGCAACACAGCAACATTTGAACAAAAAGGAGCGGGGATTCCGCTCCTGGTTACCACAGCGCCCTCGGCGCGACTCGAACACGCGACCTATTGCTCCGCAAGCAAGCGCTCTAATCCACTGAGCTACGAGGGCAGGCAGGGCAGTATTCTATCGCAATTGAATTGGACGGTCAAGTGGTGTGTCAAAAATATTCGCGCTGACAAGGTTTAGGAATTCCGGCACAAGGCGGGGGTCAAAGTGTGTGCCGGACTGGCTTTCAATGTATTGGATGGCATCCTGCTTGGGCCATGCCGGGCGATAGGGACGGTTGGATGTAAGAGCGTCATACACATCCACCAGGGCAAACAGACGCGCAGAAAGGGGAATCTCTTCGCCGCCCAGACGGTCCGGGTAACCAGTGCCATCCCATCTTTCATGATGCCAGTGGGGAATTTCGACAGCTTTTTCGAGATATTTGATAGGCGAGAGGAGTTCTATGGCATAGAGGGGGTGCCGCTGCACGACTTTCCGTTCTTCCTGATCAAGCGGACCAGGTTTGAAGATGATTTCATCGGGAATTGCCACGATGCCGATGTCGTGCAAGGCGGCGCCGCGGCGAATGTGAAGCAGGTCAATATCTTTCACGCCGAGGCTGGCGGCGAAGCGGGTGGTGATGTCTGCTATCCGTTGCGTATGCCCTTCTTTTTCCCGGTCACGCAAGTCCAATGCACGAGCCCAGGCGTCAATGGTGGCATTGTATGCCATGCTGAGATCAAAGTTGGCTTTTTGCAGTTCTTTGAACATCAGGGCGCTATCTATGGCAATGGCAGTTTGACCGGCGATGATGTTCAGGAAATCCATCCAATCTTCGTCGGCATCAAGCAGCGAGCGATGAAAGATTTCCAGCACGCCCAGCACCCGTCCTTTGGCAATCAGCGGCATGCCGAAATAGACGACAAATTTCTCGCTGGGGAACAGAGGCAGGCGTTCGAAGTCGCTATATCCTTTGGTGAGATCGGAAACGGATACGATTCGGCGTTCCAGCACCACTTTGCCGGCATGTCCCTGCCCTGGTTTGAGGTGAGTATGCTGGAGGATGTTGGTATAAAACCCCTTTCCGGCAACATACGTCAGTTCGTTGAGTTTTTGGTCGAGCATGAGAATGTCGGCGGCATCCACGCGCAGAGTTTCGATGACACGGTCGAGCAAAATGGAGAGAAGCAGGTTCAGGTCCAGCCCCGAAGCGATAGCGAAATCTATGGAACGCAGCGCGTTAATGCGTTGAATCTGCCGTGTGAGTCTATGTTCGGTTTGTTTGTATTTGGTAATGTCGCGGGCGGAGAGGATCAGTTGGGAGTTCGAGGTGTTGAGCAGGCGCGCATCGAACCAGAATTCACGTCCGCCAAGCACCAGGGGAAACTCAAAAGAGGCAGCCTTGCTGCCTTGCCGCCGCTGGAGCAGGTATTGCTGCAGTTTGTCTCTGGCTTCGATGGATAAAAGCGCTTCCACCCCCTTGCTGCGGACTTGTTCGCAGGCTTCGGAATATGCAGATGGGTCGCTGAAACGGCAGTCGAGGATGGCGCCCTTTTCATCCATGATGAAGAACAGGTCGTCAAAAGCCTGCAGTGTATCTCCGAGCCTGTGGGTGAAATCCAACGACAGATCCAAGCGGGTGACTCCAATTAAGTCGGCAAAGGTCTTTGGAACAGGGCGGGTTGCCTGCCTCACAACAGGAGGCTGCTGTAAAAGGAACGGTATGCTCATCCGTGTACACCTCGGCAAACGCTCACCCCAGCCAAAAACCATTAAGACCAGCGGACGCGGGGCGCAGTGATTCCCTTTTCACTGCGTCCCCAATCCGCCGCGTCACCTGGTCTGAAATCAGCCGGACGAGCCGGAACTGATTGGCTATCAGGCTATAAGGCTTTGAGCGCCTGGTTGACTTTTTGGGCGAAGTCCGTCAGGTCGCTGGCACGCACATTGCTGATGATGGAGCGTTCCTGGTCGGTCAGGGTAAAGGTCTGCCCCAGGTAACCGCCTGCCAGCGCTGCCTCCGGCTCGCGGAGCAGCGTTTCACGAAACTGGCTGTTGACGATTGCCGCAGTAAAGACTCGATGAATGCCGGAACGGTCCATGGCAGGTTTGGCGTAGTCGCGGGAGGGAAGGTTATGGACTTCCAGGGTAAGAAGCGCCATTAGAGCATCTCTTGCTGGTTCAGGATATTATCGAACTGGTCCAATGCCGCCGTCAATCGGACCCTGAACGACGATGGTTGTGAAGAACACAAACGCAAGATAGACAAACTGAATGTGGCGGCGGTCAATCTTGCTGACGAAGGACACCAATTGGGAAAGTTTTTTGTTCATGGGAGACCTCTTTCTTTCAGGTTTAGATTTGTTTGTATCTTACTCATCCCCAGGATGCAAAACAGGATGCAAAGAAAACACATGAAGATTACCCCTCTTCCCATATATAGCCATTTTCCCCCAAAAAAGCCTTAAATGGCTGTATATGTGCATATATAACATTACAGTGCAAGGTTGCAGATGTTCTTGAACTTCCCGCAAACAAGGGGCTTGGATTTGGCAGTCCAAGCCAGCGCGATGGCTCAGCCTGCGGTGTGAGCAATCGGCGGCGAACCATTAGCCGCATCAGATTATGAGGTCAACTGCTGGTAGAGTTTTTCCGTTTCATCCGAAACCACAACCCCCAGTTCCTGCATCGCTTCCCTGCAAGCCTGATAGCAGCGCACCACGGCAGGACGGTCACCCAATGCTGCGAGAGCGCGCATTTGAATGCGATACACGGCTTCCTGATACTGGTTCTGCTTTAATGCCTGCTGGCAAATGGCAAGGCACGCCTGCAATTGATTGGCTTCCAGATACAGATACGCCAGTTCTTCCAGCACCGCCGCATACGCCTGATTGAGTCTCTCCCTTTCAACGGCAGGCCATTCGCCTTCCACATCCACCAGGTAGGGACCGCGAACCAAATCTACAGCCTTTTGAAGATGTTCGATGCGCGCCGGCAAGTCGGAGGTCTTGTGCGCCCGCTGTAAGTGCGAATCGAACGCTTCGACATCGTACTCGTAATCTAATTCGAAGTTGAAGCGGTAGTATTCCTCTTCAAAGACGATGACATCCTTACCCACGGCGCGCCGCAGGCGGTAGATTTCATTTTTGAAGCGTTTTTTGAGCGCCTGCGGATCTTCCACTTCGGGCCAGAGCGCAGCGCCAATTTGCTCCTTGGTAACCGCCTCCTGACAATAGAGAAAATAAAAAAACAGATCACGCACAGATTGGGTTCGCCACTGCGACATGCTCACCACCTGCCCGCTCACACTGACCTCCGGGACGCCAAAAGCACGGATCATGAGAACGGCAGAAGGTACCTGAATATAACTGGTATGGCGGCGCAAGGTTCGGCGTATGGCGGGGAGTTTTGTGCTGAGGCGCTGGCTCTTCTGGATGAGGTTGCTCAACTGACGCCCCAGCAGAGGATCGGTCTGCAGGTTTTTCAGCCAGGGAAGCGCCTGCCGCAAAACGACAAGCAGGGTGTGATTGGGAGAGGCGTTTGCGGAAAGCATCTCACGAAGCGCAGCACGAGCCTGCTCTCTCCTGCCCGCTTCGTCATAAGCCGCCGCCAGCCAAACCGCACCGGCTTCCAACTCCACGCCTCGTCTATCCTGCGCAAAGAGACGATGGGCTTCTTCCAGGACCGGCACCGCTTGCGCTGCTTCTCCTTTGAGGAAGTGAAATTTTCCTCGAAACAGCGCCCACAGCCCCCGCTCGTAGAACGATTGGCTGTTTTGAATCTGCTCATGAAATTTTTGAATGCTTTGCGCCGCCTCTTCCAAATTGCCTTGCAAGAGGGCAAGAGTGCCCTTGGCAATGACGAGATAATTTGCAATATACAGCCCCGGCAAATCGCCTGCCGCCGCTTCTGCCTGGACGTAAGCCTGGGATGCGGCATCGAAAATTTCCACCTCGCTGTATAAATCGCCCAGACCGGCCAGGAGGAGCGCTTCGGCGCGGGAGTCGCGGATTTTGCGGGCGCAGGTCAACCCGTTTTCGAAGGTCTCCGCCGCGAGTTCATACTCGCCCATCTGATGATACAGCACCGCCAAGTTGTTCAAAATATCTGCCTGATAAAAAATATCGCCTTCCGCCTGTTTGAGTTTGAGTGCTTTTTGATAGGAGGCGCGCGCAGCCTGGATATTTCCCATTGCGTGATAGACCATGCCGCTTTCCATCAACACAATGGGGATACGGAGCGTCTCGTTCATGGCGGAAAAAAGCGACAAAGAGTGCTGCAGGGCGTCGCTTGCCAAGTGAGGCTTCCCCAGGTGGAACAGACATAAGCCCTTCAAACGCAATGCCTCGGCATGATAAAACTGCAGCGTGGTATCCGAAGCGGATAGTTGCAAAGCATGCTCTATGTCTTCGAGGGCGGCGGCATAATCACCCATCAGGCGCAGGGTGTTGGCGCGGCGAATGAGGGCAACCGTCAAGCCATCCACTGCGCCGCTTTGGCGGAAGAGGGAAACCGCCCGGTCCAGCAGGTCCTTCGACTCATGCAGATTGCCCTTCACAGCCAGGATGGGTCCGCGCAGAGAAATCAGCGCGGGACGGGTTTGCAGCATGGCGGGCGGCAGGCTGTTGAGCCAGCCTTCCAGCGTCACCAGCGCGCTTTGCAGCATGGGTGTGCCGGCATGTTCGATCACCTCCGCCAGCGCTTCGGGGTCGCCCAGTTCGCGGCAGGTATGGTAGGCTTTTTCCCATTCGCCCAGTTTCTCATAGGCTCTGACCATGTTTTCGAGGATGGGGCGCACTTCCTGCGGGCGCTCTTCGCGCAAACGCCGTTGAAGAAATTCCCGAAAGAGCGGATGATAGCGCAGCCAGCGTCCATCCGAATCGAGGGGAAGGACGAACAGGTTCCTTTCGAGGATAAGACTCATGAGGTCGTACCAGTTCGGAGGGTCAGAGTGAAGCGGACCCAGCACCAGCGCACAAAACTGGGCGTTGAATTCTTCTGCAAGAGAGGTGCGCAGCAGAAATTCCCGAATGTGAGCGGGTTGTTGATTCAAAACCTGTTGAGCAAGGTAGGAGAAGGTATCCACACCTGAGACGCGCGGCATGCCGGGCAGGTTCGAAAGCACCATGCCGGTGATCCAGCCGCCGGTTTGCGCCACAAATTCCTGCGCCGCCTCGTCTGAAAGGGGCTGACGGTAATTTTGCGCGTACAGCGCCTGAAGTTCGACAGGCTGAAATGCCAGGTCTATGTGACTCAAGCCCGCCACCTGCTCGCGCGCCACCATCAGGGTCACATCGGGCAGGGAGGGCAGAGTACGCGACGAGAGAATGACGTGACAGTTTTCGACAACCAGGCTGAGAAAACGATTGACAAGGGAGGAAATCAGCGGCACATCATCGAGCAGGTGATAATCGTCAATGATAAAGAGAAAATCTTCTTCGACCTGCTCGTAGATTTCGTTGGTCAGCAGCACCAGAATCGCCTCCATATCCTGTTCGATGGAATTGGAGCGCCGCAGGCGGCTGCGGGACACCGCCCCCACCCTGGGGAAGCGCTCGGCAAGCGAAGCGATGAGATAGGCGAAGAAACGCTGAGGGTCGCGGTCAAGAGGGTCGAGCGAGAGCCAGCAAACCGGCATTTCCACGTGATGAGCCAGGTCAATCAGCAGCGAGGTTTTGCCATAGCCGGCCGGCGCAGAAAGCAGGATGAGTTTGTTATCGAGCAGGGATTTTAATTGCTCCAACAGACGCGGACGCGAGAGCAGGTCGGGGCGGCGGTTGGGGACGACAATCTTGATCTTGCTGATAGGAATGGGCGGGGGCATGACCAGATGAACCTTTTCCTATTTTACCGGCTTGCAGGTGTTTTTCACCTGGCTTTTGTCACGTGGGAGTGGCTAATTTGGTGGGTTTTCCAATGGATTTCACCACAGAGTTCACGGAGATCACAGAGATTCTTCTTGCTTTTCTCTCCGTGCGCTCTGTGGTAGTAAAAGGTTTAGCCCATCCTTTTAAGTGATCGGTCGTAAGTTTAGGCGCAGTCGGCGTTCTCGTACGCCGACGGGGACGTTAGAGAACGTCCTCTGCGCGTTTAATTATTTTCAGCGGTTTACTTAGCCACTGCTTGTCGCTTTTTTCAAGGTTCGCACAATTCATGCCGTGTTCAAACGGCGCAGGCTGGCAGAAAAGACGAGTCAGCGGCGCAGCACATCCAGCATTTGGGCGTGAATGCCGGGAGAAGCCGCAACCACCGACTGAGGCGGGGAAATGTAATCGGCGTCGCCGCGGACATTGGTGACACGTCCCCCTGCTTCTTCACAAATCAAACCGCCGGCGGCAACATCCCAGGGCTTGAGCGCCAGTTCCCAAAAACCATCGAAACGCCCCGCCGCTACATAGCACAGGTCCAGCGCCGCCGAACCCAGCCGCCGCACTCCCTGGGTCATCTTGGCAAATTTCACAAAGTTAGCAAAATTATCCTGCTCCGTGTTCCAGGCATCGTAGGGAAAGCCCGTCACCAGCAGGCTTTTTTGCAACTCAGTGACAGCAGAAACCCTCAGCGGGCGTCCGTTCAGCCGTGCGCCCGCGCCGCGCTCGGCAAGGAACATCTCATCGCGCAGCGGATCATACACGGCAGCCAGCGTGACAGCGCCGTTGCAGGCATACGCGATTGAAACGCTGAAAATCGGCACGTGATGCGCGTAATTCACCGTTCCATCCAGCGGGTCAATGTACCAGATGTGCGCGCTGCTCCCCTCGATGACACCGCTTTCCTCCGAAAAGATATGATGCCCCGGGAAATCCCTGCGCACCTCCCCCAGCAGAAACGCTTCGGACTGATGATCCACCTCAGTTACCAGGTCAATGACACCCTTGTAATCCACCTTGTGTTCCTTGTTATAGCCCTCGCGCAGAATTTCCCCCGCCCGGCAGGCAAGCGTTTCAAGATAGGACAACGTCGGCTGCATAATCACCTCAAACATCGTCCCGAAGGCAGAAAAACAAAACCTTCGGGACGCGTACACAATATACACACCTGCCGCCTCTCAGGTAAGGAGAAGCGCAAGTTACTTTTTCAATGCTTCGATGGTGTTGTAAATATCGTAGAGTTCAGCCTGGATTTCGTCGCGGTCACGCATAGATTGTTGCAGCAGCGCCTCGAAAGCCGGCTTCTGGTCGGGCGGCAGCGTGGGCAGCAGCCGCTCGGCGCGCGCAATCTGCGAATTTTTGTGGCGCAGTTTATCCTCCAGCCGCGTGCGGTAGCCGTTATAAAAGCGCTCCATATCGAGCGGCTGGGGCTGGGTAAATGGCTGCTGCGTCACCAGTTCCGCCACCGTCAACAAAAAATCTTCGGTGTCAATCGGCTTTTCCATAAAGCGCGCCGCCCCCAGGCTCAGAGCAAACTGCTTATCCTCCGGCGTCACATACGTTGCCGATAAAAACACCACCGGGATAGAGCGCGTTTCAGGATTGATGCGCAACTTTTGTACAAAAGCATACCCATCCATCTTAGGCATCAGGATGTCGGTCACAATCAACACCGGGTGCGTCTTGGCAATCGCCTCAAGCGCTTCTTCGCCGTTGTGCGCCGTCACCACCGAATATCCCTTGAATCGCAGCGTGACCTCCAGCAGTTCCAACACATTCGGGACATCTTCCACAATCAGGATGGGACCGGACGAAACATTCATACTGCTATTGTAGCCTCATTTGAGACGAGCAACAAGCCCGCTTCATTCTTAACACGAATCTGCCACCGTCCGAACAGCCGCCTCCACGCCGAAACTTTTTCTACCCACCCCACACCCGCGCTCCCAGCGCCGAACAGACGAATTGCACCGCGTCAATGGCGGTTTGGTTCTGCACATCGAGGATGGGGTTGACCTCCACGATGTCCATGCCGATGAGTTTACCGCTTTCGGCAATCACCTCGCAAGCAAGGTGCGCCTCGCGGTAGGTCAAACCGCCTGGCACGGGCGTTCCCACCCCGGGAGCATGACGCGGGTCGAGCGCATCCATATCGAAGGAAAGATAAATCCCGTCCACATCGCGGCTGACGCGTTGAATGGCTTTTTCCAACGCCGCCACCATGCCGATGCGGTCAATCTGCTCCATGCTTTGCACCATCACGCCCGCTTCGCGCAGGTTGCGTTTTTCGCCGGGGTCGAGGTCGCGCGCGCCAATGATAGCCACCCGGCTGGGGTCAATGACCGGGGGCGTTTCATCCCACAACGAAACCAGGCGCGGATCGCCCAGCCCGCACAATGCGGCGAGCGGCATACCGTGAATGTTGCCGGAGGGAGTGGTTTCGGCGGTGTTGAAATCGGCATGGGCATCCACCCAAATGACGCCGAGTTTGCGGTGTTTTGCTGCCCCGCGAATGGACCCAACCGAAAGGCTGTGGTCGCCGCCCAGCACAAGGGGGAAACGCCCGCCCTGGATGGAGGTCGCCACCGCGCCCGCCACGCGCCGCCCCATGGGGATGATGCAGTCAATGTACTTGAGTTTCGGGTCGGTGATGCGGCACATCTCCTGAATGGGCACTTCGACGTTGCCTTTATCTTCGATGGTGTAGCCGAGGGCTTCCAGCCGCTGCTGAAGATGAGCGTAGCGGATGGCGCTAGGACCCATATCCACGCCGCGGCGATCGGCGCCGAGGTCAATCGGCACGCCGATGATGTCAATTTGCATGGAAAACTCCTTTTTGTCGTAACTACCTACCGTCAGCCAAAAGGGGGAAGAACCCTCCCGCTGTGTGTCATTGCGAGGGCTGTTGGTCGAGTAGGGCGAGCGTTTTTCTCGCCCGTATCGAGACCCAGCCCGAAGGGCCACGCCGAGGCTCGCCCGAGGCGCAATCTCTAGCATTTGCGGCGAGACTGCCGCGGTCGCTGCGCTCGCTCGCAGTGACAGGTAGGTAGTTACTTTTTGTCACTGTGAGATGTTGAAAAACAACGAAGCAATCTTCTGACTAAAGATTGCTTCGCTCCCCTGGGTTCTTCGCAAGGACGCAATTTTACTATGCCGTGCGGTAATACCCCACATCCACCGAATAGACCTGCCCACGCTTGATGACCTGCCTGACGAGATTCGTGCCATACCGATACCCAAGATGGCGATAATCGGGCACGGAGAGGATCAGCATATCTGCCTGTTTGCCGACTTCGATGGAGCCGATGGTGTCGGCGCGGCGGATGGCATGAGCGGCGTTGATGGTGGCGGCGGCAATTGCCTGGGCAGGGGTGAGTTTCATATAGCGGCACGCCAGCGCAATCGCCATTTGCATGGATTCGTTCCACGAGGTGCCGGGGTTGCAGTCGGTGGCGAGGGCAAGGATGGCGTCAGCCGCGAGGAGTTTATCGGCGGGGGTGTAGTCGCATTCGGCAAGCCCAAAGGGTGTACAGGGCAACGCCACTGCAACCGTGTCCGACTTGCCCAGCGCGGCAATATCGGCGGCAGAGGTTTTGACCAGATGGTCGGCAGAGACAGCGCCCAGTTCCACCGCGAGCGAGGCACCGCCGAGGTTGTCGAATTCGTCGGCGTGGATTTTGAGCGGGAATCCCAGCGAGCGGGCTTGGGTCAAGATTTGACGCGATTGCTCGAGGGTGAAGGCTTTGTTCTCGCAGAAGACATCCACAAAGGGCAGGGGCTGGCGCGGGGCGTGAGTCTCCCACCATTCTTTGAGGAGGGGCAGCATGGTTTCGGTGATGAGGTCGGTATAGGCTTGCGGGTTGTCGCGGTATTCGGGGGCGATGGCGTGGGCGCCGAGGAAGGTAAAGGCGAGGTCGAGCGGGGTTTCGTCGTCGAGGGCGAGCAGGGCTTTGAGCAGGCGCAGTTCGGTGGCGGTCTGCAAACCGTAGCCGGTTTTGACTTCGACGGTGGTGGTGCCGTGCGAAAACATGCGCAGCAAACGCGGACGGGTTTGGGCGATGAGCGTTTCGATGGAAGCGGTTCGTGTGGCGCGGACCGTGGAGAGGATGCCGCCGCCTTCAGCCAAAATCTCCAAGTAGGGCTTGCCAGCCATTTTCATCTCGAACTCGCTGGCGCGGTCGCCGCCCCAGATGACGTGGGTGTGAGGGTCCACAAAGCCAGGCATGAGGACGCAATGGTTGGCGTCGAGGGTGGGTTCGTTGGGGTAGGCGGCGCGGAGTTCGACGGTGGTGCCAACGGCGACGATTTTTTCATCGCGCACGACCACAGCGCCGTCTTCGATGATGTTGAGGGTGCCGAGGGCGCGCCCGCGCTGGGGTCCGCCAGCCAGGGTGAGGAGTTGGGAGGAGGAATGAATGAGCATGGGTGGTTGGGCGAAGGGCTGTGTGGGACTTTATCAGGCGATTATCGGAAATAACGGGCAGACCTCGCCCCGAAGGTGTATTTTCGAGTGCCTTGAGGCTTGAGCAGCAACCTTCGGGACGTTTTCCCGCTTGCCGATAAAGTTTAGTATTTGACGGCGCTCAACTGCCGCAGTTTGTCCATTTTGTGGGTGGCGATGATTTGGCGCACGGTGCCGGTCATGCCGCGCACGACGAGGGAATCGGTGCTGGCGCTGGTGCCAAAGTAGCGCACGCCTTTGAGCAGTTCGCCGTCGGTGATGCCGGTGGCGGTGAAGAAGACGTCTTCGGAGGAGACCAGGTCGTCCATGGTGAGGATTTTGTCGAAGTCGTAGCCGGCTTCGCGTCCGCGGCGCAGTTCGTCTTTGTCACGGGCATATAACTTGCCCTGAATTTCGCCGCCCATGGCGCGCAGGGCGCAGGCGGCAATGACGCCTTCGGGGGTGCCGCCGATGCCCATCAACACGTCTACGCCGGAGTTGGGCCAGGCAGTCATGAGCGCGGCGGCCACGTCGCCATCGGGGATGAGGCGGATGCGGGCGCCGGCTTTGCGGATTTCGGCAATCATCTCTTTGTGGCGGTCACGGTCGAGGATGATGACGGTCAGGTCTTCGACATCTTTTTTCTTGGCTTTGGCAATGGCGCGCAGGTTTTCGGTGATGGATTTTTCAATGTTGATGACGCCCTTGGCTTCGGGACCGACGGCAAGTTTGTTCATGTAAACGAACGGGCCGGGGTCGAACATGGAGCCGCGCGGGGCAACCGCAACGGTGGAAAGGGAGTTGGAGCGTCCAAAGGCTAAGGGGCGGGTGCCGTCAATGGGGTCTACCGCCACATCCAGGTCCATGCCCGAACCGTTTCCGACGAGTTCGCCGTTGTAAAGCATGGGGGCGTTGTCCTTTTCGCCTTCGCCGATGACGATGACGCCGTTCATGTCAATGGTTTGGAGGACGGTGCGCATGGCATTGACGGCTGCCTGGTCTGCCGCTTCTTTATCGCCGCGCCCCATAAAGCGCCCGGCCGCCAGCGCCGCCGCTTCGGTGACGCGCACCAGTTCGAGAGCAAGATTGCGGGTGGGGTCTTTGGTGATGTCCATACGCCTCCTTATAGGATGAAATAGTGGATGAGGAAATAGCCGATGGCAGCGCCCCAAATCCATGAGTCAATGCGGTCGAGGAAACCGCCGTGACCGGGGAAGATGTTGCTGGAGTCTTTGACGCCGCTTTGACGTTTGAACATGCTTTCGCCGAGGTCACCGAGCGGGGCGAGGGCGCCAACCGCCAGCCCAAGCAGAGCGCCCTGCAACGGGGTGACGATGCCGCCCAGCGGTTGAGGTCCGAGGCTGGAAAAGGCATAGGCAAAAAATGCGCCCACCAGGACAGCGGTGAAGATACCGGCGAAGTAGCCTTCCCAGCTTTTTTTGGGGCTGAGGCGGCGCGTCATTTTGTGTTTTCCATAGGCGGCGCCAATGGAATAGCCGCCGGTATCCGCCGCCCAAACCAGCGGCAGGATGAGCATGAACCACCATACTCCCATTTCATTGCTGACGAGGAGGCGCAAGTCGAGCAGGTAGGCGCCCACCCACCCCAGGTAAACAATGCCCGCTACGGTGACGCAGAAGTCAATGGCGGCCTGGTCGCGTCCGCGTTCGAAGGCGATAAGGTGGGCGGTCATGGCGATGAGGATGACAGCCACGAAGAGAGGCATGGCGGCTTCGGGAAAAAAGAAGCGTGCAGTGACCAGCACCAGCACGCCTCCAATGGTGACGATTTGATTTGGTTCGTGGTTGACCGCGCGATAGAGATGAACGTATTCCCACGCTCCCCCTACGAGAAAAAGACCCATCACGAGAAAATAGAACCAGCCGCCGTAGATGATTGCCGGCAGCCCCACCGCTGCCATTCCCAATGCCGTGAGGGTGCGTTTAAGCATTGGAAGCCTCGAACTCCTTGGATGAGACCTTGCCAAAGCGGCGGTCGCGCTGGGCGAAGGCTTCGAGGGCGCGGCGGTATTCTTCCTGATCGAAATCGGGCCAGTAGGTGGGGGTGACGTACCACTCGGAATATGCCGCCTGCCAGATGAGGAAATTGCTGACACGCAGTTCGCCCGAGGTGCGAATGATGAGGTCGGGGTCAGGGACGCCGGCGGTGTAGAGGTATTGGCTGACGAGTTCGTCGGTGACTTCTTCGGCGGGAATTCCGTCGCGAATGATCTTTTGGATAGCATGCACGATTTCGTCACGCCCGCCGTAGTTGAAGGCGACGTTCAGGATGAGGCGGTCGTTGTTTTTGGTGAGTTCGATGGCATCAAGCACTTTGGTTTGCAGTTTTGGAGAAAGGCGTTCGAGACGCCCGATATGACGCAGTTGAACGCCCTCGGCATGGAGTTCGGCAAGTTCCTTATCGAGGACGTCTTCGAGGATGGACATCAACCCGCGCACTTCTTCGAGCGGGCGCCCCCAGTTTTCGGTGGAGAAGGCGTAGATGGTGAGGTATTTGACTCCAAATTCAACGGTGGAACGGATGACGCGGCGCAGGTTTTCGGTGCCAGCCTTGTGACCAGCAAGACGCGGCAAGCCGCGCGAAAGCGCCCAGCGCCCGTTGCCGTCCATAATCATGGCAACGTGACGAGGCAGTTTTTCGGGAGGGATTTTGGCGAGGGAGGTCGGCATTTGTTTTGAGAGTGTGGGCGCACGACCGCCTACACTTCCATGATTTCCACTTCTTTTTTTCTGCCCTGTTCAGCGATTTCTTCGATGAATTTATCGGTCAGCTTTTGGAGTTCCGCCTCGCCGCGTTCGAGGTCGTCTTCGGAGATGAGTTTTTCTTTTTCGAATTCGCGCATGTCGTTGAGGGCATCGCGGCGGATGTTGCGAATGGCAATGCGCGCTTCTTCGAGCCGGTGATGCATGAGTTTGACCAGGTCGCGGCGGCGTTCTTCGGTGAGGGGCGGAAGGTTGAGGTGGATGGCTTTGCCGTCGCTGTTGGGAGTCAGCCCGAGGTCGGAGGCAAGTATCGCTTTTTCGATTGCTTTGAGGGTGGAAGCGTCGAAAGGTTTAATCATCAGGGAACGCGGCTCGGGAACGCTGATGGATGCCAGCTGCTGGAGGGGGGTGGGCGTCCCGTAATATTCCACCTGCAGGCGCTCGACCAGGGCGGGGCTGGCACGTCCGGTACGGATGCCTGCCAGGTCGTCATGCAGAACGGAAATGGCGCCTCGCATGCGGGTTTCGGCGTCGTTGAGGATGTCTTTTATCACCACAGTCTCCTGAAATATGAAATGAGGTTGAGGTTAAGGATACCCTAAAACTTGGAAAATTGCTATCCGGGCATTCGTTTCGAGAGAAAATGATGAAATGTGAGAGACTCTCACCGTGCTGCGTAAGAGACGTTAATGAATCCGTCATTGCGCCAAAAATAAAAAAGCAGGAGGGAGATGCTCTCTCTCCTGCGAAGAAACGAACGTCTACCCGTGGACGAGCGTGCCGACGGCTTCGCCTCGCAGCGCGGCAAGCAGGGCATTGGGGTCCCACAGGTTGACGACGAGGATGGGGATTTTGTTTTCCATGCAGTGGGTGATAGCGGTGCTGTCCATCACCTGCAAGCGGCGGTTGATGACTTCGATGTAAGTGAGTTCGTCGAACTTTTTGGCGTTTGGGTTTTTCTTGGGATCGGAGTCGTACACGCCATCCACTTTGGTGGCTTTGATGACGACATCCGCGTCAATTTCGGTGGCGCGCAGGGCAGCGGCGGTATCGGTGGAGAAGAAGGGGTTGCCGGTGCCGGCGCCAAAGATGACGACGCGCCCTTTTTCGAGGTGACGGGTGGCGCGGCGGCGGATGTAGGGTTCGGCGATGGCGCGCATTTCGATGGCAGACATGACGCGGGTGTACACGCCTTCGCGTTCCAGGGCATCCATCAGCGCCATGGCGTTCATGACGGTGGCAAGCATGCCCATGTAATCTGCCGTGGAACGGTCCATGCCGCGCTCCAGCCCTTGTTTGCCGCGCCACAGGTTGCCGGCGCCAATCACCACAGCGATTTCCAGCCCTAAATCGTGGACTTCCTTGATGCGTTTGGCGATGGATTCGGCTTCGTCCACGTCAATGCCAAAGCCCGATTCGCCCGCCAGCGCCTCGCCGCTCAGTTTCAAGAGAATGCGTTTGTATTTGAATTGACTCATTTTCTCTCCTGCTCGAATGTGAAGATGACTTTACTGCAAAAATTCACCGCAGAGGTAACTACCTACCGAAAGCCCAAAGTGGGAAGAAACCTGCCGCTGTGTGTCATTGCGAGGGCTGTTGGTCGAGTAGGGCAAAGCCCGTATCGAGACCCAGCCCGAAGGGACACGCCGAGGCTCGCCCGAGGCGCAATCTCCAGCACTTGCTGGGAGACTGCCACGCTCGCTCGCAGTGAGAGGTAGGCAGTTACCCGCAGAGACGCCAAAAATTGCGGAGTTTGAAGTCATTATAGGCTCTGTGTGCTCTGTGTCTCAGCGGTAAATACAACAGGCTCAAAGATATAAAAAATGACCAACCCGAAGGTTGGTCATTTGGATTAACTTTCCAAACGCTCGCCCAACTCCCATCGCTGGAAGCGGCGGACGAGGATGTTTTCACCAATGGCGCCCACAGCCTGCAAAATCAGTTTTTCGATGGTGATGGACTCGTCACGGATGTAGGGCTGGCGCAGCAACACCACTTCGTCTTTGAACTTTTCGATGCGTCCCTGCACAATCTTTTCGGCAACGGCATCCGGCTTGCCTTCTTCTTTGGCGCGGGCGCGGGCAATTTCGGCTTCGCGTTCCAACACTTCTGCGGGGATTTCCTCCGCCTTGATGTAACGCGGGGCGGTGGCGGCAATCTGCAGGGCAATTTCATGCGCCAGCTCGCGGAACTTCTCGGAGCGGGCAACAAAATCGGTTTCGCAGTTGACTTCCACCATCACACCCACGCGGCCGCCGCCGTGCGAGTAGAGCTCAACCACTCCCTGCGAGGCTTCGCGGTCGGCGCGTTTGGCGGCGGTGGCCATGCCTTTTTCGCGCAGCCAGTCCACAGCCTTTTGAAAATCGCCATTGGCTTCGGTGAGCGCCTGACGGCAGTCCATCACGCCGGCATTGGTGGCGGCGCGCAGCTCTTTGATCATTTCAGTCGTAATTTCCATCGGTAGATTCCTTCTGTTCTGACAGTCTATTCTTCTTCGTCAGTGACTTCTTCGTCGAGGTCTTCATCCTCGTCCTGGTCTTCTTCGGCGCGCGAAACATTCAACTTTGCCAGTGTGGATTCGCCCAACAGGTCGTCCTCTTCCAGTTCGTCATCCAGTTCGACGCGGCGGGAAGGTTTGCGCTGCGGCTGACCTTCGCCGGCTTCGGCAGCGGCTTCGCGCAAGTCCAGGTCTTCTTCTTTGCGCATCGCTTTGCCTTCCAGCACGGCATCGGCAATCTTCGAGACCAATAATTTGATGGCGCGGATGGCGTCATCATTGGAGGGGATGACATAGTCTACGTTTTGGGGGTTGCAGTTGGTATCCACCAGCGCCACCACGGGGATGTTGAGCAGGTTGGCTTCGTGAATGGCGGCTTCCTCCCGCCCCACGTCAATGACGAACAACATATCGGGGCGGCGCTTCAGCGTGCGCAAGCCTTCCAGGCGGGTTTGTAAACGCACAATTTCGCGGCTGATGAGCAGCGCTTCCTTCTTCGTCAGGTGCTCCAGTTCGTTATTGTCGCGCATTTTTTCCAGGCGTTCCATCTCCTGGATGCGGGAATAGATGGTGGACCAGTTGGTCAGCGTACCGCCCATCCAGCGTTCGGTGACGTAGGGCATGCCGCAGCGGATGGCTTCTTCAGCAACCGTTTCCTGCGCCTGGCGCTTCGTGCCAACGAACAACACAATACCGCCGTTTGCCACGGTATCGCGCACCACGTTGTACGCCTGGTTCAGCAGTTTGGAAGTCTGCTGCAGGTCAATGATGTGGATGCCGTTACGCTCCGTGAAGATGTACGGCTTCATGCGGGGGTCCCACTTGTTGGTGCGATGCCCAAAGTGGACGCCGCTCTCCAAGAGGGCTTTCATAGAAATAACAGCCATGGTTCTCCTTACAGCCTGCCAGCCACGCGGAATGTTGAGAGTCCGCGTCTGGCAGAGTGAGTTTAGCGGGAATGGGTAACCCGCTCAGGGACGCTTGTTGCCCGTCCCAGGCAAGATGTGAGGCGCCTTACGCGCCGCGGCGCGCATTATAACACAGGATTGGACCAACTTGCGCTTCGCCCCTACGGGAAGCCTGCTCCTCCTCGAATTGCCTTTTCCTACCCTGAAAAAAACAGCCCCGAACCATGCGGGGCTGGGAGCGTTACATCATGGTATTTTGACCATATAACTGCTGTTTGATGTTAACAACGCGTTTCCTCAAATCAGTTTTGGTTTCGATTTCGCTGGCGATTTTATCAATGGCATACATCACGGTGGTGTGATCGCGCCCGCCCAGCGCCTCGCCAATTTGCGGCAGGGAGGCGTTCGTCTCTTTGCGCAGGAGATACATTGCCACCTGGCGCGGCTGGGCAACCTTCTGCGAGCGTCCGCGCCCAAGCAGAGCATCCACCGAAATTTGCCATTCGCGCGCCACCAACTCGATGATTTTTTCCGGGGCGACATCACTGCGCTGGGGCAGCAGGTCTGCCAATGCCACCTCCACCAGGTTCGGGGTCAGGGAGGCGCCGCTCAGGTCGGCAAAAGCCAGGATGCGGTTGAGCGCCCCTTCCAGTTCGCGGATGTTGGATTGGACGCGCTCGGCGATCAATTCCAAGACTTCGTTGGGGACGCGGCGGCCAGTCCGTTCGGCTTTGGCGCGCAGGATGGCAAGGCGCGTTTCGAGGTCCGGCGGCTGGATGTCGGCGGTCAATCCCCATTCGAAGCGGGAACGCAGGCGTTCCTCCAACGTGACCAGGGCTTTGGGGGGGCGGTCGGAGGAGATGATGATTTGCTTATCCTGCCCATGAAGGGTGTTGAACGTGTGGAAGAACTCTTCCTGGGTGGATTCCTTGCCTGCAATGAACTGGATGTCGTCCACCAGCAGCACATCAATGGAGCGGTATTTTTCGCGGAATGCCTGGGTGGTATGGGTGCGAATAGCGGTGATGAGGTCGTTGGTGAACTCTTCGGAGGAGACGTACAACACCCTCAACCCGCGCGTCTGACACGCGTTGCCAATGGCGTGCAAGAGATGGGTCTTCCCTAGTCCCACGCCTCCATAGAGAAAGAGCGGGTTATAGGCGCGGGCGGGTTTCTCTGCCACCGCAAGGCAGGCGGCGTGCGCCAGGCGGTTGCCGGACCCCACCACAAAGGTTTCGAAAACATAACGGGGGTTCAGGTTGGAGAGACGCGGCGAGGTCTCGTAAGACTCTCGCGGCTCGGCAGAGGGTTGCAGGGGGAGTTCAGGAGCGGAAACGGCAGATTCGTCATCGTTTCCGTCTGATTCGCTGCCGCGCACAATGAAGTGAACATCCACATTGGAGTGGAAAATATCAGCCAACAGGCGGTTGATAGTTCCTGCCAGGCGGTTTTCAAGCCAGTCGCGGGCATAGGCGTTGCGAACACTGATGGTCAGCGTGCTGTCCTTGTACGAGACCGGCTTGGTATCCCTCACCCAGGTATCGAAGGAGGCGCGCGGCATTTCCATTTGGAGTTGTCCAAGTACCGATTGCCATGCCTGTTCAGCGTTCATGAATTGCTCCGTTGCCATATTGATGAAGTGTGTCGAATTAATCCGCTTCGTCAGCGGCTTGTGTTAGGGGTATTTGGTTTGATTACGTGTCTTACAGGGAGCGAAAGATGTGAGTGATGCTCCACATCCTTTACATCAGCGTGCCACCATTCTAGCAGAGAGTCGGGCAAAATAACAACACGCAAAACCTACGTTTGTTTTAAAACATCGTCTTTTTTAAGGTCGCTCAATGTTAAAACTTCGATGCGCGAATTTTTTTATACGCAATGATTGATAGAACACTCGTTTCAGCCAAGTATCCTTACAAAAGTTATCCACGCCCCCATATATAGGGTCAAGCAGCGATTTTACCCTCGTTGAGGGAAATGTGGATGGCTGTTCTTTAAAAAATGGGCTGGGAAATCAGGATGATGGACTGATGAACGAGCCCCCGGTTTTTGTGATTCAAGATGAGAAAACAGCAGCCTGATTGTTTTCACGCATGCGCTTCACGCGGGACCCACGCCAACACCGTTGTTCCCTCATTTGGAGCGGACGAAATTTCTACATCGCCGCCGACGGAACGCGCCCGCGTGCGCATGTTTGCAAGCCCATGACCGATATTCGCCTGCATGGCATCAAGGTCGAAGCCTTTGCCGTCATCGTTGATTTCCATCAGCACACGTTCATCGGTCGTCCACACCGCAATTTGGACCTTCTTCGCCCGCGCATGCTTGGCTGAATTGGCTAAGGCCTCCTGACAAATATGGAAAAGCGCCAGGATATGACTTTGCGGCAGATCGTTCAAATCCGATTCGGGTTCGGTCAAGTACACTTCTGCAAATGTATTGGCGCGATACTCGGCAATCAGGCGCTTGATGCCATTCACCAAACCGTCATTTCCCAACTGACGCGGGCGCAAATCTAAGATGTAGGAACGCAGGTCGCGGATGGCTTGATTCAGTCCCTTAATGGCGTGTTGAACGCGTTTTTTGGCGTCTTGGGGGTCAGTTTCGATGGAGTGAAGGGCGCTTTCCAATGACAACCCCACCCCATAGATGGATTGAATAATTCCATCGTGCAGGTCCATGCCGATGCGCTCCCGCTCCTCCAGCACAGCCAGCCGCCGCGCATTGGCATGCAAACGGGCATTTTCAATGGCAAGCCCCGCCCAATTGCCTACCGCCGCCATCATTTCGACGTTGCGGTCGTCTATCGGCTCGGTGCCCAGCGTAGCGACACTCATCACCCCCATCAGGTTCTCACCCGAAAGCAGGGGAATACACGCAATCTGACGGAAACCCGCCTTCACCACCGCCTCGCGCAGGAAGCGCACATCACTCGCCAGGTCGGTGCTGACCACCGGTTTGCGGCTCTCTGCCACAATGCCGACGTACCCCTCCCCCATTTTGAACACATTGCGCGTCCAAAAGGCTTCGGCAGCCTGCCCGCGGTGTAACACCATGCGCAATGATTTGCCATCCTCCTCCAACAGGAAGATTTCTCCTGCCTCCACGCGCATGTAGTTCATCACCAGGCCGAGGGTTTTGTTTAGGATTTCGTCCAGTTCCAGGCTTGAGGTCAGAGTAGAAGCGATGCCGTTGAGCAGCGCCATATCCACGTTGCGGCGCGTCAGGGCGATGTCCCGTTCGCGTAACTGTTCGTACAAGCGCGCGTTGATGATGGCAGCGGCGGCATAGGCGGCGAGCATCTGAATGATTTTCTCGTCATCGGCGGTAAACTCGGGGGCGTTCTTTTTATCGGTAAGGTAAATCTGCCCCAATTGACGGTCACCGCTGCGGATGGGCACCCCCAAAAACGAGCGCATGAAGGGATGATGCGGCGGGAACCCTACCGAAAGCGGATGTTCCTGAATCACCGGTACCCGCAGCGGCTCTTTGGAATTCATCAACGCGCCAATCAACCCCAAGCCGCGCGGCGGATGGGGAATCCGTTTGATTTCACGCGCCGTCAGCCCTACGGCAATGAATTTTTCCAGTTTTCCGTGAGCATCCAGCACCCCCAGCGCGGCATACTGCGCCTCTGCCTGCTCGCACGCCACCGTTGCAATGCGTTCAAGCAGGGTTTCGAGCGATACATCCTTCACCAGTTCCAGGCTCGCCTGGTGCAGAGCAATCAACCGCTCTTGTAATTGTTCTCGTGTCAGCAGCATCTCAAAGATACCTCGTCCAGATTATCCCATATTTTATACCCCCAATGATCACAAATCTGATAGATTTTGGCAGGGGAGTCCAATACAATCAACCCAGCAAAGGTAAAGGACCCATGACTACTTCCCGCATCTCTGGATTTTACAACATGACGCTGGAGGAGCGCCGCGCCAAAATCGCGGAAGCCGCGCCTCAGACTCCGCCCGAACTTGCCGCGTGGACCACAGGCGGACTCTCCCCCGAAGCCGCCGACCACATGATCGAAAACGTGATTGGTTTGCACAGCCTGCCGCTCGGCATTGCCCTTAATTTCATGGTCAACGGCAGAGACGTGCTGGTGCCGATGGCAATCGAAGAGCCTTCGGTGGTGGCGGGCGCATCCTTCATGGCAAAACTCGCCCGCGCCGGCGGCGGCTTCCATGCCACCACCACCGAACCGCTGATGATTGGGCAGATGCAGGTCATCCACCTCGTCAACCTGCATGAAGCGAAACTCAAACTCTACGAACACAAAGCCGAACTGCTCGCCGAAGCCGATGCGATTGACCCCGTGCTCAAAAAATTCGGCGGCGGCGCGCGCGACCTGGAAGTGCGCCTCATCGAAGATTCCCCCATCGGCGGCTTCCTCGTCGTCCACCTCATCTATGACGTGCGCGACGCGATGGGCGCCAACGCCGTCAACACGGCATGCGAACGCCTCGCCCCTAAAGTGGAAGCCATCACAGGCGGAAAAGTCCATTTGCGCATCCTCTCCAACCTGGCAGACCGGCGCATTGCGCGCGCACGCTGTACCATCCCCGTGAAAGAACTGGCGTTTGAATCCTACAGCGGCGAACAAGTGCGCGACGGTATCATCGCCGCCTATGCCTTTGCCGCCGCAGACCCCTACCGCGCCGCCACCCACAACAAGGGCATTATGAACGGGGTGGATGCGGTGGTCATCGCCACGGGCAACGACTGGCGCGCCATTGAAGCGGGCGCCCATGCCTACGCCGTGAGAAACGGCAGGTACACTTCCCTCTCCACCTGGGGCAAAGACGCAGACGGCAACCTCGTCGGCACGCTCGAAATGCCGATGGCAGTGGGCATCGTCGGCGGCGCGACCAAAGTCCACCCGGCGGCGCAGGCGGCGGTCAAACTCATGGGTGTGAAAACCGCCTCCGAACTGGCGGAAATCATCGTCTCGGTCGGTCTCGCCCAGAACCTGGCAGCGCTGCGCGCCCTCGCCACCGAAGGCATCCAGCGCGGACACATGTCGCTGCACGCGCGGCAGGTTGCCATCGCCGCAGGCGCGACGGGAGAATTGATCGAGAAGGTGGCAAGTCAGATGGTGGCGGAGAAGGTGGTGAGAATTGACCGCGCGGAAGAGATTTTGAAAGAGTTGCAAGGATAGAATACCCACGGTTGAGAAGTTTGAAGGTCATTGATGCACACATTTAAACAAGCATGAATACAACCATCATCAGCGTTTTATTGGGTATTGGCGGCATGCTCGGTTGGGGGATCTATGATTTTCTGGGCGGTGTTTTTTCAAAACAGATCGGCTCTTTCAAGTCTTTATTTTGGTCACAGTTGGCAGGCTTGATATCCATTCTGCCGCTTGCCTTTGCTTTCAAAGCAGAATTTAGCATTCCCATCCTCGCGATCATTTTGTCACCCATTGCTGCCATTGTCTATTCGGCCGGGTATTTGTTCTTCTTCAAAGGATTTGAGAAAGGCAATGTCTCGGTCATTGCCGCGACCATGAACCTTTGGGCTGTGTTCACCATGCTATTCGCCTTTATCTTTATGGGACAACGGTTAACCACAACCCAAACCATTGGCGTATTCATGATCATCTCTGGCGCGACTCTCGCTTCGCTCGATTGGGGCAGTCTTCGGGACCAAAAGTTTCAACTTTCGCTGGGTGTAAAAGAGGCGATTCTGGGCGCTTTTTTCTTTGGCGTCTTTTGGAATATCAGTGAGATCATTTCTGAAGAGGTCGGATGGCTATTAACCACCTTGCTTGTAAAATTCGGGATTGCCGTCTTCCTGTTGAGCTTTTCTTTTTTTGTAAAACAAGAAATCGGCTTGACAAACACTCCGGTAAAAACAAAATACGCGATCTTGTTAATGGGCATTGTTGAAGTCAGCGCGGTGGCGCTCGTGAATTACGGCTTGACCATCGGAGATGCCATCTTGATCACACCTATTGCGTCTGCGTTGTCGCTTGTGACGATTGCCCTGGCTGTCATTTTCTTGAAAGACAACCCCTCAAAATTTCAAGGGCTCGGAATCGTCATGGCAATCGCTGGTATTATCGCAACCGCGTTCTAGTTCAAAACGGAAAACTCTCTCATGGCATTGGTTATCTTCGATTATGACGGCCTACTCGCAGACACCCTGGACGACCTGATTCGGTTCGGGCAGGAAGCCTGTAACCAATTGGGCGTAAAACATACCGTGACAAAAGACGACCTAAGCAACCTTGAGGTGATGTCCTTCGCTACTTACGGACGAGCCTGTGAAGTCCCTGAACATCTTGTAGATGAGTTCGTCAAAATCAGCCTGAGCCTGTTCGCAGAGAAGAAATCTCCGCCCGCCGTGTTTGCAGGAATGAGCGAAGTGATTCAACATTTTTCCGCCAGGCACAAATTCGCCATCGTGACCACCAATTCGTCCCAAAATGTGAAACTGTTCCTTGCTCACCATGGCTTAAGCGACTTATTCCATGCCATTTACGGTGTGGATACGCCCGGCACAAAGGCACAGAAAATCTCGCTGGCGCGGGAGCAGTTTGCGGAAGAATCCGTTTTCATGATCGGCGACTCGCTGAGCGATGTCCGCGCCGCGAAAGAAGCGGGTGTGACCAGCATTGCCGTGACCTGGGGACACCAGGGGTTGGAGACGCTGCTGCAGGGCGAGCCATATTATGTGGTGAATCAGCCGCATGAGTTATTTGAGGTCATTGGACAGTAAAATTACAAGATAGCTTTTGAAAGCCCTCTCCCGCTACAATCTGCCCACGAAATTCAGGAACAACAAATGACAACCTCTCACAATCACACACACTCCCCTACTTTACTCAAACCCGCCAAGCCGGTTGGTATCATTGGCTACGGTGCGTACGTGCCGCGATTCCGCCTGCCGGCGAAAGAAGTCGCGCGCGTATGGACCGGCGGGAAAGGCGGACTCCCCATCAAGGAGAAAGCCGTCCCCGGGCTGGACGAAGATGTCATCACCATGTCCATTGAAGCGGCGCGCAACGCGATGAAACGCGCGCAAATTGACCCGACCGAACTGCGGGCGGTCTGGGTTGGGTCTGAGTCGCATCCGTATGCGGTGAAACCAACCTCCACCCTGGTCGCCGAAGCGATTGGCGCCGTCCCCAACACACAAGCCGCCGATTGGGAATTCGCCTGCAAGGCCGGCACCGAAGCGCTCGTCGCTGCGATGGGCTTGGTCGGCTCGGGCATGGGCAAGTACGCCATGGCAATCGGCATGGACACCGCGCAAGGCAAGCCCGGCGACGCGCTTGAGTACACCGCAGGCGCGGGCGGCGGCGCGTATATCATCGGTCCCGCTGAAGAGGCGCTGGCGGTCATCAACGCCTCGTATTCCTACGTCACCGACACGCCCGATTTCTGGCGGCGCTCCGACGCGAAGTATCCCGAACACGGCATGCGCTTCACGGGCGAACCCGCCTACTTCAAGCACATCACCGAAGCCGCTACGCATCTGATGGAAGCCAGCGGCACGACTGCCAAAGATTACAAGTGGGCGGTCTTCCACCAGCCCAACACCAAGTTCCCGCAGCGCGTTGCGGCGCAACTGGGATTTTCGATGGAGCAGATTCAGCCCGGGCTGCTCGTCCCTGTGATTGGGAACACCTACGCCGGCGCGGCGCTGATTGGACTCACCGCCACCCTCGACATCGCTCAACCCGGAGACAGAATCCTCGTCGTTTCATTCGGATCCGGAGCCGGGTCCGACGCCTTCGACCTCACCGTCACCGACGCCATCACCACCCGCGCAGGCTTGGCAACGAAGACACAGGAATACATCGCGCGGCGCACCGAGATTGACTATGCCACGTATGTGCGCTATCGCGGCAAGTTGCAGATGAAGTAAGGGATGATCCTGCCGTTGCTGCTTGCATTCCCCCTCGCATATTCCTACGCCTGGCTGGTGTTCCTCTACTATGACTTTTACGACATCGGCGTCAACGCCTATGCCAATTCAGCCTGGCTGACGTATTTCGTCATGCCGTGGATGTTTCTGCTGTTCAATATCGCGGGTTTTGGGACGCAATGGCTTGCGCGGCGGCGCGGCATGAGCAGGGTTCAATCTGTGGGCATTGGCGCGCTGGCAATAATAGGCCTGTTTATCGCATCCTTTCTATACACGGTGATCAGTAATCTCGATTACCCAAGCCCCCGCGAATACAACCTGCTGGAGTTTCTCGGCTATTTACTGCATCCCTCAAGCGCCCCGAAGATACCCATCCAGTAATTTGCGGCAGATATTGTTTCGGATTGGAATGAAAAAAAACATCACCCTTTGCCTCGGTTCGCTCATGGCGGCAATGACCCTTGCCGCCTGCCTTTCGCCTTCCATGGGCGCCGCTCCCACTTCCACGCCGCCCGTCCTCGCGGATTCCTTTTTTTCAGGGCAGGCATGGCTCGATGTCAATGCCAACGGGCAGATGGACACAGCCGACACACCCCTTGCAGGCGCAGCATTCATCGTCGCGCTTCAAGATGGAACCGAGTTTGGCGCAACAACCAACGCAGACGGCAAAGCCTTTGTCACCATTCCAGCGCGGGTGGAATACCCCGTCACGCTGCGCATGGAAGCGCCCAACGGCAGCACGCTGAAACCCGTTGAACCCTCACGGGTCACGCTGAATGAAGCGGCAGGCGAAACTGTTTCGTTTCTCTTTGAACAGCCCTGAGGGCGGGAACGTTCTCTTCGGAATTGTTTCCAAAAGAATACTCCGCTGGTCGAGCAGCCCCGTGCAAGCCGGGGCGTATCGAGACCAGCAGGTAACATACAAAAAGATTATCGGAAAATAGGTGGTCCCGATACGCAGCGTCAACGAACGACGCCGCTACTCGACCACCAGAGGTAATAAGAGGAGTAATGACAGACGTAATCATCGCAGGTATCGGACAAACAGAAGTCGGCGAGCATTGGGACATCGGTCTGCGCGACCTTGCCTTTGCCGCCATTCAAGACGCTATCAAAGATTCGGGCGGGCTCAAGCCGCAGGCATTGTTCGCCGGTAATATGCTCGCGCCAAACCTTTCCCGCCAGGCGCACCTCGGCGTGCTGCTCGCAGATTTTGCCGGGTTGAACGGCATCGAAGCCGTGACGGTCGAAGCGGCGGGCGCTTCCGGCGGCGCGGCGCTGCGGCAGGGATACCTCGCCGTTGCCAGCGGCATGGTGGATGCGGCGCTGGTGGTCGGCGTGGAAAAGTTTACGGATAAAGTCGGCGCGGGCGTAGATGAAGCCCTTGCCAGTACCGGCGACGCGGATTTTGAATCGGTGCAGGGAATGACTCCCGCCGCGCAAGCCGCGCTGTTGATGAAACGCTATATGCACGAGTACGGCGTCCCCCCAGATGGCTTTGCCGGCTTTGCCCTCACCGCACACGCCAACGGCGCAAACAACCCCAACGCCATGTTCCGCAAAGCCATCAAAGCGGAGACCTACGCCAAAGCCGAGATGATCAGCGACCCGCTCAACATGTTCGACATGGCGCCCAATGCCGATGGCGCCGCCGCGCTTCTTTTGACTCGCCGCAGCCTGCTCCCGTCCGAATTTCCGCATCCACTCGTGAAGATTGCCGGCTCCGCCGCCGCCTCGGATACGCTTGCCCTGCACGACCGCAAGGACATGCTCTACTTCGATACCGCCCAACTTTCGGCGGGCAAAGCGATGAAACAGGCAGGCGTCCTCCTCGATGAAATTGATTTCTTCGAGTATCACGATACGTTCAGCATCTACGCCGCGCTGCAACTTGAAGCGGTTGGGTTTGCCGTCAAAGGCAAAGGCTGGAGGCTTGCCGCAGATGGCGAGATCGGGCTGAAGGGCAAAATCCCCTGCGCCACCATGGGCGGGATGAAAGCGCGCGGATTCGCGGGAGGGGCTGCGGGGGTGTATCAGGCTGTCGAAGCAGCAATCCAGTTACGAGGTCGGGCTGAAGCGAACCAAATCCCCCAGGCAAAGACGGCGTTGCTTCAAAGTCTCGGCGGTCCCGCGTCCACGGCGGTCAGTCACATCTTGCAGAGAATGGAATAGCCCCGGCAGGCAAAATCAGGTAAAATCAGGCTCATCAAAATTATATATAATTTTGATGAGAGGAGCGCATATGCCTGGTTTTACCCCCGGACGAAGGTGGCAGCCCCCCTACCTCCCTTTCCAACAAGAGACGTTTGGTGAGCGCGCGCTGCGGGTGCTAGAATACAGCGTAAAGGGTCCGCTGTTTGGCTGCCGCATGTGCGGCAATTGCCTGCTGCAGGAAACGGCGCTGATCTGCCCGATGGAATGCCCAAAGGGTTTGCGCAACGGTCCGTGCGGCGGCTCGACCTCCGAATATTGTTACGTGGACAAGAGCCGCCCGTGCATCTGGTACAAAATTTACGAGCGGGCGTTTGCGTGGGGACGGGAAGATTTGCTGCTGGAGGTGCTGCCGCCGCTCGATTGGGAAAAGGTGGGAAAAGATTCGTGGAGCGCCATCTTTCGCAACATCGGCAAAATGGGGGTCAAGAACGTGATTGCCGGGCTCCTTTCGAAAGAGCGCCGCGCCCAAACCTGGGATGGGATTTTTCGCCCGGTGCGCCAGCCCGATTGGTGGCGGGGCGATTCGGACTATCACCCGCCTGCTTACACGGCGCCCGCTTCGGACCTGCAGTGCAGGCTGGCTGCTGGTGAATTTGTGGTGACTTGCGAGATTTCGCCTCCCCTTTCCTCCTCCACTGAAAAATTGATTCGCAATATCGAGACGGTCAAACCGTTTGTGGCGGCGGTGAATTTCACGGACAATCAATCTGCCATTCCGCGCATGTCTTCGTGGGCGTGTTGTGTGACGGCGATGAAGCAGGGAGCAGAGCCGGTGCTGCAAATGTCGGCGCGCAACCGTTCGCGCGGAAGTTTGCAGAGTGAAATCATTGGGGCGAGCGCGCTGGGCGTGCGGAATGTGTTGTGCGTGACCGGCGACAGCGCCAAACTCTCGCCCTCCCCGCGCGACCAGATGGACATCAACGACCTGGATTCGATTCAAATGCTGTGGGTGCTGCGGCGAATGCGCGATGAAGGGAAATACCTGGACGGGCGCGAAATCAAGAATCCGCCGATGTTCTTCCTGGGGGCGGCGGCTTCGCCGTTTTCATCGAACGTGAAGTTTCAAGCCTTGCGCGAGCAGAAGAAGGTCAACGCGGGGGCGCAGTTCTTCCAGACCAATCTGATCTTCGATGTGGACGGCATGGAACGCTGGCTGAACGAGCTGGCAAAGCGCAACGTGCTGGATAAGGTGTACATTCTGGCAGGCGTATCGCCCATCAAGAGTTTGCGGATGGCGCAAAGGCTGCTGGAGATTCCGGGGGTGTATCTGCCGCAGGCTGTCTTGCGGCGCATGGAAGCGGCGGACCGCGCCGGCAATGCACAGGAGGAAGGGGTACAAATCGCGCTGGAGGTCATCAGCCAGATTCGCAAGTTCGAGAAGCAGGGCATTCACGGCATTCATTTGATGCCGGTTGGCTGGGACGAGGTCGTGCCGCGAATTGTGCGGGAGGCAGGGCTGTGGAGCAGCGCGGCGGGACCATTCGCAGCGCCTGCTCAGACAGAGAGCGAAAGTCTTTCCAGCCACAGGGATTGATAGGGCTGCAGGGTGAGCGGCAGGCTCACGGGGCGGTTCGTGAGTACATCACGGCTTCCCTTTCCCGGCAGGCTGTGGAGGCGCACCGGCTGCGCCGTCACATTTTGCAAGCACAGCACCTGATGCGCTGCATCGGGTGAGGTTCGCAGCACGGCAAATACTCTTGTATCAACATTCAGAACTTCCTGCGCGCCGTGAGGGTGGAAGGCGGGAGAAGCGACGCGGGCGGCAAGCAATTGCCGATAACGCGCCAATACTTTCGCCCGCAGCGAGGCGGAGTCGGCGAGGGCGGTTTCCACTTCGGCGCGGGTGAATTTTTGGCGGTTGATGGTGCGGTTGTGATGTGTGACCTGCACGCCTTCCCGCCAACTGCGCGAACCGAAGAGACTGTGAAAGTAAATGCCCGGCACGCCGACGAGGGAAAGCATGATTGCCTGCGCCGCCATGAAGCGGTCCACTTGCAGATCGAGCGGCTCATCGCTTGAGGGATCAGACAAGGCGTCGAAGTAATTGATATTCAGCTCGTAGGGGCTGGTCGAGCCGTCGGCGTTGTGTTTGTAGGAGATCAAGCCGCCGTGCGCGAGGGTCTGTTCGACGAGGGCGTCAATCTCGGCGGAGGATAAGATGCCTCGGGCAGGATTCAGCCCGATGCCGTCGTGTGAGGCGAGGAAGTTGAAGAAGGTTGTTCGGTCAGAGGGAAGCGTCAGAGTCGAAGCCCATCCCGATAAAACACTTGCGTTCCCCGTGCGGAAGGTGTGAAGCGTGAGCGGCGGGAGCGCGAAGTTATAGACGAGTTGCGCTTCGTTCGTGCCGTCGCCGAAATATGAAATATTGTCCTGATGTGGGACGTTGGTTTCGGTGATGAGGTACACGTGCGGCGCGACCTCATCGAAGACCGCGCGCAACAGTTGGATGACCGCGTGGGTTTGCGGGAGGTGGATGCAGGTCGTGCCGATTTCCTTCCAGAGATAAGCGATGGCATCGAGGCGCAGGAATTGCGCGCCGTGCTCGGCGTACATGAGCAGGATGTCGAAGATTTCGAGCAGGACGTCGGGGTTGCGAAAGTCGAGGTCCACCTGATCGGCGCTGAACGTCGTCCAGACTTTACGTTTGCCAGCGGCGGTTTCGAATTCGGTGAGCAGGGGCAGGGCGCGCGGGCGAACTACGTTCGATAGATCAGGCTCGCCCTCCACCGTGACGAAATAATCGCGGTACGGTCTTTCGTCGCGCAAAAATTTTTGGAACCATTCGCCCTGCGCGGAGGCGTGATTGATGACGCCGTCGAACATCAGGCGAAAGGATTGACCCAATCGTTCGATGTCTTTCCAATCTCCAAGAGCGGGGTCAACCGCGCGGTAATCCTTGACCGAGAAACCGTCGTCAGACGACCAGGGATAGAACGGCAGGATATGAATCCCGCTGACCGCGCCGCGCAGATGTGCTTTGCAAAACTCTGCCAGCGTTTGCAGATGCGCTTTGCCGTTCTCCTGAACCTGGTCGCCGTAGGTGATGAGGAGCGAGTCGCGTTCACTTAACGAGGGATCATCCGGTTTGGGGATTCGACCGCGATAACGGTTGACGAGTTCCTGTAAACGCGCGTTTACAGCAGGGGCTTTTTCGCTTCCATAAAGTTTTTCGAGAGTTGTGGTATAAAAAGTTTGCATCATGCATGTCATTGTAATGCAGGAACAAACCGTCCACGAATTATTTTCACGAATGCACGAATATTCGTCGTTCATTCGGGCATTCGCGGCTTACTTGCCCTGAGCCTGTCGAAGGGTTTGTGGACGGCAACCAAGCACAAAAATCAGCATTTCACATTCAGTGGAAAATCCCAATGCGGCGTAGAACGCGTTGTCCGATTGTTGGCGTTAGAGAACGCTAACTACGCGCGGTTAAGGAGACAACATGACACCTTCACGAAAAATCGGTTTTATCTCCACACGCTTTGCCGGCACCGACGGCGTATCGCTGGAAACGACCAAATGGGCGACCGTCCTCGAACGATTGGGACACGAATGTTTCTACTTCTGCGGTCAATGCGACCGACCCGCCGAAAAAAGCCACGTGATTCCCGAAGCCTTTTATCGTCACCCTGAAATTGACGCCATCAACCACGTAGCGTATCAGGGAACATGGGGAACACTGCACGAGGGGCGCAAAATGCACCCCGAAATTCACATCCACCGCAAGGATTTCTTCTCGGTCTATATCCGTCCCGCGCAGGTCACAAAGCGCATTCAGGAACTGCGTTTCTATCTCAAGGAGGAATTGTATAAATTCGCGCACAAGTTTGCCCTCGAACTGCTCATCGTCGAAAACGCGCTGACCATTCCGCTCAACCTGCCGCTGGGGCTTGCCATCACCGAGTTCGTCGCCGAGACGGGCTATCCCGTCATCGCGCATCATCACGACTTCCACTGGGAACGCCAGCGTTTCATGAACAACTCGGTTCACGATTACATCGCAGCCGCCTTTCCGCCCGACCTGCCGTCGGTTCGCCACGTGGTCATCAACTCATTGCAGGCGCATCAACTCGCCTGGAGGAAGGGCGTCACTTCGATGATCATCCCCAACGTAATGGACTTCGACTCCCCTCCCCCGCCTCTGGACGATTACGCGGACTCGGTTCGCGCGGACCTCGGGGTTGCTCCTGACCAGAAACTTTTCCTCCAGCCGACGCGCATCATCCAGCGCAAGGGCATCGAACACGCCATCGAGTTGACGCGCCGCATCGGCATCCCCGCGGAACTGGTCATCTCGCACGCGGCGGGAGACGAGGGAACCGATTACGAGAAACGCGTCCGCGAGTTTGCCGCGTTGTTGGACGTGGTCATCCGCTTTGAATCGGAAATCATCGGCGAGACGAGAAGCGCCACGCCTGACGGGCGAAAAATCTACTCGCTGGGAGATGTCTACCAAAAGTCGGATCTGGTCACCTATCCCTCCACCCTCGAGGGATTCGGCAACGCCTTCCTCGAAGCAATCTATTTCAAGCGACCGCTGGTGGTCAACAACTACTCCATCTACGAAGCGGACATCAAGCCGAAGGGATTCAGAGTCATCGAGTTCGACGGCTTCATCAGCAACGCAACTTTGGAGGAGACGCGTCACGTATTGAAACATCCCGAGGAATCCGCGGAAGACGCCGAACACAATTACAAACTTGCACAGCGTTATTACTCCTACACCATGCTCCAAAACCATCTGGAGTTGCTGCTGGCTGATTGCTTCGGAGAGACAGTATGAGGATTTCGCTGCTGCATTATTCCTCACCGCCCATTGTGGGAGGCGTGGAAAGCGTCCTCGCGCATCACGCGCGTCTGATGTCAAACGCAGGGCACGAGGTGACCATCCTCACGGGGCGCGGCGAGGTCTTCGATGAACGCATCAAAGTGCGCGTCCTGCCGCGGCTGGATTCGCGCCATCCCGACGTGATGGAAGTCAAGGGATTCCTCGACGCAGGCAAACACACGCCTGCCTTCGAGGAATTGAGGGAGAAAATCAAGGGAGAGTTGTTGGGAGAATTGGAGGATTGCGACGCGCTCATCGCGCACAATGTCGCGTCACTGCATAAGAATTTGCCGTTGACCGCCGCGCTGCACGAAACGTACAAGTCGCCCGGCTTTCCTCATTTGATTCTCTGGCATCACGACCTCGCATGGACGACGCCGCGCTACCACCACGAACTGCATGATGGCTATCCCTGGAATTTACTGCGCACAAATTGGGAAGGGGTTACACAGGTCGTTGTCTCGGAGTTGCGGAAGAAGGAACTAGCTGAACTGTTCGGCATTTCCAACGGTTCCATCCGCGTCATCCCCAACGGCGTGGACATCAACGCGTTCTTCAAATTGGAGCCGCATACTGTCGAATTCATGGAACGATTGAAACTTCTGGACGCCGACCCGTTGTTTCTGCTGCCTGTCCGTCTGACCACGAGGAAGAACATCGAACTGGCTTTGCGCGTGCTGGCTGAACTGCGGAGGGACTACCCTCAAGCCATGCTCCTCGTCACGGGACCCGAGGGACCGCACAACCCCGCGAATAAAGCCTACAAGAAAAAATTGTTCGATCTGCGCGATGAATTGAAATTACAAGGCGTGGCGCATTTCCTCGCCGAGGTCACGTCCGAATTCATGCCCGACGCGGTCATCGCGGATTTCTATCGCCTCGCGGACGCGCTGCTCTTCCCGAGTTACGAGGAGGGATTCGGGATTCCCATCATCGAAGCCGCGTTCAGCAAGATGCCTGTCTTCTGCGCGGACATTCCCGTCCTGCGCGAATTGGGCGGGGACGATGTCACGTATTTTGCTCCAGACGCGGATCCAG
>JBBITE010000021.1:0-49969 GCA_037440905.1 Anaerolineae bacterium | reverse complement strand
GCGCGCGGTTACGGAATTAATTTGTAAACCTTCATAATCTTGTGCTACGGGATTGTGCGATTCATTTGTTAATCCGCAACAGTCGCCGTGCAGCGAAAACTGGCGGCTGGATTTGTCAATCTAGCCGAGCATGATAGCAATCGCCGGAAAAGCACTCTTAACTCTCTTCTGACGCCCATGCTCGATCTTGTTCAACTTCTTCGCGTCCCGCACGTGGACCCGCTCTTCGATCTTTCACCTTCCAGCGGCAGGCTGGCCTTTGCCTGGAACAAAACAGGCGATTGGCAGATTTACGAAATGGCGCTGCTCGCGGAGGAGGGTGAAATCACGCAACTCACCACCGGTCCCGGCGGAAAGTTCAACCCGCGCTACTCGCCCGACGGCTCGCGCTTGGCATACGCTCTGGATCGAGATGGCAGCGAGAGTTACCATCTCGTCGTGTACGACTTCGCCAGCGGGCAGCATACCGATTTAACGCCAGACATCTCCCATGCGCTTCAACCCAACTTTTGCTGGTCGCCGGAGGGACACCAACTAGCGTTTCTCAGCGATGAAAGAGGGTATTTCAGTGCGTATGTCATTCCGGCGCAGGGGGGTGAGCCGCGGCTGGCGCTGGATACCGGTCACCCTGCCTGGCAGGTGGAATGGTCGCCGGATGGAAAACATCTGGCTGTCTGCTGCGAAATGCACGGGCAGGATTACGGCATCTTCATCGTGAACTTGCACAGCAAAGAGACGCCGCAACATGAGCCGTTCCCTTTTACGGCGCTGCGTTTGCCTCAAAGCGAAAACCCCCTCAATGCGCATGCCCCCTGCTGGTCGGCGGATGGCGGCAAACTGGCATTTCATTCGGATGAATACGGCTGGTTCGATATCGGGTTGTACGATCGTTCGAGCAGAGAAATCACGTGGGTCACACAAAGCGCAGGCGATGCGCAATCGCCGGTCTTTATGCCGCCTGCGCTTGCAAACCGCATCGCGTATACCCAAAGCCGCGGCACCATCAACTGGCTGGAGGTGAGCGGCTTGCCCAGCCTTCGAAGCGGCGGAATCCGCTATCAGATTGGAAAAGGCATCCACAGCGGCATCCGCTTCACGTCGGATGCGAAGCGGATGGTGACCACCTTCAGCAGCCCGAGCCAGCCCGCGGATCTATGGATGGTGGACCTCGAGTCGGGCAAGTCCATCCAATTGACTCATTCACTGCCGCCGCAAGTGTCGCGGGAGGAGTTTGTCCTGCCGCAGGAGATTGAATATCCCGGCATGGATGGCACGCCTGTGCCGGCGCTGTTGTACCGCCCCAAGCAAACGCCCGCGCCGGCGGTGGTGATGATTCACGGCGGACCGAACTGGCATTATTCCGCAGAGTGGAACCCCGTGATGGCGCATCTGGTGAGCCGAGGCTATGTGGTGCTTGCGCCGAACTATCGCGGCTCCACCGGTTACGGGCGCGCCTGGCAGTATGCGGCGCGCTTCGATTTGGGCGGTGTGGATACGCGCGATGCAGCCGCAGGCGCGCAGTATCTCTTGCGGGAGGGGCTTGCCAGCCGGGTGGCGGTGACGGGCAGAAGCCATGGGGGGTATCTGACGATGACCTGTCTGACGCAGTTTCCGCAGTTGTGGTGCGCCGGCTCGGCAGTGGTGCCTTTTACCAACTGGTTCAAGTCGCATGAGGATTCTCGCGCCGATTTGCAGCATTGGAATATCGAGAACATGGGCGATCCGCGCGAAAATTACGAGCGTTGGTATAACGCCTCGCCGTATTTTTTTCTCGAACGTCTTCAGGCGCCGGTGCAGTTGATTTGCGGCGGCAAAGACCCGCGCTGCCCGGCGTCGGATTCGATTGAGACGCGTGATAAACTTGTGAGGCTGGGCAAGAGGGTGGATTTTTTGTTGTATGAAGACGAGGGACACTCGTTTTTGAAGAGCGAAAATGTAATCGGCTCGGAGGTGAAACGGGTCGAGTTTTTGGCAGCGCATCTCGATGACGCAACAGCGACCGGCGAAGCCGGGCGTATATCGAATCCCTGATTTGCAAAAACGATGAGGAGACTTCATGCCGCAATTGAGTTTTTTATCCGCTGAAGAGGTGCACGCCATGCACGAAGCCACGCTGCGAGTGTTGAAGGAAGTGGGGGTGATTTGGACTCACCAACCCAGCCTGGAGATTCTGACCGACGCCGGCTGCAGGCTCAAGAACAACCGCGTCTGTTTTCCGCCCGATCTGGTGATGGAGTGTGTTGCAAAAGCCAATAAGCGCCCGGTCATTCGCGGGCGCAATGGGCAGGTGAACGAACTGGGAGCGGGGGAGGTGTATTTTCACAACCTGGGCGGCGCGCGGGATGTGTTCGAAGCCGGCAGCGGCACGCGCCGCGCCGCCACGCAACAGGATGTCATGGATGCCGCGCGGCTGCTGGATGCGCTGCCCAACTGTCACACCGTGACGCCGTTTTTTACCCCGCGCGATGTGCCGGGCGAACTCATGTCGTTGTTTATGTACCGCCATACGCTGCCCTACACCACCAAGCCGGTGCAGGGACCGGGCATTCAATTTGCGGAGGAGGTCAAGTATGCAGTGGAGATGGCGGCAGTGGTGGGCACGCCGCCGCACGAACTTACCTTGTCGCTTTCGCCGGTCAGCCCGCTGACGGTGTATGACCACGCCGGCGCAGCCATTTTGGAGATGGCGCGGGCAGGCGTCATTTGCTCGAACCTGCCCGCCCCCACCGGCGGCGCCACCTCGCCCATGTCCATCACGGGCAGCCTGGTGCAGCAAAGCGCTGAAACGCTGTGCCTGCTGGTGCTGGCGCAACTTGTCAACCCGGGCTGCGGGGTGGTGTATTGTGGACGATTGGGGATGCTGGAACCGCGCACAGGGCTAATTTGGGGAGGCGTTGAACTTGGTCTTGCCTCCGCCGCCACGGTTCAACTCGGACATTATTACGGATTCTCGGTCAATGTGTATGGGTTTTCAACGAACGCCCACACCCTCGATGCGCAAAACGCCTTCGAGCGCGGACTGAACGCCGCCATCCCTGCGCTGGCGGGAGCGGACGAACTTTCCGGCATTGGCGAGATGGAGGCAGGCGTGATGGGCTCTTATGCCCAAATGGTGCTGGATGATGAACTAGCGGGAAGCATTCTGCGGCTGCGGCGGGGTCTCTCGGCAGATGCAGAACATCTGGCAGTGGAGGTCATCCAGAATGTAATGGACGGCACGCGCAACTTTCTCGGGCAAAAGCACACCATGAAACATCTGCGCGCAGGCGAACTGGCGCTCACCAAACTGGCGGAACGCAACTCGTGGGAAACGTGGGAGGAGAAACTGGGGCGCCGGCAAATGGCAGATTATGCAATTGCCGAAGCGGAGAGACTATTCCGCGAGCACCGCGTCCCGCCGCTGGAAGCGCAGCAGGAGCGGGAACTGGACCGCATCATGGCGGCCGCAGAGGCAGAGTTGGTGAAGAAAAGGTGACTTCGCTGACTTGAGAGCCTGCGCAGGCAGGCTTCGTGAGGTTAAAACCAAAAGGGTTCTACCGTTTTTAACGGGAAAACCTTTTTCAAACACAAAGGCATGCACTGAGCCTGTCGAAGTGACACCAAGGTCACGAAGGAAAAACACCTGTAAAATAACCTCCTTTTTCCCCCTTTGTGTACTTCGTGTACTTTGTGTTTAGTCTCTTTCCCGTTAATTACGGAAGAGCCACAATCTTTTAAAGGAGAATGGAGAAACCATGCTCAAACAATCTCATGCAATTTCAGAAGAATTAATCGAATGGCGGCGCGATTTTCACATGCACCCGGAAATCGGTTTCGATGTGCAGCGCACGGCGCAGATTGTGGCCGACGAGTTGGAGAGGATGGGCTACCGAGTGCGGCGCGGCGTTGGGAAGAGCGGCGTGGTGGCTGAGATCGGAGAAGGCGGCAAAGTGGTCGCCATCCGCGCGGATATGGATGCGCTGCCCATCTTCGAGCAAAACGAGTATGAGTACGCCTCGAAAATCCCCGGCGCCATGCACGCCTGCGGCCACGACGCGCATACGGCCATGGCGCTCGGTGCAGCGCTGCTGCTCTCGAAGGAAAAATTGCCGGGGCGCGTGCGGTTTGTGTTCCAGCCGTGTGAAGAGACAACGGACGAGGAAGGCAAGAGCGGCGCGCAGCGTATGGCGGCAGAAGGAGCGATGGACGGTGTGGATTTCGTCATTGCCCAGCATGTGGACCCGGCGCAGCCGGTGGGGACGATTGGCATCAACGCCGGTCCATGTTCGGGCGGGGTGGATAACTGGTATGGGGTCATCACAGGCAAGGGAGGTCACGGCGCGCACCCCGATCAAACGGTGGATCCCTTCTATCTGCTGGCGCATGTGATTTTGGGGTTGAATGGGATCGTCTCACGCCGCATCAACCCCTTCGAGCCGGCAGTGGTGAGCATTGGCATGATCCACGGCGGCTTTACCGAAAATGTGATTCCCAATGAGGTCAAAATCAGCGGGACGTTCCGTTATGCCAACCCGGAACTCCACGAACCATTACGGGAGGAGATTCGCCGTGCCTTTGAGATTGCGCGGGCAATGGGCGGCGGCTACGACCTGCGCTTCGAATATGGCGGTCCGCCGATGGTGAACGATAAAAGAGTCTCGGATGTGATTGAAACAGTCGGTAAGGAATTGCTGGGCGAACAGCATGTGCATGAAATTGGAAAGACGCTCGGCGCGGAAGACTTTGGCGAGTTTTTGCGGCTGGCGCCGGGCGCAATGTTCACGCTTGGCACGCAGAAAAAGGGACACGAGGAATATCAACTCCATCACCCCAAATTCGACCTGGATGAACGGGCGCTGCCGATTGGGACCGCCATGCTGGTGGAAACGGCATTGCGGTTCCTGAAAAGCGAGTGAAACATTTCGTCATCCCGTGTGTCATGTACCACACGGGATATTTATTACTTGCAGGCAGGATGAGGAAATTGCTATAACAAAACCATAGAAAAACGTTTGCGTGGCATCTATGCGAGATGAATTTTTGCGGGTGTGTGTATGGCTCTATCTCGGTACCTCGTTGATTTTGGGCGTATCCATGGGGTATGCGTACTATGTCAACGCGCGGTTAAGCGCCAACGACCCGCAAAAGCAGAATTATCATCCGCTGGCGTTTGCGCTGCTTCCGATCTGGCCGCTGGAGCTTTTGGCTTTCATCGTTCTGTTCATCCTGCGGGCGGTGCTGTATGGGCTGTTTCTGGTTGCTTTCACCCTGATGTTGATCTTTGTCCGTCAGCCGTTCCTGCTGCGCCTGCTGTTGAGGGCGGCAAAGTATGTAGGCGACAGGATGCTTAGGCTGAATACCTGGTTCATCTATCAACTATTCCCATCTCTTCAGCCCAGGCCGGCATAAGGCGTCTGGCAGCAAAAAAAACAGGGCGGAATTCATCTCGCCCTGTTACACGGTTTTGGAGATACTATCTTCCGGGGGCAGCGACTGCCAACTCCGCGCTTTCGTGAAGTATTGATGGTAGGGGATCATCATCAGGAAGCCGATGGCAATTACAACTTGCCCAATCAGCACGCCGCCGGCCTGCCAGGGACCGAAGTACGGTCTGATCGGCGGCAGGTGCGAGCCCATGCCAAAGACATCTGCCATGCCGGTAAAGACGGAGACGACATAGCCCGTGCCGACCAATCGCATGCCAATATCTGCAACGATGCTGCGGGGTTCTTTGCCCCACAGGGCAATTAATCCGCTATAGCCGCCGATGCAAATGATTGCCAACCCGACGAGGAATACAGAAATTTGGATGAAGCCGACGACCGGGCTGCGATCCCAGCCATACCAGCCCGGCTTCGCGCCCACCGTAAGCACAAAAAAGCCAAAGAAAATCATGATCAGGTTGAAGCGGATTCGCAAATGGGAAATTCGCGAGTCTGAGTTGTTGCCGTTCATGAGGGTAGATTCCTTCGCAAAAATCGCAGCCAGTTTTCGCCGAGAATGTTTGCCGCGTCGGTTTGGCTGTATCCGCGTTCGATGAGTTTTTCGCCGATCACTTGCAGGTCGGCGATGGTGTCGAGTTCGGGGGGAATGGATTGTAAGCCGAAGCCGCCGTCGAAGTCGGAGCCGATGGCAGCATGTTCGGAATCGCCGGCCAGTTGGCAGATGTGGTCAATGTGGGCGAGCAGGGCGTCGAGGGAGACTTCTTCGCGGCGGCTGCCTCGTTTGCGAGACCAGCCTGCTTTGAGGAAGGTGTTGAGGGGGATGAGGCCGATGACGCCTTCCCGTTCAAGGATGCCGCGAATAACACGGTCGGGAAGGTGGCGGTTGGTTTCTGCGCCGCGCAGGAGGGCGGCACAATTGGCGTGAGATGCCATGAGGGGACCTTCGTAGCGGTCAAGGGCTTCGTAGGCGGCGGCTTCGTCCATGTGGCTAAGGTCGAGGATGAAGTTGTAGTCTGCCATTGCCCGCAGGAGGCGGCGTCCTTCCTCAGTGAGGGGACCGGGTTCGCCGGTGCCGCCACAGTAGCGGGTGCCTGCCCATGCTAAGCCGATCATACGCAAGCCCAAGTCCCACCATTCGGTGAGTTCGTGCGGCGAGCGAATGGCATCGGCGCCTTCCATGAGGTAGAGCAAGCCCACGGGGCGCCCGCCGGGGTGCGGCTCGGGCTGGGACCAAGGTTCGAGGTGGGCGTCCAGTTCCGAGGTCGAGGTGAGGAGGCGGAATTTGTCGGGATGAGTGTCGGCGAGGCGGCGGTAGAGGTCAATCTGCTGACGGTAGAGGCGGTGGGCGGTCTCACTATCTTGATAGAGGAGAAGATCGCCGGGTTCTTTTTTTCTGGCGGGGGCAGCGAAGAGGGTGGCAAAGATGACGGCGACATTGCCGCGCTGGTATTCGGGCCAGCCGAGGAGACAGTCGCCGTTTTGCTGAGGGATGGGGGTGCCGGCTTCGAGGCGGCGGGTTTCGTGTGCGGAACGGGTGTAGTCGCGCCCGTAGGTAAGGATGTTCCAGGCGAGGTCTTGATGGGAATCGACGATAAGCATGGGAGAAAGAACCCCGCCGAAGGCGGGGTTGATGGGGCAGGCTAGGCTTGCGTATCCGCGCTGGGTTGGTCGTCGGCAGGTGGTTCTTGAGAGGCGGGCTGCTCGAGGGCGTCGAGTTCGGCAGTCATGAGTTTGAAGTCTTTGTCGGCGAAGGCGGCGGAGTCCACTTTGCGCAGGCTCAAGCCGATGCGGTGCTGTTCGGGGTCTATGCGGATGACGCGCAGGGTTTTGACGTCGCCTTCTTTGAGGACTTCTTTAGGATGCTCGATGCGGTTTTCGGAGATTTCGGAGATGTGGATGAGGCCTTCGATGTCACCTTCGAGGCGGGCGAAGGCGCCGAATTTGGTGAGGCGGGTGATGACGCCTTCGACCAGTTGCCCGACGCTGTATTTGGCGAGGCGGGCTTTCCAGGGGTCTTCCTGCAGGGCGCGGATGGAAAGACCGATACGTTTCTTTTCGCGGTCAATGTTGATGACTTTGACTTTGACTTCCTGACCGACTTCGAGCGCTTCGCGCGGGTGTTCGATGTGCTCCCAGGAGATTTCGGAGAGGTGTACGAGGCCGTCGGCGCCGTTGACGTTGATGAAGGCGCCAAAGTTGGCGATGCTGGTGACGCGGCCGGTGTACACTTCGCCTTCCTTCAGTTCTTCAAGGACGCGCTCTTTGATGGATTGGCGGGTTTCGGGGGTAGCGGCTTTTTCGGAGAGGATGAGGCGACGGCGTTCGCGGTCCACTTCGATGACGCGGACGGAGATGGGTTCGCCGACCATTTTTTGCCAGCGCTGTTCGGGGGTCTCGCCGGTGGATTGCATGCGCCGCAGAGCGCTGACCTGCGAGGAGGGGATGAAGCCGCGCAAGCCTTCGACCGAGGCAATTAGACCGCCTTTGTTGAAGCCGATGATTTTGCTGTTGATGACGCTGTTTTCTTCGAGGTGTTTTTCGACTCTCTCCCAGGAAATTTCTTCCTGGGCGCGCTTCAAGGACAGGACCACGTTGCCGTTGGCATCTTCAGAGCTGAGCACGTACACGTACACTTCCTGGCCGACTTGCAGCGCTTCGCGTTCCTTCGCCGATAGTTGATCCAGTTCCTTGCCGGAGACGACGCCCTCGGACTTTGCTCCGATGCTGATGAGAATCTGCGAGGGGCTGATGCTGGCGATGTGCCCTTTGCGAATCTCTCCGGCCTGGGGCAGGTCAATGCTCAATTCCTGCTCTTGGAGCAGGGATTCCATGGTTTGGTTATTGTTGTTGGCTGTGGGTTGTTCTCCCTGCTGCGTGGGTTCGCTCCCCTGAGCGGGCAGGGTTTGATTCTGATCTGTCACTTGAAATACTCCGATTACGAAAATGTAGCGAGATTATACAGGCGAAACAGGAAGTTTGCAACCCTACTGCAATCTGGGAAGTGGCTGAAAGGATGGGCTAAATCTTTTATTACCGAGAACGCCGAGGCCACAGGGTAAGAAGAATCTCTGTGATCTCCGTGAACTCGGTAGTGAAATCCATTGGGAAGCCCCCCATTAATCATTCCCTTGCAAATAGACTTGCACAGCAATCAGATTCACGCGTTATAATCGTCCTTCGGAGTTGACAACCTATGCCACCTATTTTCCCATTTACTGCTATTGTCGGACAGGAGCGCATGAAGCGTGCGCTCATTCTCAACGCCGTTGATACGCGCATCGGCGGGGTGTTGATTCGCGGGGAGCGCGGCACGGCAAAGTCCACCGCTTCGCGGGCGCTGGCAGCGCTGCTGCCCAAGGTGAAGGTGGTGGATGACTGCCGCTTTGGCTGCGACCCCGATAAGCCGAATAGCTGGTGTACAGAGTGCAAGGAGCGCTTCGAGGGGAAGAAAGAGATTCCCTTCCATGTGCGCACCACTTCTTTCGTCAACCTGCCCGTTTCTGCCACCGAGGACCGCGTGGTGGGAACACTGGACATCGAACAGGCGATTCAAAAGGGCGAACGTCATTTCGAGCCGGGCGTGTTGGCTTCCGCTAACCGCGGTCTGCTGTATATTGACGAGGTAAACCTGCTGGACGATCATGTGGTGGACGTCTTGCTCGATTCGGCGGCGATGGGCGTGAACGTGGTGGAGCGCGAGGGGATTTCCTTCTCCCATCCCGCCCGCTTCATCCTGGTTGGAACGATGAACCCCGAAGAAGGAGAACTGCGCCCTCAATTGCTCGACCGCTTCGCTCTTTCGGTGGATATTGTGGGCATCCGCGATGCGCGCGAGCGGGTGATGATTATGGAACGCAACCTGGCGTTTGAGCAGGATGCGGAAGCCTTTCGCCAGCAGTGGCTGCCGCAAGAGGAGGAACTTTCACGGCAGATCGAACAGGCGCGTGAATTGGTGGCTCATGTCAAACACACCAGCCGCGACCTGCTCTCGATTGCTGCGCTGACTTCTTCCTTGAACGTGGACGGTCACCGCGCCGACCTGGTCATTCTCAAAGCCGCGCGCGCCCAGGCTGCCTTCGAGGGGCGGACGAAGATCAACGATCACGACATCGCCCTGGCTGCCGAACTGGCGCTCCCCCACCGCATTAAGCGGACGCCCTTCCAGCAGGCGGAGATGACAACTGAGCAACTGCAAGAGCGCATCGAGCAGCTGGCAGGTCAGTCGGTTCCGAATGAAGCCGAGTCGGACGAGTCCGAATCGCAGCAAGGCAAACCCGAGGAAAAAAAAACTTAAAACTGGAAGATGAGCGCGAGGAAGGTCCACAGGAGGGCAAACCCGAGCCGACCAAGCAGGATGTGTTTGCGAACACTTCTGCAAACTGGTGGGAAGGCGGGCAAAAGGTCAAAGCGGGCGAAAAGTTCCAGCCGCGCAAGTTAAATACGCCTCTCGACAAACTGGCGCGCAAACATGCCGGTCGGCGCTCGCTGACGAAAACCGAGCGCAAGCATGGGCGCTATATCAAGGCGCGCCCAGCCGGCAGCAAGCGGGATGACATTGCGTTCGATGCCACCTTCCGCGCCGCGGCTCCCTACCAGAAGAAACGCATCGAGAAGCGCAAAAAACTTGCCTTTGCCATTGAAGCATCCGATTTACAGCGCAAGATCCGCGTCAAGCGCGTGGCGAATTTGGTGCTGTTTTTGGTGGATGCTTCGTGGTCTATGGCGGTGGCGGAGCGGATGAACGCCACCAAAGGCGCGATTCTATCTCTGCTGACGGATGCGTATCAACGCCGCGACCGCGTGGGGTTGATTGTCTTTCAAAAGGATCGCGCAACGCTTGTGCTGCCCCCCACCAACTCAGTGCAGCTTGCCCAGCGCGCGCTGATGGATATTCCCGTCGGCGGGAAGACGCCTCTTTCGGCAGGGCTGCTGCTGGCGGCAGATGTACTGCGGCAGGAAAAACTCCATCATCCGGATATCGAGCCGCTGCTGATTGTCTTGACCGACGGGGCGGGAAACGTCTCCATTGGGGCTTTGCCGCCGCAGGAGGAAGCGTATCGTTTCGCGGATTTGATCGCGCATGAAAAGATCAAGAGCGTGGTCATCAACATGGAACATGCCGCCTTCGATCAGGGATTGGCTCAACAACTGGCGAATCACCTCAAGGCGCCGTGCTACGCGCTGAGCGAATTGAAAGCGGAGAGTTTGTATCACGCCGTGAAGGATGAGATGGCAAAACCCGCGCCGAAGAAGTAAAAATGCTCTGTTGCAATGATGTCATTGTAAGATGCCAAAGGCGGCGAAGCAATCTCCTCGCTGTCAGAAGACTGCTTCGCGGCGCTTTGGCGCCACTCGCAGTGACAAATTTTCAAGGTGTTTGCAACAAAGCAAAGTAAAAACAAAAACCTCCGGGTGTTTGAAGCGCCCGGAGGTTTTTTGTGGGTCTATTTTGCTTTCAATAAGTCATCCAGCATGGCTTCCGGCACCTGCACAGCGACCACTTCGCCGCGCACGGTGATGACGCCGTTCGCCAGAATCCATTCTTCGATGACCACCTTGCGTCCTTTGTGTTCTTTGACTCTGCCGCGCACTTCCAGTTGAATGCCCAGCGGGGTAGGTTTGAGGTAATCCACATGGAGGGAGGCGGTGAGGGTGCGGGTGTTGGGCTCGGCGTTGGGGTCTTCGGCTTTGGCGGCGCGGTAAAGCGCGGCGGAGGCTGTGCCTGTGCCGTGACAGTCTATCAGAGAGGCGAGCAAGCCGCCATAGACGTAACCGGGAATGGCAATGTGATAGGGCTTGGGCGTGAAGTAACACACTGATTCGTCGCCATCCCAGTAGGATTTGATTTGGTGGCCATATTCGTTGAGGCGGCCGCAGCCGTAGCAGTGGGCGAGAGCGTCGGGGTAGTAGTCTTGGAAGGATTTTTGGGTCATGCGTGTTTCCTTAGGTGGGGTCTGGGCGGGGAGCGGGGAATCGCTCCAGCGTGGAAAATGCCATTGGCGCGGAATCAGCCGTCCGTTAAGGAGGAGGCGGCGTTGAAGTCACAGTAGAAGTTGAGGTGGGAGGGGGCGGCGTCTGGGTGGGGAGGGCAGTAGGAGCATCTCCTTGAATGATGAATTGCCCCACCACTTTCCATTCCAGCCCGACGAAGATTTGCACTTCGTAGGTGCCGGGCAAAAATTCGGAGGCAGGGGCGCGCCATTCGGTGAAGCCGTAACCGCCCACCTGCCCATCCCAGGGAATGGTTTCGTAATGGACGAGTTTGCCGTCGCGGTACCAGAGCGCCGTCCATTGCGCGCCGGGCATCATTTGATCGTAGGTGAAGACGGCGCAGATGTAGGTGGTGGGGTTTTGGAAAACGGTGGCGGGGGTGAAGTTGGTGAAGTTGGAGCAATCGCGCGTAAATTGAAGCGGGCTGAAGACGGCGGCAGGGTTGGGGGTCACTTCGCTGACGAACAGCGCTTCGATGACCGGCGGGACGAACGGTGTGGGAGTGACGGTGGGGGTATCGGTGACGGAGGGAGTATTGGTGATGGTGGGCGTGAGGGTAATGGTTGGGGAAAGCGTGATGGTGGGCGTGAGGGTGATAGTGGGAGAAAGGGTAATGGTGGGAGAGGGAGGGAAGTAACGATAGGCAACCGGTTCGCCAAAGACATACAAGAGAGCGGCGCACCCGAATAAAACCAGCGCGCTCAGGATGGTGAACAGACCGGCTCTCGCCCGTTGGCGTTTGATGCGGTAAAACGTCAGCTTGCGCGCCGAAAGCCAGGTACGGTAGCCGCTGCGAAAGACGATGATGCCGCCGAGGATAAATAAGAGGATGGCAGTGATGATGCCTGCACGGATGTCCATGGGAAAGAATTATAGCATTCCCCGTCGGAACAAGTCTCCATCTTGTTCTGCGAGGTGTATCAGGTATAATCTTTTTGTAAGAGCTGGTCCTATCTCATTTTTGGAGGTGTCCTGGTGGATCTCTCGAAGCATGCCTTTTTTGAGGGGAAGATCGTGCCTTTGGCGGAGGCGAAAATCAGCATAGCCACGCACGGCTTCCTGTATGGCACAGCCGTATTTGGCGGTATACGCGGGTATTGGAACGAAGAGATGCAGCGTCTCTTCGTTTTTCGTCCTTATGACCATTTCCGCCGTCTGCTGCATTCGGCGCGGATGCTGGCAATGCAAATCCAGTACGACGAAGAGAGTTTGATTCAACTCATGCTCGACCTGCTTCATACCGATCATTGGCAATGCGATATTTATCTACGCCCCACCTTTTACAAAGCCGACCTGGGCATCGGCGTCAAACTGCACGACCTGAAGGATGAGTTCAGCATGTTCGTGATGAAGTACGAAAAGTACGTCAAGAACGACACCAACGCGCATGTGACCTTTTCCTCCTGGCGGCGCATTGACGATAACGTCATCCCGGCGCGCGGCAAGGTGGCCGGAGCGTACGTCAACTCGGCGCTGATCAAGACCGACGCCGTCCGCGCCGGTTTCGACGAAGCGCTCGTCCTCGACCAGAACGGTCACGTCTCCGAGGGTTCAGCGATGAATGTCTTCATGGTGCGCGATGGAGTGCTCGTCACCCCGCCGGTGACCGATAACATCCTCGAAGGCATTACACGCAAATCGGTCATCGAACTGGCGCGCAACGAACTTGGGCTGGAAGTGCGCGAACGCTCGATCGATCGCACGGAGGTTTTCATCGCCGAAGAACTCTTCATGACGGGCACCGCCGCCCAAATCACCGCCATTACCAAGGTGGATCACCGCCCGGTCGGCGCGGGAGTGATGGGACCGGTAACCGCCAAATTACGCAGCCTCTACGAAGATATTCTGCGGGGAAAAAACAAAAAGTACGAACATTGGAACGTAGCCGTATAAAAACAAGAGCCTGCCCTTTTCAGCGGCAGGCTCTCGTTTTTTTAGCGGGTCTTTTTGAACTTCACCAGCACCAAGTTCTTCGTACAATCGGCAGAGGTGGTAATTTCCACCTTATCTGAAAGGGGCAAGCCGCTCAAATCCACTAACTGCACGTACAGGGTTTTGTTCGAGGCGACAGGGGCATTGCCGATGACAAATTCAAAGCCCGAGGGACCGTATTCCTTGTTGATGCCGGTCACAGTCGTCAAATCCACCGTGTTGCCGTTCAAAGAACCGCGCAGCACCACTACCGTCCCAATCACCGGGCTGTTGTTCGCGTCCACCACCGTCCCGCCAATGCCGGCCCAATTACAGGCAAAATCGGGGTGAATGATGGTGCTGTCCACCTGTTGAACAGAAATGGCGGTAAAGGGCGCCTTGGGCGTACTGGTCGGTTTGGGGGTGCGGGTGGGCGGCACAAGCGAAAACGGCGTGTTGGTGGGGAAGGGCGTCCAGGTGGGGATGAGGGTGTTGGTAGGTGTCGCTTCAATGGTGGGGCTGGGGGTCCAGGTGGGAGGCAGCGTGGCAGGCGCCGGCGTGGGCGTGGAAGTGGGGACAAGGCGTCCGCCGGGCGGCAGAGGGTTCAGCGAGGAATTCGGGTTGATGAAAATCAGCGCGAAATAGCCGGCCAGGCAGGCGGTGAACGCCAGCACACCGAGCGTGAGCAGATCCCAAATACCCAAGGATGATTGTATTCTCATTGAGCATCACTCCATTGCAGCGGTTATGGCATCAAAAATACCACAGTGGCAAATTGCCTTTGTTCCTCCACCCATCTTCTCAGCGTGCGCTCCTGCAAGGCAAGGTACGCATCGGGTGAAAGCGGGCGGTTGGGGTCGCGCGCCAACACCTTGACGATGTGAAAACCGGCTGATGTTTCGATCACATCGCTGTACTGCCCCACTTCCAGGCGGAAGGCGGCTTCTTCGATCTGTGGATCGAGCAGGTAACCGCGCGGCACCCAGCCTAAATCGCCGCGGGTGAGCGGGTCGGCGCGCAAAGCCAGTTCATTGAAATCGGCGCCGCCATTCAACTGCATCAAAAAGTTTTGAGCCGTTTCACGATTATAGAGCAGAATTTGCTGGACGTGTACCTGCTCGGCAGTACTGGAGATGGATGTGATGATTTTGTCACGCATCCAAGCCGCCTCTGCCGCACGCTTCAAAGCGGACCGAAACGCCTGGTCGCTGTAACCATGAGCCTGCTGCCACGCTGAAAGCGCTTCGGCTCCGCCGGCTTCGCGGGTCAGGGCATCGAGGCGTGTCTGCAAGGCGGCATCATCGAGGGAAAAGCCGTTGGCGCGGGCGCCCTGCGCCAGCAGCAACTGGGCGATGAAATCTTCGGCAACGATTTGAGCGGCGGTTTGAGGGTCTGTCGTTTTGCCGAGGGCGGTTTGTGCGGCAAGGTAACGTTGCACTTCGGCTTCGAATTCGGCGAGGGGAATTCCTTCGCCGTTGACGGTGAGCGCCATCGGTTCGAGGGTAGGGGTGGGCGGCGCGGGCGTAAACGTCGGCTCAGGGGTGAAGACGGCAGGCTGAGGCGAAGAGGGAGAAGCGCAGGCGGCAAGTCCCAATGCGAGGGAAAGGGTGAGCAGCAGAGTGAAAAGTCGCAGGGGGTGAGCAATCATCGGGCTGATTATACGTTAAAAAGCAACCCCCTCTCCTTGCGGAGAGGGGGAAAAGGGGCAGGGGATGGTTTAGTAATCCATTCCACCGGGCGGCATGGGGGCGGGTTTTTCCTTTTCAGGAATGTCGGTGATGAGCACGTCGGTGGTGAGGATCATGGAGGCGATGGAGGCGGCATTTTCAAGCGCGCCGCGCACCACTTTGACCGGGTCAATCACGCCGGCTTCGATCATGTCTTCGTATTTGCCGGTCAGCACGTTGTAACCGATGTTCTTGTTCTTCTTTTCGGCGGCAGTGCGACGGACGGTGTCAATGATGACGGAGCCGTCCTGGCCGGCGTTAGCGGCAAGTTTGCGAATGGGGGCTTCGAGCGCCTTCTTGACGATGTTGATGCCAACGCGGATTTCTTCGTAGTCGCCGTTTTCTTTCGCCAGTTTGTCGAGTTTGGCGGCAGCGTTGATGAGGGAGATTTCACCGCCCGCCACGATGCCTTCTTCCACTGCGGCGCGCGCGGCGGAGAGGGCGTCTTCGACGCGGTGTTTCTTTTCCTTCATCTCGGTCTCGGTGGCAGCGCCCACGCGGATGATGGCAACACCGCCGCTGAGTTTGGCAAGGCGCTCCTGGAGTTTTTCGCGGTCGTAGTCGCTGGTGCTCTTTTCGATTTCAGCGCGAATTTCCTTGATGCGCCCTTCGATGTCGCTCTTCTTGCCTTTGCCGCCCACGATGGTGGTGTTCTCTTTATCGGAGACGACCTTTTCGGCTCTACCGAGGTCCTGGATGGTGGCGGTTTCGAGTTTGCGCCCGGTCTCTTCCGAGATGACCGTGCCGCCGGTCAGGATGGCAATATCCTGCAACATGGCTTTGCGGCGGTCACCGAAGCCGGGGGCTTTGACAGCCAGCACGTTCAGCATGCCGCGCAGTTTGTTGAGGACGAGGGTGGCAAGCGCTTCGCCGTCCACATCTTCGGCGATGATGACCAGGTCGCGTTTGCCGATCTGGACGAGTTTTTCAAGGATGGGGACGATATCCTGAGCGGCGGAGATTTTCTTTTCGTGGATCAGGATGTACGGCTCGTTGATGACGGCTTCCATCTTGTCGGTGCTGGTGATGAAGTAGGGAGAGATGTAGCCGCGGTCGAACTGCATCCCCTCGACGTATTCGGTCTCGAACTGGAGGGATTTGGATTCTTCAACGGTAATGACGCCGTCTTTGCCGACCTTGTCCATCACTTCGGCGATGAGGGCGCCGATCTGTTCATCGGCGGCGGAGTTGGTGGCAACGTGGCCGATTTCTTCCTTGGTGTCAATTTTGACCGCCATCTTGCGCAGTTCTTCCACCACGCTTTCGGTCGCCATCATAATGCCGTTTTTGAGCAGCATGGGGTTGAAGCCAGCCTCGAGGGCTTTCAGACCTTCGTTGACGATGGCATGAGCCAGCACAGTGGAAGTGGTGGTGCCGTCGCCGGCGATGTCGTTGGTCTTGGACGCGGCTTCCTTGAGCAGCTGTGCGCCCATATTCTCAAACGGGTCTTCGAGTTCGATTTCCTTCGCTACGGAAACGCCATCATGGGTGATGGTGGGGGAGCCAAATTTGCGGTCCACCGCCACGTTGCGCCCTTTGGGGCCGAGGGTGGCGCTCACCGCATTTGCAACAATGTTCATGCCGTTTTTGAGTTTACGGCGGGCATCTTCAGAAAAGACAAGTTGTTTAGCAGCCATATGTGTATTCCTCCAAAAATTGTGTGTGGCGCACTCTTTGGGGCGCCGCTCGGCGTGAGAAAACGCCGATTACACGGTAGATTAGCCTTCCACGACAGCCAGGATATCGCTCTCGCGCAGGATGAGCAGTTTTTTGCCATCCACTTTCACTTCGGTGCCGGAGTATTTGGCAAACAGCACGCGGTCACCCACGTTGACATCCAGGGGGATGCGCTTGCCTTCGTCATCGCGGTCGCCCGGTCCCGCCGCCAGGACTCTTCCTTCCTGGGGTTTTTCCTTTGCGGTTTCGGGGAGATAGATGCCGCTGGCGGTCTTTTCATCCTGTTCAATCGGTTCCACGATCACGCGACCGCCCAGGGGTTTCAGTTTTAACTTGCTAGCCATCTTTCTGCCTCCTGATTAGGTTTAGGATTTGTTGAATATCCATGAAATTAGCACTCTAACTTTCAGAGTGCTAATCCAATCTTACCTACTTCAGAGGGTCAAGTCAAGGGAATTGTAAAAACTCTTATATTTTTCTGACACCCCCTTCCCCGCCTGCGCGGTCAGGGCGTGGCGGTGCCAGCTGGCATTACTTCTCCCGCGCCCGGCGTAGAGGCTGGCGCTCCCCCCTCCGCCAGGGAATTACAAATAAATTCGCCATCCTCAATAATGTTCAGGATGACCGCCGAGGCATCGGCATAGGCTTCGGGGTTGGCGTTGAGTTCGTTGCGTACATCCTGAAAGACGCGCATCGCCTCGCCGCATTTATTGTCGCGCGGGCGGCTGAGCGCCGCCAGAACCGAGCCGTAGGTGTAGTAATAGACGACCGTATTCGGGTCAATGGGCAAGCCCCGAATTTCCTGGGGGGGTTCGCCCAGGTCGGGGTAACACTGGTCCAAGCCGCGCCCGAGGCAGGAATCTTCGCCGGAACAGCCGTAGGTGGCGCATTTCAGCGAGTAAATGGAACCTTCATAGTTACGCGAGCGGAAATAGACAATCCCCAACTGCCCGTAAATATCGGCGTTGGTGGGGTCATATTCGAGCGCTTTTTGCACGTTGCGGGCGGCGGCAAAGAATTCGCCCAATTGCGAGTAGGTGCGTGCAATGGACAGATAAGGAGTGGAGTCGAACACCTTGAGCTGCTCATTGATGCGCGCCGCTTTGTCGAAATATTCCAGAGACTGCTCATAGACGGGGCGCGCCGCCTCAGGGTTAGGAATTTCAAAGGCAAGGCGGCGGTAGTTGGCGCCTGCGCGAAGGTAGAGGAAGGTGAAATTCGGCTCAAGCGCAATCGCCTTGTCGTATTCGGTAATGGCGCGGTTGTACTGCCCCAGGGTCTCCAGCAGGTAGGCATTGACGCGGTGGACATCCATCAAACGGTCGGCGTCTTCGCGCTGAAGCGCCTGATTGATGTATTGCTCCGCCTGGCTCCATTTTTGCTGGTCGAGCAGAACTTCGGCATAGAAAGCCAGCGCCAGCGTGTTGGAACTATCCAACTGCAGGGCGCGCACCGCCGCCTGCTCGGCTTCGAGCAGGAATTTCTGCACTTGTTGAGGGTCATCCTTGTAGATGGTGGAGTCGGCGTTCCAATCCAGCGTGAAGGCGAGAATGGCGTGGGCGGTGCTGTCATCGGGGGCAAGTTCCACCGCCTTGCGCGCCGATTCGAGAGCCTCGAGCAAACGCGCCTTTCGCTGCTCGGTGGTAATCAAAAACGCGGAAGAATAGGTTTGAATGCGCGCCAGTTTTGCCCAGGTTTGGGCGTTATCGGGGTCCACGCGGACTGCCTCACGGTAGGCTTGAATCGCGGCATCCAGGTTGCCGGCAGTGAAGTTGGCATCGCCCTCCAGCGCATAGGAATCCGCCGAGCGGGTGGGAGTCAGGGTCGGCTGGAAGAGAGGCTGTATCTCGCCTTTTTCGATTTGCTGCAGCATCCAAATAAAAACGAGAATCAGCGTCACCCACAGGAACATGCGATAGATGTTCGACTGCGGGCGGCGGTTAAAGAGCGGTCGGCGCGGATAAACGTTCATTACTCGCCACCTTGCAGGTTTTCAGTACAGATGCGGTTGATTTCACTGGCGCCAAATTGAGCATTCTCATCGGCAGGGACGCGCGTCTGAATCAACTGGGCAATCTGCAGCGCCTCGCCGCATTGATTGGTGCGCGCCAGCGCCAGCCCGTAGGTGTAGTAGTATTCCGCCACGCGGACGTCGTTCACCAGCGGAATGCCCTCAATCTCCACGCCGTCTTCGGTGACTCCGCCGTAGATGGTGTATCCCAATTGCTGAATGGCTTCGGGCCAATAATTGTTACGGTAATACATCACGCCCAGGTTCCCGCGCAGGCTGGGGTCGTCGGGGCGGTCTTGCACGGCGGTTTCGGCGTATTGCAGCGACTTGGCAAACTCGCCGATGGTGGCGTAGGTGCGGGAAATGTAAAGATCGGGAAAGGGGTCGGCGGGATTCAGCGCATTGGCGCGCGTGAAAGCGGCGATGGCTTCATCGTACACCTGCAGGACGCGGTAGTTGAGGCCCAGCCCGATATAGAGATCGGGGATATTGGGGTTGATCTGAATCGCCGCCTGATATTCGGCAATCGCGTCTTCGTAGTTTGTGGTCGCTTCGAGAAGCAGGGCGCGCGCGCGATGCGTTTCGACAATGTTCGGGTCGAGCGCCAGCGCCACTCTGGATTCGTCAATGGCTTTCTGCACCCCGTCAAAGCCGGAATTGATCAAAATCTCCACGTTATACGCGTGGATCAGGGCGTTGTTCGGGTCCAGCCGCAGCGCCTCCTGAATGGAAGCCTGCGCTTCGGCGTTCTTCCCCTCCTGAAAATTCAACGCCCAGGCATGCACGCCATGCGCCAGCGCGTTATTCGGATTCAGCAGGATGGCATTTTTGGCGTTCTTCTCCGCTTCGGCATATTGACCGGCAAACACCTGCACGCGCGCCAGCGCCACATACAAAGTCGAATCCTGCGGCGAGGCGGCAATCGCCGAGTGATAGGCTTCAATCGCCGGCAGCAGTTTCCCCTCCGCAAACAGCGTTTCCGCCTCGGTGACGAACGATTCGGGCGAACGGGTGGGCGTGGGCGTCGGGATGAACGGGTTCGGCTGGGCAGGCAGATAAATCTGATTGAAATAATATCCGCCAAGCAATATCAGCCCCAGGAGCAGCAGCCGAAAATAATTCGGGCGCCTCCTGCGGCGGGTCATACTCCATTTACTACTTCTAGGCAGGTACATCGCGATTCATATTACCATCTGCCGCACAGCCCCGCAAGCCAGTTCTAATTTATCTCTTATCTATGCTAGAATTCAGCCATGCAGTTCGAGGTCTTTACGCTTTTGCCGGAAGTCTTCCCGCCCTATCTTGAAACCAGCATCCTCAAGCGCGCTATCCAGCGGGGACTCATCAGCGTCCGCATTCACAAAATTCGTGACTACACGCACGACAAACACCACACCACCGACGATACCCCCTACGGCGGCGGAGGCGGCATGGTGATGAAACCGGAACCCATCTTCGAAGCCGTCGAATCGGTGCTGGGGACGCCTGCGCTTCCTTCCCCGCCGACGCCTGAATCCAACACCCCCATCATTCTCCTCACCCCTCAGGGACGCGTCTTCAACCAGCGCATCGCCGCAGAACTCAGCCGTCATCCGCGCCTCGCCCTGCTCTGCGGACGCTACGAAGGCGTGGATGAACGCGTCCGCGAACACCTCGTCACCGATGAAATTTCCATCGGCGACTACGTCCTCACCGGCGGCGAACTGCCCGCCCTGATTCTCATAGATGCGGTCTCACGTCTGCTGCCCGGCGTGTTGGGCGACCCCAGCGGCGCGGAAGACGATTCCCACGCGATGGGCTTGCTGGAATATCCCCACTACACCAAACCTGCCGAATTTCGAGGCTGGAAAGTACCGGAGATACTACTCTCCGGCGACCATGCCAAAATTGCCAAATGGCGCAGAGAGCAAGCCCTGGCGCGCACTTTCTACAAACGCCCCGATATGCTTGAAAACGCAGAGTTAAATGAAAAAGACAAACAATTCATTGCCGATCTCAAATCAAAAGTCGAAGGTCAGAACCATTGACCTGAGAGAGTGTTTTAAAAGTCCGTGTTTGTTCTTCCAAAATGCGTAGGATGCGCTCTCTAGCGCATCCAGTGACGTTAGAGAACGTCGCTTACGCGCAGGAGAGGTAGTTTTAAAACGCTCTCTGAGAGAGCATTTCTTCTAAAACCTTTACACCGCCATTCAAACACTGGAGGAAACAATGTCTAATCGGCTCAACTACGGCAAGACCTTTCTGCTCGGTTTCGGTTTTTTCGGGGTCAGCGTCATCTGGGGCGTGTATAACGCCTTTGTCCCCATCTTCCTTTCAGAAAAGTTTCACATCTCCGCCGGCTGGATTGGCTTCTTCATGACGCTCGACAACATCGCCGCCCTGTTCATTCAGCCGCCGGTCGGCGCCTGGTCGGACCGGGTGCGCACGCCGCTCGGACGCCGCATCCCGTTCATCCTCGTCGGCGCGCCGATCTCCGCCATCGCTTTCGGCTTGATTCCCCTTGCCTCAATTCTTCCGCTTTTCGTGGCTTGCACCAGCACCCTGTTGTTGAGCGCGGCGCTGTGGCGCACACCCGTCGTGGCGCTCATGCCAGATATCACGCCCTCCGCGTTTCGTTCGCAGGCAAACGGCATCATCAACTTCATGGGCGGCGTGGGAACCATTGTGGCTTTGCAAACCGGCGGCATTCTCTATAAATTGAGTCCCAACTTCCCCTTCTGGCTTGGCTCGGCGCTCGTGCTGCTGGCGGCGCTGATTGTGTATCTCTTTATCAAAGAACCACAGGAATATGAACAAACCGAAACCCAGCCCGGCATGCTCGCCAGCCTGAAACAGGTGTTTACCGAAGAAGAAAAAAGCGGGTTGCGTATTCTGTTTGCCATCTTCTTCTGGTTTATCGGTTTTTCGGCAGTGGAAACCTTCTTCACCCTATACGCCAAAAATCACCTCGGGCTGGAGGCCGGCGACGGCGCGACTCTGCTCTCGGTGCTGCCGTTGTTCTTCGTGTTGTTCGCCATTCCTTCGGGCTTCATCGCCGGTAAGATCGGGCGGCGCACCACCATCTCCATCGGTTTGAGCATCCTCATCATCATGACGCTGCTGCTTTACATCACCCCGGCAGACGCCCTGTTGACCGGCATCGCTCCCCTGCCGGTGGTGGGCATCCCGCTAGTGGAGGGCGGCGCGCGCATGCTCACCCTGGCAGGCGTGCTGCTCATCATGGGCGGAATTGGCTGGGCGCTGATCAACATCAACTCGCTGCCAATGATCGTGGACCTGACCAGCGCAGCGCGCATCGGCACGTATACCGGCTTGTATTATCTGTTCTCCACCCTTTCCGCCATTGTGGGACCGAACATCAACGGCTGGGCAATCCAACTGACGGGCAACAACTACAACATCATCATGATTCTCGCACCGCTGTTTTTTGCCATCGCTTTTGCCATCATGCAGGGAGTACGCCGCGGAGAGGCCGCAGCAGCCTGACGCATGAGCCGCACGCTGCGCCTCGCTCTGCTTTGCTCATTGTGCCTGCTGTTTTTCAGCGCCTGCTCCTCCGCGCCAAACTGCCGGGCGGAGCAGGTCTTTTGCGCCGCGCTGGTCACCGAAACGCAAGGGCTGCACGATTTTGGGGTTGCCGAGCGCGCATGGGAGGGGCTTCAGCGCGCGCAGGAAAACGGCACCCTCGCCCACATTGCTTATATCGAATCGCTCGACAAGCGTGATTACGAAAAGAACATCGCGTTTCTGGCGGAAGAGGGATACGACGTCATCCTCACGGCAGGAGTTGGAATGCAGGAGGCAACGCTTCGCAGCGCGGACCTGTATCCTGATTCGATTTTCATCGGCATTAACCAAACAGCCGAGGCTGCTCCTCCCAACTTCATTCCGCTCACTTTTGCGGAAGATCAAATGGGGTTTGTGGCAGGGGTGATGGCGGCGCGCCTGACCCAATCGCAGGTGGTGGCTGCAGTATGCGAAGCCTCGTGGGTCAGTTCGATGTGGCGCTATTGCGAAGGGTTTCGGGCTGGCGTGCGTTATGCCGATGAAACGGTGAAGGTCATTGTGGTCTACCGCGATGACGGCAGCCGTACGTTGTTGTTCATTGACGCAGAATGGGGCAGCGCAACGGCGCAAAGTCTCATTCAGCAAGGAACCGATGTGATTTTTGCGGCGGGAGGCGAAACCGCTGCCGGCGCGCTGAGCGCAGCCAGCCGGGCGCACGTCGCTGCGATTGGGGTGGAACGTGATCAGCGGGCGGCATTGGCAGGAGAAGGCTCGGGTGTAGCCGCTTCTATTTTGGGCAGGGTCAGTGTTACGGTCGAGGAGATGATGCGGGTACTCCAGAAAGGTGAGAAGCCGCCGGCGCAAACCGGCATGCTGGAGGTCATCTTTTCGGAGGAGGTCATCTCCAAACGGCTGATGGAGGAAGTCAACGAAGTGGCTGCGGCGCTGCAAGAGGGCAGGATTAAGACAAATGTCACCTTCCAAAAACCATAAAACTCACTGAGTAACCGAGCAAAAGGGGGTTGTCTTGCGGAATCAATTGTTACGATTTATACTATTAAAGTCGTAAGGTGTTGCGGCAAGCAAGCCTTTCAATAACACTTTCAAGAGGAGAAGAACACATGAAAAAGTTGTATTCTGTCATGGCTCTGCTGATGATTGCCTCGCTGGCGCTGAGCGCCTGTGGCGGAGGCGGAGGCAGTGCCTTCAAAGTGGCGCAGGTGACCGACCTGGGCGGTATTGACGACAAGTCGTTTAATGCCACCGCCTACAAGGGCATCGAGCGGGCGGTTGCCGAGCTGGGAGTTCAAGGCAAATACCTCGAATCTCAGCAGCAGTCCGATTATGCCAAGAACATCCAGCAGTTGATTGACGAGGATACCAACCTGATCATCACCGTAGGCTTCCTGCTTGGCGTGGACACCGCCACTGCTGCAAAAGCCAACCCGGACACGCTGTTTGCGATTGTGGACTATGCGTATCCGGACTGCTTTGGTGAGCAGGTGGAAGGCAAGGACTGCGGTTCGAAGACCGAGCTGCCCAACGTGCTGGGACTGACCTTTGCCACCGATCAGGCTGCGTTCCTGGCTGGGTATGCGGCGGCAGCCAACACCAAGACTGGCAAAGTTGCCACCTTCGGCGGCATTAACATCCCGCCCGTCACCATCTTCATGAAGGGCTTTGAAGCCGGCGTGAAGTATTACAACGAGAAGAACGGCACCAACGTGGAAGTGTTGGGCTGGAGCACCGCCGCCAACGACGGCTCTTTCACCGGCAACTTCGAATCCACCGATGACGGCCGCTCGTTCGCTGAGTCCTTCGTGCAGGAAGGCGCCGACATCATCATGCCGGTGGCGGGTCCGGTGGGCCTCGGTTCTGCGGCGTACTGCAAAGAAAGCGGTTCCTGCATGATCATCGGCGTGGATACCGACTGGACGGTTTCTGCCTCCGAGTATTCGGAGGTGATCCTGACCAGCGTGCTGAAGAACATGGATGTGGCTGTGTTCGATGCCACCAAAGCCGCTGTGGACGGCACCTTCAAGGGCGGCGTGTATGTTGGTACGCTCGCCAATAACGGCGTCGGCATTGCGGGGGTCAAGGGCGCTTCCGCCGAGCTCAATGCTGCTCTCGATGCAATCAAGCAGGGCATCATTGACGGCTCCATCTCCACAGGCGGTTAATACACGCGTTAAGGACTGGGTCGGGGAAGAGAATTTCCCCGACCCTTTTTTTCAAACCGTTTGAAGTTCACTTATATGTGCAGTTGTTCATCGAATGGCGGGGCGTGTTACGGGGAGAGAGTTGCGTTTATTTATTTTTTTGCCCTGAAATGCCTTGTTGCAATGATGTCATTGCGAGACGCCAAAGGCGGCGAAGCAATCCGCCGCAGACAGGGAGACTGCTTCGCTCCGCTCGCAGTGACAGACTCTGAAGGGGTTTGCAACAGAGCATCCCTGAAAAATCATTTGATCTTATTTTTCGGCAGGGTTGGGCTGCCCTTGCCGCCCGCTCTCATAGCAGGATGAACCCCAACCCCCAAACGTGGAGGATAGCATGACGAATGTTTTGGAACTGCGCGGCATTACCAAGCGTTTCCCCGGCGTGTTAGCCAATGATCACATTGACATTACTCTGCGGGAAGGCAAGATTTTAGCGCTGCTGGGAGAGAACGGCGCCGGCAAATCCACCCTGATGAATATTCTATACGGCTTATACAAGCCTGATGAAGGCAAAATCATCGTGCGCGGACAGGAGGTGGAGATTCACGGTCCGAACGATGCGATTGCGCGCGGCATTGGCATGGTGCATCAGCATTTTATGCTGGTACCGGTGATGACCGTCACCGAAAATGTGATGCTCGGCGTAGAACCCGTGAAAAACGGTCTTTTCCTGGATAAGGCAAAAGTGGCGGCGCGCATCCGTGAGATTTCGGATCAATATGGACTGGAGGTGGACCCCGATGCCTACATCAAAGACCTGCCGGTGGGAATTCAACAGCGCGTGGAAATCATCAAAGTCCTTTACCGCTCCGCCGATATCCTCATCCTCGACGAACCCACCGCCGTGCTTACGCCGCAGGAAGTGGAAGGGCTTTTCAAAATCATCCGCTCGCTGATTGAAAAAGGCAAATCCATCATCTTCATCACCCACAAGCTCAAGGAAGTGCTGCAAATTGCGGATGATATTACCGTTCTGCGGCTGGGGAAAGTGGTCGGTTCCATCTCGCCGCAGGAAGCCACCGCTGAAATTCTGGCTTCCATGATGGTGGGCAGAGAAGTGAGCCTGGTGGTCAGCAAACAGCCCGCCAAGCCTGCGGAGCCGGTGCTGGAAGTCAAAGACCTGTATGTGCGCGACGAACGCCAAAACCTGACCGTCAACGGCATTTCCTTCGACGTGCGCAAAGGAGAAGTGCTGGGCATTGCCGGGGTGCAGGGCAATGGGCAAACCGAACTGGTCTATGCGCTGACCGGCCTGCTGCCTCTCGAAAGCGGGGAAATTCGCCTGCTCGGGCAGCCTGTGCGTCACACCACCCCGCGCAACATTCTGGAACGCGGCGTGGCGCACATTCCGGAAGATCGTCAGCGGCACGGGTTAATCCTCTCCTTCCCCGTGCATGACAACCTGGTGCTATGCACGTATTACAAGCCTCCCTTTGCGCGAGGCATCACCCTGCAGGAAAAGGTCATCTTCGAAAACGCCGAAGCGCTGGTGAAACAATTCGACGTGCGCACCCCTTCCATCTTTGTCAATGCGGGAGGACTTTCCGGCGGCAACCAGCAAAAAGTGATTGTCGCCCGCGAATTTTCGCGCCCGATTCAACTGCTCATCGCTTCGCAGCCGACCCGAGGACTGGACGTTGGTTCCATTGAATACATCCACTCCCAAATCATCAAAAAACGCGACGAGGGAACCGGCGTGCTGCTGGTCTCTTCCGAACTGGATGAAATCCTTGCCCTTTCGGACCGCATTGCCGTTATGTACAAGGGTCACATCATGGAAATTATCGAAGCGGGTAAAGCGAACAAGGAATATATCGGCTTGCTGATGGCAGGGGTGCATCCGCAGGGCACTCCGCAGCCTGTTGAGGGCGTCATCGCCGAAAAAGTATTCTAGGAGAACACTGTGACTGAAAAGGACAAACCCAAATCCAAGACCACAGAGGGAATTGGCGGCGGTTCGCTGCGGGAGGCGCTGCGTGTTCCGGCGCTGGCAGTGCTCACCGGGCTGCTCATCGGCGCCATCGCCATCGTCGTCAGCGGGTCGAACGTCTTTGAAGCCTACTATGCCCTGTTTGTCGGCTCTTTTGGCGACCCGGTACGTTTCTTCAACGGTTTTCAACAATTCTTCACCACCGGCGAAACAGCCGGCTTATTGAGAGCCATTTATCCCTTCACGGAGAGTCTTGTCACCGCCACCCCCTATATCTTTGCCGGGCTTTCGGTGGCGCTGGGCTTTCGCTGCGGCTTGTTCAACATCGGCGCGGAGGGACAGTTTTTCATCGGCGCGCTGGCTTCGGCGTTCGTGGGGTACAGTCTCACAGGGCTGCCGGCGTTCATCCACCTGCCGCTTGCCCTGCTGGCAGGCATGGCTGGCGGCGCGCTCTGGGGCACCATTCCGGGCTACCTCAAAGCCCGCTTCGGCGCGCACGAGGTGGTGAACACCATTATGATGAACTGGATTGCTTTCCGTTTGAGCGACTGGCTGCTGAATGGTCCCATGAAGGCTTCCGGCTTCCGCCCGGTGACCCCCAACATCGAGCATACCGCAGAACTGCCGCGCTTCTTCCCCGACCCGCTGCGGCTCAATTGGGGTTTTATTCTGGCGTTGGCGATGGCTTATGTGGTGTATTGGTTTCTCTTCAAGACCACGCTCGGTTTCGAAATCCGCTCGGTGGGCGCCAACCCCGATGCCGCCAAATATGCCGGCATGAACATCATCCGTAATTTTGTCATGGTGATGGCACTGGCAGGCGCGCTGGCGGGCATGGCAGGGGCTTCGCAAGTACTGGGTGTGGACCACTGGGTGGGACAGGGCTTCTCGGCTGGCTACGGCTTCGATGCCATTGCGCTGGCTTTGCTGGGCAAGAGTCACCCGGCCGGCGTGGTGCTGGCGGCACTGCTGTTTGGCTTCCTGCGCAGCGGCGCAACGCGCATGCAGTCTATGGCAGGCGTGCCGATTGACATCATCTCCATCATTCAGGGTCTGGTTATCGTGTTCATTGCCGCCCCCGATATCATCCGCTGGCTCTACCGCCTCAAGAGCGTCAAAGTCGAAGAAACTGTTTTGACGCGCGGCTGGGGCAGATAAGGAGCGCCTCTCATGACAACCGCAGAAATGACCATCAACCCCGCCCGAGTCCGCCGCGCGCGCCTGGCATACGGCACCGTTCTGATTGCCGTGGGGCTGTTTATCTACCTGATCTTCGGGCTCAACACCCAGCCCGGTCTGCAAACCACCTTTGGCATTAACCTGGCGGGCGCTCATGCGGTGCCGGTACCGGATCTGGTTGTTCCCGCGCAGGGGACGGTGTACCTCATGGCGGGAATCGCCGTTTTCTTTGGCGCTTTCCAACTGGCGCGCGGAATCAAATCCACCGGCACGCTGGTGGGCGTGATTGCCGCCACCTTTGTCATCGCCTTTCTGACATGGGCGGCGCAGGGAAAATCCTTCAACCTGACCGGTATGATCAGCAGTTCGCTGGTGCGCGCCACTCCCATTGCCCTGGCGGCGTTGTGCGGCGTCATCAGCGAACGCTCGGCGGTCATCAACATCGGCATCGAGGGCATCATGCTGCTCTCGGCGCAAACCGCCGTCGTGACCGCCAGCCTGACGGATAACCTGTACGTCGGCTTGTTCGCCGCCATTCTGGTTGGCGGGCTGCTGGCAGCGTTTCATGCCTATCTGGTCATCCGCTTCAAAGTGGATCAAATCGTCAGCGGCGTTGCCATCAATATCTTTGGGGCGGGCTTCACTTCGTTTGTCGGTTCGCGCTTTCTCGAAAAGAATACCGACCTGCTGAACAACTCCGGCGTTTTCCCGGTAATTTCCATCCCCGTCCTTGACCGTATTCCCATCCTGGGACCGATGCTGTTCGAGAACAACATCGTCATCTACCTGATGATTCTGCTGGTGGTGGTGCTGCACATCACGCTGTTCTATACCCCCTGGGGACTGCGAACACGCGCCGTAGGCGAACACCCCAAAGCCGCCGATACGCTCGGGGTCAACGTGTACCTGGTGCGCTATGTGAACGTCATCCTGGGCGGCATGATTGCGGGTTTGGGCGGCGCGTACTTTACCATTGGCTCGGTGGGGCGCTTCGATGAAATTATGACCGCCGGTAAGGGCTTCATTGGGCTGGCGGCAATGATTTTCGGCAAATGGAATCCCATCGGCGCATTCACTTCTTCCCTCATCTTCGGTTTTGCCGATTCACTCCAGGTCAAACTCCAAATCTTGCGGGTGCCAATCCCCTCCGAGTTCCTGCTCATGGCGCCCTACATCGTGACCATGATTGTGCTGACCGGCGTGGTCGGGCGCGCCGCCCCTCCCGCCGCCGATGGGCAGCCCTACGAAAAGTAGGCTCGAGCGGCAGGCAGCAAAAGGCTGCAGCGAAGGAAAAGGCTGGGGGCTGGCAAATCAGGCTCAGGAGCGGTCAGACGCGCAATGGGTCCAAGAGAGATACGAGAGTCGTCCGAGCGGCGGCTCTCGTTTTTATCTGCATCCAAAGTTCGATAGGAACAAAGGATAAGGCAGGGGCGTCTTGCATGATGTACAATTATCGCATCTTGCAGAGGAGAAAATATGTCTAAATTTATCCGTCAACTCTTCATTCCCAGCTTTTTGTTTGCTGTAATTTTAGCATCCTGCAACCTGCCTTCGCCCGCGCCGCAAACACAAGAGCCGAATGTCATCTTCACCCAGGCAGCGCTCACTGTGCAGGCGCAATTGAGTCAAACGGCAACCATCGCCCCCTTCAACACCCCCACCCTGCCGCCTCCCCAGCCGAGCAACACGCCGGTTGTGCTGCCCACCCTGCCGCCTGTGACGAACACTTCCGCCGCATCCCCCACCCCGCTCTGTGACCTGGCGCAGTTCGTCAAAGACGTTACCATCCCCGACGGCACCACCCTTACCCCCGGCGCCGCCTTCACAAAAACCTGGCGCATTCGCAATGCCGGCACCTGCACATGGTCGGGCTACTCGCTGGTGTTCGACAGCGGCGACTCGATGAACGCCACCTCGCCGATTGCCATCGGCACCGTGGCACCCGGACAGGAAGTGGACCTCTCCGTCACCCTGACCGCGCCCACCGCCAACGGTTCCTACCGCGGTTACTGGCGCATCCGCAACGCCAGCGGCGTGTTCCTGCCCATCCTCAACGGTTATCAGGGCAAATCTTTCTTCGTGGATATTAAAGTCGCCGTCACCAGCACCGGCTATGACTTTTACACCCGCGCCCCAAGCGCCGTGTGGATTAGCGGAGCCGGCACGCTCACCTTCGGCGGTCCTGATACCGACTCCAACGGCTTTGCCATGTACAAAGACAACCAGAAACTCGAAGACGGCACCTTCACATCTAAAGTCCTCGAAACCCATCCGCAGTTTGTGGATAATGGCGTCATTTCGGGGCGCTTCCCGGCTTACACCGTCGTCGAGGGTGAGCACTTCACCGCCAAGATCGGCTTCCTCGCCCTGGCAGACGGCTCCTGCGGCGCAGGCAACGTCAAGTTCCAGTTGAACTACCGCGAAGGCGGCGGACCCGTCACCCCGCTTGGCGAATGGACCAAATCCTGCGATGGCACCCTCAAAGTGGTGGATGTGGACCTCACCCCGCTCAAAGGTAAATCGGTTGAATTCATCCTCGCCGTCCTAGCCAACGGCTCCTCCGCACAAGACTGGGCGGTATGGATCAGGCCTCAAATTGCCCTTCCCTAAAACGCCAGACGCCCGGTACCCGCCGGGCGTCTTCTTCGACGGTATAATCTGCCCCCTACAGAAAGGAACATCATGCACTATCGAAAAATATTACTTTCCCTTCTCCTTCTCCTGACCCTCTTCACCGCCTCCTGCGGCGCCTCCACCGAACAGGAAGCGCAAATTGCCACCGCCGTTGCTCAAACCGTTCAGGCTCAGGAGGCGCTGACGGAAGTAGCGCTTCTTCCCACGCCGACGCCTGCTCCTACCCTCCCAGCCGAATCCACCCCGCAGCCTGAAACCCCTCCCGCCACCCCCACCACCGCAGCAGCCGCCTCAGCCCCGCTCTGCACGCCCGCCGCGGTACTGGCAAGCGAAAACCCGCCCGATAATACCGTCTTCCTGCCGGGCGAATACTTCTGGAAAACCTGGACCTTCGTCAACACCGGCACCTGCACCTGGGATCCATCCTACAGTCTCGTCTTTTGGGATGGCGAACGCCTGGAAAGTTCATTCTCCTACCCGCTGGTGGAGGTGGTCCGCCCCAACGAAACGATGGACGTCTCCATCTATCTGCAGGCGCCCGCCGTCGAAGGGACCTACACCGGCTATTGGCGCTTCAAAACCCCCTGGGGAACCGACTTTGGCGTGGGACCGCTCAATAGTTCTTTCTACACCAAAATTGAAGTTTCTTCCAAGCCCAAATATGCCATTACTAATGTGGAATACCAGCTTGTACGCAACCCTGCCGAAGGCTGCCCCGCCAACGTGCGCTACACGGTGTATGCCACCATCACCACCAACGGTCCGCTCGAATTCGACTACTTTTGGGATCAAAGCGACGGCAACGAAAGCGGCATCAATACTATCACCATGACTGCGGCTGGCAGCAAGACCATCAGCCGCGAGTGGATGATCGGCAGAGGCGCCAGCCCCAACCCGCGCTGGATTCAACTCATTGTCACTGCGCCGAAATATCAGGAATACGACAAGGTTACCATCCTGAATAATTGCCCTTGAGGCGCAATCGCCTCACTGAGTGGGGGGAATGCTTCGCATCAAAACAACCATCCGATCTCTCCACTCACACAATACACGTAGGACAAGTCAGAGACTTGTCCTACGCGATTTCCACCCACACAACACACGCGGGACAAGTCTTCGGACTTGTCCCGCGTGTAGCGCACAGAGTAGAAACCCTGTGTTACTCGATCAGGCGTTAAGAACCTATCAGAACAACTTCAAGATTGCCTCGCTCGCCCAGGCAAAGAGCGGCTGAGGAATGAGGCTGAACAGGACGGTAACAACGGCTGTGACGGCGGTGGTGAAGCCCAGCCAGGTTTCGCGTGTGATTTCGGGCTCGCCGTCTTTCATATACATGACGATCACCACGCGCAAGTAGTAGTAAGCGGAGATCAGCGAGGTGAGCACACCGATGAGGGCAAGACCGGTAAATCCGCCGGCAATGACCGCCCGGAAGAGATAGAACTTGCCCACCAGCCCCAGCGTGGGGGGAAAGCCCACCAACGAGAGCATGAAGACCGTCATGGCGGCGGCAAGGGCAGGATGCTTGCGTCCCAGCCCGGCATAATCTGCAATGGCAAGCCCCTTTTCTTCCTTCTTTTCGAGCGCCATCACCACACCCCACGCGCCGAAGTTGGTGAAGGCATAGGCAACCAGATAGAACAGCCCCGCGGCTACCGAAACATCGCGGACGGCAGGGTTCCCATACGGCACGAACGCCATGAGAATGTAACCGGCATGGGCAATGCTGGAATACGCCAGCATGCGTTTGATGTCGGTTTGCGAAATGGCGAGGATATTGCCCAGAATCATCGTCAGAGCGGCAAGCGCCCAAAGTACATCGGTCATATCCGCCGCGAGGGCGGGGAAGGCGGTGGCAAAGACACGCAGCAGAGCCGCAAAGCCGGCAATTTTGGCTCCCGATGCCATGAAGGCAGTGACCGCCGTCGGCGCGCCCTGATAGACGTCCGGCGTCCACATGTGGAAGGGAACGGCGGCGACCTTGAAGCCGAACCCGACAAGGACGAGAGCGGCGCCGATGGTCAGGAGCAGGAGAGAGGTCCCGTTTGAAGCGGCTTGAAGAATGGCGTAAAGGTTGGTGGAACCGGTCGCGCCGAAGACGAGCGCCGTCCCATATACAACGAAGCCCGTGGCAAAAGCGCCTAGCAGGAAGTACTTCATCCCCGCTTCTTCGGAACTGATTTGCGGACGAGCAAAGGCAGCAAGAACATACAACGGGATGGAGAGCAGTTCGAGCGCGATGAAGACGACGATGAGGTCGGCGGCTTGCGCCATCAGCATCATGCCGCTGACGCTGAAAAGCAGCAGGGTGTAATATTCGCCGCGTTCGATGCCCATGCGTTTGACATAGCCGTGCGCGAGAGCAACGCCAAAGATGCCGCTGATAAGCAGCAGGGCGTTGACGAAGGTCGAGAAGCCATCCAGCGCCACCATGCCAAAGAAGCCCGTTTGCTCAATGCCAATTTGGGAAAGGGTAAACCCCAGCGTCACTGCCAGACCCAAAGCAGCGAGCAGCGCCGTAAGGCTCTTGCGCTCCGCGGGAATGAACAGGTCCACGAGCAGCAGGATACATGCCCAAACGGTGAGCAGGATATAGGGAGTGAGGACTTGGTAATCTTGAGGTGTCAGGTTCATAGCAATTCAGCCGTTGGCATTAGCGGTGAGCCATGTGTACGTTCAAAGCCAGCCGCGAAAGCCTTATAGTATTCCTCTTGAAGAATCTTTATCACCGTAAAGATTCTGCAGCGCGACATTGATGCCTCGCTTGGGTTGAAATGCCACGCTACGGGATGGGCAGCATTCCGATGAGATGCTCCACCGCCGGAGCCATGAGGGCGAAGAAGGGTTTGGGGTACAAACCAATCCAGAAGATGAAGATGAGCAGCGGAGCCACAGTGACAATCTCGCGCCAGTTGAGGTCGCGCAGCGCATGCCCGTGCTTTTTGACCTCCTCCACGATCTCGCCCTGTGGACCGAGGAACATCCTTTGGAACATGTAGAGGATATACACCGCCGCCATGATGACGCCCAGCGCGGAGACGATGGCGAAGGCGGTATTACCAATCGCCTGCGAGCCGAACGCTCCCAACAGGATGGTGAATTCGCCCACGAAGCCGTTCAAGCCCGGCAAGCCCATGGAGGAGAGCGCAACCATCAGCATAATCGAGCCGAAGACCGGGGTAATCTTCCACAACCCGCCATAGACCTTGATTTCGCGGGTGTGAGTTTGTTCGTAGATCATCCCGACGAGGAGGAACAACGCGCCGGTGCTAAGACCGTGGTTGATCATCTGCAAAATACCACCGGCAATGCCCTGCGGATTCATTGCAAACAGACCAAGCATCACAAAACCCAGATGGCTGACGGAGGAATAAGCCACCAGTTTCTTGACATCCGACTGGGCGTAGGAGACCATCGCGCCATAGATGATGCCGATGGTGGCAAGCAGCGCAATCCACGGCGCGGCACGCACCGCCGCCTCAGGGAAGAGCGGCAGGTTGAAGCGCACGAAGCCATAGGTACCCATCTTCAGCAGGACGCCCGCCAGGATGACGGAACCGGCGGTCGGCGCTTCGACGTGGGCATCGGGCAGCCACGAATGCAGGGGCCACATCGGCACTTTGATGGCAAAGGCGGCGGTAAACGCCAGGAACAACCACCACTGAATATTCGCGGGGATGCCTCCCTGCGCCACCAGGTCTGGCACGGAGAAGGTCTGACCATAAATGCCAAGCCACAAGATGGCAAGCAGCATCAGAATGGAACCAGCCATGGTGTAGAGGAAGAATTTGATGGCGGCGTAAATGCGGCGCGGTCCGCCCCAAATGCCGATGAGGAAGTACATCGGCACGAGTGTAAATTCCCAGAAGATGTAGAACAGGAACAAATCCTGCGCCAGGAAGACGCCGCTCATGCCCACTTCCAGCAGCAGGAAGAAGATCATGAAATCCTTGACGCGCTCTTCGATGGCTGTCCAGGTGGAGAGGATGGAGATGGGCGTCAGGAAAGCGGTGAGCAAAACGAGCAGGATGCTCAAGCCGTCAATGCCGAGGAAGTATTGGATGTTCCAACCGGCGACGGTGATCCAGTCGTAGCGGGCGACCAGCTGCAGGTTCACGTTCGAGGCGTCGAACATTGTCAACACCCAGAGCGAGATGCCAAACGTAATCAGCGAGGTCACCAGCGCCACCCAGCGGATGAGGTTCTTCGCTTCGGCGTTGAGGAAGAGAATGAGGAGAACGCCCAGGAGCGGAAAGAAGGTCAGCAAAGTGAGAGGTTGCAGAAGAAATTCCATGTTCAATCCTTTAGATCGAAGGTCGCAGTTTGAAGGTCAACGAACGAACCGACCTTCCCTATTTCACGATGAGATAGCCGAGAATCAGCACCACTCCCAGCAGCACGGAGAGCGCATACGAGCGCACGAATCCATTCTGGACCTTGCGCATGGCTGCCGACAACGACTGCGTTGCCGTCCCCAGCCAGTTGGCAAAAGCGTCTATGCCTTTCTGGTCGGCATACAGGTTGAGGGCGGTGGTACTCAGCCAGTTATAAGTGCCGGCGATGACGATTTCGTGGAACCAGTCGTGCCAGAAGCGCCAGTCCACCACGTCTGCCAGGAATTGGGAAAGTTTTTTGAAGGGGTTGACGATAACGGCAAAGTAGCCTTCATCTACGAACCATTTGTTCTCCATGCCGGTGAAGAGGAATCCCAGCGGCTTCTTCAACGGGTCGGGCTGACCAGCCTTGAGCGGATTGCGCCCATAAATCAGCCAGGAGAGCAGAATGGCAAGCAACGCCAGAAGGGTGGAAATTCCCGCCACCTGCAGGTTCAGCGGCAGGGCTTCCACTTCGTGCAGGGTGTATTCCAGCCAGTGACCGAGGGTATGAAAGCCCTCGAACGGCAGGTTGAGCGCGCCTCCCAGGAGCGAAAGCGCCGCCAGCACCATCAACGGGACGGTGATGATGGGTTTGCTTTCTTCCGCATGAGCGGCGGCTTCGTGCCGCGCCTCGCCAAAGAAGACCATCCAAATCTGACGCCCCATGTAGAAGGCGGTGAAGAAGGCGGCAATGCTCAAGAGAAGATACACGGTTGGATAATGCAAACTGGCATCGAGCAGAATTTCATCCTTCGACCAGAACCCGGCAAAGGGAACAATACCCGCCAGCGCCAGCGTGCCAATCAGATACAGCCAGAAGGTCACCGGCATGGTCTTGCGCAGACCGCCCATGTTGCGCATATCGCCGGGATCAAAGACCTCATGCCCGTCATGCCCATGCTCTTCGTCCTTGTGCTGGCTTTCTTTTTTCTTCCCTGCCTTGCCGCCGCTTTTCCCATGGTCATCGTGATGACCGTGGGCGAGGTGATGATGTCCGCGTTCAAGACCGAGAATGACCGAGCCAGCCGAAAGGAAGAGCAGCGCTTTGAAAAAGGCGTGCGTGACGAGGTGGAACATGCCCGCCACAAAAGCGCCCATGCCCACCGCCGCCACCATGAAGCCCAATTGCGAAATGGTCGAATACGCTAACACCTTCTTGATATCGTACTGCCCGACGGCAATGGTAGCAGCGAAGAGCGCGGTAATCGCGCCGGTCATCGCCACGATATATTGCGCCTGCGGAACGAGCATGTACAACTCAGCCGAGCGCGTGATGAGATAAACGCCCGCCGTGACCATTGTCGCGGCATGGATCAACGCCGAAACCGGTGTGGGACCAGCCATCGCATCGGGCAGCCAGACGTAAAGCGGAATCTGCGCCGATTTGCCCGCCACGCCAATCAGCATAAACAAGGTAATGGCGACGATGATGCCAGGGGCGACGGTATGCGCGGCTTCGAACACCTCATCGAACTGAAAACTGCCCAGCGCCCAGAACATGGTGAAGGCAGCCAGCAGAAAGCCAAAATCGCCCACGCGGTTGGTCACGAATGCCTTGACGGCGGCGTTGGAGTTCGCCCAGGAGGGACGCCCCAGCGTATCCATGTCGTACCAGAAGCCGATGAGCAGGAAGGAGCAAAGACCCACGCCTTCCCAGCCCACGAACAGCATCAGGTACGAGTCGCCGCTGACGAGGATCATCATCATGGCGATGAACAGGTTGAGGAAAATGAAGAAGCGGCGGAACCGTCCGGGGTCCTGTTTGAAGCGCACGTCTTCGTGCATGTATCCGATGGCATAGATGTGAATCAGCGTCCCCACGCCGGAAACGACCAGCATCATCGTGGTGGAGAGCGAATCGACGCGGAATGCCCAGTCGAGTTCGAGTGCGCCGATGTGAATCCACTCGAGGAAAGGAACGGTCACCGCTGCGCCATGGCTTGATGCCAGCGACCAGGCCAGCAGCACGCTGACAACGAACGAGGCGCCCGACGCCAGGCTCGCCACCGTGCCGATCCCCTTTTCGCTGAACCTGCTGCCAAAGATCAGGTTGATCAGCAAACCGATGAGCGGCGCAAACACCAGCCAGGGTGCAAGGAAGAAATATCCGGTATTCACTGCTTCGCTTAAGTGCATAACTTCTCCGAATTCAGCAAGTGGCAAAGGGTCGTTACAGGAGGCGAATGACCCGCTACCCTTTCAGGGAATTCATCTGATCTACGTCAATGCTGTGCTTGGTTTTGAAGATTTCAACTATCAAAGCCAGCCCCACAGCGACTTCCGCCGCCGCAACCGCAATGACGAAGAACACAAAAATCTGCCCGCTAAAGGACTTCAGCACGCTGCTGAACGCCACAATGGCGAGGTTTGCCGCATTCAACATCAACTCAATGGACATGAAGATAATCAGCGCGTTGCGGCGAACAAGGACGCCCGTGACACCGATGGTAAACAAGATGGCAGAGAGGATGATGTAGTATTCAACAGGAATCATGATTTTTGCCCGCCTTTCTCCCTCCGCACCAGCACGATGACGCCCACCATCGCCACCAGCAGCAGCACAGACGTCACTTCGAAAGGCAGGAGGTAATCGTTGAAAAGGGTCATTCCCAGCGCGCGCAGGGTATCCACCGTGTTGACTTCATCTCCCGGCAACAGCACACTGCCCGCCGGACGCGCTTTGCTCAACAACAGATAGGTGGATTCCAGCGCCAGAATCACCGCCAGCCCAATCGCCAGCGGTTTCTGCCAGGGAAGAACGCGCGTATCGGGCAGGCGTTCGGCTCCCAACAGCATGATGACGAACAGGAAAAGCACCATGATGGCGCCGGCATATACCGTAATCTGTGCCATGGCAATGAAAGGCGCGCCCAGCAGCAAATAGAAAACCGCCACGGTGACGAAATTCAGCACGAGGAACAGCGCCGAGTACACCGCGTTTTTGCTGAACAACATCCCAAATGCGGTTGCCACAGCAACCACAGCGAGAACGAGAAAGAGGACGAGGTCTAGGGTCATAGTCACTCACTGATCACTGATTACTCTCACTAATCTTGCGGATCCTTCATCTCCGGCACCGACCGGGTAAACACACCGGGCTCCACCTTGCGCGGCGTAGTCATCTCCGGCGAGGGGACGGGCTCCAGCAGCATCTCCTTGGTGTAGATGGCTGAGCGGCGGTCGTAGAAGGAGAGTTCGTAGTTGTCGCCCAACACAATCGCCTCGGTCGGGCAGGCATCTTCACAGAAGCCGCAGTAGATACAGCGCAGCATGTTGATTTCGTAGGTGGAAGCATAGCGTTCGCCGGGCGAGAAGCGTTTTTCATCGGTGTTCTCAGAGGCTTCCACAAAGATCGCATCTGCCGGGCAGGCGGCGGCGCACAGCGAACAGCCGATGCATTTTTCCAACCCGTTCTCATAGCGTTTCAACACGTGACGCCCGCGAAAACGAGGACGCACCGGCCGCTTTTGTTCGGGATATTGAATGGTGACGGGCTTCTCCAGCGCCATCTTGAACGTGGTCCCCAGACCACGCAGCAACTCGACCAGGGGATCAAACACGCCCATACGCTTTTCTCCTCAACTCACGGTAGATGACCAAAACAGTAAACAGACCAGCCAAAAGCGAAACGACGGGAATCGTCCAGAAATACAACGGGCTGCCGAACAGATCTGCCAGCAGAATGCCCGAGGCGGTAATGAACGCAATCGCCAGCGACAGCGGAAGCAAAATCTTCCAGCCGAACGCCATCAGCCGGTCATAACGAATGCGCGGCCAGGTGGCGCGCACCCAAATCATCACAAACAACAGCAGGACGATTTTGATGATCATGTAAATCGGTCCCAGCCAGGGGAAGCGATCCACAAACGGACCGAGATAGCCGCCGAAATACAGCGTCGCCAAAATGGCGCTCACCACGATCATCTTCTGATACTCCGCCATGAAGAACAGCGCAAACTTCATGCCTGAATACTCGGCATGATAGCCGGCGGTCAACTCCTGCTCGGCTTCGGGCATGTCGAACGGCGCGCGGTTGACCTCTGCCAGCGTCGCAATCCAAAAGATGATTGCGCCCACCGGCTGCACCACCACAAACCACAGCCCGCGCTGCGCCTCGACAATATCCACCATGCGCATCGAATTGGCAAGAATGATGGCGGTTACAAACGAAAGCCCCAGCGCCAGTTCATAAGAAATCATCTGCGCCGAAGAACGCAGCCCGCCCAGCATGGCATACTTGTTGTTCGAAGACCAACCCGCCAGCACAATGCCATACACCGCAATCGAAGCGATAGACATCAAATACAACACCCCCACATTGATATCGGCAATCGAAAGACGGATCACCCGCCCAAACATCTCAATCGCAGGTCCCCACGGGATTACTGCTGCAATAATCAGCGACGGTACCATCGTGATGACCGGCGCCCAAAAGAACAGCGTCTTATCCGCCTTGGCGGGGACGAGTTCCTCTTTGAAAATCAGTTTCACCGCGTCGGCAATAGGCTGAAGCAGCCCCTGAGGTCCCGCGCGATTCGGACCGATGCGCGCCTGAATGCGCGCCAGCGCGCGGCGCTCATACAACGTCAGATAGGCAAACCCGGTCAACAACCCCAGGGTCACCACCAGCGACTTAATCAACCATTCCAGCCAGAGGGTCCAATCGGATATCATCATTTCACCTTTACCGCAACAGGTTCGCGAATTGCCAGCCCCATCGAACGCGGGATGAGAGCCACGCCCACCGAAATCGCATCGCTCAACTTCACCACCGCTTCGCCGCTCACGCCGTCGAAACTGACGCTCACCTTCTGACCTTCCACCACACCCAGATTCTCTGCCACAGACGGATGCAGCACCAGATTCGGCTCCCCAATCCGCTGATGCAGCAGTTCAGAGGGCAGGATGGTCGTCCCGCGGTCGTACAGGCGGGTGACCGGCACCGCCAGCAGTTCCTTTTCTTTCGGGCGCGGCAACGCTTCTTTCTCGACCCTGGGGATGCTCACTGTTTCCCCGCGCCCTGCCGCCGCCGACAACTGCGCGCCCATGCCTTGCTTGTTCTCATAGGTCGTGCCGCCGTAATACAAATCTTCGCGCCCCACAAGGGGCCACTGCGGGCGGACTTCCGCCAGCCGCGCGTAGGTCAACCCTTCGAACGATTTGACCGACGCCGCCAGAATATCGAACACCGCCGAAACCGACGTCCCTTCCAGGATGATGCCCATGTGGCGCGCAATCTGCGAGGTGATGGCAAAATCTGCCTTTGCATCGCCAGAGACCGGCACCGCCGCATAGAACCGCTGCACGCGGCGCACGCCGGAGGTCAGTGTGCCTTCGCGTTCGGTGAATGCCTGCGCCGGCAGCAGCACATCGGCAATCTCGGTCGTGGCGGTCGCCATCACATCCTGCACCGCCACAAATTCCGCCCCTTCGAGCGCTTTTGCCAGTTTCGGGTCGTCTCCCACCGGGTCGGCGCCGGCAATGTACACCGTCTTGCCTTTGAGCGCCTTTGCCAGGTCTTCTTCCACTTGAAAACCCATTTCCCAGGCGCCCTGGTCGTTGGCGCGGCTCCAAACCCCAATGAGACCGTTGTTGGGTTTGCCGCTGAAGCCATTCTCGTGCAGTAATTTGGCGCAGGCGGAGGCAAGCGCGGTCGAGCCGGCAATGCCCAACCCGTCGCTGCCATAGAGGATGACGGCATTTTCCGATTTGAGGAACGATTCGCCAATCTTATTCTTTTTGCCCAGGTCGTTCACCGCCTTGACCTCATCACCATACGCATAGCGGACAACGAAGGAGGCGAAGCGGTCGAGTTTGGTTTCGCGGGCATTCATCACAATCAGGTTTGCGCCGCGCGCCGCAGCCTGCTTGACGCGCAGATACCAGACAGGCGCCTCCTGATACAGATCGGAGGCAACGACGACAATCGTCGTCCCTGCGCCCATCTTACCGAAGTCTGTCCCCTGCCCCACTCCCACCAGGCTGGTCAATTCGCCGCCGCCCATGTGGGTGTACAGATACGCCTTGCCATCCGCATGTTCGGCAAGCGATTTCAGGTTGAACAAATCTTCATTGGCTAACCTGCCCGAAGCCAGGATGACAAAGTTCTTCTTTGCCTTCTGGAAGTTTTCCGCCGCGAGTTTGGTGGCAGCCTCCCACGAGGCGCGCGTCAACTTGCCGTCTTTGCGGATCATGGGTCTGCTCAGGCGGTTTTTGCCTTCGGTATAGTGATAGGCAAAGCGTCCCTTATCGCAGAGCCAGATTTCGTTCACCTCTTCATTTTGGCGCGGCATGACGCGCTTCACGACAATCCTGCCGCCAGCCTTTGCCTCGCGCCGTGTGTTGAGGGTGGTGTTGCATCCCACCGGGCATTGCGTACAAATCGAAGCCTGTGCCTGCAATTCCCACGGGCGCGCTCCAAAGCGGAAGTCTTCGGTGGTCAAGGCGCCGACGGGACAAATATCGGTGGTGTTGCCGGAAAAAACCGAATCAAAAGGCGGGTCGGAGAAAGTGACGATTTGGGTCGAGCGTCCGCGTTCGTCAAAGCCCAGAACCGCATCGCCGGCAATCTCATTTTGAAAGCGGATGCAGCGCGCACATTGAATGCAGCGTTCACGGTCGAGCCAGATCAGTTCGCCCAGCGGCACCATTTTATCGAGGTGGATTTTTTCGTCGTAGAGAAAACGGCTCTTGCCGGGACCGTATGCCATCGTCAGGTTTTGAAGCGGGCATTCGCCGCCCTTATCACAGATGGGACAGTCGAGCGGGTGCGAGGTGAGCAGAAATTCGATGGTGCCTCGTTGTCCCTCGATGGCTTTTTGCGAGCGGGTCAGCACCACCATGCCCTCTTCAACCTTGTTGGTGCAGGCGGTTTCGAGTTTGGGCATGAATTGAATCTTCGGCGCGCCGTTTTCCATCACAAACTGCCCGGTGACGCGGTCGCGCACGGGGCGGCCAATTTCTACCAGGCACATGCGGCACATCCCCACCGGTTCGAGTTTGGGGTGGTGGCAGAAGACGGGAATATCAATGCCAGCCATTTTGGCGGCATCTGCCACTACGGTTCCTTCGGGGACGGTGACCTGTTTTCCGTCAATTGTCAATGTAATCTGTTTTGCCATAAGACTTCCTGTGCGCAGCAAAGTTGCTCTTCTACGCTAATGTTATGCTTTGACGACCTTCTCGAAATCGCTTCTAAACCGTTCGATACCGGTGACAACCGCCATAGTGGAAAATTCGCCCAGCGCACACAGACATTTGCCCTGCATTTGTTTTGCCACGTTCAGGAGCAAATCCACATCGGCGCGGGTGGCGCGTCCCTCATGGATGCGCTCGGTGAGGTGCGACATCCAGTAGGTGCCTTCGCGGCAGGTGGTGCATTTTCCGCAGGATTCATGGCGGAAGAAATGCACGGTCTTGTTGATGAGCCAGTCCATCGAGACGGTATCATCCACCACGATGACGGAGGCAGACCCGAGGTCGCTGCCAATGGTGCGAACGGAGGCGTAGTCCATCGGGGTATCGAGGATTTTGTCATCGTTCACCAGGATGAGAGAGGACGAGGCGCCCGCCGGCATGATGGCTTTGACCTTGCGGGAATCCTGCACGCCGCCGCCGTGGGTGTAGATGAGTTCGCGGAAGGTGGTGCCGAAAGGCAGTTCATAGTTGCCGGGTTTGCGCACGCGCCCGGAGAGGGAAAAGATTTTCACCCCGGGACTGTCGGCAGTGCCCATGGATTTGTACCATTCCGCGCCGTTGGCAAGGATCATCGGGACGTTCGTCAGGGTCTCGACGTTGTTGACGATGGTGGGCTTGCCATACAAGCCATAGGAGGGCGGGAAGGGCGGACGCACGCGGGGCTGTCCGCGTTTGCCTTCGAGGGATTCGAGCAGGGCGGTCTCTTCGCCGCAGATGTAAGCGCCTGCGCCGAGATGGGTGTAGATTTTGAGCGAGTAGTCGGTGCCGAAGAGGTTTTTACCGAGATAACCCGCTTCTTCCATTTCGGCGATTTTTTCATCGAGGAAGGCGGCTATCTGCCAGAATTCGCCGCGCAGGTACACATACGCAGCGTTGGCGCCAACCGCATAGGAGGCAATGGCAACGCCCTCCAAAAACTGGAAGGGGTTGCCTTCCATGATTTCACGATCTTTGAAGGTGCCAGGTTCGGATTCATCGGCATTGGCTACCACATAATGGGGCCAGTTTTTATTGTCAATGAAAGACCATTTCATGCCGGTCGGGAAGCCCGCGCCGCCGCGTCCGCGCAGACCGGAATTCTTGACCACATCGGTCACTTCGTTGGGCTTCATCTTCGTAACAGCGTTTTTGAAGGCTTCAAAGCCGCCGTTCTTTTTGTAGATTTCGAGTTTGTGGATGTCGGGAATATCGCGATGGCGTAAGAGAACGTGTGCCATTATTTCGCCTCCGCGGTTGATTTTTTGAGCGCTTCGATGAGTTCCAGCGTCTTGTCCACGGTCATGTGTTCATGATATTTGATTCCATCGGGTCCCTGCGTCTGGAACATCGGCGCCTTGTCGCAGGCAGCAAGGCAGGTCACCGCTTCGAGCGTGATGAGACCATCGGCGGTGGTCTCCCCCACTTTGATGCCGAGATTGCCGCACAGGTTATTGAGGAATTCCTCCGCTCCGCGCAAGGCGCAGGGCAGATCGGTGCAAACCTGCATACGGTATTTGCCCTCTTTTTTATCGTGGTAGAGGGTGTAAAAGCCGACGATGGAGGCGACATCGGTTTCGGTGATGTCGAGCATCCTGGCTATATCCTGCATGGCGGCTTTGGTGATGTAGCCTTCCTCGCGCTGGGCAAGATAGAGCAACGGCATGACCGCCGAGCGTTTATGTTCGGGCGGGTATTTGGCAAGAATCTGTTTGACTTCTTTGGGGTATTTTTCAGCAAGGCTCATCGGTCAATATCTCCGAGCACAATGTCGGTGGAGGCGAGGATGGCAACCAGGTCTGCCACCAGATGTCCTTTGACGAGTTTCGGCACGACGGAGAGGTTATCGAAAGACGGGGTGCGCCAGTGAACGCGGTGCGGTTTGGGACCGCCATCGCCTTCGAGGTAAACGCCCAGTTCGCCGCGCGGGGATTCGACGGCGCTATACACCGAGCCTTTGGGCGCAGAGAATCCTTCCGTCCACAATTTGAAGTGATGAATGAGCGATTCCATGCTCACGCCAATTTCCGAGCGCGGCGGCGGGACGAATTTGCGATTGTCGCTGCGCACCGGCCCCATCGGCAGTTTGTTCAACGCCTGTTCGATGATCTTCATCGATTCGCGGAATTCCTGCACACGGACGAGATAGCGGGCATACGTATCGCCCTCGGTGCGGACGGGGATGTCGAAGTCATATTGTTCGTAGCCCATGTAAGGGCGGGCTTTGCGCAGGTCCCATTTGACGCCGGAGGCGCGCAGCATCGGGCCGGTCACGCCATGCTGCAGGGCGGTGGCGGAGTCCAGTTTGCCGATTCCCAGCAAACGGTCCAGGAAGAGCGGGTTTTTGGTCAAGAGCGCTTCGTATTCGTCCACCCGCTTGGGGAAGATTTTGAGGAAGTTGCGTACCGCCGTCTCAAATTCAACCGGCACATCGCGCCACAAACCACCCGGACGGATAAACGTGGTCATCATGCGCTGCCCGGAGCATAGTTCGAAAATATCGAGGATTTGTTCGCGCTCACGGAAGGCGTAGAGGAACACAGACATCGCCGCCAGGTCCAGCCCGAAGGTGCCGATCCAAACCAGGTGCGAGGCGATGCGCTGCAATTCCACCAGAATGACGCGCAGGGCTTGGGCGCGCGGGGGCACATCCAGGTCCACCAGTTTTTCCACCGCCATACAATAGGCAAGGTTGTTGCCCAAGTTGTTCATGTAATCGAGGCGGTCCGACATGACCTCGGCTTTGAGATAGGTCTTGGCTTCCATGTTCTTCTCGATGCCGGTGTGCAGAAAGCCGATGTCGGGCACGGCATTGACGATCACCTCGCCGTCCAGTTCGAGCAGCAGGCGCAGCACGCCGTGCGTGGAAGGGTGCTGCGGACCCATGTTGAGCAGCATGGTCTCGCCGCTAAACGCACGCTCCGAGACCAGGTGTTTGTACTGTTCGTAGTTGACTTCTTCGATCTGAGTCATGCTTATTCCTTTGCGTACGGCTTGCGCAGGTCAATCTCTTCGAAGTTGAAGGTGAATTGCGGTTCTTCGTAGCCGAGAGGGAAGTCCTTCCGCAAGGGATGCCCTTCGGTGCCTTCAGGCATGAGGATGCGGCGCGGATCGGGGTGACCTTCGAATTCGATGCCAAACATATCGAAGATTTCACGCTCGCGCCAGTTCGCCGTCTCGTACACGCGCGTCGCAGTCGGGACTTTAGGCTGGTCGCCATTCACAGGGACTCTCAACTGCAGCGTGATGTTCTTCGCCAGGGAGGAAAGTTGATAGATGACGTGAAAGCGCGGCGTATTTTGAGGATAGTAGTCCGAAGCGGTCATCGCCGAGAGCAGCTCGAATTCATACTTATCCCGCAGGAGGGTGAGCGCCTCGATGATTTGCCCGCTGCTGAGGAACATGTGCACTTCGCCGCGAAATTCCTCATAGGACGCGCCGAACTGCTCCTGTAATGCTTTTACGATTGGTTCAAGTTTGGTATCCATACACAACCCCGCAGCGCCGGCTTACGTCGGCGTGACGAATTTTTCGCCCTTCACCTTTTCATAGAGGGTAATCACGCCATGGATCAGCGCTTCGGGGCGCGGCGGGCAGCCCGCCACGAACACATCCACCGGCACGATTTCATCCACGCCCTGCACAAGCGCATAGTTATTGAAGACACCGCCGCAGGAGGCGCAGTCGCCCATGGCAATGACCCATTTCGGTTCGGGCATCTGGTCGTACAGGCGGCGCAGCACGGGCGCCATCTTGCGCGAAAGCCGCCCAGCGACAATCATCAAATCCGACTGGCGCGGACTGGCGCGCATCAGTTCCATGCCAAAGCGGCTCATGTCATAGTGCGAAGCCTGCGCCGCCATCATCTCAATGGCGCAGCAAGCGAGACCAAACAACATGGGCCACATCGCATTTGTGCGCGACCAGTTGACCACGTCTTCCAGTTTGGCAGTCACAATGCCCATATTGCCGAGTTTTTGTTCTACTCCCATTCCAGGGCTCCTTTCTTCCAGGCGTACAAATAGCCAACCAGTAAGATGGCAATGAAGATGACCATTTCGATCAGACCGAACAATTTCAACTGACGAAAGGTGATTGCCCACGGCAGGAAGAAAACCACTTCGATATCGAAGAGGATGAACAGCACTGCAATCAAGTAAAAGCGAACGGGCATACGCCGCGTCCCTTCACCGAACGGGTTGATGCCCGATTCATAAGGCTGAGCTTTTACCGGCGATTGTTTCCGTGGACCGAAAAGATACCCCAAACCGATCGCAACCAGCGCAACGAACAACGCCAGGCCGATCAACAACGCAATTGCAACGTATTCGAGCATTCTGGCACCTCAAAACGCCCATCTATGGACGGAGTTTGTGCTTTCTCGCACGTTCGGCAAAGTATAACATAAGTGATTTTGAGGGGCTAGTAAAAGTGTCTCTTTTCACAAAATTGGTGATATTCGTCATATTGCCTGCAGCGGTTAGCAGGCATGAAAACACCCCCTCTCAAAAAAAAGAAAATGCTCAGCCCAAATATTCCCGCAGCGGTTTGCTGCGCGAGGGATGACGCAGTTTGCGCAAGGCTTTGGCTTCGATTTGACGGATGCGCTCGCGGGTCACGTCGAAGTAACGGCTGACCTCTTCGAGGGTATGCTCCTGCCCGTCTGCCAGACCGAAGCGCATTTCGAGGACTTCCCGTTCGCGGTCGGCAAGCGAGGTGAGGGCGGAACGAATCTGCTCGCGCAGCATCTGACGCGCTGCCGCATCCATCGGAGAGATGGTGTCCTCGTCTTCAATAAAATCAGCCAGCGAGCTGGATTCCTCATCCCCCACCGGTCCATCAATCGAAACCGGTTCTTCCGCCGAGCGGAGCATGCGGTCAATTTTGCGGGTGGCGGTTTCCAGTTTGTGTTGAAGGGCGGGCGGCAGGGGCTTGTTCTCGGCATGAGCGCGCAGGATGGCTTGCACATCGGAAGCGGGAAGATAACCGATTTCGAGGGCAATTTCTTCGGTGGTGGGGTCGCGCCCCAGTTCCTGAGTGAGTTCCCGTTGAATGCGCATGATGCGCGTGATGGATTCGAACAAATGCACCGGGATGCGAATAGTGCGCGCCTGTTCGGCAATCGAGCGGTTGATGGACTGGCGAATCCACCAGGTGGCATACGTGCTGAATTTGAAACCACGACGCGGGTCGAATTTGCTGACGGCGCGCAGGAGACCAATGTTGCCTTCCTGAATCAGGTCGAGAAAACTGATACCGCGCCCGAGGTAACGTTTGGCAACACTCACCACCAGCCGCAGGTTCGCGCGGATGAGCGCCTGATGGGCTTCCTTTGCCTGCGTTTTGATGAGTTCAAGTTCCTCCAAAATTTCTTCATCCGCGGGCAGGTGATTGTACATGGTGCGCAAACTTGGTAGTTCGTGTTTTTGGTTGATGTGGCTGAGCAGCCATGCCGCATAGTTAAAGGGAAGCAAGTACAGGCTGAGAAAGACCGCATAGGCTTTCCGCGCAAATTCATCCCACAGCGGGTCACTCCCCCATTTACCGTTATCCAAGAACGCGCGCAGGTAAGAGGGCGCATCTGAAGACCAGCCCCCCGCGCGCAAGGCTTGCGCCTCGCTGAGCATCAGCCCCAGGTTGGGCGGATCATGCTGCAGGCGCTCGGCGTCCTCCATCAGACGCTCCCAGGAAGTCTTCAATTCGGAAAGAATAGTATGACTGATGGCGCGCGCCGCGCTCATCTTCTTGCGCGGCGGATGACGGCGGAGCGCACCTAGAAAACGGTTGGCTTCGATCATCGTCGCCAGGCGAAACTCGCTATCGGCATCCAACAGTTTAACCTGACCGATCTCGCGTAAATACAAGCGCACCGGGTCTTCAGAAAGTTCCGCCGCCAGTTTGGGGTCGTGAAGATCGAGCTCCTCTTCGAGCGGTTCTTCCTCCTGCGTCAGGAGGTTCGCTTCAGGGTCGTCCGTTTCATCCCCCATCAGCGCCAGTTCCGCCAAGCCGTTGCCATTCAACTCCAAGCCGTTTTCAGCGGCTGCCATTTCGTCGAACACCGCCGCCTTTCGCGCCGAAGAGACGCCGCCTTTCGCGCCGCGTGTTTGCTTTTTGCGCTTCGATGAGGTGGAAGGTGTCATCATCACTCTACCAGACGCCGCCGGGAAAAAAGCGTTACGTCACTCCAAACGTTTTTGCGTCATTTTACGATATGCCTCGTCCAATTCGCGCAGCAGACGCGTATGCTGCAACACCAATTCCATGTAAGAAGAGGCGCGCAAATCGCCGGCGCGATGCGCCTCCTCCTGCAAAAACCGCAGTTGATTCAAATTCTCGCCAGCCGAGAGCCGCCGTAGTTTGATGACGCTGCGCAAAAGTTCCTCCAGCAGTTTTTCTTCACGCCTCTCCGCATCTGCCGCACGCTGCACCAGTTCGGCAGAGCGCGCCGCCAGCGACTCAGGCAGCGCCTCCACCACAAACGTATGATGTTCCGTCTGATATTGCTCCACCGATTCGCGGATAAGCCCAAACAGCAGGCGGTGATCGGTGTACTCAAAATCCTGCGCATCGAGCGGCGCCAGACCATACTCCTGCAGCAAGCGGTCGAGACGGTACAGCAGCTCCGGCTTTTGAAACAAAACACCGATGACATACTCCTCGACCTTCTTGCCCGATGAGACCGCCACAACAACTTTGACCGCTTCCCGAACCTGCTGCTGCGGCGCCCCCCTCTGCCGCTTCACACGCGGACCCTGAGCCTGCAACTCCCTTAAAACGCGCTCATCCACCCGTATCATATCCGCCAATCTATGACGATAATCATCTCGTTCTACGGGATCTGAAATACTGACAATAAAGGGCATTAGTTGCTCAACAATTTTAGCTTTATCCTTAGGGTTATTAAGGTCATGTTGAGCAATAACACTCTTGATTGTATGAAGAATTATTGGCTCTGCTGAATCAATTAATTTTGACCATTCACTTCTATCACGTTTAATAAGTTCGTCAGGATCAAGATTGTCAGGTAACGTAACAACCCGGAGATCAATTTGTAACTGATCTGAAAATCTCAACAGTTCAGGTGCTCCAAGCCCTTTTACACCTGCCTGTTCACGATTGAAAGAAGGTACCTTATCACTAACACTTTGACGTGCGATTTCGTACCCACGTAAGATCGCAACTTGTCCTGCTGTATCAGGGTCCAATGCCAAAGTAACCTTGCGAGTAAGTCGTTTGAGCAGGCGCAACTGATCTTCGGTCAGCGCCGTGCCCATTGGCGAGACGACGTTCTCATAGCCCGCCTGATGCAGCGCAATCACATCGAGATACCCCTCGACAATCACCGCCTGGTCCGCGGCGCGGATGGGTTTGCGGGCGCGGTCCAAGCCATAGAGCAGGCGTCCCTTCGAAAAGATGGGCGTTTCGGGCGAGTTGAGGAACTTGGGGATGTCGTTCGGGTCCACCACACGCGCGCCAAAGCCCGCCATGCGCCCGTTCTCATCACGGATGGGAATCATGATGCGGTGGCGGAAGCGGTCGTACGTTTTTCGGTGTTCCAGTGTTACCGTGTCATGTCCCTCTTCACGGACAGTCAGCAAGCCCGAATCAATTAATTCTTGTTCGCTGTAGCCGCGCGAGGTGAAATGCTTCAGGGCGTTGTCCCAGCCGGGGGGAGCGTAGCCCAGCCCAAAGGTCTCGATGGAAGCGTCGGTCAGGCCGCGCTTTTCCCGCAGGTAGTTCAGAATGTTTGGATTGGCAAGCAGGTGACTGCGATAAAAGAGAACCGCGTCTTCCAGCAATTTACGCAGATGGTCGTAGGCTTCTTTTTGCTGAAGCGTCTCGCGTTGAAATTCCTGAATCTGCACGCCGGCGCGGTCGGCAAGTTTATGCAGCGCCTCTTTGAAGTCCACCCCTTCTTTCTTCATCACGAACTTGAAGATGTCGCCGCCCTCGTTGCACGCGCCGAAGCAGCGCCACGTCCCCGTCTCGGGCCAGACGACGAAAGCGGGCGTGTGCTTATTCTCGTGGAAGGGGCAGAAGCCGGTGTAGTTGCGCCCCGCCTTGCGCAATTTGACGCCAGCCTCCGAAACGAGGTCTACAATGTCAATACGGGATTTAATCTCATCTATGGTGGACATAGTGGTAAGTGACAAGCGGTAAATGGAGATTCACGGCGCTTGAATTATAGACGGGTTTGGGAATTTGGCGGAT
>JBBITE010000020.1:0-50064 GCA_037440905.1 Anaerolineae bacterium | reverse complement strand
GCGCAACTTCATGGAAAAAGTCGCGGCCGCCAATCACACCGCGCGCGATTTGACCCTGCGCGGGTTGTCATTTGTTGCGGCAAAGAATTTGCATAAGTGACTGGGTTTCTGAGCCTGGCTTGGATTTGGCAATCCGCACATGAGCGGCACAAGATAATGATTGTTACGAAAATATTTCCGTAATGCTTGCGTAGGGCGCGTTCTCCCTTCGGCAGGCTCAGGGCAGGCTTACGCGCCCGTCGGCGTAAGAGAACGCCAACTGCGCGCGGCTACGGAATTAATTTGTAAAACTTCATAATCTTGCGCTACGGGATTGTTCGAGTAATTTGTTAATCCGCAAAAGCCGCGGCTTACACTCACGAAGCCTACTTGCCCGGGCTTTCGAGTCAGCGAAGGCTGACTTCGTGATTGCTGGATGCGGTTTGAACCGCCAGCAATCGTGAACGGCGTAACCTCAGATGTTAAGTTGCAGCGATTACGCTCTGTCAGGTTGCCGTTCCGCGCAAATTACTTGAAATCAAACTTTTGGGTTGTGCTCTCTTTATTTGTAAGAGCGTCTAATATTTTGGCTACACGCAATTCAAACACAAAGAGGAAAGCATGTACATCATTCTTGTTCACAGCCATGTCCAACCGCAGCATGTCGAAAGATTCAGGGAGATTACGCTTCGTAACGCAGAGGCAAGCCGAGGCGAGTCTGGATGCGTCCGCTTCGATATCCTTCAACAGACGGACGACCCCTCACGCTTCACCTTTATCGAAATCTTCCGCTCCGAGGCAGATGCCGCAGCGCACCGCGAGACGCCCCATTTCAAACAGTGGCTCGAGCAGGCTCTGCCGCTCATGGTCGAGCCACGCACGCGCGTCATCTACCATGATGTATCGCTTACCTAAAATTTCGGGTGGTATAATGCCCCTGTTTTGAAATCAACCCAAGGGAAGATCATGAAACTTCACGAATATCAATCCAAGACCATTTTTGCAAAATATGGAATTCCCATCCCCAAGGGACGGGTCGCGACCACCGCTGACGAAGCAAAACAAATTGCAGAGGAGCTGGGCGGTCGCGTTGTCATTAAAGCGCAGGTGCTGGTGGGCGGGCGCGGCAAGGCTGGCGGCGTAAAAGTCGCCAAAGATGCCGATGAAGCCGCCGAATTTGCCCAGCAAATCCTTTCGATGACCATCAAGGGTTTGCCCGTCCGCAAGGTGTTGGTGGACGAAGCTGCCGCCATCGCGCATGAAATTTATTTCTCGATCACCAACGACCGCGCTGCCCGCAAGCCGGTGATGATTGCCTCCGCCGCCGGCGGGGTGGATATCGAGGAAGTGGCGGCGAAGACGCCGGAAAAAATCATCAAGATTCACATTGACCCACTGCTGGGCTTGCGCGATTATCAATCGCGGGATATTGCCGCTTCGATTGACCTGCCGCGCGAACTGTGGCGCGATTTCAGCCGCATTGCCGCCGGCTTGTGGCAGGTGTACAGAGATAACGACGCCGAACTGGCGGAAATCAACCCGCTGGTCATTACGAGGGACAACAAGCTCATTGCCCTGGACGGCAAAATGCTGATTGACGATAACGCCCTCTTCCGTCACCCCGACCTGGCGGAAATCCGCGATGTGGATGAAGAGGCGCCCGCCGAAACCGAAGCTCGCCGGCATGGGTTGTCTTTCATCAAACTGGATGGCAACATTGGCTGCATGGTCAATGGCGCCGGACTGGCAATGACCAGCATGGACATCGTCAAATTGTTCGGCGGCGAGCCGGCCAACTTTTTGGATATCGGCGGCGGCGCCGGCGCAGAAAAAGTGGCGGCGGCGATGCGCATCATCCTCGCCGACCCGAACGTCAAAGCCGTGCTCTTCAACATCTTCGGCGGCATCACCCGCTGCGATGAAGTGGCACGCGGCATCCTCACCGCCATGGAAGAAGTCAAACCCAAAGTGCCGATGGTCGTCCGCCTGGTGGGAACCAACGCCGAAGAAGGCCGCAAACTGCTCGAAAACGCCAACATGATTACTGCTGAAACCCTGGCAGATGCAGCCCAAAAAGCGGTTGCCGCCGCAAAGGGATAAATGGAGAATCGTCAATGAGCATCCTCATCAACAAAGAAACTCGTCTTCTCGTGCAGGGGATTACCGGCAACGAGGGACTTTTCCACACTACCCAAATGGTCGCTTATGGCACCAACGTCGTCGCGGGCGTGACGCCCGGTAAAGGCGGCGAATGGGTGCTGGATGGCAAAATTCCCGTCTTCGATTCGGTCAAACTGGCAGTCGAAGCAACCGGCGCCAATTGCTCGGTCATCTTCGTGCCGGCGCGCTTTGCGCCCGATGCCATGTTCGAAGCCGCCGATGCCGGCATCCCGCTCATCGTCTGCATCACCGAGGGCGTCCCGGTCCAGGATATGATGCGCGTCCGCAACTACATTGACCAGAAAAACGTCCGCCTCATCGGTCCCAACTGTCCCGGCCTGCTCACGCCCGGCGAATCGAAAGTGGGCATCATCCCCGGCAACATCGCCATCCCCGGCAACGTCGGCGTCGTCTCCCGCTCCGGCACGCTGACCTACGAAGTACTGTATGCCCTCAAACTGGTGGGCATGGGCGCCTCCACCTGCGTGGGCATCGGCGGAGACCCCATCAACGGCACCAACTTCATCGACGTGCTGGAAATGTTCGAGCATGACCCGCAAACCGAAAAAGTAGTGCTCATCGGCGAAATTGGCGGCACCGACGAAGACAAAGCTGCCGAATACATCGCCGCACACATGACCAAGCCGGTCGTCTCCTTCATCGCCGGTCAAACCGCCCCTCCCGGCAAGCGCATGGGTCACGCCGGCGCCATCATCGAGGGCAGCGCCGGCAGCGCCGCCGACAAAATTCGCGCGCTCGAAGCCGCCGGCGTCAAAGTTGCCAAACACCCGGAAGAGATTCCCTCCCTGCTCAAATAACGCGCTGCTTTCGAACAGACGCAGCGCCTTGCCTATAAACACGTAGAGCCGTCCAGCCTGGACGGCTCTACGGTTATAATCCCATCGAACGGTTACTTGTGCGAGTCAATATACTTGACCGCTTCGCCCACTGTCGTAATCTTTTGGGCATCTTCGTCTGAAATCTCCGCCCCGAACTTATCCTCAAAAGCCATGATGAGTTCAACCAGGTCGAGAGAATCAGCCTCAAGGTCCTCGCGGAAGCGGGCGTCCATGGTAATCTTCTCCTCATCGGCGCCGAGCAGGTCCTTGATAATCGCCTTTACTTCTGTATATGTGTCAGACATGACAACCTCCTTTAGAGTTTCGCGGCAATTGTACACGGTCTAAAAGCCGTGTCAAGCCAGGTTTGGAATAATTACAAACACAGGAACACCCCCCCATGACAAAAGTTGCGCCCATTGACCAACGAAAGGCTGACCACATCAAAATCAACCTGGAACAGGATGTACGCTCTGCCCTAACCACCGGACTCGAAAACTACCACTTCATCCACGAAGCCCTCCCCGAACTAGACTTAAACCGCCTCGATACAACCCTCAGCCTGTTCGGCAAACGATTAGCCGCTCCACTCCTCATCTCTTCCATGACCGGCGGGACAGCCGAAGCCGAGACCCTCAACCTGCGCCTCGCCGAAGCCGCACAGGAGACGGGCATTGTCATGGGCGTAGGCAGCCAGCGCGCCGCCATCGAACACCCTGAACAAGCGCGCACCTTTCAAGTCCGCCGTGTGGCGCCCGACATTTTGCTCTTCGCCAACCTCGGAGCCGTTCAACTCAACTACGGCTACGGCATTGACCAGTGCCGCCGCGCTGTTGAAATGATCGAAGCGGATGCGCTTATCCTTCACCTCAACCCCCTGCAGGAAGCCGTGCAGGATGCCGGCGATGTCAACTTTTCAGGGCTGGCAAAAAAGATCGAAGACATTTGCAAAAAGATCGAAGTCCCTGTCATCGGCAAGGAAGTTGGCTGGGGCATTTCCGAACGGACTGCCAAACTGCTCGCCGAGTGCGGCGTTGCCGCCATTGACGTGGCAGGCGCCGGCGGCACCTCGTGGTCACAAGTGGAAATGCACCGCGCGCCCGATGAGTTCACCCGCCAACTGGCAGCCACCTTCGTCGGCTGGGGCATCCCCACCGCCGACTCGATCCTCAACGTCAAAAAAGCCGTCCCCGGCATGACCATCTTCGCCAGCGGCGGCATCAAAGACGGGCTCGACATTGCCAAATGCATCGCCCTTGGCGCCACCCTGGGCGGCATGGCAGGGCAATTCCTCAAAGCCGCCGCCATCTCAACCCAAAAAACCATCGAAACCATCAAACTCACCAAACGGCAAATCGAAGTGACCATGTTCGCTGCCGGAGTGCAGACACTGGAAGAATTAAAATCAAGGACGGCGCTTGTACGCACAACAGAAAAAGCGTAGAGGCGTTCTTAAACGTTGGGCGCACACTCTCTACCTATGCGCGGGCTTGGATTGCCCAATCCAAGCCCCCCTTGCTTTACGGAACGCTCAATAACATCCGCTTACCATTGCGCTGCAATGTTAGAATTCCACTATGCAAACACCCAACATTACCGCCATTATCTTCGACTTTGGAAACGTCCTCGTCGAATGGAATCCGCGCATCATTTACAAACGCTTTTTCCCCAATGACCCCGAAGCCATAGAACGCTTCTTGCAAGAGGTGGATTTCATGGGCTGGAATGCCCATCAGGATAAGGGACGTACCTTCCGCGAAGGGATTGCCGCCATCACAGCCCAATTTCCTCATTACGCACACCTTTTCCAGGCATACCACGATCACTGGCAAGACTCGATTGGCAATGCGATTGAAGGCACCATCGAAATCGTCAAACAACTCAAACAAAAGGGCTACCCGCTATACGGGCTGAGCAACTGGTCTGCCGAGACCTTTCCCTATGCGCGGCAAAAATTCGATTTCTTCGACCTGTTCGACGACTTCGTCATCTCCGGCTACGTTGGCTCGGTGAAGCCTGAGCCGCAAATTTACTCCATTCTGCTCCAAAAAATTCAGCGCACCGCACAAGAATGTTTGTTCATTGACGACTCGTTGCCAAATATCCATCAGGCGAATACAATGGGCTTCAAAACCATCCACTTCAAATCACCCGAGCAACTCAAAACTGATCTTATACAACTGGGGCTTCTCTAAATGGACATCAAAACGCTTCTTCCTGACATCGAAAAAGAACTGCAGCGACAAGTGGCTCGCCTCGATCAGCCTCGCACACAACCCTTCCATGAAATGCTGACCTATCATATGGGCTGGAGCGGCGAAGGCGCCGGCCCCGAAGCCACCGGCAAACGTATCCGTCCGCTGCTGGTTTTGCTCACGCATGCTTCCTGCGCCGGCGATTGGCAGCGCGCGCTCCCCGCCGCCGCCGCCGTAGAACTGGTTCACAACTTCTCGCTGGTACATGACGATATTCAGGACAATTCACCCAAACGCCGCGGGCGTGATACGGTTTGGGTGAAATGGGGCGCGCCGATGGCGATCAACGTCGGCGATGCTCTGTTCGTTTTATCGAATCAGGCAATCATGGATTTGAAGGAACACTACCCTGCCGAGACGGTCGTGCGGGCGGCGGAAATTTTGCACAACACCTGCCTCGATCTCACGCGCGGGCAGTTCCTGGATATGTCGTTCGAAAAGCGGAACGACCTCACGCTGGACGACTACTGGCACATGATTGCCGGTAAAACGGCGGCGCTGCTCTCGGCTTGTTGTCACATTGGCGCTTTGCTTGGCGGAGCAGATGAAGCAAAACAGGATGCCTACCGCTCTTTTGGTCACTATTTGGGGCTGGCATTCCAGGTTCAGGATGACATCCTCGGTATTTGGGGCAACGAGGCGATCACCGGCAAATCCGCCGCCAGCGACCTGGTGGAGGGGAAAAACTCATTACCGGTTCTGGCGGGGCTGGCGGCAAACAAAAAATTTGCGGCACGCTGGCGGCAGGGACCAATCCACGCCTTTGAAGTCGAAGAATTGGCAAAATTACTTGCGGCAGAAGGCGGGTACGAAACCGCTCACGAAGCAGCCAAACAGATGACCGACCTGGCTTTGTTGAACCTGCAGGAAGCCGACCCGCAAGGCGAAGCGGGCGATGCACTGTTCGAGTTGGCAGAAAAGCTTCTTAAGCGGGAACAGTAAACGGGTCTGGAGTGAAGCGGATGGATAAATCCGAATCACCATAACATTGCCTTGCCGGAAGGTTGCTTGACATCCATCCAACGCATCGCTATAATCGCACTCACCATGCGGGTGTAGTTCAGTGGTAGAACGCTTGCTTCCCAAGCAAGATATCGTGGGTTCGAGTCCCATCACCCGCTCAAAATGCCGAGGAGAGACTCTCGGCATTTCTGTTTTGCAACTGTAAGGTGACTGTCATGCGCCCTCCTATGGGACGTATTAGAATTGCAACGGAGGCGACCCCAAAATGATGCCAACCAGTGAAAAAGGTACCATTCTCTACGTGGAAGATAACGTAGATAACCGCACACTTGTCCGCCGCATTCTCCTTTCTGAAGATTACGGCTTGCTGGAGGCAACCGACGCATACCATGCGCTCGAACTCCTTAAAACCCACAAGCCCGATTTGATTCTGATGGACATCAACATGCCAGATATGGACGGCTACACCCTGACAGCCAAGATTCGAGCCATGCCTGGTTTCGAACGGATTCCCATCCTGGCGTTGACGGCAAACGTCATGCGCGGCGATAAGGAAAAAACCCTTGAGGCAGGGTGTGACGGGTACATTCAAAAACCGATTGACTTTGACGAGCTGCTGCAAGAAATTGAAAAATTCCTGGCAAGGAGAACCAATGCCTGACAACATCCTTGACACCCAGCCCATCAAAAAGCCCAGCATCCCCAAGGATGCGACCGTTTTGGTGGTGGAGGATAACGTAGCAAACTTTGTTCTGATTGCCCGCATGCTTGGTTATCTGGGAATTCACTGTGAATGGAAGACCTCGGGCTATGAAGTTGTGGAATATGCCGATACGCTTCAGCGTCTCGACCTGATCCTGATGGACATCCGCCTGCCCTATGAAGACGGCTATGGCGCCCTGAAAAAAATCAGGGCTTCGGAGAGGCTCAAGAACATCCCCATCGTTGCCGTTACAGCAGAAGCCAGCCAGGATCAAATGGAAAAAGCCCGCGCCGCCGGCTTCGACGGCTTCCTGGGCAAACCCCTTGACCCCGATCGTTTCCCCGATCAGATTCGCCGCATTCTCGCGGGTGAACCGGTCTGGGAATACAACTAATTTTTTTCTGTACGATGACAATCCCAAACCGCGACGAAACCAACAACTCCTTTTTTGTGACCGCTTTCTTTACTGCGGCTGGTAATAAGCTACAACTTACCCAGTTTTCAGACCCTCAAAGCCAAGACAGTCAGGTCACCCTCCCGCGCGGGGCGGAACTTCTACGCGAGGCGATGGAGGGGTATCTCAAGGATGGACCTGTGACCATCAACCTAAAAGGGCAATCCACCATTCCGCCGCCGCTGCTCGCATACCCGAAACAACTGGGATGCGAAAAAGCCGCGTACGTACCCATCCTGCAAGACGGTCAACTGCGCGGCGTTGTGTTAATTGGCGCCAGAGAAGGGCAGCGCCTTGATGACGAAGTAGTCACCGCCTTCAACCGCACCATTCGGCTGACGGCAAATTCCCTCACAACCAAAACTGCCCCCGATCCGCTCAATGATCGTCACGCAGCGGAAATCCGGGCGCTCAACGCTCTCGCTTCCGCCGCCGCCACCGTCAGCGATTTGCAAACCTTCTACTCGATCATCTACGAGCACATTCGTAACGTCATCGGGGAATACGGGTTTGTCATCGCGCTGTATGAGAAAAAGACAAACTCCATCAGCATCCCGTTTCTCTTCGAGGAGGGCAAATTCTCCACCATCGAATCCTTCCCGCTGGGCGAGGGGCTGACCTCCATCCTGATCCGCACCCGTGAGCCTCTCATGCTCGTGGACGATACCATGAATCGCGCTCTTGCCATGGGCGCCAAAATCGCCGGCAAGCCTGCCCGCTCATGGCTAGGCGTTCCGCTCCTGGCGCAGGGCGAAGCCATTGGAGCGCTCATTATTCAGGACCTCGAAAACGAACACAGTTTCGACGAAGATGACCTGAACTTCATGATTGCCGTTGCCAACCAGGTGGCTGGCGTCATCAACAACGTCCGCGTGCTGGAAGAAAGCAAACGCACCGCGCTGCAATTCGAGACGGCTGCAGAAATCGCGCGCGACATCAGCAGCTCCCTGAATTTGGATGAACTGCTCGAAAAGGCAGTCAACCTCATCCGTTCCCGCTTCAACTTCTATCATGCCAGCGTCTTCCTCAAGGATGCCAGTGGTGAATATGTGGTCATCCGCGAAGCCACCGGCGAACCAGGTGCACAATTGAAACGCTCCGGCTTCAAACTAGGCGTTGGCTCGAAATCCATTGTTGGTTATGTGGCGGGCAAGGGCGAGGCATTGATTGTCAACGATACAAGCCGTGACGCAACATACTACCCCAACCCCCTTTTGCCGGATACGCGCGCCGAGGCGGCGCTTCCGCTGCGCGTGGGAGACCGGGTTGTAGGCGTGTTGGATGTCCAAAGCAAAACCCCTTACGCCTTTGCGGAAGATAACCTGCGCACGCTACAAATCCTGGCAGACCAACTCGGCATCGCCGTCGTCAACACCGAACTCTTTGCCGAAACGCAGGAACACCTGGCGCAGCACCGTCTGCTGCATCACATCACCACCTCAGCCGCCTCTGGCACCACTCTCGAAGAGGCATTGGAATCGGCCGTCAGCGGGCTGCAAGTGACCCTTGGCGGCGACCGTGTCACCATCCTGCTGACAGACCGCGAGAAAAAATATCTCGAGGTCAAAGCCGCCGTGGGGTATGCCCCCGACATCTATGAAGTAAAAATTCCCATCGGCAGCGGCGTCACCGGCTGGGCGGCAGCGCACCGCCGCACCCTGCGCATCAACAACGTTCAGGAAGATTCGCGCTATGTGGAAGGCAGCGTCAATACCCGCTCCGAACTCGCCATCCCCATGATTTACCGCGGCGAACTGCTCGGTATTCTCAACGTGGAAAGCGAACAACTCAACGCGTACACCGAAACGGATGAAGAACTGCTTGGCACGCTGGGTGGAAGTCTGGCGGCGATCATCGCCAACGCCAGGCTGCTCGAACAAATCCGCGCCCAGGCTGAGCGTGAAAGAACCCTGTTTGAAATCACCGACAAAATCCGCCGCACCACCGACATTCAAACCATCCTCACCACCACCGTCAGCGAACTGACGCGGGTCACCGGCGCCGGCAGAGTGCGCGCCAGATTGGGCATCGCCGAGGAAGAAAATACCACGCAGGACAGGCAATGAAACGGCTTAACGATTTTGTACTCAAACGAACCGGCGGATGGTCCATCCCGCTTGCCATTCTCGCCAGCCAAATCGTCGGCTTGCTGGGAGCCATGCCCGGCCTGATTGTCATTTACCTCACAACCGAACCCAGCGAAGAACTTCAGCGCACGTTTACCACTTTGCTGCCCCTTCTGGTTGCCATCAGCCAGGTCATCATCCTCGCCGCGCTTTGGAGGCTGACTCCAGATGCCAGAGAACGCCTGAATCAATGGCGCAAAGGCAGCCTCGTAACCGACCCCGCCGGCGAACTATCTGCCTGGAAACAGATTACAAACGTCGCATCGCAGTACGGCGTTATTGCCTTCAGCGTTAACTTTATTGTTCTCCTCCTCCCGCTTCTCTTCATCGCGTTCGTCCGTGAAGAAGCGCCTGCTTCTATCTTTCAACCGTCGTCCCTTGCTGCCTCACTGCCGATCTATATTTTCCTTGGCGGAATAGCAGCCATCCTCGGCTGGATCATTCTCACCCTTCTGATCTTAGAGCGCCTCACCCTGCCCTCACGGCTGATCCTCCTTCCGGCAGACTTCGAATCCCAGATCGAGGGACGAACTGGCATGTTGCTCGGCTTCAAATTTCAGGTCCTGCTGTTGGGGCTTATTGTGATTGAGCTGGCGGTAGTCGCTCCGATCGGGTTCCGTCAGATGATCCGCGCCCTCTACACCGATGCCCTTCCGCTGCAAATCTTCAAAGATCTGCAACTTCAGTCCATCCTGCTGAGCGTGTTGATGCTCGTGCTGGGTGGCGCACTCTCTGGGCTTGCCACCCGTTCCATCTCAGACCCCATCAAAGAACTACTCAACACCCTCCAAAAAATCGAACAAGGCGACCTCAAACAGCGCGTCCCCGTCATCGCCACCGACGAACTTGCCACGGTTGCAACACACTTCAACCGCATGGTCGCCCGCCTTGAAAACCTGCAAGCCACCCTCGAACAACAGGTAAAAGAAAGAACAAAGCAACTCGCCGCCACCGTGGAAGTGGGCAGAGTCGCATCCTCCATCCTCAACATTGATCAACTCCTCAACAAAGTTGCCAACCTTATCACCGACCGTTTTGGCTACTACTACACCGCCATCTACCTGATTGACCCCAGCGACAAATGGGCGGAACTGCGCGAAGCCACCGGGCAGGCGGGCGCCGTCCTTAAGCAAAACCGTCACCGCCTTGAACTCGCAGGCAGGAGCATGGTGGCAGGTTGTATTCGTGAAAAAGCGCCGCGCATCATTCAAAACACCGCAGCCGAACAACGCTTCGAAAATCCACTCCTGCCTTATACACGCTCCGAAATCGCCCTTCCCCTCATAGTGGGCGACCGCGTCCTCGGCGCCTTGAACGTCCACTCCACCAAAGCCAACGATTTCGATGCTGAAATCATCGGAACCATGCAAAACGTCGCCAGTCAAATCGCCATCGCCCTCGAAAACGCCCGCCTCTTTCAGGAAGCCCAGCAAAGCATTCAAGAATTGCGGGCAATTCAGAAACAGTATCTGCTCGAAGGTTGGACGAACATCAAGTCCTACAACGAAGCGCTCGAATATGAAATCGGCGAACCCAGCGAAGCCGCCAGCCAAATCCTGCAAAGCGTCATCGAACTCCGCAATCAAGTCTTCGGGCAAATCACCCTTGAAGGACACGCCGAATGGACACCCGAGCAAAGGAGTCTGGTAGATGCCGTTGCGGCGCAAGCCGCCATTGCTCTCGAAAACGCCCGCCTTGTAGCCGAAAGCCGTCAAATTGCCATGCGCGAACGCGCCCTGGCGGAGATCAACTCCAAAATCTGGGCTTCCGGTTCGGTCGAGGGCGTTTTGCAAACCGTAGTCCGTGAACTCGGCAAACGGCTCGACGCTGCCGGCGCTTCCATCGAACTGAAACTGGACGAGGAACAATAACCATGCGAGAAACTTCCTCAACCATTCCAGCAGAGCCATCCTCCTTCCAGTATGACCGCTGGCAGGTAAAGTTCCTCTCCACTGTTCTGCGCATCATCGCCGGCTTGGGGTTTGTCCTCTTCCTGGCAAATCTTCCCATCCTTGACCGCAGCGAAATAACCGCCTTCCTGACGGTGTACCTGGTGCTGCTCGCTATTGCATTTGTGCCGCTGCCGTATTTCCTGAAAGCCTCCCTCTTGATTGCAAGCGGCTACGTGATGGGAATGTTCGTCATCGTCCAGTTAGGACCCTGGTCCGGCGGAACCGCCTACCTGCTGGCAGCAAACATTTTCGCCGCCCTGCTCTTCGACCGCGGGGCAGACCGCTGGATGTTTGCCATCAACATCCTCAGCATTGCACTCACAGGTATCCTCCACTCTTTCGGTTACCTGACGCTGACTGCAGCAATAGCGAAAGATACCAGCCTGGCAGAATGGCTTTCCTACCTGGCAGATTACTTCTTCATCTCCGCCGCAGTCGTTTGGGCAACCTATCTCCTAAAGAGTGAGTTCAAGACCGTTGCGGCGCGGTTCCAAACGGTAGTTTCCCTGCTCACCACCGAACGCGCCGAACTTGAAAAACGGATCGAAGAACGAACACTCGGGCTGCGCCGAAAAACCGATCAGCTCCGCGCTGCCGCCTACATCGCCCATCAAACCGCCGAACTCGACGACCTCGACACCCTGCTGAAAACCATCGTTAACCTCATCACCGACCAGTTTGGTTACTATCACGCCGGTATCTTTCTCATGAACGAAAGCGGCAGCGAGGTCATCCTCGTGGCAGCCTCCTCCGAAGGCGGCAAACGCATGATCGAAAAAGGACATTCCCTCAAAGTCGGTGTTGAAGGTGTTGTCGGATATGCCGCCGCACAAAAGAAACCACACATCGCCCTCGATACGGGGGAGGATCCCGTTTTCTTCAACAACCCCGACCTGCCCCAAACCCGTTCCGAAGCCGCCATTCCCATGATGGTCCATGATCGCGTCATCGGCGTCCTCGATATTCAATCCGATCAGCCCGCTGCCTTTGCTATAGATGACCTCGATGTACTCGAAACCCTTGCCAGCCAGGCGGCAGTTGCCATTGAAAAAATGCGTCTGCTGGAGGAAGCGCAAACAGCGCTCTACCAAATCGAAACCCTCAACACCGCCCGCACCCGCGAAACCTGGGAACAACGCGCGCGGCAGGGCAAACTTGCCTACACCTACACTCCCCTGGGTGTTCGTTCGGGCAGAAAAGTAGAAAACGAAGAAAACGCCCTAAAGGTCCCCATCACCCTGCGCGGACAAAAAATTGGCGTCATCTCCATCGCCCGCAAAGACAACACCCCCTGGAGCCAATTCGATAAAGACATGGTCCACGAAGTGGCTTACCAAACCGGCCTGGCGCTCGAAAACATGCGCCTCATCGAAGAAGCAACCCAGCGCTCTCTCCAGGAACAGACCGTTAGCGAACTCGCCCTGCGCTTCAGCCAGGTCATGGACGTTGACGCTCTGCTGCAAACCGCCGCCCGCGAACTGGGTCAACTGCCCGATGTCCTCGAAGCATCCGTTTTTGTCGGCGAACTGCCCGGCCAGGCTCCTGAAAAGAAACGCTCCAGAAGGTAACCCGAATGGATAGGCAAACGAACAACAACCGCATTCCCCATTGGCTCTCAGGCTGGAAACTCCCCTGGGCAGTGACAGCCGGCATCTACATGCTGGTCTATTCCTCCTGGATCGTCTTCAAATGGACTGACCCCGCCTATGAAGCCCTGATTGCCAACATAGGCTACCTGCCGCTCGGCATCTTTTCCGCCTTCAGCGCCATCTCCACTGCGCGCCGGCAACACATCTCCCCAGCCCTCCGCCGCGGCTGGCAATTAATTGGGCTCAGCCTCGTCTCCCTCGTCATTGCCGATACCCTCTACACCATCCTCGACCTTACCCGAGGCGTCACTTTCCCTGATTGGCCCGATATTTTCTACCTCGCGTTCTATCCCTTGGCGTTTGCCGGCATCATCGCCATTCCCGCCGCACAAGAAGACCCCACAGCCAAGCGCATGCGCAACCTCGACCTGGTCATCACCATGACCAGCGTCACCGGCATCCTCTGGTACTTCATCATCGCTCCCACCGCCATCGCCGGCGGCGAAACCTGGCTGGCAAAAATCGTTGCAGGCGCCTACCCCGGCATGGATGCCCTGCTCATTGCCAGCATCATCAGCATCCTCATTCAAAAAAACCACCCCGCCATTCGTCAACCATTGCTCTTCCTTGCCTTCGGAATGAGCCTCTACACCCTCGCCGACATCGCCTACGCCGGCGCGGTGCTGCAAAACACCTACGCCTCCGGCAGCCTCATAGATACACTGTGGACTTTCAGTTACTACTTCATCGGCATTGCAGCCCTGCGCCAAACCGACGTCCCCCCCCTTCCCGCGGATCACGACACCGCGCCATCCTCCATCTGGCAAAGTGTCATCCTTTCCCTCACCGCCCTCACTGCCAGCGTTATTGCCTCGTTCTATGCTGCCATCACTGAAAGAGAACTCAACAACGCCGCTCTCGGTCTCTTCGTGGCCACCGTCATCACCGTTTTTCTGACTATTACCCGTCAACTCCTCACAACAGCCGACAGTGCAAAACTCATCCAGCAGTTAAGCGAAGCCGGACGCCAACTACAAACCAACGCCGAAAACCTCGAGGTTCAAGTAAAGCAGCGAACACAGGAACTTCAAAACCAGACAAACAGGCTATACATCGCCTCCCAGGTAGCACGCGACATCGCCGCCACATCCAGCCTGGAGAGCATCCTGGAATTGGCTGCCACCTCCCTGCCATCTGCCCTGCAACTCCGTCACATCGGTATCTACCTCCTCGACACACACAGAGAATTCGCCATCCTCGCCTCCGCATCCTCATCCGAAGGCAAACAAATGATGGCGGATGGTTACAAGCTCGAACTCAAAGGAACCGACCTCATCACACAGGCAGCCACAAGCGGCGAACCAGCCCTCGCATCCATTTCGGACCCGCTTACTGCTCCCCCCAACCAGCCGCTCCTCCCCTACACCTGTTCCGCCCTCGCGCTGCCCATCAAAGCCGCCGGCCACACCATCGGCATTCTCGACCTGCAAAGCAACCAACCGCAGGCATTCCAACGCCAGGAAGAAATCACCATCCTGCAAATCATTGCCGACCAAATCGGCATCGCCATCGAACGCGCACGCCTGATCGAGCAAGCCGAAGAAAACCTGAAAGAACTTCAGCGTGCCTATGGCGAAACCACCCGCGAACGCTGGAGAACCTTCGTCGAAATGACCCCCACCGGCAAGACCGGCTACCGCTTCGACAAAGTACGCATCCACCCGCTCCACCTCATGCCCGAAGGCAGCGAAAAAGCCATGCACAGCGGCGCCCCCCTCCTCTATGCAGGAGGCGAAAAAGCCGCCTCTCAGCCGGTACATGTCACGATCCCCATCAAATTGCGTGGTCAGCCCATCGGCGTCGTCACCCTGAAACTCAAAGACAACCACAACCCCAACACCATCAAAACCATCACTCTGGCAGTCGAGCGTCTGGCAGGCGCACTCGAAAGCGCCCGCCTTTTCGAAGAAGCCCGCCTCAAGGCTGAACGCGAACAAGCCATCTCGCAAGTAACCGCCGCCATCGGCTCTGCCTCCGAATTTGAAACCATCCTGCGCACCGCCGTCGAAGAAATCGGCAGATCCCTGGGCGAGGCTGAAGTCAGCATCCAACTCGCGGAGACCGTAGAGTAAGTGCCATCATGAAACGACCATTCTTTCGTCAGCCGCCTCTTGCCCTCCTGTTGACCGTTGCCTTTACCGTCGCCGGCGCCCTTGTCTCTGCCGCCATCATCTTCATTCTCTACAACAACTTCCGAAGCGAACTGCGGCAGGAACTCAGAAACCGCCTCATCAGCATCACCACCGTTGCCGCACTCCAGCAGGATGGAGACACGCTCGTCAAAGTAGCGGCGCGCGGCGATGAGTTCTACCAAAAAATCAACGAACAAAATCTCAAAATCCGCGCCTCCGACCCCGACTTGGTGTACGTGTACACCATGCGTAAAAACGAACAGGGCATCTACTTTGTCGTAGATGCAAACCTTCCGGGCGACGAAGGCATCGCGGATTTTGGGCAGCCCTACCTCGAACCAGGCCCCACCCTCGAACAAAACTTCGACACCCTCAGCCAGACCATCATCGAACCCGATTTCTACACCGATGAGTTTGGCTCGTTCCTCTCTGCCTACGCCCCCATCTACGCTTCCAACGGCGAAAAAGTCGGCGTCCTCGGTGTGGATATTGCCGCCAACCGCGTGCTTGAAAAGGAGCAGCGCTTCCTCAACCGCAGTCTGTTCATCTTCTTCGCCTCCCTGCCGGTCATCACCCTGCTGGGCTACCTCGTGGGAAGACAACTCAGCATCCCCCTTGCACAAATGACCCGCAGCGCCCAAAAAATCGCCGAAGGCGACCTGAACGAACGGGTCATACAACCAGAAAGTTCGCAAGAAGCCGCTCTCCTGGCAAACAGTTTCAACCGCATGGCAGAAAAACTAAAAGAACTCGTCAACAACCTCGAAGCCCAGGTAGCGGAACGCACCCAAAAAGCCGAAAATCGCGCATCCCAACTGCAGGCGGTTTCCAGCGTAGCCCGCGCCATTGCAACCCTGCAGGAAACCACCCTGCTCCTTCCTGAGATCACACACCTCATCAGCCAGCAATTCGGCTTTTACCATGTTGGTATCTTCCTGATTGACGAAAACCGAGAATATGCCGTTCTCAGCGCTGCCAACAGCGAAGGCGGACAACGCATGCTCAAACGGCAGCACAAACTCCGCCTGGATACGAAAAGCATCGTTGGCTACACCGCCTCGCGCGGCGAACCCCGCGTCGCCCTCGACGTGGGAACCGATGCGGTCTTCTTCAACAATCCCGACCTCCCTCAAACCCGCTCCGAAATGGCGCTTCCCCTCCGCGCCGGAGAACGAGTCATCGGCGTGCTGGATGTGCAAAGCATCCAGCCTAACGCCTTCACTGAAGAAGACATCCGGGTTCTTGCCACCCTGGCAGACCAGGTTGCCATCGCCATTGAAAACGCCCGTCTGTTCAGCCAAGCCCGCGAGGCATTGAAAGAATCAGAACAAACCTTCGCGCGCTACATCAAACAAGAATGGAGCAGTTTCACCCGTCAGGCAAAAACCGCAGGCTATTACTTCGACGGACAGCGCGCTGTTCCCCTCGAAGAAAAAGACGGACGCGCCTCAACCGCCTCCCTGCCTCAAACCGGGCGCCTAAGCCTCGAAAAAAATAGCGGCGACCTGACTATTCCTCTCCGTCTCAAAGGACAGATCATCGGTGTCCTTAAGGTACGCCCCAAAACCATGAGCCGCAAATGGACCGACGACGAACTGACCCTGCTTGAAGCCGCCGCCGAGCGTGCCGCCCTTGCCCTCGAAAACGCCCGCCTCGTAGATTCTGCCCAGCGCCGCGCCTCCCGCGAGCATATCATCACTGAAATTTCTAGCAAAATCGGCGCCGTTAGCGAAATGGACTCCATCATGCAAACAGCCGTCGAAGAACTGGGGCGCCGACTGGGCAGCGCCGCCGAAGTTACCCTCGAACTCGAAAAGGAATAGCCGCTCCCGCGCAAAACGAGAAACCATGAAACCGCAAGGACCTTTCGCCCTTACCATTACTCAAAAATCCGCGCTCTTTGGCGTTCTTTTCGGCTTGCTCTTCCCCATTGGCTCCACCCTTGTAAAACTCATCCAAAGCGGCGCCGCTGTTTCGATTCCCGCCATTCTCGAGGTTCAATCGGCTGACCCGCTCTTGTGGGTGATAGACACCGCCCCGTTCTTCCTCGGTCTATTCGCCGCCCTGGCAGGGCGCAGGCAGGAAGAACTGCAAAAAACCAACGACCGCCTGACGAACATTCAAAAAGAACTGACCGATCTTCAAACCTCACTCCAGGAACGCGTCGAAGAACAGACCAGAGAACTGATGATGATCAACCGCAAAGCCGAGCAACGCACCGAACAAATGAAAGCCGTTGCCGAAATCACCCGCGCCGTCGTCAATATCCGCAACCTGGATGAGCTTCTCACCCAACTGACACAACTCATCAGCCGCAATCTCGGCTACTATCATGTCGGCATCTTTTTGTTCGATGAAAACCGCGAATATGCCTTGCTGCGCGCTGCCAATAGCGCAGGCGGACTCCGCATGCTCGAACGCGGACACCGTCTGCGCGTTGGCCAACAGGGCATTGTAGGCTACGTTGCTGCGCGAGGCACCGCCCGCATCGCCCTGGACGTGGGGACAGATGCCGTCTTCTTCAACAACCCCGACCTGCCCGATACACACTCCGAAATTGCCCTCCCCCTCAAATTCGGGCCTGAAATCATCGGCGTACTCGATATCCAAGCCAAAGAAACCAACGCCTTCTCGCAGGAAGATATCGAAGTCTTCAACATCCTTGCCAACCAGATCGCCGTGGCGATTCAAAATGCACGCTCTTTCGAGCAGGCACAACGGGCGCTGCGCGAAGCGGCAGCCGCCTCCAGCCGCCTGACCGGCAAAGGCTGGCGTGAAGTCTCAGAAGCAATTCGCGCAAAAGGCTACCGCTACGACGGTATCCGCCCCCAGCCGTTGAAAACAGCCGCGCCCTCCGCTGCGGAAAAAGACGCCCTCACCATCCCCGTTCAAATACGCGGACAAACGATCGGGCGGTTGAAAATCAAACCATCCAGCGAAGCCTATCACTGGAACGCAGACGAACTTGCCATCGTTGAATCCGCCGCCGAACGCATTGCCCTGGCGCTGGATGGCGCCCGCCTGCTCGACGAAGCCCAAAAACGCGCCGCCCGCGAACGTTTCCTCTCCGACCTGGCAGCCAAACTGGGCACCTCCTTCAAGCTGGATTCCATCTTGCGCGACACCGTCGAAGAACTTGGAACTTTCCTGCAAGACGCAACCGTCTCCTTTCAACTTACTGACCCGCAGCAGTTACCAACCGAAAGCGACCCTGATACCCTGAGCAACGCCTGATCCATGAACAAGACACTCACTTTACCCCACCACCTGCATCGCCTTTGGCAAGCCATCACCAGACCACATCCCTCTCTGGAGGACCTCAGAGAGAGGCAATATGCCCACCTTGCCATCTCCTTAATCGTCATCATTCAATTGCTCAACTTCACCGGCTTCATCGCAAGCAGTCTGGCAAATGGCTTGACACAAGCCCTGGGCGGTTTTGGCGTTCCTCTGCTTGGGCTCACCCTTGCCTACCTGTTGGCAAAAACCAAAGCCTACCGAGCAGGTGTTTTTCTCTTTACCCTGATTTTCAGTTCATCGGCGTATGTCAACATCATTCGGCAGGGCGCCGCCGCCGATATACCGACCAACATCGTCATCTTTGTGCCGCTCAGCCTAATCATGGCAAGCAATTTTCTTTCCCCCTGGGCGGTATTTCTCCTTCTTGGGCTCAACATTGGAGCATTTATATCGCTGCCATCTCTTGGCATACCCTTGCCTGCCAACGCTGGCGGACTGGCAGGCATTCTCACCACCATTGGCGCAGCGTTGATCTTTTTGGATAACTTCAGAATCAAAGCAGAAAACACCCGCATCGAGGAAATTCGCAAAATCAACCGCGAGCTCGAAGAACTCTCAAACAACCTCGAACAGCGCGTCGCCGAACGCACCGCAGAACTCGATGAAGCCAACCGCCAAACTCAGCGCCGCGCCTCCCAACTACAAGCCATTACGCAACTTTCGGAAACTATCGCCCAATTTCGCGAACTGTCCGAACTCTTTCCTGCCGTGACCCGCCTCATCAGCGAACGGTTTGGCTTTTACCATGTCGGCATCTTTTTATTGGACAGCGAAAAGCGTTTCGCCGTGCTGCAAGCCGCCAACAGTGAAGGTGGACAACGTATGCTCGCGCGCGGTCACATGCTGGAACTGGGCACCGGCATCGTAGGCTATGCCGCCCAAACGGGGCAGCCCCGCATCGCCCTGGACGTGGGGGCGGATGCCGTCTTCTTCAACAACCCCGACCTGCCCCAAACCCGCTCCGAAGCCGCCCTGCCGCTCAAATTACGCGACGAGGTCATTGGCGTGCTGGATGTTCAATCCACCGAAGCCGGCGCCTTTACCACTGAAGACCTGCAGGTGTTGAACACCCTTGCCAATCAGGTTTCCATCGCTTTCGAAAATACCCGCCTGCTGGAAGAAACCCGCGCCGCCCTGCTGCAAACTCAGGAGGTGTACAACGAATTCACCCGCACCGAATGGCATCGCACCGTCTCTCACGCCGAACAAGCCGGCTTCCGCTACAACGCCGGGCGAATCGAAATCCTGGAGAAGGAACTGCGCACGACGGAAGTGTTGTCAGCGGCGGCAAAGGGTCAGGCAGCGGTCAGACAGGCTGAGGCGTCGGAAACGAAGCGGGCGGCAGTGGCAGTGCCGGTCAAACTGCGCGGAGAAGTGATCGGCGTGCTGCACGTCGAGGCGAACGATCCATCCAAAAAATGGCAGGAAGATGAAATCGGGTTACTGGAGGCGGTTGCCGAACGAGCCGCGTTTGCCATGGAAAACGCGCGCCTCTTTCAGGATGCGCGCCGCCGCGCCGCTAAAGAGCAGGCAATTTCGGAAGCATCTGCCAAAATTGGCAGCGTCTTCAACCTGGAGAATATCTTACAGACCACTGCCGAAGAACTGGGACGCGTGCTAGGCGGCGCAGAAGTGCTGATTCAGTTCCAGAATAAAGAGGCTGAAAGATGATTGAAACGCAAAGCGCGAACCACACTTTGAATGACAGGCAAAGACAAATCGGCTCGCTGCTGGCAGGCTTGTTTGCTCTGGCTGGCTTGGCATTTCTGACGGTCGTTCTCTTCATCGTCCGCGCACAGGGCAGGGAAAGGGAATTTTCGGACAACGTTCTGATTCTGTTCGCGCTCGTGATGAGCATTGGGAATCTAGCGGGGCTGTGGCTGATACGAAGGCGGCAAATGGCAGGAGTATGGGCGGCATACATTACCGCTCTGGTGATATTCCCTCTGGCTTCAGCGCTGGTGTTCAAGGGTGTTCTCATTGTCACGGGCTTGAGCGTGCTGGGGTTCACAGCGTTATTGGTGTGGCAGGTCTTTCCCCCGCCTTCACGCAATCGTGTGATTTTGTCGGGGGGGGGCACTCTTTTCCTGCTCGTGGTCATCGAAATCTGGGATCCGTTATTCCGCTCCCGCTCTGATTTTTACGTGCCGGTTGCCAGCACCATCCTCATGACTCTGGGGATAGGAACACTCGCCGTCTATTACATCCGCAGGGCGCTGGGCGGGAACATTCGCTCGAAAATCGTGGCAGCCATTCTCACTACGGGTTTTCTCTCCCTGCTTGCACTTTCCGCCTTTGCGCTCAACCGTGCCGCCAGATTGGTAAGCACATTTTCGGGCAGTGTCGAACGACTTGCCAATCAACTGGCGCAGGAACAACTCATCAGCGCCATCACCAACGAAGCCAACAAGACAGACAGCGCTTTCAACACAGCAGTTGCGCAGGTGGAGAGCGTCGGCCGCCAGTTGGAATTGCTGCATGAGCAAAGGAACACCCTCGGCAAAGGCACCTACTGGGATGCCGCCGTGCGGCTGACAAAATACAGCGATGGGCAATACTTCAACAGCCGCTACTCACCTGCCAGCGTTTTCGTCCCATCCACCGTGGAATTGACGGAAGATGTCATTCGCGACCTGAACGTGACTGCCTACCTGGATTTTTCTGCGCCGTTCGTATTGGAAAATAATCCACAGATTACGGCGCTCTACTATACCGATAAGCGCGGCATGATCACCTATTATCCAAACATCCGCCTCGGAGAAAGCCTGCCTCACGATTACGACGGCACCGCCCAACCGACGTTTCGCGTGGCTTCGCCGCTCTTCAACCCAGACCGCGCCGCACGCTGGTCTTTTCCGCGCCAGGACCCGGCTGGCAAGGGGTTGGTTGTCTCCGTCTCGTCGCCGGTCTACTTCAAGGACGAATTCATCGGCGTCATGACAGCCGATTTTCAACTGGCAAAAATTGCCGAGCAAATCAACGCCATCAGAGTAGGCGCAAGCGGGTACGCGTTTCTGATAGACAACGACGGCCACATCATTGTCATGCCGCCTCAGGGATACGAGATGCTTGGCTTGCAGCCCGAACAGCTGGAAATGAACGAAGAACCGCAGCAAACCATCTTCGATGGAAATCAGTCATTCGAGTTTCGGCAAATCACCCGCCGCATGACCGCCGGGGGCAGCGGTCTCATCATCACCCCCATCAACGGCGTCGAAAATTTCATCGCCTATGCACCGCTGGCAAATCGCAGTTTCAGCTTGGGGCTGATCGTGCCGGTGGAGGAACTCACCCAACCGGTCGTCTTCACCCGCAATGAAATCGCCGCCCAGGTTCAGGATACCGCCAGAAGCGCCGTCATTATCATGGTGATCCTGCTGGCGGCAGCAGTGGCCGTCAGCCTCGGGTTGGGGCAGGTGCTTTCCGCGCCCATCCTGCGCCTCACTCAAACCGCCAACCAAATCCTGGAAGGCAACCTTGCCGCCCAAGCCGATGCCCGCACCAGCGACGAAATCGGCACGCTGGCGCAAGCCTTCAACGCCATGACCTCCCGCCTGCGGCGCACGCTCGAAGGTCTGGAAAGAAGCGTTGAGGAGCGTACTGCTCAATTGCTCGAGGCGAACGCCAACATCCAACGCCGCGCCAAACAATTCCAGTCCATTGCCCACGTGGCGCGCACCATCAGTTCCAACCTTGACCTCGAAAGCCTGCTCAAACAAATCACCCAAGCCATCAGCCGCGAATTCGGCTTCTATCACGTCGGCGTCTTCCTGCTCGATAGCGCCGGCGAATACGCCGTCCTCAGCGCCGCCAACAGCCCCGGCGGAAAAAGAATGCTGGCGCGCGGTCACAGACTGAAAGTCGGCGCGACTGGTCTCGTGGGTTATACCGCTGGCGCCGGCAAAGCCCGCATCGCTCTCGACACCGGAGCGGATGCGGTGTACTTCAACAACCCTGACCTCCCCGACACCCGCTCGGAGATTGCCCTGCCGCTCAAGGCTGGCGAGCAGGTGATCGGCGTGCTCGATGTGCAAAGCACCGAACCGAACGCTTTCTCCGAAGAGGATATTGCCATTCTCTCCACCCTCGCCGACCAAGTGAGCATTGCCATTCAAAACGCCCGACAAAACGAACAAACACGCAAAGCCCTGGCGGAGGCAGAGGCGCTTTCGAAGCAGTTCGTACAAACAGGATGGAACCAATTCACAAAACGGCAAAAACTGCTCGGTGTGCGTCATACCGGAGCCCAAACCTCTCTGCTCTATGCCCGCACCAGCAAAGAAGCAAAGGAAATGCTTCAATCGGCGAACCAGGGCGGAGCGGGGACCGGAGGCGCGGTCCTTTCCCTGCCCATCACGCTGCGCGGACAGGTCATCGGCACGGTAGATGTCCGCGCGCCGGGCAACCGCGAATGGGACCCGGATGAATTGGATATCATCAATGCCATTCTTGAACGCGCCGCGATTGCGATGGAAAATGCCCGCCTGCTTGCCGAAAGCCAGAAACGCGCCGCAAAGGAACGAACCATCGGCGAAATTTCGGCAAAAATCAGCGCCCAAAGCGAGGCAGAAGAAGTGTTGAAAACGGCGGTGCTGGAATTACGGCGCGCCCTGCCCGAAACCGAAGTCGTTGTTCAACTGCAAGGCGAAGCAATGGAAAGGAGGACAGCATGAAAACCCTCCTGGAGCGTCTGAGCAGCCTGCGCTTCCGCCTTGCCATCGGCTTTGCCCTTGCGGGCATTATTGCCAGCGCGCTGGCGGTCTCGCTTTCGTATTTACAAGCGCGCAACGATCTGTTCCGCGAAAAACAACACAAACTGAGCGCCATTGCCGCCAATGCCGCGCTCCAAATTGACGGCGACGCGCATGCCCAACTGCAAACCGCGGCAGATATGAAAACAGATACCTACCGCGCACTGCAAAACAAAGCCTTTGCCATCGCCGCCACCGACCCGGACATTCTGTACGTGTACACCATGCGCAGAAACATAGTCGGCAACCTTTACTTCGTTCTCGATGCCGGTCACAATCCGGGCGCAACGCCGCAAGAATATCAGCCGCAGGACATCGGCTCGGTCTATACCAAACCGAGCGACCTGCTGCTCAAAAACTTCAACCGCCTCACCTCTCCGCTCGTCGAACCCGACTTCTATACGGATGAATTTGGAACCTACCTGACCGCCTACGCCCCCCTCTACAAATCCAACGGTCAGTTCGAAGGCGTTGTAGGAGTGGATATTCTTGCTCAAGATGTTCTGGCACAGCAGAGGATTTTCCTGCGCAACTTCCTGCTGCTCTTTCTCATTTCCGCAAGCGGCGCTGCGGTGTTGGGCTGGCTGGTAGGAAGTCAGATTGCCGCACCCGTCCTGGAACTTGCCCAGCGCACTGCTGCCATGAAGGAATCTGCCGCCACCCTGGATTTGCAAACCCGCATCCCGGAAGTCAACCAGGTGGTCCAAAATTTCAACAAACTGCTGCTTCTCATGCGCGCAGACCAGGAAAAACTTCGCCAGCAAGCATCCGCCCTGAACGCACAAAACACAGAAATTCAGCAAACCGCCAGCCTGCTGGAAAAGCGCGCCGCACAACTGGAAATCATCGCAGAAATCGTCAAAGCCACCACCGCCCTGGAAAGCCCGCAGAGCCTGCTTCCGCGCATTACCGCCGCCATCAGCGAACGGCTGGGGTTTTACCACGTTGGCATTTTCCTCGTGGATGAAAACCGTGAATACGCCGTTCTGCGCGCCGCCAACAGCACGGGCGGGCAGCGAATGCTCGCCAGAGGGCATAAACTCAAAGTGGGGCAGGCGGGCATCGTGGGATATGTCACCGCAACCGGAATGCCGCGCATCGCCCTGGATGTGGGAACGGATGCGGCTTACTTTGACAACCCCGACCTTCCGCAAACGCATTCCGAAATGGCAGTGCCGCTCGTAATCGGCGAGCAGGTGATCGGCGCGCTCGATGTCCAAGACACCGAACCGAATGCATTTCAAGAGGAAGATATCAACCTATTGAAAACCCTTGCCGGCCAGATCGCTGTGGCAATACAAAACGCCCGCACTTACGAAACCATGCAGGAACTGCTCGAAAAAAGCCAAAGAGCCAGCGGCGCTTTCCTGCAGGATGCCTGGCGCATCTTGCAGTCGGACGGTGCGAAAATCGGCTACAGGGCAACCGAGGAGGATGTTGCGCCTTTGCTGCGTCCGTGGATGACACCCTCCAATCGAAAGGCGCTGGTAGAAAAGCAGACAATAGCGGAAAACGGAGTCAACGCCACCCTTGCCGTTCCCATTCGCCTGCGCGGCGAAGTCATCGGCGTGCTCGATATTCACACCCGCAGCGAACACGAATGGGACGAAGACGAAGTGGACATTGCCGAAGCAGTGGCAGACCGTCTCTCCCTGGCACTGGAAACCTCCCTGCTGCTCAAAGCCACGCAGCGGCGCGCCGAAATCGAACGCATCACCACCGACATCTCCGGCAAAATCACTTCCATCACTCAAATTGACGCCATTCTTCGCACCGCCGCAGAAGAACTCAGCCACGCACTGGGCGGCTCCGAAGTACTGGTACAACTCCACACGGATATGGCAGACAGCACAATAATAGAAGAAAAGTGACATGATGAGAAATCCATTCCGCTTCGACCCCACCCTGCCTGTCGAGGAACGCAACGCGCTGCGCCTGACTTTCATTGGTTTGCCGGCAAGCGTTCTTGCAGCATCTGTTTACCTTGCGCTGGCAATACAAACAGGCGCCTGGCAGTTTTACGCATGGAGCGCCGATATCTGGCTTTTGGCGGCGTCGGTCCTTGTCAGTTATTTCCTTTTGCGCCGCAAACGGTTCATCTCTGCCATCTGGCTCCTTCTCATTGTCATTCAGATGACATTCATCGCCGCCGTCGCCCTCATTGAAGGCATCGGCTGGCTCATCGGCATCAGTATTTTGGGGCTTGTGTCGGTTATCGCCGGGCAAACCCTCCCGTCCAGGCAGGCCTATCTGGCGGCCGCTTCGGGCGCCGTCAGCGGGGTTGCAGCCATCCTGCTCGAATTGTTCCTGCCAGCCTACCGGTTACCTCCGCCGCCGATTATCCGCGTCTTTCTACCGTCAATTCTCCTGGTGGTCATCTTACTATTCGGACATGTCACCGCTGTTCAATTCCGCAACTATACCCTGCGCGTCAAACTTATCATCATTTTTGTCACCCTCGTGCTAAGTTCGATTGGCGTGGGCGCGTTTTTTACAATTAACACCCAGCGCAACGCATTGACTGCCACCATCGGCTTGCAGCTTAACACCCTCGCCAGATCCGAGGCAGTGGAAATTGGTCAAACCCTCGAACGCGAAGCCGACATCCTCGAAACACTCGCGTTCAACCCATTCATCCTGAACATCGTTTCAGCCTCCAATACCCAGGGCGCATTGAGCGAAGAAGAAATCATCCGCCTGGACGCAGAATGGCGCTCCGCCGCCAACAGCAGCGATCCGCTCATCAGCAGCGTGCTTAACAACGAACTCAGCGCCACGCTCACCCAATTTCAGCACGAATTTCCAGAGCATGTCGAAATGTTTATCACTGACCTTCAGGGAGTGAACATCGCCGCTACCAACCGCACCACCGACTACTACCAGGGCGACGAAGAGTGGTGGCGTAGAGCCTTAGCAGACGGCGTATATATAGGACAACCAGAGTACGACGAAAGCAGCGGTACCACCGCTATCATCCTGGCAGTGCGCATCCAAGCCTCCGACGAGGCGCCGCCGCTGGGCATCTTGCGCACCACACTCGATCTCTCCTTTCTCGCTCCCTCGCTTACCGCCGGCTTGTTCGCTCAAACCGGCCACATCGACATCTACCTCCCAAACGGGCAGGAACTTTCCCTGCGCCTCCAAGAGGACGGCGCCTATGAAACCATCCTTAAAACCGCCTCGCTAAACATCCATGACCTCATTCACTCTGATGCGGTTTATCAACAAACTCTTCATGATGAAATCCCCATCATCGCCAGCCCCGCTCTCGTTGTGGGACCAGCGCTGGCCGGTGAACACGAAGAGCAAAACGCCATCGAAAAACTGCAATGGTATGCCGTCTCCATTCAAAGCCAGGCAGAAGCCTTTCAGCCAATTCAGACCCAAACACGCAACATCTCGCTCTTTGCCATCGCCCTTTCCCTGGCAGCCATGCTGGCAGCGGTGGGTTTTGCCCAGGTACTTGCCGCACCCATCACACGGCTCAAACAGGTGGCAGATAAAATCGCCGCGGGCGACACCACCGTTCAAGCGCAAGTCGAAAGTGGCGACGAAATCGGCACCCTCGCGGCTGCCTTCAATCAGATGACCTCTCAACTGCGCGACCTGATTGCCAGCCTCGAACAGCGCGTGAGTGAACGCACGGTTGACCTGAAAAACGCCGTCCTCGTCAGCGAAAAACGCGCCCGCGACCTCCAATCCATCAGCGAAATTTCCCGCATCATTTCAACCGAACAGCGGCTCGACATCCTCCTGCCCCTCGTCACCCGCCTCATCAGCGAACGATTCAACTTCTACCACATCGGCATCTTCTTTGTGGATGAAACACGCCGTTTTGTCCGCCTTCAGGCTGCCAACAGCAAAGAAGGACAAAAACTCCTTAGCCAGGGGCACCGTTTGGAGATTGGCACCGGGCTGGTCGGCACCGTGGCTCAAAGCGGCAAACCCCGCATCGCCCTCGACACGGAAACTGATTCCGCTTTTCTGACCAATCCCCACCTCCAAGCCACCCGCTCCGAATTGGCGCTGCCCCTCAACTACCGCGGCGTCACCATCGGCGTGCTCGATGTACAAAGCACCCAGCCCAACGCCTTTACCGAAAGCGACACCAACACCCTCAACATCCTCGCCGACCAGGTTGCCGTGGCTATCGAAAACGCCCGTCTCTTCGGGCAAATACAACAGGCGCGCGAAGAAGCCGAAGCGCTCTATTCCCAAATTCAAAACCGGGAATGGAACGCCTTCATGCGCCAGGAAACCAGAATTGGCTACCAGCAAACCGCCAGCGGCGGAAAACGCCTTACCAAACCGGTCTTTTCCACCGAAATTCGCAAGGCACTCAACAAGGGTCAGGTTGTGGTAGTGGATGGCGAAGATGGACAATCTCAGCCGGCGATCGCCGTTCCGGTCAAATTGCGTGGACAAACCATCGGCGTGATGAACATCAAAGCCCCCATCCCCAACCGCCGCTGGAGTCAGGATGAAATCAACCTCGCCCAAGCCATTTCAGACCGCCTCGCCCTCGCGCTGGACAATGCCCGCCTCCTGCTCGAATCCCAGCGCCGCGCTGCAAAAGAGGCAAAAATCGGTGAAGTCTCTGCCAAGATCGGCGCATCCATCAACATGCAAAACGTGCTTCAAACCGCCGTCGAAGAACTGGGACGCGCCCTGCCGGGCTCCGAGGTCATCATCCAATTCGGCGATACAGATGGAGAAATAATTGCATGATGAACGCACCCTTCACCCCCGGCGCTTTGCTGCAAACACTCATCGGCGGCTCCTCCATTCGCACACGGCTCATTAGAGGCAGTATCGCCTTTGTGTTTTTAGCGCTTGCCATCATGGGAGCGTTTGTATACGTCCGTACACAACAAACCAACACCACCCTGATCACGCGCCTGGATGAAACCACACGCAGCGAAGCCGAAAGTTTGCTTGCCGCCGAAGCTGACCGTCATACGGCAACGCTATCCAACTTCTTCAACACACTGCAAAGCGGAATCCTTGCCCTGCGGGATTACGACCAAAACCTTCTCCTCAACCGCCAAACCTTCGGCAGCGGCAACTTCTGGAATGCCGTTGCCACCCTTACCCGCAATCCCCAGGGAAGTTGGGATAACCCTAACACAGAAACCGGCTCCGTCTTCATCCCCGCCGCAGCCGAGCTGACCGCTAGCATGACAACGGAACTGAATGCCATCCGCCACATGGACCTGCTTGCCCCATCGCTCCTCGCCGCCAACCCGGATGTCATCGCCATCTATTTCGGCAGTTCCACCGGCTACACCCTCTATTACCCCAACATAGACCTGGCTGCTCTCGTCCCGCCCGATTTCGACGTCACAGGGCGCCCCTGGTACGTCGCCGCAGCGCCTCAGGCAAATCCCAGCCGCGGCGCCGTCTGGTCTGAACCGTATTTGGATGCCGCGCTTAACGGCATCGTTATCACCAACAGCGCCCCGGTCTATGAAGCCAGCGGCAGGCTGGTTGGCGTAGTGGCGCAAGATGTTCAACTGACAAAAATTTCCGATATCATTGCTCATATCCGCCTGGGTCAAAGCGGTTATGCCTTCCTCGTTGACCATGAGGGGCGGTTAATTGCCATGCCTGAAGCAGGCTACCGCGACCTCAAAATCACCTCCGACCTGCTGCCCCTGGGAGGCAAACTCACCGCAACCAACCTTGGAGCCACCGTTGCCGAATTGCAAGGCATCCTGTCTCAAATGACCGCCGGCACGAGCGGCTTGACAGAAATCAAACTCAACGGCGTCAACCGCTTCGTCGTTTATCGCCCCATTCCGGGGGTCAACTTCAGCCTGGCCATCATCGTCCCCCAAGAAGAAATGCTCGTCAAAGCGCTCGAAGCCAGGGAACAACTCGAACGTGAAAACTTCAACGCCCTGGGGCTCAGCATTTTCGTCGTTTTAGGCATCTTTGGGTTGACATTGTTAGCCACCCTCAACTTCAGTAACAGCCTGGTAAAACCACTCGTCCATCTCACGCGCACCGCGGAAGAAATGGCGAAGGGCAACCTGGGCGCCAGGGCGGCGGTGACTGAACGAAACGAATTTGGCACTCTCGCCGCCACCCTCAACTCCATGGCGGCAGAACTCAAGGCGTCTATTGAGTCACTGGAAATGCGCGTCACCGAACGCACACAGGAAATAGAACAACGCCGCCGCGAACTCGAAGCGGCAAACACCCACCTGCAGCGCCGCGCCGCCCAATTCGAAGCCATGGCAGAGGTTGCACAATCCATCGCCTCCATCCACGACCTGCAAGAACTCCTGCCGCGCATCGCAGCGGTCATCAGCGAACAATATGGCTTCTACCATGTGGGCGTCTTCCTGCTCGATGAAAACAACGAATATGCCGTCCTCACCGCCTCAAACAGCGAAGCCGGGCAAAGAATGCTGGCAAGACATCACCGCCTCAAAGTTGGCGAACAAGGCATCGTCGGCAGCGTGACTGCAAGCGGGCAACCGCGCATCGCCCTCGACGTTGGAGCGGACGCCGTGTTCTTCAACAACCCCGACCTACCCGATACCCACTCCGAAATGGCTTTACCCCTCTTCAGCGGCGACAAAGTCATCGGCGCGTTGGATGTGCAAAGCACAGAAGTGGGCGCCTTTACCGAAGAGGACATACAAACGCTCAGCCTGCTCGCCAAACAGGTAAGTCTCGCCATTGAAAACGCCCGCCTGTTCGAAAACTCGAAACGCACCCTGAATGAATTACAAACCATCATGCGCCAATCCACCCGTGAAGCATGGAAGCGCCTCCCACACAGCCAAAAACTACTCGGCTACCGTTACAACGCCATGGGCACCATGCCGCTGCGTGAACCCCTTCAACTGCCTAAACAACCTTCGGGCAGCAAAAAAGGCGCTGGAACAGAAATACCCTCCATCGTTGTCCCAATCGAATTGCGCGGCGAAGTCATTGGCAGGCTGGTGGTCCAACCCCCTGCCGGCGGTCAGTGGGGCGAAGATGAAAAAGACCTCATCCAGGCGGTGGCAGAGCGCGTCGCGCTTTCGGCAGAAAATGCGCGCCTGTTCGAGGAAACCACCCGCCGCGCCGAACGCGAACGGCTGGTCTCCGAAATCACCGGCAAAATCCGCAGCGTCAACGACCCGCAAGCCATGATCGAAACCGCCCTCCAGGAACTGCGCCAGGCATTGGGCGCCACCCGCGTCGAAATCCTGCCGAAGGCTAGCAGCGGAAAGGAAGGATAAAATGGCCTATGTAATCGCAATGTCGAACGAAAAAGGAGGCGTCGCCAAAACCACCTCCACCCTTTCGCTCGGGGCGGCGCTCGCCGAATTGAACTACCGTGTACTGCTCGTGGACCTCGACCCGCAGGCGAATCTCTCTCTGGCGCTCGGCCTGGAAACAGATGAAATGAGCATCACCTCGGCGAACGTGCTGCTCGAAGCCGCAGCCCTCAAAAGCGCCATTCGCTCAACCGAGATTCGAAACCTCTCTCTTGTTCCTTCTCATTTTCGCATCGAAAACGCCGAGCAATTCCTCCCTATGCGGAATCATTACCTGACCACCCTGCGCGATGCGCTGGCAGCAGCGCCGCTGCCCTATGACTACATTCTCTTCGACTGCCCTCCCGCCCTGGGAGCCATCACCCTCAACGCCCTCGCCGCCGCCAACCTGCTCATCATCCCCACCCAGGCAGAGTACTTCTCCGCCTACGCGCTGCGGAACATGATGGGCATCATTCGCCGCATTCGGCAGGATGTCAACCCCGGTCTCGCCTACCGCATCCTGGTCACATTGCTCGACCGCCGCAACCGCACCCACCGTAACATCTTTGAACAACTACAAGCCACCTTTGGTCAGGGTGTTTTTACCACCGTCATCGAAATTGATACAAAACTCAGGGAAAGCCCCATTGCCGGCGTACCCATCATTCACTACAAACCCACCAGCCGCGGGTCTCAGCAGTATCGTGTCCTTGCTCAGGAGTTGATTGAATATGCCAAAGAAGAAACCGCTCGACAGGCGGCTTGACCAATTATTCGAGAACATCAAGCACGAAGAGCCGAGTGTCGAGCCGCGCCCGGTGGAAACGCCTGTCGGCGCGCCGCATCAACCGTCCGCTTCCACAGAGAGCGGCAAACCGCATGCCAAAAGTGCGCCTTCCATCCAGCCAACCACCGCGGCACCATACACAGAAACCGCCCTTGCGCTGGACTTCAAACTCAGCGCCGACACCTGGGCAACTCTGCAGGTCCTCGACGAAACCAACCAGCGCGTTTGGACGGAAGAAGACCAGCTGCTCGCCCGCCAGGTCACCGACCAACTTTCCCTGGCGCTCGAAAACGCCCGCCTCTTCCAGGAAACCCAGCGCTCCGAGGCAGAACTGCGCGCCTTGTTCGCCTCCATGAGCGATGTCATCATCGTGTATGACAAAGACGGCTACTACGTCAAAATTGCGCCCACCAACCCATCCCTCCTGCTGCGCCCGCCCGCCGACATGGTGGGGAAAAACCTCCGCGAAGTGGTGCCGCCAGAATTACATGAGCCGTTCCTGCGCGTCATCCATGAAGCGCTGCATAGCAGCGAAATCGCCCGCATCGAATATCCACTGGAAATCAACGGCATCCGTTTCTGGTTTGACGCCAATGTCTCCAAATTGAACGACACACAAGTCTTCTGGGTGGCGCGTGACATCACCGACCGCAAAATCAACGAACTCACTCAAGACGCCATCACTCACATCACAGAAAGCGCGCTCACGGCGAAATCGGTCAAAGAACTCTTCCACACGGTTCACGAATCTATTCAACCCATCCTGCCTGCCAAAAACTTCTTCGTTGCGCTGTACGACCCTGAAACACAACTCATCACCTTTCCCTACCATGCAGACGAGTACGACGATGACTGGTCGCCGCGTAAACTAGGACGCGGCCTCACCTCTTACGTCATCCGCTCCAGCAAACCGCTGCGCACCACCCCCGAAATCTTTGCCGATCTCGAAGCCACAGGCGAAGTTGTCTCCGATGGCGCTCCCAGCGTGGATTGGCTGGGAGTTCCCCTCAAAAGCGCGGGCGTGGTGCGAGGCGTCATAGCAGTCCAAACCTACGACCCAGCCATCCGCCTGACGGATAGTCACGTTGAAAAACTCGAAGCCATCGCCGCTCAAACAGCCGCCGCCCTCGAACGTCTGCAAGCCCGCGAAGCGCTGGAACGCCGCAACACCTACCTGGCTGCCTCTGCGGAAATCGGTCGGCTGGTGACCTCCACCCTCGACCTTAATACCATCTTTACCCAAACCGTCAACCTGGTGAGTGACCGGCTGGGCTTTTACTTTTCCGCCATCTACCAGACGGACGAAGAAGGCTACAACGTCGTCCTGCGCGAAGCGACGGGCGGGGCGGGCGAAAAAATGAAGGCGCAAAAATACCGCGTCGCCATCGGTTCATCCACCATCGTTGGCAAAGCCGCAGAAAGCGGCAACATCGTCCTCGCCAACAACGTTGCCGCCAACCGCCTTTACCAGCCCAACCCGCTGCTGCTCGACACCCAATCCGAAGCCGCTATCCCGCTCAAGGTCAGCGGCAAAACGCTCGGCGTCATTGACATCCAATCCACCCAGCCGCACGCCTTCACCCCCGATGTGCTCTCCGTTCTCCAATCCCTGGCAGACCAGGTCGCCGTTGCCATCAACAACGCCACCCTCTACCTCGAATCGCAGGAACTCATCAAAAACCTCAAGGAAGTGGACAAACTCAAGAGCCAGTTCCTTGCCAACATGAGTCACGAGCTGCGTACACCGCTCAACTCCATCATCGGCTTTTCGCGCGTCATCCTCAAAGGCATAGATGGTCCCATCACCGACATGCAGCAACAAGACCTCACCGCCATCTATAACTCCGGTCAACACCTGCTCGGCCTGATCAACGACATTCTCGACCTAGCGCGCATCGAAGCCGGTAAGATGGAACTCAACTTCGAGGAAGTACGCCTGTCCGAAATCATCCACAGCGTCTTCTCCACTGCCAAAGGGCTGGTCAAAGAAAAGCCCATTCAGCTCATCGAAAAAGTCCCGGCGGATATGCCCACCATCCGCGGCGATACGATGCGCGTACGCCAGGTGCTGCTCAACCTGATCTCCAACGCCGCCAAATTCACTGACGAAGGTATCATCACGGTTGAAACCTCCGTGCAAAAAGCGCCCAGCGGTAAGTTCGAAGCGCTCATCAAAGTGATAGACACCGGCCCCGGCATCTCCCCCGAAGGGCAGGAAAAACTCTTCAAAGCCTTCTCCCAAGTGGATGGTTCCGCCACGCGCAAAACAGGCGGTTCGGGCTTGGGGCTTTCCATTTGCGCCAACCTGGTGCAACTGCACGGCGGGCGCATCGGCGTCGAAAGCCAGGAAGGCAAAGGCTCCACCTTCTGGTTCACCATGCCGCTCTTCCGTCAGCCGGCCGAAGAAATCCCCGCCGACAAAAAAATCGTGCTGGCAATTGACGACGACCCGCAGGTCATCAGTCTCTATGAGCGTTACCTCACACCACAGGGATACCATGTCATTGCACTCACCGAACCCGCCCGGGCAAAGGAACGCGTCAAAGAAATCAGACCGTTTGCCGTTACCCTCGACATCATGATGCCCAACGTGGACGGCTGGTCGGTTCTCACAGACCTCAAATCTGATCCTGAAACCCGCGACATTCCCGTCATCATCTGCTCCATCGTCGAACAAACCGACAAAGGCTTCAGCCTCGGCGCAGCAGATTACCTGGTCAAGCCCATTCTTGAAGAAGACCTCGTTCAGGCGCTGAACCGTCTCAACAAGAACGGCAACATTCGCCGCGTACTCGTGATTGATGACGACCCCAACGACCTGCGTCTCATCGAGAAGATACTGACCAAGCATGGCAGCTATCAAACCACCCTTGCCGAGGGCGGACGCCGCGGGTGGGAAATTCTCACCACCAACCCGCCGGATGCCGTCATCCTCGACATCTTCATGCCCGAAATGGACGGATTTATGATTCTCGAAAAATTGCGCGAGGAGCCAGCCCTGCGCGAGATTCCCGTCCTGGTGGTCAGCGGCGGGGGGCTGACCAACGAACAACATCAACAACTTGCCGAATACGGCAAGCGGCTGATTACCAAAGGCGCGCTCAACGAAAACGACCTGATCGCCAGTATTGAAAACGCACTCAAACGCATCAGCCGCTAAACCATCACATACAATAACATCCCAGGCAACCTGGGATGTTATTCTGAAAGAAGGAAAAACTCTCAATGTCATTCGTTATTCGTTGTCTCGATTGTGGTCATGCTGCTCCGTTCACACCGAGCTCCATGCAATGCCCAAACTGTGCCAGTCAGTGGCGCGAAGCAGAATACGACCTGGCAGAAGTTGCAAAAACCTTTCCGTCACAACTCAAGAACCGCGAATTCGATTTGTGGCGCTACAAGGAACTTCTCCCCATTCACAACCCCAATCCCAGCCTGCGGCTTGGCGAGGGCGGCACGCCGCTCATCAAAGCCGTCAACCTGGGGATGATGTTGGGGCTGAACAATCTGTATATCAAGGACGAACGTCAGGGTCCCACTTCCTCTTTCAAAGACCGGCAGGCAGCGCTGACCATTGCCGCCCTCAAAGAAGCGGGCATCACCGAAATGGTCGCCGCTTCGACCGGTAACGTCGCCATCTCGCTTTCGGCGTATGCGGCCCGAGCAGGGATCAAACTTTGGGCGTTCGTCACCAGCCTCGTCCCCGGAGTCAAGATGCGTGAAATCGCCTTGTACGGGAGCCAGGTGGTCAAAATTACGGGTTCCTACGACGAAGCAAAAATCATGGCAGCGGAGTTTGCCCGTCAGCGCGGGTTATATCAGGATATGGGCGCGCGCACCGTGACCGCTGTGGAGGCAATGAAAACGCTCGCCTTCGAAATTGCCGAACAATTGACGCTGCAAAACGGCGCGCCTCCCGATTCAACAGAAGACCATCCCAAATGGCGCACCCCCGACTGGTACGTCCAATCTATCAGCGGCGGGCTGGGACCGCTCGGCGTGTATAAAGGCTTCCGCGAGTTGAAGGCGCTCGGTTTGATAGACCGCATCCCAGCCATTGCGCCGATCCAGGTGGATGGCTGCGCGCCGATGGTGGAAAGCTGGCGCAAGGGATTGGAAAAAGCCGAGCCGGTGCGCTCGCCCAAGACGCGCATCGAAACGCTCGCTACTGGCGATCCGGGACGGACGTACGTCATGCTCCGTCAGCAGGTTAACGAAACCGGCGGAGTGTTCGAAAGTGTTTCAGACGAAGAGTCATTCCGCGCCATGCATGTGCTGGCAAAAATGGAGGGGATTTCCGCCGAACCCGCCTCGGCAACCGCCTTTGCCGGGCTCTTCAAACTGGTGCGCGCGGGCGTCATCAAGCCGGACGATGTGGTAGTGGTGAATTGCACCGGCCACACTATGCCTGCCGAGCAATATCTCTTCAGCGAAGGATGGACACGCGATATTGACCTGCGCAATAAACAAGCCGAAACCCAAACGCCCCAGGAAGGTCTGCTTTCGGCGCTCAACAATGTGACGCCAAACCGCTTCTCGCGCGTGGTGGTGGCAGATGACACCCCCGAAGCACGCCGTCTCATCCGCCGCATTTTGCAATCGCAAGGCGACTTTGAAATTTTCGAAGCCGTCAACGGGCGTGAGGCCATTGAACTGGTCAACCGCGAACATCCCGACCTGCTCATCCTCGATTTAATGATGCCCGAAATGGACGGTTTTGCCGTGATGGATGTCTTGCGCAGCCAGCCGCAAACCGCCAATATCCCCGTGATTGTTGCCACCGCCAAAGAGTTGACCGTGGACGAGAAAAGCCGCCTGCAGGGACAAATCCAGTCATTGATGCTCAAAGGCGATTTTCTGAACGATGAGTTTCTGGAAGAGGTTCGTGCGCTGATCAAGTAAAGGGTTCTCTAGCGCTGACAACCGCACCCGCCCTGGCAGACAGCAGCAATCAGTAACGTATATTACGCGGTTCGTGATTGCTGGCGGTTCAAACCGCATCCAGCAATCACGAAGTCAGCCTTCGCTGACTTGAGAGCCTGCGCAGGCAGGCTTCGCGAGGGTGAGTCGCAACTTCGGTCACCGTGCAGCGAAAACAAGCCTGTTTTACGAGAATCTTCAAGGCGTTCTGCGTCAGGTGAGTCGGTACATCACAAGTTTTGCTTTGAGTGCAGCGGATGGTTTTCCATCCGAATAAGAAAGAGGGGCTGCGCTCCATTCTTGTACATTGCTGGTTCACGCTTTGAAAGCCGGTGCCAATTTGTCGAAGAAAAAACATTCCCAGGGTATTCGCGCCGCACTAGTCTCCGCCGCATTAATCGGCATGGCGCCAGTTTTTGGCAAAGCCGCAATGGGAGAGGGACACTTCTCGCCTTATGCGGTGGTAGCGCTTCGCACCAGCATAGCGGCGGCGCTGCTTGTGCTGATTATGCTGCTCTTCAAGCGGCAATATCTGTATATTTATCCGGCAGGGTTATATGGCTGCCTGCTGGCAGGCGCGCTCAATGGTATTGGCTCGATTTTTTACTATGTGGGGTTGAGCAAACTGAGCGCCAGCCTGGCGCAAATGCTCTATGCGCTCTATCCGTTATTTGTGGCGTTTTGGCTGCAGTTGGACGGACAGCCGCCATCCAAATTGACGGTTGTCCGAATCGTCGTTGCAGGCTTTTCCGCATTTCTACTGACCAAGGCCGATTCGGGGAACATCAATCTTACCGGCGTGGTTTTTATGCTGATTTCTGCGGCGCTCTATGCCCTGCACCTGCCCGTGAACCAGCGTGTACTGTACGATGTCCCTGCCCCCACGGTGACCGTGTACACCCTGATCGCAATGAGCGCCATTGTGGTGCCAGCCTACTTTATTGCCAGCCCTCCGCCGCCCGCTCACCCGCCCTGGCTGCCGGTGTTAGGGCTGACGGCTGTGACCTTCGGCTCACGGCTGATGTTGTTTTTGGGGGTGAAGAACATCGGCGGAATGCAAACCGCCTTGCTTGGACTTGCTGAACTGCTGGTAGCAATTACCTTCAGTCATCTGCTGCTTGGCGAAACCCTCACCCGCTGGCAGTGGATGGGAACCGCCGGGTTGAGCGCCAGCCTGCTGCTCGTCTGGTTCGAGAAACCGGTCACGTACCGCCTGCAGGCAAAGGGACTGCTCTCCTGGCTTCAGCCGCCGGATTTCCCCACCGATTTCTACAAGCATTGAGAATTTGTTTCTGTAGTTTCGCCTTTTTGCGGTTTCCAAGCCGCCATTTTTTTGCTCGTGCGGATTGCCAAATCCGCCATCCCTGCGTTGTTGCAAGAAAAACCGTCCCGAAGGCTTGTGCGTGAAAAACCTTCAGGACGGCATACCATAGCGGCAAATTTATCAGACTTTCTCTGAAGCAGGGAGATCTCCACAAAGAACACAAAGATGAAAAAGAAATTCGTGTTTCTTTGTGGATGCAGAGGGGAAACAGATAAAGTCTATTTTTCCACTTCGTACAAATACCCGGTTCCCCTCACACTGACAATTGCCCGCGCCAGCGAGGGAAAGACCTCCAATTTGTGCCGCAGGCGGCTGACCAGCGGACGCAGAATTTCCGGCGCCTCGCGCTGGGAAGTATCATAGCCTTGCACGAGAAGCACCAGTTCGCGGTGAGTGTACACCCGACCGGGGTTTTCGATAAGAACGCGCAGCAGCCGTCCCTCGGCGGGAGTGAGATGCACGATTTGATCTTTTTTCTGGATCAGGCGCCGGGCAAGGTCGAGGCGGGTGCCATCGGGGAGGGAAAACTCAAGCGAGGCTTCTTCCACATCGGCTGTGGCTGAACCGCCCTTTGCCTTCAGCCGCGCTTCCCGCCGCGCCAATCCCTTTTTGACGCTGGCGATGACCTGCGAGGGAGCCGCGGGTTTGAGCAGGTAATCATGCACGCGCAGGCGCAGCGCCTGAATCGCCGACTCGGTGGAGCCATAAGCGGTGAGCAGAATAATTTCCGTCTCCGGCGAAACCTGGTTGACCACCTGCACCACTTCCAGCCCGTCCATGCCGGGCATGCGCAAATCCACCACCATCAGGTCAATCGGATGCGTGCGGACGTATTCAACCGCCGCCTGCCCGTTGGGGACAGCGCTGACCGCATATCCTTCGAGGCGCAAAATATCCGAGAGCGATTGCCGGGCAACCGGCTCATCATCAACGACGAGGATGTTAGGTTTCATGAGACATCTCCCTTGGGCAAGAATAAGCGGAAACAGGCGCCTTCGCCCTTTCCTTTGATAATGTCCAGCGTGCCGCCGTGCGCAGTGACGATATTGTAACTCACTGTCAGCCCCAGCCCTGTGCCGCCCTCCTTGGTGCTGAAGAACGGTTCAAAGATGTTGTTCCGTAATTCCTCAGGAATACCGGGACCTGTATCCTCGAATTGAATTTCCACGCCGTTTTCCACATTCTTGGCGCGAATCGTCAGGCTGCCTCCGCCGGGCATAACGTCGAAAGCGTTGAGGATGAGGTTGATGAAAATCTGTTGAATCTGGCTGCTCACAGCCATCACAGGATGCAGCGCTTCAGGCAGATCGGCGACAACCTCGATGTGACGCTGCCCCAACTGCTGCGACGTGAGACTGAGGACGTGTTTGAGCAATTCCAGCACGTCCACTTTTTCCATTTTGACCGAGCCGGGGCGGTAGAAATCGAGCATGCGCCGCATGGTCTTCATCAGGCGTTCCAATTCGGTGCGCGCCAGGTCGAAGTATTCCTTGCGTTTGGCTTCGGGCAGGTCTTCGCGCCCCGCCAGATGCAGGCAGTTTTGCACCGACTGCAAGGGGTTGTTGACTTCGTGAGCAATGGAAGCGGTGAGCCTGCCGGCGGCCGCCATTTTTTCCGAGCGCAGCAGCGCCTGCTGCGATTCTTCCACTTTGCGGACGTAAGCCCGCAGGTCGGCGTAGAGGCGGGCATTTTCCAGCGCCACCAGCGACTGCCGCGCCAGGATATGGAATAACTCCAGGTCGGTGCCGCGGAAGGGGGCGGCGCCGGCGTCTCTGGCGGCAAACAGGACGGCGCTTAAGCCTGAGCGTGAAATAGGGATGAGGATGGCCGCACCCAATTTGAGGTCCGAAAGAAGCGACTGCGCTTCCTTCTCCCCCGGTCCTGTTGCGTTGACGACAATCGGGTTCCCATCTGACGCCACCCGTTGCAGCAGGTCGGCGGTGAAGTTGCCGGCATCCAGCGGCAGGACGCTGCCCCGCCTGGCAAGCAGGGTAAATCCATCAGACTGCGCCTGATAGAACGCAGCGTTGGGGCATTGCAGGTGTTCGCAGATGGTCTCCACGATGAGCGGATGAAGTTTGCCGGTATCGGTTTCTGAAAACAGCCGTTCGGTGGCATCGAAGAGCGGTCGAAGCGCCTGAGCGCGCGCGGTTTCGCGTTTGCGGCGGTTGTCAGTAAGCGCCTGCTCGACGGCAGAAACCAGTTCTTCTCCTTTTTCGAACGGTTTGAGCAGCAGCCCGTCCACCCCCTGGCGCAGGGCGCGGATGGCGGTTTCGACGGTGCCAAAGCCGGTCATTACCAGCACGGCAATATCGGGCTGGGCGCGCTTGGCGCGCGAGATGACATCGAAGCCGTCCACTTCGGGCATGCGAATATCTACCAGGAGCAGGTCAAAGCGGCGCTGCCCCAAGGTTTCAACCGCTGCGCGGGGGTTGGTTTCGGTTTGGACTTCGTAGCCGGCGCGCGTCAGCACACGATTGCACAAGAGAGCAATGCCGGGTTCGTCGTCAACGACAAAAACAGATACAGATTCCATACAAATGCCCTACCCTTTTGGCAGCCAGACGGTAAAGGTGGAGCCTGAACCGGGCTGGCTGATGAGTTCAATTTCGCCGCCGTGCGCAGAGACGATGCCGTACGTGACGGAAAGTCCCAACCCTGTTCCGCCGCGGCTGGCTTTGGTGGTGAAGAAAGGTTCGAAAATGCGGGGTTGAATCTCCGGCGGGATGCCGACACCCGTATCGCGCACCGAGACAATGACTCCCTCGCGCCCGACTTTTTGGAAGGCGGCGGTGCGAATTTCCAACCGCCCGCCGGACGGCATGGCTTGTAACGCGTTGTGGACAAGGTTCAACAACACTTGTTTCATCTGGTTTTCATCCATGAGCACCCAGGGCAAATCTTCCTGCAATTGCAGCAGTAATTCTACTCCGTTGGTGTGCAGCAGGTGACGGGTGAGCGCCACCACATCTTCCACGACCTTGTTCAGGGAGGCGCTGGCGCGGGCGCTTTCGCTCTGGCGGGCAAAATCGAGCAGGCGGCGGACGACATCGCGCGCGCGGCGCGCCTCGCGGATGACCAGGTCTAAATCGGCGCGCAGGGGCGAATCGGGCGGCAGGTCGTTCAGCACCAGTTCGGCAAAGCCGGTGACGGAGGTGAGGGGATTATTCAGTTCGTGGGCGATGCCCGCCGCCATTTCGCCCACGGCTGCCAGTTTGGCGGCTTGCACGAGGCGATTTTCCGCCAGACGCTGCGCCTCCATGCGGGCATTGAGTTCCATTTCGGTTTCGCGCAGTTGATAGATGGTCTCTTGCAGGCGCTGGTATTGATGGGCGCTGGTGATGACTGCCGCCAGAATGCCCGCCAGCGATTCGAGGGCGATGTAATCATTCTGGCTGAAGGCATTGCGCAAACTGCTTTCCACATTGATGATGCCCAGCACTTTGGAAGCATCGCGGATGGGAACGCACATCTCCGACCCTGCCTGCCAGCCCTTGATAGGCATGTAGCGCTCGTCCTGCAAGACATCGTTCACCAGCACGCCGCGGCCGCTCTCAAATACATAGCCGCTAATTCCGCCGCGCAAGGGGTAGGCAACCGATTTTATCGCGCGCTTGATGACCTTTTGGCTGACGCCGCCAAAACCGCCAATCGTCAGGCGGCCGTTTTCGTCGGCAAGGAACACGGCTGTCAGTTCGTAGGAAAAGTAGCGCGCCAGCAGGCGGGCAGTGGATTCCGCCACTTCGCGCGGATCGGTCAGCCCGACAATTTGCTGAACGACCTCGTGGATGACTGCCAGATTGCGCGCCCTGCCTTCCGCCTCTTCACGGACGCGGGTGTAATCTGCCAGGCTGGCGAGGTGGCTGGCAAGCACCACCAGCAGGCTCTCATCGTAAGGGTTGAAGGCATTTCTGCGGCGGCTCTCCACGCTCAAGGCGCCGATGGATTGTCCGCGCAGACGCAGCGGCACATAGATGCCGGAAAGGGCGCCGTTGTAGAGCGGAAGCGCCGTATCTGCTCCTGCCTCGCTCAAGCGCAGCATTTGGTCACCGCTAAACAGACCGGCAAGGGGATGCCCCTCGGCGCCGCGCAGGATGGAAACCAGGTTACTCTCCTCCATGCGATATTCCTGCAATACCTGTTCGTTAGGAGAGAGCAAATCCAGCACAATCAATTCGGTGCCAAAGGCGCGCGAAAGTAGGGCAAACATGCGGCGCGCAATCTGGTCGAGGCTGCGTCCCGTGGAAACGGTGAGGGCAAAGTCGTTCAGCATGGCGAGGCGGCGCAAATGCCCTGCCATTTCGGCAAAGGTAATCAGTGTTTCGAGCGCGGGGGCAATCTGGCTTGCCAGATCAATCAGACGATTCCATTCTTCTGCTTTGAAAGCAGATGAACGCCACAAACCCACCGCGCCGATCAAACGTTGACCGATGACCAGCGGTACGCACATCCAGGCTTTGGCGCCAGCCTTCAATCCTTTGTGTGGAATCTGCGCCCAGAGCGCATCTCCGCGCTGGACGGCAACCGGCGTCAGGTTGCGGTTCATGCGGCGCAGCAGCGGCTGGGTATCCAGCGGGAGGGTGAGGTCGGTGAGGGCAGGAGCATTCCACTGGGCGCGAATTTCGAGGGAGTCGGCGCGCCGGATGGCGAACCAGGCTCCCTGTACAGGAATGAGGCGGATAAAAGCATCCAGAGCGCGGTGAAGGGCGCGCGGCAGGTCGTAGGGACTTTCCGCGTTCAGGTCTGGCATCAGCAAAGAAGCCGCTACGGAGGAAGCCAGCGACGATTCGGCGGCGGGTTTTTCGGCGGGTATGCCGCTCACTGCCAGCCGCCAAATGCGCTGCGCCGTCAGGCTGAGTTGTTCAGTGCCCACCAGCACAACATGCGAAACCCCCGCCACAGGAAAGGCATATAACCGCCCGGCTCCCAACGCGCTGGAGGCAGGCAGAGAAACGGAACGGCTTTGCCCGCCGCTCAATGCCCCGGAGAGCCACGCATCCACTTCCGTATCATCCAGAAATTTCATCAATGCGGCTTGAGACTTCTTCCCCAGACGGTAATACGCCGCCAGACGCCACTTCCCCGCTTCCCGCTCCACCAACGCCGACCAGGCAGCATCGGTCAACTGGCTGGCTTCTTTGAGTTGAGAGTCAATTGCGGCGGTTTCGAGCATCCACGCAATTATACAGCAGGGAAATTCACAAGCGTACAATGGTAGAATCAAATCATGACCGATCTGATCATCATTGGCGGAGGGCTGGCCGGCAGCGAAGCCGCCTGGCAAGCCGCCCAGCGCGGATTGAAGGTGCAGCTGTTCGAAATGCGCCCGCTGGTCTCCACCGGGGCGCATCAGACCTCTGACCTGGCTGAACTGGTCTGCTCGAACTCGCTCGGTTCGAACCTGCCGGACCGCGCCTCGGGCTTGCTCAAGGAAGAGGCGCGCCTGCTCGGCTCGATGCTGCTGGAATGCGCCCAGGAGGCAGCGCTGCCCGCCGGCGGCGCCCTGGCAGTGGACCGTGAACTCTTTGCCCGCAAGGTGACCGAACGCATCGAAGCGCACCCCACTATCGAAATTATCCGCGAGGAGGTGAAGGAGATACCCGCCTCTCCCGCCATCATAGCCAGCGGTCCGCTGACTTCGCCGGCGCTGTCGCAGTCGCTGGCAGCGCTGAGCGGCGGGGAACACCTGTACTTCTTCGATGCTATCGCGCCGGTCATTCACGCCGATTCAATCAACATGCAGGTTGCTTTCCGCGCTTCGCGCTATGGCACGGGAGAGCAGGAAGAGGGCGATTACATCAACTGCCCGCTGACGAAGGAAGAATATTACGCCTTTGTGGAGGCGCTGCTGCACGCAGAACGCATCGAACTGCGCTCGTTTGAGGAGGCAATCCGCAGCGGCGTGAAGGCGGGGCATTTCTTCGAGGGCTGCCTGCCGGTGGAAATCATTGCCGAGCGCGGGTTGGATTCTCTGGCGTTCGGTCCCATGCGCCCGGTGGGACTGCGCGACCCGCGCACGGGAAAACGTCCCTATGCGGTGGTGCAACTGCGGCAGGATAATCTGGCGGGAAGTTTGTATAACATGGTTGGCTTTCAAACCAACCTGAAATTCCCGGAACAAAAGCGCGTCTTTCGCATGATACCAGGGCTGGAACAAGCCGAGTTTCTCCGCTATGGGCAAATGCACCGCAACACGTTCATCGCTTCGCCGCGGTTGCTGCGCCCCACCCTGCAATTCAGGGAACGTGACGATCTGTTCTTCGCTGGTCAAATCACAGGCGTGGAAGGCTACATGGGCAACATTGCTACCGGTCTGTTGGCGGGGGTCAATGCGGCGCGGCTGCGGCAGGGAGAGGAACCGCTCACCCTGCCGCCCACCACCATGCTGGGCGCGTTGTGCCATTACGTCACTCACGCCGACTTGAAAGACTTTCAGCCGATGAAGGCAAATTTCGGCATCCTTCCGCCTCTGGAGGCGCGAATCCACAAACGGGAACGCGGGAAAGCCTACGCCGAACGCGCCCTGACCACCCTGCACACGCTGTTGAATGGGGTTCAAGTTTGAAAAAAAGAACTGCCGTACTTTACCTGACGCTGATTACGCTTTTGCTTGCTATCACCATCGGCTGGTATATCTTTGCGTTTCAGACTCAGCCGCAGCCTGACTCTGCCCGATTCGACGGTCAACGCGCCTATGCCGATGTGGTCACCCAGGTCAACTTTGGGGCGCGGACACCCGGCTCGCAGGCGCACGCTGAGGCACGGGCATGGATGGAGGAGGAACTCCTTCGGGCGGGCTGGCAGGTTGAGGTCCAGGAATCAGAAGCGATGGGGCATCCCATCTTCAATCTCGTGGCGAAGCGCGGAGAGGCGCCGCCGCAGATCATCCTGGGCGCTCACTACGACAGCCGTCTGTTTGCCGATCAGGACCCGAATCCCTCGAACCGTTCCCTGCCGGTGCCGGGCGCCAATGACGGGGCTTCGGGCGTGGCAGTGCTGCTCGAACTGGCGCGCACCCTCCCTGAGGATACGCCTCCGCTTTGGCTGGTGTTTTTCGATGCGGAAGATAACGGGCGGATTGCCGGCTGGGATTGGATTCTCGGCTCGCGCGAGTTTGTGAAGAACAATTCGCTCCAGCCGCAGGCGGTGGTCATCGTAGATATGATCGGCGATGCAGAATTGCAAATCTACCAGGAGCGCAACTCCTCGCCGCAATTGACCGCCGAAATTTGGGCGGCAGCGCAGGCGCTGGGATACGGCGACACGTTCATTCCCGAATACAAGTTTTCCATGCTCGATGACCATACGCCGTTTTTGGAGGCGGGCATTCCAGCGGTGGATATTATTGACTTCGACTACCCCTATTGGCACACACTGGAAGATACGCCGGACAAAGTCTCCCCGCAGAGTTTGCAAATCGTCGGCGAGACGCTGACCGCCTGGCTGTTCGAGCGCAGCGCCCAACCCTGATAAAATACATCCGTGCCGCGAAAAGCAGAGCCCATTCAGAAAATTCTTGCAAAAATTCGCCCGGTGTGGATTCAACTCGTTGGAGCAGAACTGGCGCAGGATGCAGTCATGCGCGCCGGCCTCAATGAGCAGCTCGAACGCTTCTTTGATCTGCTGCTGCAAACGGTCAACAGCGGCGATACGGCATGGATGGATTCGGTGCTGCTCGACTGGGCAAAATCCTCCACCGAAACGGACCTGGAATCCGGCGCCTATCAGGTCACGTTTTTGCTCAACCGCATGATGGCATTGACAATCCGCGCCGCAAAAGAAACCCTCACCAAACAACAGGCGCTCGACCTGCTGGCGGCGGTCTTTCCCATCTTCACCTATGGGCTGGGTGTTGTGGCGCGTTATGAAATGGAAACGCGCGTGGCATACATTTCGAACGAAATGGAAAAAGCCCAAAAACAGCTGGCGCGGGTAGATCGCAGCAAGTCTGCCTTTATTTCGGTGGCGGCGCATGAACTCAAAACGCCGATTACACTCATCGAAGGCTATGCCTCGATGATGGAAGACATGCTGCGCGAAGGTCAGGGCTTGCCGCTGGATAGTCTGCTCGCCGGGATGCAGAGCGGCATCAAACGCCTGCGCTCGATTGTGGATGATATGCTGGATGTTTCGATGATTGATAATGACCTATTGAGTTTGAACGTCCAGCCGATTCAACTCGATACCTTGTTTGAAATCCTCGAACGAGATTTGGGCGAAACAGTGCGAAAGCGCCGTCAAACGCTGGAGATTCGCCGTTTCGAGGGCAGCAATCAATGGATTTACGTGGATTCCGCCCGCATCTTGCAGGCGCTCCGCAACATCGTGGAAAACGCCATCAAATACACGCCCGATGGCGGCCATATCACTGTGGATGGAAGAACGCTGCCCGGCTTCATTGAAGTCACGGTGAAGGATACCGGCATTGGCATTTCACTCGAAAACCAATCTATCATCTTCGAAAAATTCGGTCAGTTGGGACGGCTCGAACTGCACTCCAGCGGCAAGACCAAATTCAAAGGCGATGGCGCCGGGCTGGGGCTGCCGATTGCCCGCGGCATTCTGGAAGCGCACGGCGGTTCGATTTGGGTGGAATCGGAAGGGTACGATGAAAAGAAATGCCCCGGCTCCACCTTTCACATCCTGCTCCCCATCCGCACCGAAACTGCCGAAACGAAAATGAAAAAGTTATTCGACGAACTCGAAAAGAAGGAATAGAACCGTTGCCCAAGAAAACCCCTGAACCCACCCAGCCGCCGCGGGAACGCGCGTTCCTGGTCGGCGTGGAACTGTATCAACAAAAAGCCTTGCTCCCGCTCGAAGATTCGCTTGCCGAACTTGCCCTGCTGGCAGATACCGCCGGGCTGGAAGTTGTCGGTGAACTAACCCAAAAACTGGACCGCCCGCACGTCAAAACCTATATCGGTCCCGGCAAAGTGGAAGAATTGAAAGCCCTCGTGGAGGAGACCCTCTCGCAGGTGGTCATCTTCGATGACGAACTCTCTCCGCGTCACCAGCGCGAACTGCAGCTGGCTATCGGGAAAAATGTGCGCGTTCTCGACCGCACGGCGCTCATCCTCGATATCTTTGCCCAGCATGCCCACACCAGCGAAGGGATGCTGCAAGTGGAACTGGCTCAATACGAATACTACCTTCCGCGCCTCACCGGTCAGTGGACTCACCTCGAACGTCAGGCGGGCGGCGGCGGCGGGCGCACCGGCTCCACCGGCGGCGTGGGCTTGCGCGGTCCCGGCGAAACCCAACTGGAAGTGGACAAGCGCGCCATCCGCAAACGCATTTCGCATCTCAAAAAAGAATTGGAGAAAATCCGCGCCCATCGCCAGCGCTACCGCGCGCAGCGGCGGCGCTCGCGCATTCCCACCGTTGCCCTGGTCGGTTACACCAACGCCGGCAAATCCACCCTGCTCAACCGCATCGCCAAAGCCGATGTGTACGCCGCCGACCAGTTATTTGCCACACTCGATCCCACCACCCGCCGCGTGGAATTACCCGGCGGCTATCAGGCGCTCTTCACCGATACCGTTGGCTTCATCCAAAAACTGCCCACCACCCTCATCGAAGCCTTTCATGCCACGCTGGAGGAAATTGCAGAAGCCGATTTGCTGCTGCACGTGGTGGACATCTCTCACCCCAACGCCATAAATCAATTCGAAGCCGTGCAGGAAACGCTCGATACAATCGAAGCGCATCACATCCCTGTGGTGACTGCCCTGAATAAGATTGACCTCCTGCGCAGCCCCGAAGCCGCCCAGGAGGCGCTCAAACACTTTCCGAAGGCAGTGGCAATTTCCGCCATCGAGGGAACCGGTCTGCGCGACCTGTTGCGCGTCCTGCAGGAAGAGTTATACGAGACGTACACCCCCATCCGCGTCAAACTGCCCTACCAGCAGGGCGCTCTCATCTCGCTCTTCCACGAGGCGGGGCAGGTGGAATTGGTGGAGCATGGGCGCGGCGGTGTTTACATTCAGGGGCGCATTCCCGGGCGGCTCCTGGCGCAATTCAGCGAATGGGAAGTGTTGGGCAATTACTCTGAAGAGAAGGAAGAAACAGAATTATGAAGTGGCTTTCCAAACTGGTTGACCGCGCATCCACCTTTTTTGCTCACCGCAAAGGCTTGCTGCCGCTGCTCGGCATCCTGCTGGTCATCCTCAACTATGCCCTGTTGTTCATCCTAGGTCCCTACACCGTGGTGACGGGAACCCATCTCTTCCTGCACCTGGGCGTAATTGTGGCAATCTTCGGCTTCATGCTGGCGTGGGCGCTCTAATCTCAGAGTCGCTCACCCACGCTACTCCTTCCACCGCCGCCTCCTCGCCCAGCAATAACGGAAGCAAGCGCCGCAGTGCATCGGGATTGCCGGACGTAAAGAAGCGCACCTCCCCCCGCGCGGCTGAGGCGTTTCTCAATCCCCCCGCTTCCAACAGACGTTTGACCTGTCTCGCCACCGCGGGGGCTGGGTCTATCACCCGAACCTTTTCTCCCGCAATTTCCTGAATGAGCGGGATGACGAAGGGATAATGGGTGCATCCCAGCACAACGGTATCAATGTTGTGATTCAACATGGGCAGCAGTGCAGTCTCTAAAATCCGTCGGGTCTCCATACCGTGCAGGTTGCCTTGCTCGATTTGCTGCACCAGGCCGGGGCAGGTATCCTGAAACAATTGCACGCCGCTGGCAAACCGCTCTACCACCGAGGCATATAACGCGCCCTGAAAGGTCGCCGGCGTGGCAAGGACGCCCACCTTGCCGGTCTGCGTTGATTCCGCCGCCGGTTTGACCGCCGGCTCCATGCCCACAAACTGTATTTGGGGGAATTGTTCGCGCAAATATTTCAGCGCCGCCGCCGAGGCGGTGTTACAGGCAACAACGATGATCTTCGCCCCCCGCTCCAGCAAAAAACGTGTAATCGCTTCGGAGAAGCCGCGTATTTGCTCCATGGAGCGCGGACCGTAGGGAATGTGTCCCTGATCGCCAAAATACAACACCGCCTCTTCCGGCATCTGCGCGCGGATTGCTCGCAGCACAGAAATCCCGCCGACGCCGGAGTCAAAGACACCAATGGGAGAAATCGTTTTCGAAGACATGGCAAAAGCAAACTTCCGAAGCCGCAGAGACTGCGGAACGTCCCGAAGGTTCTCGAGAATCAGGTTTGCTTTCGCTCCAGACCTTCGGGACGGTGCGTAACTTCAGTTCAGAAGTCTTTCTCAACTCTTCCCCGCTGCTTCCACAAACTTGCGGAACAAGTTCCGCGTCGGCTGCTGGTCGGTCAGCCATTCGGGGTGCCATTGCACGGCAAGCCCAAAGGGATGGTCGGGCAATTCCACCGCTTCGATAAGGCCGTCCGGCGCATAAGCCGCCGCCCGCAGAGAAGGAGCAAGGTCTTTCAATCCCTGATGGTGCAGGCTGTTGACTTTGAGAATCGGTTCGCCGAAAATTTCGGCTGCCCGCGTGCCTTCTTCCAGTTTGACCTGATGCACGAGCGTCGTCCGCAGGTGACCGGGGTAGGCGTGGTCGAGCGCGCCGGGCAATTGATCGGGCAGGTGGGTGTAAAGCGTGCCGCCCAGCCCAACATTGACCAACTGACATCCGCGGCAAATGCCGAGGAAGGGTTTGCCGTCTGCAGCAGAGGCTTGGAGCAGTTTCAATTCAATGGCATCCCGCTCGGGGTCCACGCCATAGACGCGGGGATGCGGCACACCGTCGAAATGTTCGATGGCAATATCGCCGCCGCCGGAGAAGAGAAGCCCATCCAGGCGGGCATAGAGCGCATCCCAGCCATCTGCATGAAGCATGGAGGGAATGAGCACCGGCACGCCGCCCGCCTGCATCACGGCATGAATGTATGCCTGCATGAGCATGACGGTCGCATGACCGTCAGCATGGGTGGATTGATTGGTAGTAATTCCGATGAGTGGTTTCATGCCCCCATTTTAAAGCAAAAAGGACGCTCGTGCGAACGTCCTTTTGGGCGGATTACTTATCGAACGTCTGCTTGAGGCGGGCAGATCTGCCGGTGCGCTCACGCATGAAGTACAACTGCGCACGGCGAACAGCGCCATGCCGCTCCACCACCACTTTGTCAATACGCGGGGAGCGAAGCAGGAAGGTGCGCTCAACACCGATGCCGTTGGATGCGATGCGGCGCACAGTGATGGACTCGTCGTTGCCGCCTTTGCGGGCGCGGATGACGGTGCCTTTGAATTCCTGGATGCGCTCGCGGTTGCCTTCTTTGATTTTGACATGCACGCTCACACTATCGCCGGAACGGATTGCGGGAATATTTTCGTTTTTCTTGGTTTCGAGAGCCTTGAGGATGTCTGCCATTGTCGTTCTTCCTTACCTTTGCATGTTTTCGTTTTCAGAGCGGGCGGATTATAGCACGCATTTTCGATGTTTACAAGCAATTTTTGGTGACGATTCTCCATCTTTCGCCTGTAGGACAAGTCCTCCACAACCCTTACAAAATCTTCAGGCGCGGGCATGACTCCTTGAC
>JBBITE010000019.1:0-53142 GCA_037440905.1 Anaerolineae bacterium | reverse complement strand
GGGCGAGAGGGGGTCGAACCCTCACGGTGTTGCCACCGACAGATTTTAAGTCTGTGACAAAATTGCCAGCCAGGACAAAACCTCGCAGACGCCAAAAAAGCAAGCCTGTACTGCTCGAAAGTAGAGAAGTGCGTAGGGTAGTATGGGCATGCAGCCAGCAAAAACACAACGGACTTTGTTACAGCAAGACTACTACCTGCCGATTCTGGTTGAGATGTTTATTACAGCAAAGCAGGCAGAGGGGCTTTCGAGAGGTTCGCTAAAGTATTACCGCGAAAAGATAGATATTTTCCTGACGTGGTGCGAAGCGCAAGCCGTGACGCAAGTCCAGGACATGACCGCCGACCTGCTGCGGCGGTTTTTGCTTGCCATGAGCGAAAAGCATAACGCGGGCGGCGTGCTTGGCATATACCGAGGCGTGCGCGCGTTCTTGCGCTTCGTGGAAGCGGAAGAGGTGGTACAGGGCTGGCAGTCACCGACCCGCAAAGTAAAAGCCCCAAAGGTGGAATTAGAGCCGATAGAGGGCGTGTCGTTGGCGGACGTGTCGGCATTACTCGACACATGCGACCGCAGCGAATTTACAGGCGCGCGAGACGCCGCCCTGCTCATGTCTCTGCTGGACACAGGCGCACGAGTAACGGAGTTTTTGTCTATTGACCTTGCCGATCTGGACGCCACCGGCGCCGTCCTGCTGAAACACACCAAAGGCAAACGCCCGCGCTATGTGTATATCTCGCAAAAGACGCGGCGGGCAGTGCGCGCCTATTTGCGGATGCGGCGCGACACTTCGCCCGCGCTGTGGGTTACACGGCGCGGCGACCGCTTGACGTATGACGGGCTGCAGGAGATTCTCAAACGGCGCGCCAGGCAAGCACATTTGACCAGCACGCCGTCACCGCACGACTTCCGCCGCGCCTTTGCGCTGAACTACTTGCGCGGCGGCGGCGATATTTTCACCCTGGCGCGCCTGCTGGGGCATAAAGGCATAGACGTACTCAAACGCTACCTTGCACAAACCGACCAGGACGCACAGGCAGCGCACGCGAAATACTCCCCCGTCGAACGTCTCTAACAAACTTGCAACAAAAAAGCCGCCTTATTTGGCGGCTTCGTCTGGCAGGAATTGCAGTAAATCCCCAACGTCACAAGACAAATAGGTGCATAGCGTTTCGAGCGTGGACTTGTCGAAGCGGTTAACCCTTTGTGTCATGTACGCTGTCAAAGTGTCAATTGACAGTCCCGTCTCTTTGGCTACGGTGCGGTAGGTGAGTTTCCTTCCCTCACGCAATTCTTTTTCGGCAAGCAAGATTTTCAGCCTGTTTTGAATTGTCATATCGGTTGACATTATAGCCTCGCTTTTTGTACTGGAAAAGCAGAATTATATCGGCATTATACCGCATATTGAAACGTTTAGTTATTGACATAGTAACGACTAGGCAGTACAATTTCGGCAATAAAGCAGCGAAGGAAAAAAACCATGACAAACTCTCTTGCCCTCTCCCCCGCTCCATCTCTTGACCTGTCGGCGATAGACCGCGCGCCGTTGCAGCCGTCCACGAAGGCGAAGTACAAGCGCGAGGTGGAAGCCATGCACGCGGCGGGCGTGAACCCTGCCAACCATGCCGCGCTGCAAGTTTATGCGGACGGCTTGAAGTCGAGCCGCAAGCAATTCTTGAAGTCTGCGCTGCGCCTTATGGTGCAAGGAATCGAGCAGGAACTCAAAGCCGGCGCCACGCCGCAAAACATCCAGCGGATACACGCCGCGCTGCTGCGCCTGGATGCCATGCAGAACGCCGTCCAGGTGCGGAAGGACAAAGGCACGAAGGCGCATACCTGGCTGTCGAAGGCGCAGGTGTACCAGGTAACCAGCCTGTGCGCCGACGACCTCGAAGGCAAGCGTGACTATATCGTGCTGGGCTTGCTGCTGGGCGCGGGCTTGCGGCGCGAGGAACTTGTGAGCCTGACGTTTGAACACGTCAAACAGCAGCCGGCACGGGGGAAACTGCGCGCCGTGCTGGAAGTGACGGGCAAAGGCGCAAAGACGCGCGTCATCCCCATAAGCGACAAACTGGCGGCGCGCCTGGAAGAGTGGCGCAGCATAACGGGCGGCGGACGTATTGCGCGCAGTATCGGACGCGGGCGCCGGCTGGGCGAGAGCCTTTCGGCGGTGGCGGTGTGGGAGATTGTCCAGCGGTACGGCGCGCGCATTGGACAGCCGAACCTTGCGCCGCACGACTTACGCCGAACCTTCGCGCAACTGGCTTACGAGGCGGGCGTGCCTGTGTCGCAGTTATCCGTGCTGCTGGGACATTCGAGCATTGCCACGACGCAACGCTATTTGAACCTTGCGCTAGACCTCGAAAGCACGGCGAGCGATTTTATTCCCCTGGCGTGAATGGAGGTGCTTATCGAACGAAACCGCAGACACAAAAACTACAAACGAATGGAGGTGAAAAAAACATGAGCGTTTACCTGCTGCACCTAGAGCGTCCGCTGGCTGGACGGGCGCGGCATTATGTGGGATATGCCGAGCATGTCGAGCGGCGGCTGAAACACCATCGGCAAGGCACGGGGGCGCGGATGCTGGCGGTATGCAATGAGCGGGGCATAGCCTACCACCTGGCGCGCGTGTGGGAAGGCGCCGACAAGGCATTTGAGCGGCGGCTGAAACAAACGCACAACACGGCGCGCTATTGCCCGCTGTGCTGCAATGAGCCGCGCGACTATAAGCCGCGTGAGCACGTTCGGAATTAGTTCCGAAGTTTGGAGGCGTATGTCAAAGTCAAAACTGTTTTGTGCTGTTGTGTTGTGTGCGCTGTTGTCGGCGTGCCTGTCTATGCCGACGGCAACGGCGCGGCAAGTCGAGCCAGGCGGGAGCGTAACGCCCTCCCCTGCTCCATCGGCGACGCCGAGCGTGTGCGTAGTGCGCGCGGCTGCGCTGCATGTGCGCGCCGGTCCAGGCGTCGAGTATGCGGTGGTGGACTGGCTGGTATTTGGCGAAAGTAAAACAATAATAAACCAGCGCGGCGGCTGGTATGACATCGGCGCCGGCTGGGTTAATTCAAACTTTTGCAAATAGCGAGGTGTGACATGAAAAAAGTGTTGCAAGCCATGAGCAAGTATATCTTTGCGGCGTTCGGCGTGGCAGTCCTGGGACTGCTCATGAGCCTGACGTATTCCGCCCTGGCGCGTGTGTTTCCTGACAACCTGGTTAACCGTTTGTGGGGCTTGACTATGTTCGACATTGCGGCGATTGCCTGGGCATTGGCGTTTGTGTTTGCGTCCGAGAGCGTCGGCCAGTACGCTAGCGCGGGCATTGGTTTTGTAGTGGCGTTTGTGGGGACGCTGGGGATGGTCGCCGCCGAGGTGGTGCTGTCCAGCGGCGCGGTCGAGCCTGGCAATATACAGCAGTGGATGGTGTACGGCTTTATCGTGGTAACTGCCTTACACGCTGCCCTGCTGTACGCTCACCATGCGACGGCGCCGGATATCCACGAAAAGATAAACGTCGGCATTGCGCGCGGCGAGATTGTGACCGAGGCGATTCGTCAGGCGACCGTGAGCCTCGAAGAGCAAAAGGCGAGCCTGGCGCACACCATCCACGCCGATATTGTATCGCAGGTGAAACGCGACCTGGGGCTGCTGCCCGTGAACGGCACGCCGTTTGAGCCAAAGCCGAAGAACGAGCCGAAGACCTACGAGCAAACCAGTTTTCTGCCTGTACTGACTGCGAACCAGAACACGGAGGACAAAGGCGCCAGCGCGCCTGCCCCTTTTCGCGTGGGGGATGGAGTCCAGGCTGGGGAGTAGCGCAGGACGACGGGACGGCGCGAGTGTACTTTTGCTGGGCGTGCCGCCGCGAGGGGCGCGCCTGGCTGCTCCCGACCGACTGCCCGCACTGGTGGCTGACGGCGGACGACAAGGTGAGGCTGTGGCTGGCAAAAAAAAGACGAAAATCTATCGTCGTGAATGTGCATACTGCGGAGAAATCTTTCAAAGCCGAAGTCACGCCGCGCGGTACTGTCCGCGTCCTAAATATTGCCGAGAGTTAGCCTATCGTGCCAGGCGCAGCCGTTGAGGGTACGACAGTACGACGGTCAGAGTGTCAACAAAATCCCGCCCCGGAGCCTTGTTTTAGCCCTGGGGCGGGGAAAACTACCTGTTGAGCGCAAACGGAGGTTTAGCATGTCAGTAAGAGCCATGAGCGCGGTATGGGATTTTGCCTGCCCCGCGATAGTCAACAAACGCACGTACAGGCCGAACCATAAATACGTGCTTATCGCCTACGCCGACCATGCCGACCATGACGGGCGGAATATTTACCCGGCAGTCGAGACAATCGCCAAAAAGACGGGCTACGATGAGCGCACAATCCAGCGGTTGACGCGCGACCTCGAGGCAATGGGGCTGCTGGAGCGGGACGGCGTAAGCGCCAAAGGGACGAACCGCTGGCGGCTGCCCCTCGACGTGCGGGGGGGTGACAAATTGTCACCCCGTCAAATTGACGGGGGTGACATTCCTTCGGGTGACATTCCTTCGGGTGACATTCCTTCGGGTGACAAATTGCCACCCGACTTAATTAACTTAACCCCGAAAAATTCTACACAAGACTCTAAAGCAGATTCTGTTTGGGCGGCGTGCAAAGCGCGGCTGTGCGGCGACCTGCCGAGGGCGTCCTGGGAGACGTGGGTCGAGCCGAGCCAGGGCTGGGCATGGGACGGGGAGGTGCTGCTGGTTGCGGCGCATTGCGACTATGCCGCGTCCTGGCTTGCCGAACGGCTGCCGCCGCTGCTGGCGGGGCTGGGCGTCCAGGCGCGCTTTTTCGTGCGGGCGAACACCTAAATCTGAACAATTGTGCTATAATTGCCGGCAAACAAACTACTTGAACACAGGAAACAGGAGTTAAAAAAAAAACTCTGCTTTGTCAACTTGGACTTGACAAAGCAGAAAAAACTCTCTTGTTTCCTGTTTTTGTTTTAACCTGAACCTAAATCGGAGGAATGCGTATGACGCGAAAACAACCAGTATGCAACTTTGCAATGCGGCTGGGCGAGCATGAGAAGCGCGACCTGGTGAACCTGGCCGCCGCGCTCAATCGTTCGCTGGTGGACACGGTGCGCGTGCTTGTGCGCGAGGCGAATACCATTCTGCCCGACTTGCAGGCGCGCGCGGCGCAGTATCCGAAACCGAAACCGGCGGGGAGACCGCCGGCGAGATAATCCCACTTAAAGCGTTTCGCCTGGCTGTAACCAGGCGAAGCGCGGGAGAATATATGCACAAAACAAGTTTAACACGAATTGCACAAAATTCAAAATGGGGAAAGTCAAACAACCGAGCAAGCCAAAACGACAGAGGGGGGAAGTGGGTGTACGTGGGCGGGCGTCGAGCCGCCAAACTACGCAACGGGGGGATGCTATGCGATATTCGCCGACATGCAAACGGGTTTTTGTATAACGGGCGTGCGGTGGCAGTGAGCCAGGCGTTGCTGGACAGCCTCGCCGACGTTGTGGTGCTGCAATTCAAGAATCTGGACACGGGCGACGTGTGGACGACGACTGTGCGCGATTTTCGGCGCATGGGGGAGGCTATCTGTTATTCCGGCTACGAGCCGCAGCGGTTCGTGTGGCTGTCCAGGCTGAACCACACGATAGACGCCAGGCAATCGCGCCACAACGAGCCGCAGCACGTGGACGAAACGCCGCTGCCGAGCTATTCGCAGCCGAGCCTGTTTGACCGCGTGGGGGAGAGTGGCGAACAATTGGTATTCAACTTCGGGGGGAAACGATGACCGACACGCAAACACTAAAACTAATCGCGCAACGGGTGAAATTCTTGCAAGCAGGCTTTGACGTTATCCCGTTGCGCCCAGCGTCAAAGTTACCGCTTTGCAAAGCGTGGCACCGCAAGCCGACTGTGAACCAATGGTATAACGCGCCAAACGATTCAAACTTGGGACTTCGGGCAGGCAATGGCATTGCTTTTATAGACTGCGATGACGGGCATAAAGGCGGTGCGGGGACTTTCGAGAATGTCACGCGCTGGCTGGCTGGCTTGGGGTATGACGTTGAGACCTTGCCAGTGGTGCAAACGGCAAGCGGAATCGGGCGGCATATTTACGTCAACTTCACAGGTAACTTGTCAGGAAATCGGCGCAACTTCGTGTCTTCGTTCGGCGTGGGCGACTTTCGTTATGGCGCGGCGTCCTACGTTGCAACCTTCCCCGATAGTATCGCGGGCGGTGGTGAATACAAGTTGCTGCAAGGCGATATAACAAAACTGCCGACACTGGACATTCACGACATAGCGCAACTGGTGGACATAAACAAGGCGGTGAGTGAACCAAAGCAGGACAAACGCCCGTCTTCGCTCGCGCTGGCGATTATGCAAGGTGTGAAGCCTGAAAAGTATGCAACGGCAAGCGAAGCCGAAGCCGCGCTGGTATTGTCTTTGCATAATAGCGGCTTTTCGTATGACGAAATAAAGCACGTCTTCGAGACTTCGCCGTGTTTGGGACACTATGCCAGCAAGCACAAAGCAAAGTCGGCGCGTGAGGCTGAAAGGTGGCTGAATTTGACCTACACAAACGCTGTCAACTATTCGCAGAACGAAAGCAAAACACGGCGCATTATCGCGTCATGGATTGAACGCGCAAAGTCGGGAGCGTGGAATCGCGTCAACGATAAAAACTTATACCTTGCACATGCCGAAATAGCGTACAAAGCGGGACGCTTTGAATATGCGGCGGACGTTCGCACGCTGTCGCTGTCGGCGGGTGTGACTGTAATGACTGTCAGTAATGGCAATAAACGCTTGACCAAAGCGGGCGGGCTGACTGTCGTTGAGTCTGCGGCGGGTATGCGCGCCACTACCTACCTACTTCACGAACCGCCTATAAAAACTGACGAGAGTGCCATTTTTGTACACACCCATACCCCCCCATGTAAGGATGTGTACAAAAATGGCACAGCAAAAACCGACACAATAGCCACGCATGACGCCTTTATGAACGGCGGCGGACGTTACGCCAAAGGCAGGCTTGGACGGCGGGCGGGTGAAGTTTACGCCCTGCTTATGTCCGAAGCGTTGACGTTCAAAGAATTACAGGCACGCACAAAAATTCCGACACGCACGCTTCGGCGCGTTCTGAAAAAATTGCAAAGCATAACGGACTATAAAACAGGCGAAATAATGCCACTTGTTACGCTGGGCGGTGACGGCGCATACTTCGGCAACCCTGTTGACTTGGATGTTATCGCGAAGATTGTCAGAACAGACGGCGCAACGGGCAAGCGGCGCAAAGAATACGACGAAGACAGGCGCAACCGTTTGCGGGCGTGGGAACTGGACATGTTGAAAAATAAGTTGGCGGATACAACAAAGGCAAGGTGAAAATATGACCGATGGAATACAGAATAATTCCGAAAACTACTTAACTCCGAAACAACAAAAAGCCATAGCCGCGCTGCTCACGGAGCGCACGAACGGAGCGGCGGCGAAAAAGGCGGGCGTCAGTGAGCGCACGCTGTACGCCTGGCTGAATGAGCCGAACTTTCGCGCCGCCTTGCGCCAGGCGGAAAAGAACATCCTGGACGACGTGACGCGGCGGCTGGCGGCTGGGCAAACGCTCGCGCTGGACACGCTCGAAAGCCTTATACAAAAGGCGCGGCATGAGAGTACCAAACTGCGCGCGGCGGTGGCTTGGCTGGAACTGTCCTTGAAATTCCGCGACTTGTACGACATCGAAGAACGTCTTGCCGCATTGGAGGCGGCAATCCATGACAACCAAAACTAAACACGGAGTAACCCATGAACAAACACAGACTGACAAAACTTGAAAAGGCAATCGGCGAGGCGGTGCGGCGCAGACAGGCAGAACAGGACGCCGGCTTGAGCGAACTGTTTACGCCGCGCGAGGTGGATTATCGCAACTTCGACAATCCGCCCGGCGCTATTCCCGTGCGCTGGGTGGACATGAGCGAACGAGGCAATACCCATAAACAAACACAGACTGACAAAACTTGAAAAGGCAATCGGCAGGACGGTGCGGCGGTATCTGTGCATTGTGCGCGCCGACGACGAGGCGCAGCAAATGGGCTAGTTTTTGGTTACGTATATCTGCGTTTCCGTCGGTATGAGCCGCCAGGAAGCCCCCGGTTCATTCGGACGTGCAGGATACATGAGGCGGCGAACCTTAAACCGCTTGCGCTCGCGGTTGCTGTTGGCATTGTATGACTCATTCGTCAAATCGTTCGAGATTGGCGAATTGGAAAAACGTATTCAGGCATTGGAGGCAAGGACATGACACTTAAGAACAGACTGGCAAAACTGGAGGCGAAGCGCGGCGCAAGTATGCCCGAGGTGATAGTAGTATACATGGACGGCGGCAGGGTTGGCAGATGTGATGCGCGTCCAGAATTGACGGGCAAGACCGAAACAGACATTGACGCGGCATTTTCGGCGCGTGACGTGCTGCTTGTAAAAGTGGTGCGTGCAAGTGATAACGAACGGGAGACGGGGAAAACAAAAAAAAACGCTTGTAGCGTTTCTGTGAGGCAAACAAGGCAAGTTTTTTTGCCTGGCGCGAACCCCTCTCACCTGGCGAAAGTCATAATATACTGCCCTATACCGTCAACACAAAAACACAGAGGACTTTGAAAATTCGAGCAGTACAGGGCTGTTTAGGGCTGTTGTGGGGCGAGAGGGGGTCGAACCCTCACGGTGTTGCCACCGACAGATTTTAAGTCTGTTGCGTCTGCCGATTCCGCCATCGCCCCGAAGCGATGCGAGGTATATTCTACCTTAACTTGCCTGACGTGGTAACACGAGAAGAGCGTCGTGCATTTGGTGGGGGGGCTATGTCTCCACTTGTTGTTTGATCCTTGCCTTCCAATCTTTGACTGCAAAGGGAAGATACAACAAAAGCACCGTTATCAAGCCAATTGCTTCCATGTACAAAACGTACACGGGCCAGTCTGGAAGCAGGTCGAGCAGGCTGGGGGTCTCAGGCTTGTGGTTGATCATCAGGTAGTTGCTGCCGATGGCGGTATTGATGAAATACACGATGACCACGTAAATATTCATCCAAATCGCCACCCGCCAAATCGAGCTCCATGTTGGACGGAATCCCTCCACCACGGTCATATAAATGGCGGAAGTGACGATCAACCCGTGCGAAATGAAAGTTTGAAAGAAACGGAAGTGGGGAAAGCCGTAAATGCCCAAATCGGGAGTAGCAAGCGCCTGAATAGCGCCGCCAATGCCCATCAGGTACATGAACTCATAAATCCGATAATTCCTGGTGACCAGCATCAATGCCCCAACCCATACCAGCACGCTGCATAAATGCAAAGGCAGCATGGTTTGCACCGTCCATTTGCCAACAGCGTAATTCCAGGCGTGCCAGGCAATCTCATTTCCCCACAAGATGAGCGCCAGCGTCCAGCGAACACGGGAGCGGGTGGTTTCGTCTGCGCCACGAAAACGAAGGAGGTACAAATTCAACGTGAGCAGCGCCAACAAAGCGCCCAGATGGGCTGTTCCTAAAAACTCAAATGCAGGACCTGGATAATCGCCGGCAAAGAATTTGTTCATTTTGATATTCTCCCGTGAGTGATTTCCTTACATTTGCAGATTTTACACATTTAGACGGTAGAGGGAAGGATGATTCTTTCAAAAGCAGAAGACCAAAGGACAGACAACCGCTTCGACCTCCGCCTAAACCTGTTCCATCCCCCCGAACTGTTTTCCAGCCCAAAGAAAATCACATCTCCCAAAAAGAAAAATCTCTCCAGCGAGGAGAGATTTGAGCGGTCCCGACGGGATTCGAACCCGCGATCTCGGCCTTGACAGGGCCGCATGTTAGGCCGCTACACCACGGGACCAGTGAAACGAGCGGGCGAGAGTTTACCATGTGGATAGGGTTGTGTCAATATTTTTGACACTCCCATAAAACACCACGCGCGATTTACACTTCTGTTAGAGACCGCAGGATTTTCGTACGGGTTGGCTTGACACATTCCACTCACTACGCTATATTATCCGCACTCCCCGATATCTTCAGCCGCCAGACTGGGCTGAAAACTCTTGTGTGCAGGAGGGTTGTCTTGTCCAAGTCACGAACGCAACAAATGGTAGATCGTCTTCGCGAACTGCAGGCATCTTCGCCGGATATCGAAGCCTCTGCAGTCGTCAGCGTAGACGGATTGAGCATCGCCTCTGCTTTGCCTCAGGGTGTGGAAGAAGACCGTGTTTCGGCAATGTCTGCCGCCATGCTCTCTCTGGGTGAACGTATTGCCTCAGAGTTGGGAAGAGGCTCACTGGAGCAGGTATATATCAAGGGCGAAAAGGGGTACGTTGTGCTGATGTCGGTGGGGGAAGAAGCGGTTCTCACTGCCTTGGCGCGCGAGCAAGCCAAACTAGGGTTGATCTTCTTGGATATGCGGCGCGCTGCAGAAGACCTGGCAAAATTGATTTAATTGGAGTCGAGAATGAGCCCTGTTCAAAGCACCGGGTTATATTACCCCAACAAATTTGGCTTGATCATCATCAAATCCCTCGAAGAAGTGATGGGCAAAAACGGTCTCAACGCCATCCTGAACCTTGCTGGGTTGAACCATTACATTGACAACTACCCTCCCGACAACCTCGAAAAAGGTTTCGATTTTGCTGAACTTTCAGCCATCGGTGTTGCGTTGGAGGAAATGTACGGGCCACGCGGCGGGCGGGGTCTGGCGCTGCGCGCCGGACGCGCCACCTTCTCTGACGCGCTGAAAAACTTCGGCGCCCTCGCTGGCGCCGCCGACCTGGCTTTCGTTGTCCTCCCGCTTCAATCCAAACTGCGGATTGGTTTGCCTGCTTTTGCCAAAATCTTTTCCCAACTCAGTGACCAATACAGCACAGTCGAAGAACGCGAAACGGAATTTATCTGGACGATTCACAAATGCCCCGTTTGCTGGGGGCGGACGAATGCAGATAAACCCGTTTGCTATATCGCCACTGGCCTGCTTCAGGAATCGCTTAAATGGGTTTCAGGCGGCAGTGAATTTCGCGTGAATGAATCCAAGTGTGTTGCCATGGGCGATGCGGTTTGTGAATTTGTCATTCAAAAAGAGCCCATGTCGTAAGAGGGGATACCGTGGCTGAAGCCAAATATAAAATCCTGATCGTTGAAGACGATCCAGACGTGGCCGAAATGCTGAACGCATATTTCCGCGTTCAGGGATATGAAGTGTTCACCGTTAACTGGGGTGAAGATGGCGTGCGCGCCGGTCAGACCGTTGCGCCCGACATCATTATCCTCGACATCCGTCTGCCGGATATTGACGGTTTCGAAGTGGCGCGCCGCCTGCGGGCGGATCGGCGCACGCGCGAAATTCCCATCATCTTCCTCACCGAAAAACGCGAACGGGTGGACCGCCTGCAGGGCTTTGAAGTGGGCGCGGATGATTACATCACCAAGCCCTTCGATGTGCAGGAACTGCGCCTGCGTGTTCGTAACGCTCTTAAACGAGTCAGCCAGGGATCGCTCACCAACCCGGTCAGCGGGCTGCCGGAAGGTCCTCTCGTGGACGAACGCCTTTCCGAAGCCATTCACAAAAGCGGCTGGGCGCTGCTGCACATCTCCATCATCCATTTGGACGCCTTCCGTGAAGCCTATGGCTTTGTAGCCTCCGATGACGTGATGCGCGCCATCAGCCTGATGATTCATAACACCATCAAAGAAACCAGCGCCAGCGACGATTTCCTCGGCCACATCAGCCCGACGGACTTTATCGTTATCATGCCGCCGGAACCGTTGGCAGCCTTCCGCGAGAAAATCCGCTCACGGCTCGAGCAATCTCTGGATTATTTTTACCCCATCAAAGACCGCGAGAAAGCCTCCAAAATGCCGGACCGCCTGGCAATCAAGGTGATGGAGGTGCCGCCTGTCTTTGGCAGGTATTCCAGTGTCGAGCAGCTGCGCAAAGACTTGCTTGGCAGATAAACATAAAAAGCCGCTCCTCAGGCGGCTTTTTTGTTTCATCGTTTCCTTTACAGCCAAGCCAAACCCCGATATTTAGCCCGCCCGTGTTCGTTTTACTTCAACCAGCCTTTGCCACTCTTCCAGGCTCAACGTCTCTGCACGCCGCATCGGTTCGATGCCGGCCTCGCGCAGAAACTCCTCCACCTCCTGCGGGCGGAGCCGCAGCCCCGTGGCAAGCGCATTGCGGAGGGTCTTTCTTTTTTGCCCAAAACCAGCCTTGATAAGTCCGAAGAAAACATCGAGCGCCTCGCGGGGTATTCGCGGCTCAGCATAAATATCCACGCGCAGAATAGCCGAATCTACTTTAGGAGCCGGGAAAAATGCCCCCGCCGGAATACGCCCCGCAATGCACGGTTCGCCATATACCTGCACGCTCAACGCCAGCAGGCTCAAGTCGCTGGGGCGGGCGCAGATGCGTTCCGCCACTTCCTTTTGAATGGTCAGCACCAGGCGGCGCGGTTGAGGCTGGTTTTCGAGCAAATGGCGCACAATGGCAGACGTGATGTAATATGGAATATTGGCAACCGCAAGGTAGCCGTTTTCGAGCACCAACTCGGAGGGAGACATCTTGAGAATATCACCCTGCACCACGCGGACGTTGGGATAAGGCTGAAGAACCGCCTCGAGCGGCGGAATCAAATCCGGGTCCAGTTCGACCGCCACCACCTCGCGGGCAGAGACGGCAAGATAGCGGGTCAAACTTCCCAGGCCGGGTCCAATCTCCAGCACCGTATCCGAGGGTTGGATTTCCGCGGCGGCGGCAATCGCTTCCAGCGCATGAGGGTCTTGCAGGAAGTTTTGCCCAAGCCGCTTATCGGCGCGCAACCCATACCGTTTGAGCAGGGCGGAGGCATTGAGTGGAGGGATGGGAGCAATCATCATTCGAGAACGTAGGGAATGACCGCCGGTACCGGCGTGAGGAAATAGACCGTCACCCACTGATGCCAGGGCTCAAAATCCTCATCGGTGAAGCCCAGGTCAATCCACGGCTTACCCACACATCCGCCGCAGGCATCTTCGACCGAGGCAAAGCCATAACCGGGGATGTAGAGAGGCTGCCCGCGCAAAGCCAGGTACAGATCTGTGCGCAGCGCCACAATGCCTTTTTGCAACGTCTTTCCGCTGGAGGTTGCCGTCGAACACAGACCTGGCACGCCCAGCCGGCAGGGGGAATAGGATGTGGCGTACATTTGCACCGCGCGCCAGTATTCAATCGTCACCCCGTCCACAACGGCGGTTTTGATTTCGACCTTTGTGCCGTAAGCAAGCACGCGCGCTTTCGGCGGGCGCACGAGCGTTTCTTCTTCGACGATGCGCGCCGTCTCTACCCCGTCTTCGTAACGCACCCGCACCCGCTGGATGCTCAGCCCGTTTTCGCCCGGCGAGAGGAGTTGCGTCTGATCGAGCGGAACATCTGCCGAGGCGACCAATTCGCTTTCGAAGGGGATGGCTTTCTGAGTCAGGATAACCGACTCGCTGACCCGCACCACGCGAATCTGCCCATCGGACGGAAGCGCTTCATTCTCCGGCGGGAGGCTGTAATCCAGCCCAATCAGCGGAATCCCCGCTTCAGCCAGCGCCTCCCCCACCGTCCGCGCGGACGAGGCGGTTTGCACCACCTGTCCATCCGCAGTGATGGACAGGGGCTGGGCAGGGGTGTAGCGGATGGTAAGCGGCAGGGTAGTGATGGGAGATGCGGGCGAGGGGTTGACCCGGTCGCCTGCGCTGAGTTGAATCCCCTCCTGCTTCAAGGCTTCGCCCACCGTGAATGCCGCAGTCTGTATCTGTCGCTCTTCCTGCGGGGTGAGGAGCGTCACCGGCACGGCGCGGCGGATTTGAATTACAGCAGGCGCGCGTTCAATCTGCTGGTCGAGCGAGGCGGGCTGCCCATTGACCAACACTATATCGTCTGCACGCAGTGAGACGCCTCCCTCAAGGAGCAGCGCCGCCAGACTGCGCTCCTCTGTTTGCAGGGTGAGCGCCTGCTCTCCATCCAAAATGGTGACGGTAGGAAGCGGCGCGGGCTGGCAGGCAAGAAGCAGCAGCGCAAAAACGAAGGTCAAGCCATAGAGGCGATGCCGAGGCATTTTCTCCCTGCCAGACCTCTTGCCAATGAATTTTTTCATTTTGAGAGTCGCGGCTGGTGGAGACAGAGCCCGGACAGGTCAGCCCTGCGTCGGGTCCAGGGGCGGAGCGGGTTGTTCAGAAACTGCCAAATACCCCGCGCCGGCGCCTGCCCCCGCCGCAAGCAGCGCGCCAATGATTCCAAAACAGAAGGCAGTTGCCATGCCGCTCAGGTAATACATTGCCTGCGATGCTGCATCCGCCGATGGCACGGGGATTCTCCCGAACCCGAGTTGAACCCCTGAGAACTGAATGAGCATCAGCGCACCCAGCCCGCCGATGACCTGCCCCACAATCACCAACCCGCCGGCAATCGCGCCTGCAGTGGCGCCCGCTTGTGCGCCCTCCCGTTTGCTTGCGGGCTTTTCCTGCTGAACTGCCAGGAAGCCAGCTGCCGCCCCCGCCACCAGCGAAACCGCCGGCCCGCAAAACCCCACCAGCAATGACACACAAACATTCAATGCCAGTCCAATTGCGCCTGTGATCAGCCCCATTTTGATTCGTGGTTTCATCATGATTCACTCCAAAGATTTTTGGTGATGTCGCCTGTTGATGGATTTTTCAATCCCGCAAAGCCAGGTGAAGAATGGCTGGTAAAGTTATCGGATACCAGCCACTTTCAAACCGTCTGCGAGAATTGCCTGCACTTTATCCTGATGGGTGGTTTCGCAATAAACGCGCATGATGGGTTCGGTGCCGCTGAAGCGGATGAGCAGCCAGCCGCCGTCTTCCAGTTTGAATTGAAAGCCGTCCACCGTAACCAGTTCGGTCACTTTCAGGCCGCCCAGGGTTTGCGGCTTGGCATTGAGAATCATCTGCTCGCGGGTCTGGCGGTCGCCGCTGAAGGGAGTGTCAATGCGGTCGTAAAAATGCTCGCCGACCTTCTCGAAAAGCATCTTCAGCAGTTCGGTGGGTTTCTTGCCCGTGCGCACCATGAAATCGAGGAAGTACAAGCCCGCCAAAATGCCATCGCGTTCCGGCACATTGCCGCGGAAGGCATACCCGCCGCTTTCCTCCCCGCCGATGAGCGCATTCGTTTCTATCATTTTGGGGGCAACATATTTAAAGCCTACGCCCGTCTCATGCACTGGCACGTTGTACAGTTTGCCCAGTTTGTTCAGCATGGTGGTCGTGGAAAGCGTCTTGACGATGTCGCCGCGTTCCCCGCGCACCTCCAACAGATAGAGTGCCAGCAAAGCATACACCCGCAGTTGGTTGATGAACTCGCCGTTTTCATCGCCAATGCCGCAGCGATCTGCGTCGCCATCGGTGACGAGCAGCACGTCGGCGTGATGCTCCAGCGTTGCCTTCAAGCCCGCGTCAATATTCGGGCGAATCGGCTCGGGGCGTTTCATCTCAGGGAAAATGGGGTTGCGCTCGTTGTGGATTTCGATGATTTGCGTCTTGCCGCCGCCAAGCAGTTTGGTGAACCAGCCGGCGCCGTTGCCCCACATCGGGTCCACCACCACTTTGAAGCCGGCGTCTTTGATTTTTTGCAAATCCACCAGGGTTTGGATATGAGCGATGTATGCCTGCGCGGCGTCGAAGTAAACGATTTTTTGTTCGCGCAGCGCATCGGAGAGCGGCAGCCGCTTCACCTCCTCGACCGAATCCGGAATCAGCGCTTCGATCCTTTTCAACCCCTGAGGGTCTATCGCTCCGCCGTTCGGGTCGCGGACTTTGAACCCGTTGTCGGTGGGAGGGTTGTGTGAAGCGGTGATGTTGACCGCGCCGCAGGCTTTTTGGTTCACAACGGCGTAAGCGATGACCGGGGTGGGGGTTGCGCCGTCGGTAAGCAGCACGTTCAAGCCGTTGCCGGCCAGCACTTCGGCAGCGGCGGCGGCGAAGTTTTCAGAGTGGAAGCGTTTATCGTGACCTACGATGACCTGCCGCCCGGCGTATCCTTGTTCGAGCAGGTAGGAGGCAAATCCCTGCGCTGCCCGCCGCACGTTATCGAAGGTGTAATCTTCTGCAATGATGCCGCGCCAGCCGTCGGTGCCGAATTTGATTGTATAAGTCATAGATGTATCTCCCATGATAAGTTGATGGGAAGATTATAACATTCAAGGTACCTGCCTACCTGTCACTGCGAGCGAGCGCAGCGAGCGTGGCAGTCTCCCCGCAAATGCTGGAGATTGCGCCTCGGGCGAGCCTCGGCGTGGCCCTTCGGGCTGGGTCTCGATACGGGCTTTGCCCTACTCGACCAACAGCCCTCGCAATGACACACAGCGGCAGGTTTCTTCCCCCTTTTGGCTGACGGTAGGTAGTTACCATTCAGAAAAAAGGCTCCGGTTTTTCCCGGAGCCGCGTGGTTTAGTCTTCAGCCAGCCATTTTTTTGCCGCTTCCACATCATCGAAGTATTTCAGCGGCTGACCGGTGAGCGCCGTGAGCAGGTCGGCGAGTTTGCGTTTGATGCCGGTCACGCCCAGCACAGCGGTCTTATGGACGTGGTCTTTGGTGGCAGCGGAGGCGGCGTTCAGGGCGGGGAGCAGGTCGCTGCCGACGTTGGTGTCGCGCACGTCGGTCAACACCAGGACGGAATCAAGCGGCTGAGACTTGACGATCTTTTGCACCTCGTCCAGTTCGGCTTTGACTGCCGCCGAGTTGAAGAACAGTTTGGAAAAATCCTGGTAGAAAATTTTCTTGCCGTTGTATTCGATCCAATAGGAACGCATGGGAAGACCTCCTATTTTTTCAGGTCATGCCGCAGTGCCAGCCCGGTGGCGATTGCGCCGGCAAGTTCCCACAGCCCCACGCCCAGGAAGCGCAGCGGGGCAAGCCCACTCAGGCTGACGGCGGTGAAGACGAGGAAGGTCAGGGTGCGGAACGGCACGGTCCATTTGTAGAAGGGTTTGAGGTCATGCAAAGAAGCGAAGATGTAATACACGCCCATGTTGAAGGAAGCCATGGAGGAGGCGGTCATGAAGACCAGAGTGTAATCTCCAGAGGCGCGGGAGGCGCGCTCCAGCACTTCGAAGCCGAGGATGGATAAAAGGATTTCGGGACGGAGCAAACCCAAAAGTCCGAGAAGAAGCGCAAGGGCGCCGAAGATGAACATGGTCCAGCCAGAGAGGTCTTTGATTTTGAACGATGTTGTCATGCAAATCTCCTTGGCGGCACATTATACCTAATCTTCGGTAAAAACCGGTAAATCGGCTATACTTGGCGCATCCCATTTTGCGAGGCTGGCATGTCCAAGTATCTGGTGGTTGTGGCAGGCAACATCGGTGTAGGGAAGACTTCGCTGACCGAGCGCATCGGTGCCCGGCTGGGGTGGTGGACGGGGTATGAGTCGGTGGCGGATAACCCCTATCTGGCGGATTTTTACAGCGATATGCGCGCATGGGCGTTTCATTTGCAGATTTTCTTTTTGGGGCACCGCGCCGAGCAGTATTTGGAAGCAGTGCGTGACCCGCGTTCGGCGATTCTTGACCGCAGCATCTTTGAGGATTTTTATATTTTTGCACGCGCTTTGCATCATATGGGCGATTTGGCGGAGCGGGACTATCTTGCCTACCGGCGCCTGTTCGAAATTGTGGTGCAGGGACTGCCGCGCCCAAACCTGCTGATTTACCTCAAGGCGCCGGTGAATGTGTTGATGCAGCGCATCCGCCGCCGCGCGCGCAACATCGAAACCGGGATTACCCCGGAGTATCTCTCGCTGCTCGATTCTTTTTATGACGAGTGGTTGAACGCTTTCGACCTTTGCCCGGTGTTGACCATCCAAACCGACGACCTGGATTTTGTCCATCAGCAAAAGCATTTGGAAACGGTCGTGGCGCGCATTCAGGAGAAACTGGCGGGGAGGGAAGTGGTTGAGTTTTAGGAGCCAAGATGATTAACCTGCTGGCGCAAATTCCCTTTTTTGCCGATCTTCCGCCTGCCGAATTGGACCGGCTGATGCAGGAATTGGAAGTGGTGAACCTGCGTTCGGGGGAAATTCTTTTCAGTGAGGGCGATCCTGGGGAGCATCTGTATATTGTGGTGAAAGGCGAACTGGAAATTTTGATGGCGCCCGGCACAGATAATGAGTTGATTCTCAATTTGCTGCATGAGGGGGAGTATCTGGGTGAGATGAGCCTGATCCAGCCGGGCGGTCACCGCACGGCGAGCGCCCGCGCGCGGGGGGATGCGGTTTTGCTTAGCATGAGCCGCACACAATTCAAGGACCTGCTCAAGCGGCATCCCTACCTGGCGAATGCGATGGTGCGGGTGCTTAGCCAGCGGTTGGATAACACCAATGTTGCTACGTTCCGAGATTTGACCGAGAAGAACCGCCAGTTGCAAAGGGCATATGACGAGTTGAAAGCCGCACAGGCGCAGTTGATTGAAAAGGAACGCATGGAAAAAGAACTGCAAGTGGCGGCAAGCATTCAGCGCTCCATCCTGCCGGAGACGCTGCCCGGTACAGAACGGTTCGATTTTGGAGGCAGAATCCTGCCTGCGCGCCAGGTGGGGGGCGATTTTTATGATGTGTTTGAGTTGGGCGAAGGAAAAGTCGGAGTGTTGATCGGCGATGTGGCGGATAAGGGTGTGCCTTCTGCCATTTTCATGGCGCGTGTTCACGCTCTGATCATTGCCGAAGCGGATGCAAGCCTTACGCCGGGAGAAGTCTTGCAGATGGTGAATGAACATATCACCCGCTTCGAGAAATCCACGCAGTTTGTGACGGCGTTGTTTGGCGTTCTTGATACGGCTTCCGGTGAGTTTCGTTATGCGCGCGCCGGGCATGAGCCGCCGCTTTTGTTAGAGCCGAATGGAGAAGTGCGCCGCCTGCTGTATCAACCGGGCATGGCGCTTGGGTTGTGGGAGCAAATTGTGCTGGATGAGAACAGCCTGCTCTTGCCGAAGGGATCGTGTTTGTTGATGTTTACCGATGGGATGACCGATTGCCGCAACCCAAAAGGCGAACCGTTTGGGTTGGAGCGCATCAAACATACGCTTTCGACCCTCAAAGGCGATACTGCCCAGGCAGGCTGCGATCAATTGTTCGAAGCGTTGATGAATTTTCAGAGCGGCGCTCCACAGGATGATGATGTGACGCTGGTGGCAATCCATGCGAAGTAATACAAAGAGCGGGCGCCAATGCCCGCTCTTTTGTTTTCGGGAGATAGGGCAGGCGGCTCCCAAAAGGCATCAAACACTCTCTCAGGCATGCTCCAGCGCCTGACGCAGGTCTTCGATTAGGTCGTCTTTGTTTTCGATGCCGACGGAGAGACGAACGAGCGCGGGGTCCACATCTAACTGCGAACCGGCAACGGAGAGATGGGTCATCGCGGCGGGAACTTCGATGAGAGATTCGACACCCCCCAGCGATTCTGCCAGGGTGAAAAGTTTCGCCGCCTCCACCACGCGGATGGCGGCTTCGCGCCCGCCTTTGACCAGGAAGGAAATCATCCCGCCGCCGTTTTTCATTTGCCGCCGCGCAGTGTGATGCTGCGGATGACTTTCATGGAAGGGATAGATGAGTTTTTCCACGCGGGGGTGTGCCGCGAGAAATTCGGCAATTGCCAGGGCGTTTTCGAAGTGCCGCTCCATGCGGATGGGAAGGGTTTTGATGCCTCGCAGCACAAGGAAGGAGTCCATCGGTCCCAGCACGGCGCCGACGGCATTTTGCAGGAAGTAGAGCCGCTCGGCAAGTTCCCTGTCTTTGACGATCACTGCGCCGCCGACCACATCGGAGTGACCGCCCAGGTATTTGGTCATGGAGTGAACGACAATATCGGCGCCGAGTTCGAGGGGGCGCTGGAGGTAGGGGGTTGCGAAGGTGTTGTCCACCACGAGCAGCGGTCTGTTCGGGTGAGCGTGGACGATTTCGGCGACGGCGCGCAGGTCGGTGATGCGGAGCAGGGGGTTGGTAGGGGTCTCCAGCCAGACGAGGCGTGTTTTGGGGGTAAGGGCGTCGGCGACGGATTCAGGATCGGTGGTGTCGGCAAAGGTAAAGTTGAGGTTGAAGCGGCGCAGGACTTTATCGAAGAGGCGGAAGGTGCCGCCGTACACGTCATTGCCCGCCAGGACATCCGCGTCTGAATCCAGCAGGCGCAGAACGGTATCGGTGGCGGCAAGGCCGGAGGCGAACGCCAAGCCGAAAGTTCCGCCTTCGAGAGCGGCAAGACAGTTTTCAAGGGCGGAACGGGTTGGGTTTTTGGTGCGCGAGTATTCGTATCCCTGACGGGGTTTGCCCACGCCGTCTTGTTTGTAGGTGGAGGTGAAATAGACGGGCGTCATAACGGCGCCGTTGCTGGGGTCTGGTTCCTGGCCGGCGTGAATGGCGAGGGTTTCGAATTTCATTGGGTCTCCTTGGAGAGGTGTTGGCTGTTCCAGGTGTATTGCATTTGGCGGGCGGTTCGCAGGGCGAGTTCGCCGCCTGCCAGTTTGGCAACCAGGTGCAGCGCCATTTCGATGCCTGCCGAGATGCCCGCTGAGGTGACGATGTTTCCGTTGTCCACCCAGGGCAGGTCTTCTTTGACTTCAAGAGCGGGGAACATGGCGTGCAGGTCGGGGATGTCTTCCCAGTGGGTGGTGCAGGCTTTGCCCTGCAGGAGGCCGGCTTTGGCAAGCAGGAATGCACCTGTGCAAACGGAAGCGGTGAGGGAGGTGTTTTGGGCTGTGCGCTGTATCCATTCGACGACGGCGGGTTTGTCCAGTTCGGCATTGTGGATTCCACCGGGGATGATTAACACATCCAGCGCGGGGTGGCGTTGGATTGTATAATGCGGCTGAACCTGGAAAGCAGCGCGGGCGGAGATGAAACCTTCTCGTTCGGCAATCAGGTACACGTCGAAGAGCGATGCGGCGGGGTTTTGCCTGGCATGGACGCGGCTGGCGGTGGTGAAAACTTCGAAAGGGCCGGCAAAATCCAGCACTTCTGCCTGATCGTAGATGTAAATTCCGATATTCATGAGGCGTCTCTATACCTTGAGATTGCCGAAGAGATTTTGTGTTTCTTCGGGGATCAATAAGTCAGCCTATTATACGAGGAAATATGACCAAAGCCATTCTTGCTGTGCTTGCCCACCCCGATGATGAATCGTTTGGTATGGGCGGGACGTTGGCCCTATATGCCCGCAAAGGCGTGGATGTGTACTATGTCTGTGCCACGCGCGGCGAAGCAGGGTCGGCGGATGAGGAACATCTCAAAGGATATAAAGATACTGCCGAACTGCGCACGGACGAATTGCAGCGGGCGGCGAAGGTGCTGGGGTTGAAGGGGGTCTTCTTTTTGGGTTACCGCGATTCGGGGATGCCCGGTATGGAGGCGAATCATCATCCTGATGCGCAAATCAATCATCCCATCGAGGAAGTAGCGGGACGGGTGGTGCGGTACATTCGGGAACTCAAGCCCGATATTGTGTTGACCTTTGACCCGATTGGCGGATATAAACACCCCGATCACATTCACATTCAGCGGGCGACGACCCTCGCTTTTGAAAAGGCGGACGACGCTTCTTTTTATCCTGAGGCTGGCGCGCCGTTCAAGCCTCGCGCGCTGTATTATCACGTCTTTCCGCGCTGGTTTCTCAAATGGATGACGCGCGTGATGCCTCTTTTGGGGAAGGACCCGCGCAAGTGGGGACGCAACGGCGATATTGACCTGACGGAACTCATCGTGGATTTTCCCGTGCATGTCAGTGTAGATATTCGCCCGGTGGTTGAAATCAAGCGCAAGGCGGGGGAGCAGCATGCCTCTCAGGGTGGCATTCAGATGCGGCGCGGGCTGATGGGGTTCATTACCCGCGTCTTTGGCGAGCGTGAGGATTACATGCGCGCCTATCCGCCGGTCAACGGGAATTTTCGTAAACGGCGCGACCTGTTCGACGGAATCTAACGTCAGCGGCTGGGAACTTTCCCAGCCGCTTTTTCGTTAAATTTTGAAGCGAGGGAAATACCCCCTGCCGCGTCGTACTGTTCCAGCCAAAAGCATGCTACAATTTTTCTAATCCCTATGACAACTCCTTCTTCCTCTCCCGTTCGTCGTTTTGACTTGCCGCGCGTGTTTGCGGTGTTGTTCGGCCCGCGCGCAGCGTTTGCTGAGATGGCATCCGAATCCAGAGCCGCCTGGTCCACCCCAATGATGATCCTGACCCTTACCGCCGCGCTGGTGGTCCTCGTGCGGGGGTATCTGCGCAGCCGCGCCGCCATGATGGGAGAAATCGAACTTCCTCCCGATTGGCAGTGGTGGACGCCGGAGATGCAAAACAGTTATATGCAGGCGCAGCAAGCCCAGCAGGGACCGGTGTATATGTATGTCATGCCGCTGGTTGGCGCGCTCGGCGGGGTGTGGCTGGGGTGGCTTGTTTTTGCGGCTTTGCTCCATCTGGGTTCCACATTGTTTGGCGGGCGCGGCTCCATGCAGAGCGCGTTGAATGTGGTCGGTTGGGCAAGCCTGCCCTTTGCTCTGCGCGACCTGCTGCGTGCCGCTTACATGCTCCTTGCTCAGCACACCATCACCAGCCCCAGCCTTTCGGGCTTTGCCTCCGGCGGCAGTCTGCTCTATCATCTGCTGGCGCGCACCGATTTGTTTCTCGTTTGGAGTTTTGTCCTGTTGATTCTTGGTTTTGCGGTGGTAGATAATCTGCCGCGCGGCAAGTCGGTTGCCAATGCCTTCATCGTCATGGCGCTTGTGCTTTTGGCGCAGGCAGGGTTGGCGGTGCTGGTTTCCCGTCTCGGCGGCGCCGCCATTCAAAGACCGTTCTTCTAAACCGCGCGGTGTTGAGTTTGTGATGAGCAGCGCCTTTATCCGTGTAAGCGGTTTGAAGAAATACTATCAGTTGGGCGGCGCCACAGTCCGCGCGCTGGACGGCGTGGAGTTGGAAATCGAACCGCATTCTTTCACTGTGGTGATGGGTCCTTCCGGTTCGGGTAAGAGCACTTTGCTTTACCTGCTCGGCGGTTTGGACCGCGCCACCGCCGGCGAAATTTGGGTGGACGGTCAATCTCTGAACGATGCGGACGAGAACTCTCTGGCGCTCTTCCGCCGGCGGACCATTGGCTTTGTCTTTCAATCCTTCAACCTCATCCCCAGCATGACCGCTCTGCAAAACGTCGCGTTTCCGATGCAGTTTGCAGGCATTAGCCCTCACAAGCGCGAGGCGCAGGCGGACTTCCTGCTGAAACAGGTTGGCCTCGGCGACCGAACCTTTCACCGCCCCACCGAACTCTCCGGCGGACAGCAGCAGCGCGTCGCCATTGCCCGGGCGCTGGTCAACGACCCAAAACTGATCCTCGCCGATGAACCGACCGGCAACCTCGATACCGCCAGCGGGGCTGCGATTATGCAATTGCTCTCCGAGCTGCACCGCTCCGGGCGGACTGTGCTGGTGGTCACCCACGATGCGCGTATGATGCGCTACGCTACCCGTCAAATCTATCTGCTCGATGGGCGGGTGGTCAGCGAAGCGGAGTATCAAGCCGTCGTGATGGAAGTCGCTTCGCATTCGTAACTAAAATCGTTGATTGGGATAAATCATGAAACGTGCCTTTTTTCGCATCCTTTCGCTTGCTCTGCTCGCTGCTTTGATGATGGCAGGGCTACCCAGCCCGGCCTATGCCGCCGATTTGTTCTCGATTTCCCCTGCCACCATTGTCAATAATGTGAACAACACGATCACGGTGAGCGGCGCCGGCTTCGATGCCACCGCTGTGGCGCTTTTGGATGGTTCTCCGTTAAGCACTACTTTCGTAGATGCCAACACGCTGCAGGCGCTGGTGCCTGTAGGGTTGGCGGCTGGCTCTTACACCATTACCGTCAACGTTGGCGGTTCGCCTGCCAACGGTTTTGCGGTGTTGACCGTTCTTGCCCCCACGCCTACAGCCCCGCTCCCCTTTGCCCGCCCCCAGTTCGCGGTGTACACCTCCAAACTAACGGGAAATATCCGAACCGGCGGCGATGTAACGCTGAAGGTCGTCATGGAAAATGTAGGCCAATCCACTGCCTACAACACGCAAGCCGTTTTTACTTCCTCTGACCTGCTTGCCACCAAAACCGGCGGTATTGCCGTGATTGGAACCGTGGCTTACGACCAGGAAGTAGAAGTGAGCCAGACCTTTTACGTCTCCGCCCAGATTAGCGGGCGAAGTGTCCTCGTCGCGGATATGACCCTCACCTACTACGACTCGAATGGCACGAGTTACACCGATAAGTTCACCCTTTCGCTTCCCGTCAGCGGCGGAACGGTCTCCAGCGGAGGCGGCTCGGTTGCGCCAACCGCTACGCCTACGGGTGTGAAAAGTTCCCAGTTGGTGATCACAGGCTACTCGTCCAGTGTGGACCCGCTGCAACCGGGCGAGCAGTTTGCGCTGAATATGACCGTCCAAAATGTGGGGAATGCCAATGCCCAGCGCATCACCATGATTGTGGGCGGCGGCTCGAGCGGCGGCGGGGGTGGAACTGCTGTGCCCGGCGGCATTTCGGGCGGCAGCGGCGACTTCTCGAATTTTGCGCCGGTGAGCGCTTCCAACGTTCAGTCGCTGGGCGACCTCAAGGCCGGAGAAAAGATTCAGGCTGTGCAGAATTTGGTGGTGAATGTTTCTACCAACCCGGGGGCGTATCCGCTGCGGGTCACCTTTTCGTATTTGAACGATAAGAACGAAGTCATTTCGGATGAACAGGTTATTACGCTGCTGGTGTACAGCCTGCCCAACGTCAATGTGAGTTTTTACCGCCCGCCCGACCCGTTCTTTGCCGGGCAGCCGGGGATGCTGCCGATTCAAATCGTCAATATCGGCAAACGCTTTGCCGTCTTGGGCGATGTACGGGTGACGACGGAGGGCGGGTTCATCGAAAACGGCACCAGCCTTGTGGGACCGTTAGATGCGGGCGGCTTCTTTACCCTCGATGCCATGTTCACCCCCGATCAGCCCGGCACCCTGACCTTGAACGTGACGATTGATTATGTGGATGATTTCAATCAGCCGCGCACGCTGGAGAAAACGCTCGAAGTGGAAGTAATGGAACAAGTTGTTGACCCGTCGCTCGATCCCTCGACGGGCGGCAATGGTATGGATGGCGGCGGTGAGGTGGTTGTGGAAGAAGAGACCACATTGCACAAAATCTTCCGCTTTATCAAGGGATTATTGGGGTTGGATAGCGCCTGGCCCGTGTGGCAGCCCGGCGGCGGTGGGGAAGTGGAAACACCGGTCGAGCCGGTGCCTGCGCCTGTTCTGCCTGCGCCGGGCAAGGGGTAATCGTGCGCTTCTTTGATCTGCTCCGTCTGATCTTTGGCAATCTCAGCCGCCGCAAGGCGCGGGTGGCGTTGACCGCCATCGGCGTGGTCATCGGAACGGCGGCGGTTGTGATTTTGGTTTCGCTGGCGATTGGTCTGCAAAGAAACGCCAATGAGCAGTTGTACGGCATCGGCGATCTGACGCAGATTCAGGTCATGCCTTCGTATGAGGAGGGAGCGGTCGCGGTTGGACCAGGCGGCGGTGGCGGCGCGTCTCAAACCAAACTGCTTACCAATCAGGCGTTGGAGGAGTTGCGGGCAATCCCCGGCGTGGAATGGGTGAGCGCGCGCGAATTCTTGTGGTCTGGCGGGATGCTTCGCTTCAGAAAGATGGAAGGCTGGGCAAACATCATCGGCGTGGACGTGGACGACCTTGCCAAACTGGGACTGGAAACGGTGCAGGGCGATACGGCGTTGGGACGTTCGGTTATCGTGGTGGGACCGATGGTGGCGAATAATTTCTACGATCCGCACCTGCGCCCCGGGCAGGAACCGCCCCCGCCGCCGGATCTGTACGACCAGCAAGTTCAATTCATTGTTTCGAAGTGGGATGCGCAGGGAAACGAAACGCGCAAGAACTTAAGCCTGCGGGTGGCCGGCGTGCTGAAAGAGACGCGCGGCGAATCGGACTGGACGATTTACATGCCGCTCGAACAGGTCAAAGCGCTCAATGAATGGTCGCAGAATCGCCGCATCAACTACAACAAAGAAGGCTACAGCCAGGTCATCGTCAAAGTCAGCGATGTCAATAATGTGCTCGCCATCGCCGACCAGATTACAGAAATGGGTTTTCAAGCCTACACGCCACAGTCGTTTGTGCAGGGTATCAATAACTTCTACCTCATCCTGCAAATTATCTTTGGCGGAGTGGGCGCCATTGCCCTGCTGGTTGCCGCCATTGGCATTGCGAACACGATGGCAATGTCCATTTTGGAGCGCACGCGCGAAATCGGCTTGATGAAAGCGGTGGGCGCTACCAACCGCGATGTGTTGGCGATTTTCCTGGGGGAGGCATCCGGCATCGGGTTTCTCGGCGGGCTGGGCGGCGTGATCATTGGTTGGCTGGCAGGACAGGCAATCAATGTCGTTGCGGTAGTCTATCTCGCCAATCAGGCCGGGCAGCAAGGGGGGATTCCGCCGAGCGTGGCGGTGTACACGCCTTTGTGGCTCCCGCTCTTTGCGCTGCTGTTTTCAACGCTGATTGGGATGATCTCCGGCTTGTATCCCGCCCTGCGCGCAGCGACCATGATCCCTGTGCTGGCGCTCAAATACGAATAGCCGTTCGTTCCCCCCTGTATTTTCTGCCGCCTTCAGCAAATTGCCCATATCTGGCGCTTGAAATTTTAGAACTAATGTTCTAAAATGTATGCATCGTTATCCGATTTTGCCAAAAGGAGTATGCAATGTCCAAGCGTAATGTCGTCCATGTGGAAATCCCCGCGGTTGACGTGGAGGCAGCGGGCAGGTTCTATCAGGAGCTGTTCGGCTGGAAGATTCAGCACGTGCCGGAGATGAACTACACCATGTGGGAAGATGGAAGCGGCTCAGGCGGCGGTTTTCCTCAGGTCTCCGAGGATTCTCCCGCCGGGCGGGTGCTGGTTTACATTGACAGCGACGATATCGAAGCCGATTTGAAAAAGGTGGAAAAACTTGGCGGCAAGGTGCTTCACCCCAAAACAGAAATCCCGCAAACAGGCTGGTTTGGCATTTTTCAGGACCCAACGGGCAACGTGCTGGCGCTTTATACCAGCATGAATCCAAGTTTCAACAAGTAAGGCGGCGGTATATGTCTGCCACTTTCCTTGCCGTTCATCCCGATCCGCTCAAGCAGGGCGTCGTCATCGAAAAATCGAAATACGATCTGATGCGGGAAACGATCCTGAGTGTTTTGAAAACGCGCGGTCCCATGACTTTTATGAAGTTGAACATGGCGGTTGAGGAGAAACTCAAAGGCGCTTTCGAAGGTTCCATTCCCTGGTACTTCGTCACCGTCAAACTCGACCTGGAAGCGCGTGGAGAAATCCGCCGCGTGCCAAAAGTCAAACCGCAAACGATTGAATTGGCGTGAATGCTGCGTCCTGCCGGCTGGGTTGTAGAACGAGCCTGCAGGACGCTCCTGATCTTACGCTGGGGGTAAAATCAGTCCATGTCCCTTTCTCCCGATTTCATTCACGAACTCCGCAAACACTTTCTGGGAGACATTCGTCTGGATGATGCCTCCCGCATCCTCTACAGCACCGACGCTTCGATGTACCAGATTGAGCCGCTGGGGGTTGCCATTCCCAAAACACAGGATGACCTTCATGCCGCTGTCGAACTTGCCGCCAAACACAAAGTGCCGATTCTGCCACGCGGGTCGGGTTCCTCGCTGGGCGGGCAGGCAATTGGACACGCCCTGATTCTGGATTGCTCCCGCTGGCTGGATTCCATCCTCGACATCAATCCCGAGGCTCGAACCGCTACTGTCGAACCGGGCGTCGTTCTCGCGGACCTCAATGCCGCCGCCGCCCGCTTCAACCTTACCTTTGGTCCCGACCCTGCTTCTGCCGAGCGCGCCACAATGGGCGGTGTGATCGGCAACAACGCCACCGGCGCGCACTCCATCCTCTACGGCATGAGCGCAGACCATCTCCTCTCGGCGGAGGTGATTTTGAGCGATGGGTCGCTGGCAGTGTGGGGCGAGATAACTCACGCGGCGGCGAATCTTGAACCGGCGGCGAAGTCCTCCCGTCAGGCGCAAATCCTCGCGGCGGTTTCGCTTATTCGCGAGAAATATGCCCAAGCCATCAAAGAGAACTTCCCCAAAACCTGGCGCAACTCGGCCGGTTACCGCCTGAATTATCTGCTCCCCTGGAGTCCCTCGGCGCCGCCGCTGTGGACGGGCACTTCATACCCCGCAAACTTGCAGCCTTCAACCTTTAGCCTGGCTCCCTTGCTGGCTGGCTCCGAAGGCACGCTGGCTGTGATGCGCCGCGCCACGGTTAACCTTGTGCCGAAACCCAAACATACCATTCTGGGCGTGCTTTCCTATGCGGGAATTGCCGAAGCCTGCGACGACGTGCCGCGCCTGCTGGAGTTCAAACCCAGCGCCATCGAATTGATTCCGCAGATGATTTTGCGGCTGGCGCGCAGCGTCCCTGCGTATGCGCGTCAGATGGGGTGGGTGGCGGGAGACCCGCCGGCGGTGCTGGTCGTTGAATTGAGCGGAGACCGGCTCGAGGTCCTGAAAGAAGCGGTTCGCAGACTGCACGGGGACGGGGGATTGCTGAAGGTCGCCGAATCTCGTGAGGAGCAGGCGCGCGTGTGGAATGTCCGCAAGGTGGGGTTGGGCATTTTGGATTCCCGTCCACAGGCGGCGCGCCCTGTTGCTTTCATCGAAGACTGCGCTATCCCTGTGGAACACCTGGGGGAGTTCGTGCGCGAGGTGGAGCGCATTATGACAGCGCACGGTACGGAAGGCGGAATCTATGCCCATGCCTCGGCGGGATGTTTGCACATTCGGCCGGTGTTGAATTTGCAAACAGGGGAAGGCGTGCGGGCTTTGAGAAATATCAGCACGCAGGTCTTTGCGCTGACAAAGCGGCTGGGCGGTTCGATGAGCAGCGAACACGGCGACGGCATTGTCTCCGGAGAATGGATCGAAGGCACCTATGGCAAAGAGGTCACTGATGCCATGCGCCTGTTGAAACGCGCCGCAGACCCTGAGAATCTGCTCAACCCCGGCAAACTCTTCGGTGCGCCGCCGCTGGATACTCATTTGCGGTTTGGGGAAACGTATCGGGCGCAGGCGTGGAGCGCGGCGCTGCACTTTGAGCATGAGCGCGGCTTGGCGGGCGCTATTGAGCAGTGCAACGGTCAGGGTGTGTGCAGGAAAACTACAGGCGTGATGTGCCCGTCGTTTCAGGCGACGAGGGAGGAGCAACATTCCACGCGCGGGCGTGCAAACCTTTTGCGGGCATTCATTTCTCATCCGCTGGCTGTCAGCCCCCATCACCCTGAAATCGAAAGCGCCGTTTTTTCCGCCCTCGATCTTTGCCTTGCCTGCAAAGGATGTAAAGCCGAATGTCCGAGCGGCGTGGATATGGCGAAGTTGAAATATGAGTTCGAGCATGAGTATTACAAATCGCACCGCCGCCCCCTGCGCGATTATCTCTTTGGGTATTTCGATGTGACGGCGAGGCTAGCTTCTTCCATTGCGCCGCTCACCAACGCCGTGACCGGTGTGCCGCTTTTCAGAAAAGCCATCGCCGTCCTATTGGGTATCGCTGCCGAGCGTCCGTTCCCGAAGTTTTCCAGGCGAAGAGCGCACATCCCCGCCGCGGCTTGGCAGGGCGGAGAAAAGGTCATCTTTTTGTCCGACCCGTTTGGGCGTTATGTGGAACCTGAGGTCGAGCAGGCGGCGCTGGATGTGCTGGCGGCGTGCGGCTGCGATGTTCAAATCCTGCCGCTGGTGGGGGCTGGGGCGGCGCTGCTATCGAAAGGTTTTGTGGATGCGGCGAAACGGCAGGCGGGGCGAGTGTTAGATGCGCTGGCTCGGCTGGATCCGGCGAGAGAAGCGGCGATTGTGGGAATCGAGCCTCCGGAAATCTACTGCTTGAAGAACGACTACTTTGATCTGTTACCTGAACGTCGAGACGAAATCGCTTCACGCTCCGCCCGAGCCTGGCTGCTGGACGAATTTCTGATTCGCTCCGACGGCTTTCGCGCTTTGCGTGTAGCCAATATAAACAAAGACATCAACCCTGCCTCTCATCACAATAAAACAGACGCTCCCATGCTCAAGGCCAAATTCCAGCCGCATTGTCATCAGCGGGCGCAAGGACCGGCGGATGACGGTCTGCCTGGCGGGACGAGCGCCACCCTGGAGATGCTCCGCCTGTGCGGTTATGATGTGGCAGTTTTGGACACCGGCTGCTGCGGCATGGCGGGCACGTTCGGGTACGAAGCCGAACATTACGAACTTTCGATGAAGGTGGGGGAGTTAAAATTATTCCCTCTTCTGAACGCTGATACCGAAACTGCTCCAGTCTGTGCGAGCGGCGCTGCCTGCCGCTTGCAGATTCAGCAGAGGACGGGGAAGACTGTCCTTCATCCGATTCAATTGGCGGCCCGCGCGCTGCTCAACACGAAAGTTTGAACCTGGGCAGGCGGTTACAAAAAATGTCCCGAAGGGAAAAACCTTCGGGACAGCGGCTTCATTTGATGATTTTCAGATAGGTTGTGCCTTCGAATTGCAGAGCGCACCATTTGCCCGGTTCCACCTCCACCCAAACGCTGCGGGAACTCAACTTCTTGCTTGTAAATGTTGCGCCTTTGGCGATCTGACCGACAATCGAATATTCGACACCCGGCCCGTTACGGACGTTGAGCGTTTCGTAAGTGACTTCGAACTTAAGGTCGGGCAGGGAGATAAATGTGCCCTGTTCTGTCCCTGCAGCAGGCGTTGGTTCAGTTGTTCCGCCGCTGGTGAAATAAGGCATCGGGTCCACGTAGCCCTTGTAGGCGGGGTTTTCGCCGTCAATCTTCAACCCAAAATGCAGGTGAGGTCCCGTGCTGGCGCCGGTATTGTTGCTATATCCAAGCACCTGCCCAGCCTTGACCTTCTGCCCCGGCGAAACCGTTGCACTGGCGAGATGAGCATAGTAGGTGTAAAACGTTTTCGAGCCGTCCTGATGGGCAATTTTGACGTAGTTGCCGTATCCGCCGTTTTCAAAAGAAACCTGATTGACCATTCCCGCTGCCGCGCTGTTGACGGGGGTGCCGTTGGGGATGCCATAGTCAATCCCATTGTGGCCAGGGAAGCCCCATTTTTTGTAAATATCGGGGTTCTCACCGAACAGTTGGGTAATGGGTCCGTTGACCGGAACAATTAATTTGATAGCCATGCTGATACTCCTCTCTCTGGTGGAATGACCGCTATCATAACACTTTTGCAGGCTGGCGGATAAGGAAATCACCAAAATCTCCACAGGAATACGAATTTTGCGGTAGTACTTCTGTCTTCTTTTACGAAACCGCCTGAAAGCGGTTAAAATTCAACCATGACTACTCCCCCTGCTCAAAAAGGTTATCTGCTGGTCGTTGAAGACGTTCCAGATATTCTCACTCTGCTGGTGGCCACGCTGAAATTCAAAGGTTACCGCGTTGAAACCGCCACCAACGGCGTAGAAGCGCTCGAACTCATCCAAAAAGAACGCCCGGCGCTGATTATTACCGATATTCTGATGCCGAAGATGGACGGGTTCAGCCTTGTTCACCGCCTGCGGCTGGACCCTGCTACGCGCGACATTCCGGTTATTTTTCTTTCCGCCACGTATGTCGCGCCGGAGGATAAGGAGTTCGCTCATACCATTGGCGTCACCCGCTTCATCGAAAAGCCGGTGGATATGGAACGCTTCTTCCCTGAGATTGAAAGCCTGCTGACAGGTGGAGCCCAGGAAACCAAGCCGCTGGATGAACTTCAGTTTTACGAGGGATATAAAAAACGGCTGGAGGCAAAACTGCGCCACAAAAATACGCAAATTGCACGCGACCAGCACCTCTTTGAAACCCTGGATGAGACCCAAAGGCAGGCGTTCAAAGCTTCCATGCAGACTGCTCTGCGCGAGAGGGATGAAATTCAGACGCTGCTCAACGAAATTCGTGAAAAAATTGAGGCGCTTGCGAAGGGGTAGGCTTGGGGCTTCACCCCAGTGCAAAAGCCGCAATCCCAAAGGCAATCGCGGCGTTGAACGACTTTTTTGCCCCGCGCATAGGGATGTAGTACACCGCATCGCACAAATCGAGCAGTTCGGGGTCCACGCCGGTCACTTCATTGCCTACAATCAGCACGGTGCTGCCCGTGCTTTTTTTCTTTTTGAGGGGAATTGCCCGCGGGACTTCCTCCAGGGCATACACTTTCCATCCCTCGCGTTTCAAGCCTTTGACGAGTTTGACCGCGTCTTTGTGATAGGACCAGGTGACCCACTCTTCCGCGCCGAGCGAGGTTTTGGTCACCGCTTCGTTCTCCGGCGTGGGCGTGATGCCGCAGCAATAGGCGTGACCGAACCCGAATCCCTCCGCTGAGCGAAAAATCGAGCCGACATTCCATGCCGAACGGATGTTATCGAGCAGTACGGCGCGGGCGGCGGCTTTTCGCCGGCGGCGGGTAGCAGAAAGGGAATCGGGGAGGGGAGGTTCGGTTTCGCGAATCAGTTGTCGGCGGAGAATGATGCGGGTTTCTCCCATGCAGGCCGGGCAGCGCACGCCAAACGCATTTCCCTCGGTCAGTGGGTAGCGCAGTCCACAAATCTCGCAAATTCGAATTTCATAGCCGGCAGGTTTCATGCTGGCATTATACATGCTACAATCGGTTCATGCATCGCGTTGTTCCTGAATTGATTGTAGAGAATTTTCGGGCTGGGAAGTATCAAGGGGAGTTTCCGGCGGTGGGAATGTTTTTGGATTTATCGGGTTTTTCAAAAATGACGGATATTCTCATGCAACATGGGCAGCATGGAGCGGAAGTGCTGGCAGGATTGATGCACAGCGTTTTCGACCCGCTGGTGAAAAGTGTCTTTGAGTATGGTGGGCGCATTGTCAGTTTTGCAGGGGATGGCATTATGGCGTTGTATCCCATTGCAGAGGATAAGCGGAAAACTGCCTTGCGCGCTCTTTCCTCTGCCTGGGAAGTGCAGCAAACGCTCCAGAAAGACCCGGACCGCAGCACAGAATATGGCTTGTTTTCTTTTTCGGTGAAAATTGGTATTGCGCTCGGCATAGTGCATTGGCAAATTTTGCGCTCCGGTGACGGCAAACAGGCGCTGTATTATTTTCGCGGTTCGGCTGTGAACGAAGCGGCGGCGGCGGAACATGATGCTTTGGCGCGCGAGATTCTTATCACCCCGGCTTTGAAGGATTTGCTGGGAGATTTGATTGACGCTCAGCCTCACGGTTCTTTTCTGCGCTTTAGCGGTTTTTGTGTGGATGTTCCTCAGCCGCAGGCGTATCCTCTCCCGCCTGTGGATTTGGAGGTCGCCCGTTTGTTTGTGCCGGAAGAAGTCATTGTGCATGACATTCGCGGGGAGTTTCGTCAGATCGTCAACCTTTTCATGCGCCTGCCCGATTTGAAGGACGAAAAACTGGCGGAGTTTGCGGAGGTGCTTTTTGACCTGCGTGAGCGGTATGGCGGGCTGCTTTCGCGGATTGATTTTGGCGATAAAGGATGCAATATGCTCATGCTGTGGGGCGCGCCGGTGGCATATGAAAACGATATTGGGCGCGCGCTCAACTTTGTACTCGATTTGCAAGCGCGGGTGGATTTTCCCGTCACTGCCGGGGTGACGTATTACATTGCTCACGCCGGTTACCTCGGCAGTGAAATGTGCGAGGATTACACCTGTTATGGATGGGGCATTAACCTTGCCTCGCGTTTCATGGTGGGGGCGCCCGATGGAGCCGTGTGGGTGGACGAGCGTGTGGCGCGCCGGGTTTCTCAGCGCTTTGATTTTGAATATCTTGGTTCGCAATCGTTCAAGGGGTTTGCGGCAGAGCAAAAGGTCTTTTTGCTGCAGCGGCGCAAACTTGAGATGAAGGTCATGTATCAGGGGGAAATGGTGGGGCGCGATGAAGAATTAACCCGCCTTCAGCGGTTTGTCGAGCCGCTGTGGGACGGCAGAGTGGCGGGTTTTTTAGGGGTGGCGGGCGAAGCGGGAATCGGAAAAAGCCGCCTGCTGCAGGAGTTTTACTCCTCCCGACTGTTTGAGCAGCGCAGGGTGTTGTGGGGCATTGGCGCAGCCGATCAGGTACTGCGTCACTCCTTCAACCCGTTGCGCAAATGGCTGTTGCAGTACTTCGGTATTTTGCAGGAACAAACAGCGGAAGAACGCCGCCTTGCCTTCAACTCCAGGTTACAGACCTTGCTCGCTTCATCTCCCGACCCAAACCTGGTGCATGAACTCGAGCGGACGCGCTCCCTCCTCGCTGCCCTGGTGGATGTTTACGAAGAAAACTCTCTTTACAGCCAGTTAGACGCCGAGGGGCGTTACAACAACACCATTTATGCCCTGATTACCTTGCTCAAAGCCGAAAGTTTGTTGCAGCCAATGATCCTCGTTGTAGATGACCTGCATTTCGCCGATCAGGATACGCTGGAATTTCTTTCCCGTTTGAAGCGGTCGCTGTTGACGGAAAGAAAAAGTTATCCGTTGGCGGTGATTTTATCGTACCGCAAACAGGGCGTTGATCTTTCTGCCATTGGCAAATTGGCGGATGAGGAGATCAGCCTGGATCGAATTTCGGCGGACGACCTTGTTCATCTCATGGAAATCCTGCTGGGAGGAACGGTTTCCCCTGCGCTGGTTTCACTGGTGATGGGCCGCTCTGAGGGAAATCCATACTTTGCCGAGCAGATCATCCGCTACATGCAGGAGGAAACCCTGCTCGAAATGGGTGCTGAAGGCTGGCAGCCGGTACGCCACAAACGTTCCATTGACCTGCCCGGCGACATCCGCGCTTTGCTGGTGGCGCGCCTCGACCAACTTCCGCGTGAAATACGGGATATTGTGCAAACAGCCTCCATTCTGGGGCGCGAATTCGATGTTCGTGTTTTGATAAATATGCTTGCGCAACAGGGGAATCTCTCCACGGCGGTGGCGGAGGCGGAAAAAGCTGCTATTTGGCTGCCCGTGCAGGAATCGCGTTATCTTTTTTATCACGGTCTCCTGCGCGATGCGGCGTATTCGATGCAGATTCGCGCCCGCCGGCAGGAACTTCATGCTGCGGCGTTGCGCGCGCTGGAGGCGATCCATGCGGAGAACATCGCTGCGCATTTCCCTGAACTGGCATATCATGCCGAGCGCGGTAATTTGCCCTCGGAAGCCATGAAATATTACACGCTGGCGGGCAGGGGGGCTGCCGATTCGTACCAAAATGCGCAGGCAATTCAATACTATACCCGTGCATTGGCGTATACACCCTTCAATGACCTTCCTGCCCGTTTTGATTTGATTGTAGAACGTGTCGAGTTATATTCCCGCCTTGGCAAGCGCGATTTGCAACTGAAGGATTTGAATACGCTTGAACACCTGGCTGTACAGATGCGGGATGACATCCGCCTCGCCAAAGTTACCATGCTCCGCGCAGCGTATTATTACTTTATCGGTAATTATGTGCAGGCGGTGGAATGCGCCAGAAGCACTCAATCGGCGCCGCAGGAACTTGCCGCTTCTGCGCTGGGGCTGTACACTGAGGTCGTTGGGGTTACGGCGCTGATGCGTTTGGGAAAACTGAAAGAAGCGATGCAGATTGCAAAATCCGCTTTGGAGCGGGCGCAGGCAGTGAAGAATCGCAGCCAGGAAAGCCGCATCCTGAACATCATGGGGTGGGTCGCCATAGAACAACAGAATTTATCTGCAGCCAAGGAATACCTTTCCAACGCCCTGGAAATTGCGCGGGACATCAAAAGCCTGGATGTGGAGGCTCACGCCTTGATCAATTTATCCATGCTCGAAGGATACCGTAACGGCAATTATGCCCTTGCGCGGCAATATTACGAACAGGCATTGAACGTTGGGCGTACGACAGGCAATCAGTCCATCATCAACACTGCCCTCACAAACCTCGGCTTTGTGGCCGGCATACAGGGCGATTTTGACTCGGCGCGGTCGTATTATCGTCAGGGGCTTACAATGGCTCGTGAAAGCGGCAATATGCATCAGGAGATTTACACCCTGATCAACCTCAGCGCGCTGGATGACATCCAGCAGAACGTCGAGTCTGCCTGCCAGCATGCCGAAGCGGCAATACAACTGGCGCAGAAAGTATCTGACCGCTCCGCAGAAGCCTGGGCGATGCTCTACCTGGGACATGCCTCTTTACAGCAGGGCAACTACGAAGCCGCCCGCAGCGCCTTTCAGGCTTCCATAGAGATTCGCAATGAACTGGGTCAAAAAGGACTTTCCGTGGAGCCGCTTGCAGGCGTGGCGCTTTCGTATTTGGAAGAGAACAATCTGCCGGCGGCTGTGGAGCGTGTTGAAGTCATCCTGAAATTTCTGGCAGAAGGTAATACCCTCGAAGGCACTGAAGAGCCTGTACGAATTCTTCACATCTGCTATCTTTGTTTGAAGCGTAACAACGACCCCCGTGCAGAACAAATCCTCCAAGAGGCAGCCCGCCTGCTGGAGGAGCAGGCATCCAAATTTTCAGATGAAATGGAACGCACGCGCTATATCCAAAACATCCGCTGGCGGCGCGCCGTGTGGGAAGCGGCTCGTTCTTTTGAAACTTCTGCAAGGGGAGACTAAGGTCCACTTCCTATGGGCGGATCGCCGACGTTCAAGGTGAATTTGATGTTGCCATTGCCGGCGTCTTCGGTGGTCAATTCATGCACCTTGCCGCCATAGAGCGCAAAGAGACGTTTCCCCTTGGGAAATTTCTTGAGTTTGACAACATAGGTAACATCTGCATTCTTGCGCGAGGTCTTTTCCCGTATGCCAAAATTGTTGAACCATGTAATCACAAAACCCTGATACGGCGTCGGATCTGGGATTTCTTTGCTGTATGCCTCATACTTATCGTCAACTTCAACTTCGATTTCAGAGTCGTACCCTGGGATTTTGTTATTCCCCTTGATTTTATACTTTGCATTTGCCATTGGTCTCTCTCCTTGAAAGTCAGAGCCTTTTACCATATTATACAGTCAATTCCCATGCGTTGTCTCCTCTTCAACAAACCCTATGGGGTCCTCTCTCAGTTTACCGATGAAGGCACCGGACACCCTACCCTCAAGCAATACATAGATGTGCCGGATGTCTATGCCGCCGGGCGGCTCGACCGCGACAGCGAAGGCTTGCTGCTCCTCACCGACGACGGCTTGCTCATCCAGCGTCTCACCAACCCTAAACATCATATCGAAAAAACCTACTGGGTGTTGGTTGAAGGAGAGCCGACCCTCGAGAAATTGACCCTGCTCCAAAACGGGATTCAACTCCGCGGCTATCGCACCCTCCCAGCCAGGGTACGCATCATCCCTACCCCAAACCTGCCGCCCCGCCCCAAGCCTGTCACCCCGCACGGACCGACCGCCTGGCTTGAAATCAAACTCCGCGAGGGGAGAAAGCGCCAGATCCGCCACATGACCGCTGCCGTTGGCTTGCCCACTTTGCGCCTGGTGCGCGTTGCCATTGGCAGCCTCAAAATAGGCAGCCTGCCTCCCGGCGCCTGGCGCAACCTTACCCCTGCAGAAATTCGGAAATTGAAGGCATAACAACCGGCTTACGCAAACATTTGCCGCAGTTCAATGCTCTTCAACATGGACGGATTCTGGAAGAAACTCACAGCCTTCTCATTACAATTGCTTATCCTGCAAGGCTTGTGTCTGCTGTTATACTATGTGAATAATTTCACAATATAGAGAGGTGTTTATGAGCGAAATCCGAATTGACGCGCTACTACCTCAGGAAATGGCAACCCGGGCGGAATATCTTGGTGTCCGCAAGGCGGAGATGCCCTTCTTCAAAATGTTCATGCTGGCGGTGCTGGCGGGAGCGTTCATTTCGCTGGGCGCCATTTTTGCCACCACAGTCAGCGCCGGGAGCGTGACCATCACTGCGGCGGATGGGGAAGCGGCATTTACCACCGGCTTCCCTTACGGCTTTAACAGACTCCTCGTAGGGCTGGTCTTTTGCCTGGGGCTGATCCTCGTCGTGGTGGGCGGCGCCGAATTGTTCACCGGCAACAATCTGATTGTGATGGCTTGGGCGAACGGCAAAGTAAAGGGACGCGCCCTGCTGTGGAACTGGCTGGTTGTGTATTTGGGCAATTTTGTCGGCGCGATTGGCACGGTTATCCTGATGTTCCTCTCGAAGCAGTACACCTTTGGCGCCAACTCTGTGGGAATTGCGGCATTGAAGATCGGTGTAAGCAAGGTGGAATTTACATTCCTCCAGGCGGTTGCGCTCGGCATTTTGTGTAACGCCCTCGTTTGTCTGGCGGTCTGGCTGACGTTCAGCGCCCGCAGCACCATAGACAAGATCGCCGCCATCATCTTTCCGATTACGGCATTTGTGGCGGCCGGTTTCGAGCATAGTATCGCCAATATGTATTTTATCCCCTACGCGCTGTTCATCAAATACTTCGATCCGCTCTTCATCTCGGAGGTTGACGGCAAAGTTCCCCACCTTGACCAATTGACCTGGCAGGCATTTTGGGTCAACAACCTGCTACCGGTAACTATTGGAAACATCATCGGCGGGGCGCTGTTGGTTGCGGTTGTGTACTGGGCAATTTTCCTGCGCCCGGCAAACGATTAAAAAACACCAGAAAAGGAGTTCACACCATGAAAGCATATGTATTGATCAAAATTCGGGCAGGGGAGGTCAAGGATGTTGTCCGTCAGTTGCGGAAGTTGGAGAATGTCCTCGAAGCGCACATGACGTTCGGTCCGTATGATGCGGTGGCTGTGATTACGGCGCAGGATATCAGCGGTTTGGGCAGTTTGATTGCTTCTTCCATCCAGCCCATTCCCGGCGTCGAACAGACCCTGACCTGCATCGCTGTGGATATTTAACCTGAATTCAGGGTCACCGTTGAAACGTCCCGAAGGTTTGGTTTCTCGCAAAACCTTCGGGACGTTTCGCGTAAGGTGAATTAACACCACAGCGATGGGAGAATGAAATGGCGTTACGGGGCGGGAAGACGATACTTGAGAATGCGGTTGTTGCCGGCGTCTGTGACCCAAACGAAGCCAAGTTGATCAACCGTCACGCCTGCCGCCAGCCCAATTTCATCCGGGCCGGTTCCAAAGTCTCCCCACGTCCGCACAAATTGACCTTCCGCCGTAAATTCGATAACGCGATATCCCTCCGGGTCGGTGACGAACACATGCCCGTCTGGACTCACAGCAATGAACGGCTTGTTATCCAGCGATTGACCAAACCAGCCGTTGATATCCCATTGCAGGGTGGGGAAATAGAACTTGCCGTCTTCCGATGGAGTAAATGCCTGCACGCGTTGATTCCACGTGTCCGTCACATATACTGTTCCATTGGGAGCAATGGCAATTCCTACCGGCTCATCGAATTGGCCCGGAGCGAGACCCGGCGACCCGAATTCGGTGAGGTAGTTTCCATCCTTGTCAAAGACAACGATCCGCTTGTTGCCGGTATCTGCCACCAATACATTCCCGTTTGCATCCACCGCAATCCCCCGTGGACCCCAAAATGAACTGAGCGAGGCGGGGTTATCTGGCGTGGGCTGACCATATTGTCCCCACATCAGCAGCGGCTGCCCATCGCGCGTAAACTTTTGTACGCGGTGATTCCAGGTATCGGTCACGTAAACCGAACCGTCCGGTCCCACCGCCACCCCCCACGGTTCGTTGAACGTGCCGATGGGGGCGTTGCCGGTCACGGTATCGCCAAACGTGCCCCATGCCTGTAACAGGCTTCCATCTGATGCGATGTGCAAAATGCGGTGATTGCGGGAGTCGGCGATATAGAAATCGGCACTTTCCCCTCGCGCAATCGAACGCGGCGCATTCAAGCCGCCGGGGTAACGCTCTCCGCCGAAAATTTGCTCTGCCGCCAGCATGATGGCGCCGCCCTCGTAGGGATCGGCTGTCACCACTGCTTCGGCAGGGCCCACTCCGTAATTCCAGATTTTGGCGGCAATTTCCTTGCGCACAAAGAGTTTCATTTGATCGGCAGGCTGCCAGGTGGTGAGGGTCAGGAAACTGTTGCCGGTGGCTTGTGCGTACTGGGTGTAATCGCGGTTGAACCAGATTTCGAAAATCCCCTCGCGGATGTTGGGATTGGTGATGGCGTTCAGCACGCGCTCGCGGTTGAGGTTGAAATAATCCTGATTGGGCCACCACATGCGGATGTAATTGAATTCGTAATATTCGTTTCCCAGGGCCGGGTAAATCTTATCGAAGTTCTTCTGGTCAACGATAACCGCTGCCGCTTCCCGCAGGGAACGGGTGGGCTGGTCGAAGGCGCGCAGGGCGGTGAAATCCCGCAGATACCAGACGAAGGGCCAGGAGACTCCCGTATCCGGTGCGCTGGCATCGTAGGCAATGATGGCGTTCAACCCGCCGGCGGTGCGTTCGGAAATTTCGGTTATCTGTGCCATCACATCCTTGACGCCGGTCGCTCCATGAGCATAGACCAGGTACTCCGTGGCGTCGTCGTAAAAGAGATATGCGGCGCGGAACGCCGTCCGCACGGTTTGCACGGATAGCAAAGCAAAGAACATCAGTGTCGCCCAGGCAGTAAACGCGCTGGCGCGGGGCTGGCGTGAAAGATAGATTGCGCCAATCAGGCTGGCTGTCAGCGCAGCGGTCACTGCGACGAAGCGGAGAATCTGCGGCATGAGCAGACTGCCAGCTTCGGGGATCGAAAACAGGTTCAGAAGTGAAGCGCCGTTGATGATAAATGAAATTGCCGCAACGCCTGCCAGTACACTCAAGCCCACAATGGCCAGGCTGATGAAATCGTCCTTCATCAGATAAGCCAGGAGCGCGCCACTAACCGCCGCCACAATCAACGGCAGGAGAAAGGCAGATGTCGCTTCCAACTGTGCCAGTTCGGAACCCTGGAACGGGGGAGTGGTTCCATACCACGAATGCACCGCACGAAACACCGCCACCAAAAATACAAGAAACACGCTCAACGAAAGCACTGTGCGCCAGGCGCCGCCTTCCATCTTTTCAATGGCGCTCTCGATGACCTGCCCCAGTCCCCAGCCAGTCAGCAGCACCATGGGCCAAGCCATGTGATACGTCAGCCAGGGCATGCGTTCGCCGGCAATCGTAAACGCCGCGATGCTCGTTGCCACCCAAAAGACCAGCAGGCTGAAGAAGAGTTTGAAGTCCACCTCGTCTGGTGCGGCGGGACTTGCTGCCGTAGCCAGATTCACGTTTCCGGCCTCTTCTTCAGCAGGAGAATTTATTCCCTCGGGAATCTCCGCCGCTTCTTTCTCAGGGACGGCTGGACGCCCCCCAAAGAGTTTTTTCATGCCCAAGCCGATTGCCACCCAACTGCCGATGGCGGTGAGGAACTCATACATGGGAATTTGTACCAATACGTAATAATATTCCGGCTGGCTGCCGCGTTCCACGCCCTGTTGTTCGATCCAGTATGCCAGCGAGCCGAGCAAGCCCGTGAAAAAGCCAGGAGCATTTGTAAAGACGGTGGTGTAGAGAATGGTGAAGGGAATCCAAAAGGTGAGCGCGTACTTCCACCACTCGAGGTTCCAAATCAGACCGATGGCAATAGCCATGCCAAAAAAGGCCGCCGTAAACACGCCAATGATGATTATGGAGCGCGTGTCGAGTGCGGCTACTGAAGCGGCGCTGGTGGGGATCACCACGTTGAGCCGCGTTTTCAGCCATTCGAGCGGAAAGGCAACCAGCATCGGCAGGACAAAACTCATCAGCAGCACAATCAAATCGAAGGAGCGTTCGTTAAGCAGGTTTTCCCAGCCGTAGCCGATGAGCAGGGTAACTGCTGCGCCGATCAGGATCAGAGCGGCAGCGATGAACAGGATGGTCGAAACAGAGGCCGTTGCCGGGGCGGAGGGAAGCGCCGGTCCGTTAAGGGGGTTGGCAGGAGCGGCGGTTTCGGTGCTGCTCAGCGCGCCGCCGTGCCGGTTCAGGTATCCATACCCGGTGCCGATCCCCGCCGCCAGCACGGCTGCCGCCAGCAGGATGATGAACAGGTTGTACGTTTCCCGCCGCGGCCACGCCCGCCGCGTCACGCGGACGATGAGATACACGCCCAGGAAAATCAGCGCCTGTGCGGTGTAGATGAAAGCGGTTTCCTTTGCCGTAAAGTGCAGGACGGTTGCCGCGGTGACGAAATACAAATAACGCTTTTCGCCGCTTTCGATATAGCGCAGGATGGCATACAACAGCAGAATGCCCGAAAGCCCAACATAGGCTTCATTGCGCACGTAACGCCCATAGTAGAGCATGTAAGGCGAGATGACCATAAGAAACGCGGCGATGATTGCGCCCCATTTGCCGAGATAACGCTGCCAATACCACACCATCCAGACTGTGGCAATACTGAACAGCACCGCTGGGATGCGGGCTGTGAAATCGGAAACGCCGAAGAGGAAATAGGTCAGGGCGATGATGTGAAACTGGAAGGGCCCATGCATCATGGGGGTGTGCTGGTAACCCTGACCGCGATAGAGAAGCCATGAGAAGTAAGTGTGCAGGCTTTCATCGTGGCTCATGACGCGCGTGCCGAGGTCATAAAAGCGCGTGAGGATTGCCAGGAGCATAATGCCTGCAAACAAAGCAATTTCGTTGGTGATTGCCGGCAGGGCAGGGTGAATGGAGCGTTGAAGCCAGGAATTCGATTTGCTGTTCATGCGTTGTCTCTGAAGTCTATGAAGAGTGAGTTGAGTCGCTTGACTATACTGTATTCCCAACCATCCCGCAAGAAGAACTTATATTTGATTCAGGTTGAGGCTTGGATGCTGGGCGGAGATGTGGAAGGACTAGGTGCGTGTTTGTTTTGCGTGTAGCCAACATATCATAAAACAAGCCATAAAAAAGTACAACTACACAAAAGAAGAAAGCACCCTCTACAACCCCGCAGCAACCGACCCCGCCAGTTGACCACATCCCGCCTGAATATCTATTCCCCGCCGCATGCGGATCGTACAGGGAATTCCCGCCTGTTCCAGCGTTTGCTTGAACGCTTCTGCCCGCTGACGGCTCGCCGCACGCCCGCCGTAGCCGGCAGTGGGGTTGAGGGGGATGGCATTGACGTGACAAAGCAGTCCCTGCAGCCGCGCGGCGAGTTTGCGCGCCACTTCGGGCGTATCGTTGACGCCGCTGATCAGCGCCCATTCAAACGTGACGCGCCGCCCGGTCTGCGCGATGTAGTAGCGGCAGGCATCGAGCACTTCGTCTATTTTGTAGCGTTTGTTGACCGGCATGATGGCGAGGCGTTCATCGTCATCGGCAGCGTGGAGCGAGATGGCTAGGTTGACCTGCCGCTTTTCGTCGGCGAAGCGGCGGATTTGCGGCACCAGGCCCACGGTCGAGATGGTGAAGCGGCGGGCGCCGAGGTTGAAGCCCTCGGGGTCGTTGAGGCGGTCTATGGCTGCCATGGTGTTGTCGTAGTTGTGAAAGGGTTCGCCCATGCCCATCAGGACGATGTTGGAGACCGATTCGTTCCGCGCTTTCAACATGCGGGCGTAATACAAAACCTGCGCCACGATCTCGCCGCTGGTGAGGTGACGTTTGAAGCCCATTTGCCCGGTGGCGCAGAAGACGCAGCCCATGGCGCAACCCGCCTGCGTGGAGATGCACAGGGTACGGCGTTTTTTGCGCTCACCCTTGCGCGCGTCTTCCAGGGGGAGATGGGGTGGGGGGGAGGGATAGTCCGCCGGGTCACCGTAGCGCATGAGCACGGCTTCGATCAAGTGGCCGTCGGAGAGTTGGAAGAGGGTTTTGCGCGTGAAGCCATCGGATGAGTCTAGGAAGGTCTTTACTGTAAACGGGTTGAAAACTGTCTTTTCTGCCAGTTTTTGACGCAAGGTGAGCGGCAGGTTGGTAAATTGCTCTGGCGAGTCGTAGAGATGCACGTATAACCCCTGCCAGATTTGTTTGGCGCGGTAGGGAGGTTCGCCCCATTGTTCGAGCAGGGCGGTGAGGGAGGGGAGGTCGAGGTCGTAGAGGAGCATGTGAGGTAGAAAGTGAAAAGCAGGGATGGCGCAGCGCTAGCCAATCAACTCGCTCAAACTGGGTGCAACCACATCAATCTTCGGCTGCCATGCTTCCGCTTGTTCGCGGGTGGAAACGCCGCTCAACACCAGAGCGGTGGGACAATCCACAGCCTGACCGGCGGCGATGTCGGTTTCCAAGCGGTCGCCAACGACAAGTGTCTCTTCGCGGCGGGTGCCGAGGCGTTCGAGGGCAAGTTCCATCAGATAAGGGGAGGGCTTGCCCGCCGACACAGGTTCCACTCCCGTGGCGGTGGTAATGACCGATAGCCATGCGCCGGAGCCGGGGATTTCCCCGCGCGGGGTTGGGAAAGTTTTGTCGGTGTTGGTGGTGTAAAAGGGGATGCCGTTGCGTACGAGGAGGGTTGCCTCTGCCACTTTTTGGAAACTGATGTCAAGGTCAATGCCCATGACAAAGACCTGCGCTTCCTGCGCGCGTTCCAGCGGCAGGACTTCGAATTGCCTTTTGGTCAACGCCATGCGGACGCCGTTGCCGCCGATGAGGAAGACTTTGGTCCCCGGCGGGTAGGTTTTTGCAAGCAGGTGTGCCACCCCCAGGGCGGAAGTCAGAACTTGGTCTGCCTCTACTTGCACACCCAGGTCTGCTAGTTTCTTTTGATACTCTGCGGGGGTTTTCGTGCCGTTATTGGTGGCAAAGACAAATTTCAGCCCGCGCTCACGGATGCGTTTGAAAACATGAGGCAGGTCACCGATAGGCGCATCGGCTTTCCACAGGACGCCATCCATATCCAGAATCAAGGCTTTGATGGAAGAGGGAAGCATGGTCATAGGCTTTGGGAAGATTTTATCTTATTATGCTGAAAAACTCACCGCAGAGGCGCGGAGAGCGCAGAGGGTTTCATGTTTTATCGTCTCTGTGTACTTTGAGTCTCAGCGGCGAACTATCATGCACAAAGAAAAGCCCGCCGAAGGTTCAGCGGGCTTGAAGAGGATAACGAGGCTCGAACTAACTCTTGATCTTGTCCGAAACTTCCAACACCTGATCCACGAGACCGTACTCCACTGCCTGCTTGGCTTCGAGGTAATAGTCGCGGTCGCTGTCGCGCTCGATGACTTCCAGCGGTTGACCGGTGTGCTTTGCGAGAATGCCCAGCAGCAGGCTCTTCAGGCGCAGAATCTGTTTCGCCTGAATTTCGATATCGGTTGCCTGCCCCTGCGCGCCGCCCAGCGGCTGGTGCATGTGGATGGTGGCGTTGGGCAGGGCGTAGCGTCTGCCTTTGGTGCCGGCGGCAAGCAGCACGGTCCCGAAAGAAGCGGTGACGCCAACTGCAACGGTGCTGATGGGGTTCGAAATCATCTGCATCGTGTCGTAAATCGCCAGCCCCGCGTAGATCTGGCCGCCGGGCGAGTTGATGTACATGTAAATTTCCTTCTCGGGGTCTTCGTGGTTCAGGTACAGCAACTGAGCCACAATGACGTTGGCGACCTGGTCATCAATGGCGGTGCCGAGGAAGATGATGCGTTCCTTGATCAGCCGTGTAAAAACATCAATGGATCGTTCGCCGTAGTTGGTCGTTTCGATCACGTAAGGGGTCACGCTTTTGAAATTGGGAATCATGGTTGTCTCCTTGAATGGCGACGAGGATACCTGCTCCGCGTTGGAAAATTGTTAACTCTTCGTTTCCGCTTCGGATGAACCTTCGCCGTTGGCCGCTTCATTCGTCGGGACGGCTGTCTCGCCCTCTTCGGGCTGCGTCTCCGCTGAAGCATTTTCTACCGCTTTTGCGGCTTGTTCTGCAGCGCGCTCCTCCGGTGATTTATATTCGCCGACCGCGATGGATTTGAGGGTATCGAGCGCCTGGCGCGTTAGCAGGCGGCTGACCGATTCCATGGCCACCGCCTCGACAAATTGCTGTTGCCCTTTTTTGCCGCCGCGAATTTTGCTTACATCCACCCCCTGCATGATCAATTCTCCTACCGTGTTATTGAACTCGGTATCGAGCATCTCGTTGGTTACTTCCAGTTTTTCACGGCGGATGATTTCATCGAGGATGAGCGAACGCTCGAGGCGTTTTTTCGCCACCGGCATGACTTCTTCTTCCATGAACTTTTCGCGTGTGGTGTTGTGGACCCTGAAATAGGTGTCCAGGTCCCTGCCCTGCTGGGCAAGGCGGCGGCTCAAATCCTGGAGGACATGTTCGGCTTCATGCTCAAGGGTGTGCTGATGATATTTGAAGGTGGCGCCCTCTTTGATTTTCTCGAGCAGGTCAACAAAGTATTGATCGTCGTATTGGGCTTTGGAGCGCGCCTCCACATCTTTCTTGACCATTTCGGTCAGTTCGACTAGCGTCTCGCCAGCGCCAACGGTTTTGGCAAATTCGTCGTCCAGTTCGGGCAGCGTCACCGCACGGACAGTTTTGACCGTCACCTGCATTTCGACTTCCTTGCCGCGCAGTTCTTCCACATCCCAATCTTCGGGGAAGATGTGACGAATGGTTTTCGTATCGCCGGGCTTCATGCCAATCAATTCTTTGGCAAACCCGGTGTAGGGCCATTCTGTATCGCGGTCTTCGGCGCGGATTATGGTGGCAAAGCCCTCGCGGTTGACCTCGACCGTTTCGGATTTGACATCCACCAGCAGGTAATCGCCATCCTGCGCCTCGCGTTCGACGTTTTCGGTGACGGCGTACATTTGGCGGATGTCCTTCAGGGCGTTATCCACATCTTCTTGAGCAGGGGCGGTCCACTCGTAGGGCATGCGCACCGAATGATAGTCGCCGAGGTCCACCTGCGGGGCGAGGGGGATGCGGAAGGTCAGGCGCACGGGATCGAGGGAATCAATCGCTTCGAGGGTGCCTGCAGCGCCCGGTTCGACCTCCGCTTCTTTCAGGATGTTGGAGTATTCGTCGTCCACGAATAAGTCAATGGCTTGTTCCAGCACGGCTTGTTCGCCATAGTTAAGGACGATCATGTGATAAGGCGCTTTACCGGGGCGGAAACCGGGGATTTTGCCGCGCTCGCTGATTTTTCGCGCCGCGCGGCGCTTGTATTTTTCCATGGTTTCCGCGTCCACTTCAACCACTAATTTGGCTTCGTGGGTTTCTTCGATTGTCTTTTGGATGTTCAAGTTTGCCTCTCTGGTTGTACTGAAGTTTTGTGTTTTGTATGGGGACGGTGGGGGTCGAACCCACACGCCTTGCGGCACATGATCCTAAGTCATGCTCGTCTGCCAGTTCCGACACGTCCCCGAACACTCTTGCAAATGACGCTTTACACTACTGGTTTTTTGTTAGTCATGTGCGTATTGCGCCGCCTATTGTAAGGGCAGTTTTGCCAGCGGGCAAGGTCACAACGCTTTGCGATTGACGATTTGCGATTGGTGGGTATAATCCCGCTCCTGACACTCCAACCACGAAAGGGAACCTGCCTTGAGCCGACTGATCAAAACCGAAACCGCAGGCAAAGACCGTACCCGCCTGACCAAATCCATTGTGCTGGCTGTGCGCGAACTTGCCAAACAAAAAGACGTCACCCCCGAAGCCCGCGATCTGGTCGCCTTCATCGCCCTGGCGCTTCAATCCATTGCCGAGGGCATTGATGAATCGGTGGCGGCATGGGAGAAACGCGGGTATTGGGTCAAAGCGGACCGTTTCCGCATGGAATGGCTGTGGGCAGGGCAATATGCCAGGAAGATGAAGGAGGCTGTGTTAGCCGACGATTGGGGGACGATTGCCATGCTCCTGCCGCAGATTGCCGCAAAACTGGGCAAAATCCAGATTGCGGAAAATCACAGGCTGGGGAAACCGTGGGTGGGAGGTTACACAAGGATGAAAGAAGAGGGATAGAGATGGTCGGCGCATAGGGAGGCGTGGCGGGGCCTCGATACGGCAAAAAACGCCTAATCCACACTCATATCGAGACCACACTGCTGACAACTTTTGAAGGTACACAAATCAAAAAACCTCCGCTAGGCCCGGAGGTTTTTGATTTTTTACTAGCCGCCTGACACTTTTGATGCAAGTGGTGGTCGAGTAGCCCGTAAGGGCGTACCGAGACCACAATTCCAGCAATTCCTGCTTACATTTGGTCTCGATACGGCGGCAGTCGAGTAGCCCGTAAGGGCGTACCGAGACCCCGCCGCCTCCTCGATCAACAGAGCTCCGTTGAAGTAAACTGTCAGGTGGCTAGATTTTTTATTTGCCTTCCTGCAGTCTCTTCAAGTGCAGTTCGGTGTTCTCCAGCAGTTCGATCATGTACTCGCGGATGTGTTTGTTCAGGAAGTGATGCTCGAGCGTGGAGAGCGGCAGGAAGCGCGCACCTGCGACAACGTGGATGCAGTTCGATGCGCCGCACAGGCAAATGAAGGGCGCGTCCATTTCCCACTCGGTGGAGGGATAGAAGAACGACAACTCCTCGCCTTTTTCAATGTCCTTGCAGGCATACACCAGCAGGTGCTCGGTATCGAGAATCACATTCGGGTCGCAGGAGTGATTGAGGGCTGCCAGTTTGCCCACGTCGGTATGTTTGTCGCGGTCAATCTGCACTGTGTAGCGGTTGGGTTTGCTGACAATCTTGTCGGTGGGAATTTCGCAAATAATCTCCCCCTTTTTGTAAGCACGTTTGGTGACAAGACTCCTGAATTTGTTTTCAGTCTTAATCATCAGCGTTTCCATTGAAGACATGGTGATATTCCTTTCTCCTTGGCGATAACAACCGTAAGGTTTTGTAAAGTATAACGATTATGTTTATTATTTCAAGAGTATCTAACTCTAAAACAAAAAACTTTAAGGTTGCCGCAGCATATACCTGCCCAAACGACCAGTCTCATCACCCTCCATTCAGCCGATGTGCTTGCACGCATCATGGGCTACACTGATGTTGCTGCAAGACAAACCGGCGCCAATGAACCTCATGTACGCGCCGGCGTATGATATAAAAGGAGATGACATGTCGAACCCTCTGATCGATTTTTCGAATGCACTAACCGCCGCCGTCGAAGCAGGCGCTGCATATACTGTCCTGGTGGATGCGCGCAAGCGCTTTCCTGCTAGCGGCATTGCCTACGCAGAAGACCTCGTCCTCACTGCCGATCATGTGGTGACGCGCGAGGACAACATTCGCGTTGGGCTGGCGGATGGAAGCACGCTCGAAGCAGCCCTCGCGGGACGCGACCCCGGTTCGGACCTCGCTCTGCTGCGCCTCGCCCAAAAAGCCCTGACCCCCGCCCAAACCTCCGACTCGGTCAAGGTTGGTCAACTTGTGATGGCGCTGGGACGCCCCGCCAGGACAGGCATTCAGGCTTCGTGGGGTATCGTCACCGCCATTGGCGGGCCGGCGCGCACCCACCGCGGCGGTCTGCTCGATGCCTACATCCAGACCGAAACCACCAATTACCCCGGTTTTTCCGGCGGAGCGTTGATTGACGCCGAAGGCAAAGTGCTGGGAATCAACACCTCCGGCTTGACGCATGGATCGCTGCTCACGATCCCGGTGGACACGGCGTGGCGCATTGCCGACTCGCTCGCCAAACATGGATCGGTGCGGCACGGATATTTGGGTGTGCGTACCCAGCCGGTGGAAGTGCCGGAGGCGGCGCGAACGTCGCTGCGGCGCAAGCAGACCTCGGGCTTGCTGGTGGTATGGCTCGAAGAGAACGGGCCGGCGCAGAAGGGTGGTCTGTTTGTGGGCGATACGATTGTGACAGTGGACGGGCAGCCGGTAGGTGATGCGGACGATCTCTTTGCTGCGCTTCATGGTGAGACGATTGGCAAGGCGGTGGCGGTGGAAGTGCTGCGCGGCGGCAGGCTGGAGACGGTGCACGTGACGGTGGGGGAGAGAAAGTGACCGGGCAAAGGAGTGTGAGGTGATTCGCGTGCGGCTGCAGATCCCCTCTCCGGCGCTGCGCGCTGGCGTGCGCGCCCTGCTCGCAACAGATGAGACTCTGCGGGTGATGGACGCCGAACTGAATGAGGAAGCCGAAGCGGAGGTGGTGGTCATTTCCGCTTCGGCGGCGCAGGTGGAAGGAAATGCTTCAGCGGGGATTCTGCTTTTGAGCGACGGGCAGGTCAACGTCGAGGAGATGAAGCGGCGGCATTACGGGTGGGGCATCCTGCCGCTGGATTCTTCCGCCGAGGAGTTGATCGCCGCCATCCATGCAATTTCTCAGGGATTGGTGGTTGGCGCGCCGTCGTTGCTGTTTGCGGCGGAGGAGGGAGAGACGCCCGCGCGGGGTCCGCTTACAGAGCGCGAGGTGGAGGTGCTGGGGCTGCTGGCAAAGGGACTGGCGAATAAGCAGATTGCCGCGTCGCTGGGCATCAGCGAGCATACGGTGAAGTTTCACGTTTCGTCTATTTATGCCAAGTTGAACGCAACCAACCGCGCCGAGGCGGTGCGCGAAGGCTTGCGCGGCGGATGGATTGTGTTGTAGCGCTTAGAACATCGCCAGTTGGCTGGCGGGACGTTTGCCGTCGAGCAGGATGAAGGGGGCGGCGCGGGCGACAACAACCCCCAACCTGCGCAGGGACGCCAGATCGCGCAGTTTGCCCGTGCGCCTTGCGGAGAGAATCGCTTCGGCTCCGCTGACGGCGCGTTCGACCTGTCCGCGTTCGGTGCCGGGCATGATCTTGAGGTGCAGGTAGCCGCGATACCCCATCCGTTTGCGGAGGATTTCGGCGGTGTCGAGCAGGCGGTTCTGGGTGTTTGCTCCGCCCGCCGCAATGCCCGAACTGATGAAAAGTCCCTCGGCGGCTTTAGCCTGGTGCAGTTTCATGAACAGTTCGGCGAATTCCTGCGGCTTGAAGGTGGCGCGGCGGAAGTCGCGCCCGGCGCGGAAGGGACAGTAGTAACAGCCCCGCTCGCAGGCGGAGGAGAGCAGAGTCTTGAGGAGCAGAATCTGTTTTCCGTTTGGAAGTTGAGCGGGATGCACAAAGGCGGCGCGCTGCTCTTTGGGGGTGAAGCAAGCAGGCTTGCCGGTGGTCGCGTGGTCTCGCCGGTCTTGGCGGGACGCATCAAGACTCCGTTCATCGGCGGGCTGTGCAATTGTGCGACCAGGACTGCATGGCATATCGCATCACCCACGCCTGCAGGGATTACCCCGTGATGTTCCGCGCCGAATGGGTGGCGGAGGTCTCCGCGGACTCGTACAACGGATGCCGCCTGTGCATGAGACAATGCCAGTACGGCGCGATCCGCTACTCTTCGAACAACAAAAAGGTGGTCATTGACCCCACCGCCTGCTACGGCTGCGGCGTGTGCCGCGCGGTCTGCAACAAGGAGGCGATCACGCTCAGCGTGAAAGAGGCGGCAGCCCTTTGGTGATGTCACTGCGAGGAACCGGAGACGGAATTGCAACTTGCCTTCCGCCTCGTTTTTCCCTACAATAGAACTAACCCCGCGCTTAAAATGGGGAAGAGGTGACACATGAGTAAGCGAACGATCACTCCATTCATGTTATTCGGCGTAGTCTGGCTGGCAGTGGTGGCTGTCAGTTGGTTCTTCTTTCCCGGCTGGCAAACCACGCCGGGGGGAATCTGGACTTTGGCGGGGTTATCGGCTGTAGGAGTTCTTGCCTTTCTCAAAGGCGCAGTTGATTATTTCAAAGGGTTCAATGAAATAACCAACCCTTCAGAAACCAAACCCATATCTCCAGTTTCACCGTCAAACCAAATTGGGGCGGCATCGCAAAGCGGGGACGGCACAAACGTCATCGTGCAAGGCGGAAACGTAACGATCCTGCCATCGCCGCACGAAAAACACGAACCTCACGACACCATCGGCTTCATCCCTCCCTTCAAAGGCGAGACATACGTCCACCGCGGCAAGATCGAGGACGATGTGCGGCAGTTTCTCAAAAACGGCGGGACAGGCGCGATCGTAGGATTGCACGCGCCGGGCGGACTGGGCAAAACCGAACTGGCAAAACACGCCGCCGAAGATTTGGAAGCCGATTTCAAAGACGGCATTCTGTGGATTGACGTAGGCGAGAAGAAACCATATCAGGTGGTCGGGGATATGCTGATGAAATTGGGCGTCCAGACCCAGCCAGGCGCAACTTTCGAGCAGCAGAAAAATGAATTGCGGCATGTGTTGAAAGAGCATTGTTTTCTCGTCATCCTGGATGACGTGCGCGCCGACGCGTTGGAGAGCCTGGCCGATTATCTTCCTCCCAAACCATGTTCCGCGCTGGTCACCAGCCGCATCCAGCAAATCGGCGGCGTGCAAAAGACCTTTCCGCTCGACCACATGACCCCCGAGCAGGCAAAGGAACTGCTGGAGGCCGTCCTGGGCGAGGATGTGGTGAATGCCGAGAAGGAAATGGCCGAAAAACTCGCCGTGCGCTGTGCCTTCAATCCGCTGGCTTTGGAGATTGCGGCGCGGCGCATCCGCCAATTGCAGGGAATCAACAAACCCATCGCGCGCTATTTCGAGATGGCGCAGGCCCGCTTCCGCGAGTTGAAAATGGAAGGCGACCCGCGCTGGAATATGGAATTCGTCTTCGATTTGAGCTACAACGACCTCAGCGCCGAAGACCAAAAGCGGTTTCGCGCCCTGGCCGTCTTCGCGCCGACGGGATTCTCGCCAGCCGCCGCCGCGCACCTTTGGGGATTGGACGAGAGCGGGGCAGGGGAGGTTCTCTCGCGCTTCCAAAACCTTTCCCTCATCCTGCCCGTGAAAGGCGATTTCATCCGCTACCGCCTGCACGATTTGCTGGATGAATATGCCGAAGAAAAATTGAAGAAGGATAAAAAGGAAGAAGGGGAGGTGTTTGGTAGATTGGTAAATTGGTTGGTTGATTTGTTCAAGCAAAATTCTCAAGCGGACCTGTCCAACGCGCCTGAAGTCGGCTTGGAATTTGAAAATCTCGCCAAGTCTGCTAATTGGTTAGTTGCCAGCCAAAATGGAGATGTTCTCGCCGAGTTGATTTATTGGTCAGATAACTGGCTGAAAATGTTCAACTTCTATTCCGATTTATTGATTTGGTCCAAGAAAGCAATTGGTTTTGGCATTTCGAAAAAAGAAATGGAAGCCAACGTGCTCCAAGCGATTGGCGATGTGCAACAGTTCCGCAAAGAAATGGATGCCGCGCTCGAAAG
>JBBITE010000018.1:32879-56553 GCA_037440905.1 Anaerolineae bacterium | reverse complement strand
ACCTGATTCTGCACACCCCCGGCGGGCTGGTGCTTGCTGCAGAACAAATTGCCCTTGCCCTGCGCAAACATCCCGCCAAAGTGACGGTCTTCGTCCCGCACTACGCCATGTCTGGCGGGACGCTCATCGCCCTCGCCGCCGATGAAATCATTATGGATGAGAATGCGGTCCTCGGTCCGGTAGACCCGCAGTTAGGTCAGCACCCGGCCGCGTCCATCCTCAAGGTCCTCGAGCGCAAACCCATCTCCGAAATTGACGATGAAACCCTCATCATGGCAGACATCGCCGAAAAAGCCATCCGCCAGGTGAAGCGCACCGTGAGTCAACTGCTGCAGGATAAAATGCCCGCCGAAAAAGCAGACTCGCTCGCCGTCACGCTTGCCACCGGCACCTGGACACACGACTACCCCATCACGGTCAAAGAAGCGCAGGAACTGGGGCTGCCGGTCACCACCCAAATGCCGAATGAAATCTATCAAATCATGGCGCTCTATCCGCAAACCGCCCAGCGCCGCCCTTCGGTGGAATACATCCCCGCGCCGCGGACGAGAAATTAACTCACCTTATGCAGAACGCCTTGAAGATTCTCGTAAAACAGGCTTGTTCTCCCTGCACGGCGACTAAAGTCGCGGCTCAACCTCGCGAAGCCTGCCTGCGCAGGCTCTCAAGTCAGCGAAGGCTGACTTCGTGATTGCTGGATGCGGTTTGAACCGCCAGCAATCACGAACCGCGTAACATCAGAAATTAACTTTCCTTATGCCCCCTGCCGCGGAGGAGGGGATGAGGCGATGGAAAACGGACCAAGAAAACTACAAGAGAGCGGGTAAAATCAGGCAAGGACAATCTGCCATGATACGCATCAATTCCAAAGTGCGCCCCACCGGTTTCCCGCCCGTTTCGAAAACCCTTCCCCAGGCGGTCAAGAAACTCGTCAAAGAACTCAAGCCGGAGAAAATCATCCTCTTCGGCTCGTACGCGTATGGGAAGCCGACGCCGGACAGCGATGTGGATTTGCTGATCATCATGGATGCAAAAGGCTCTTACAAAGAACACCTTTATGCGGCCTCCATGCTGCTCTATCCGCGTCCGTTTCCTGTGGACATTATCATCAAAACCCCCCAGGAAATTAATGATGCTCTGAAAGGCGGCAAAGATAATAGCTTCTTCATCCGTGAAATAATTAAAAAGGGCAAAATCTTATATGACCGACATCAAAGAGCTTAAGTCCTGGATTGCCCACGCAGAGGAGGATTTTTCTGCCGCAAAAGCGTTGTTCCGTCTCAGGAAACCGTTGCTCTCCGGGGCATGCTTCCATGCACAACAAAGCGCAGAGAAATATCTTAAGGCATTGTTGATTCTAAAGGATGTGGATTTTCCCAAAACGCACGATTTGCTAACCTTGAACACCTTATGCAATGAGGCTGGCATCATGACAGGTTTCGAACCGAAGCAACTCATAGACTTGAGTGAATACGCCGTTCATCGGCGTTATCCAGGCAGTCAGCCAACACGCGAAGAAACAATGGAAGCCATTGAAATCGCAAAAACAATTCGGAAATTTGCGCGTCAGTGGATGGGTCTTAAATAATGTCGAACAAAATCTACGTCATCGGTCACGTCAACCCCGATACCGACTCCATCGCCTCCGCCATGGGCTATGCCTGGCTGCTGCGCGAACGCGACGGAGCCGAGACCATCGCCGCACGGGCAGGCGCCCTCAACCCGCAGACCGCCTGGGTGCTAAAGCGGCTTGAACTCGAGGCGCCCGTCCTGCTCACCGACGCTTCGCCGCGCTTCGAATCGGTCATGCAGCGGCTCGACAGCCTGCGCCCCGATGCCCAACTCGGCGCTGCCTGGACGCTCGCCAGCCGCACCGGCGGTCTTGCTCCTGTGGTGGATGAAGACGGCAAGCCCTACGGCATCATCAACGGCTTGAGCCTCTTCAACTACTTCAGCAAAATCCTCGGTCCGCGCCCCGGCGATACCACCGTGCGCGAAATGATGGCTGCCCCATGCCGCGACGCCGCCGACACCACCGTCCCCAAATACGCCGCCAGCGCCCACATCCGCGACTCGCTCAACCGCATCCTGCGCGACGATCACGACGATTACTGGGTGGTGGACGAAAACGGCTTGTACCTCGGCATCGCCCGCCAGCGCAACCTGCTCAACCCGCCGCGCCTCAAAATCATCCTCGTGGACCACAACGAACCGCGCCAATCCATCGCCTCTCTGGAAGAAGCCGAACTGCTCGAAATCCTCGATCATCACCGCCTCGGCAACCCGCACACCCACACCCCCATCCGCTTCAGAGTGGACATCGTCGGTTCCACCTCGACCCTTGTGACGGAACAAGCCATCGAAGCCGGGCTCTCCGCCCCTCCCGCCCTGGCGGGCGCGCTTCTCGCGGGACTGCTAGCCGATACCCTCATCCTGACCTCCCCCACCACCACGCCGCGCGATAAAGCCGCCGCCGAACGCCTGGCATATTGGGCTTTTGTCAAAGGCAGCCCGCTCAAAGACGAAACCATCGAATCTTACGGAAAAGCCGTCCTCAGCGCCGGCGCGGGACTCTCCAACCGCGACCCGAAAGAAATCGTCAGCACCGACATCAAACCCTACGAGGCGGGCGGTTTCAAACTCGCCATCGCCCAGGCAGAAGTAACCGACCTGCTGCAACTTTCCGAACACCTCGAGCCGCTCACCCAGGCGCTCGACGACCTGCGCGACAAACGCGGGCTGGATTTTGTCATGCTGCTTATCACCGACGTGGTACGCGGCTCCAGCCGCCTGCTGCTTTCTTCCAACCCGCCGCCTATTCTTGCCGACCTGCCCTACCCGCCCCTGCCCGACGGCACGCGCGACGCGCCGGGCGTAGTTTCCCGCAAAAAGCAGTTGCTGCCGGTGGTATTGGGATTATTGGAAAGGTAATTGGTAAAAGGTAAAATAAAAACATGGACAAATTCTCCGAAATCCGAAGAAAGGCGCTTCCTGTGCTAAAGCCATATATTTCCTATATGGCTGTCTTCGGTTCCACGGTTCGCGGAGATGAAACACAAAAGAGTGATCTAGATCTGCTTATCAGGCTCAAACCATCGAACGCCCGTCCCAAACTCGGCTTATTCAAGTTGCTAGAAATTGAAGAAGACCTGAATAAAAAATTTGCGCGCGAAGTAGATTTGGTAATTGAAGACAGCCTTAGTCCCTATATCCGCCCCTATGTGGAAAAAGAAAAGGTTGTTTTATATGAAGAGGGATGAAACAGTATATTTACGTCATATTTTGGACGCTATTGATCTTATCGAAGAATATACCGAAGGTATGTCTGAAAATGAGTTCTTCTCTAATTCGATGGCACATGATGCAGTAATTCGTCAGATCGAAATCATTGGCGAAGCCGCAAGAAATATATCCGATGAATTTCAAAAACGACATAAGGATATACCGTGGGGGAAATGATCGGCGTTCGGAATAAATTCATCCATGAATATTTCAATATCAACTATGCAATTGTGTGGGATACAGTGAAAGAAGACTTACCGCTACTCAAAGAAAGAATCAAAAAACTTCTCGCATGACATCCATCTACCAGGCTCTTGCCGAACTCGAAAAGAATAACGAAGCCGCCGCGCTCTGCACGGTAGTGAAAAGCGAAGGCTCCACCCCGCGGCACGTGGGCAGCAAAATGCTGGTCTATCCCGATGGGAAGTTCATCGGCACCATCGGCGGCGGCGACCTGGAACACCGCGTCCTCGACGAGGCGTGGATGGCGCTCGGCGACGGTCAGCCGCGCCTGCTCAAATATTCGATGGTGGACCCCAGCCGCGGCGACCCGGGCGTGTGCGGCGGAACGGTGGAGGTGTTTGTGGAACCGATTTTGCCGCCCCCGATGGTGGTGGTGATTGGCGCCGGGCATGTGGGCAAAGCAGTCGTCCACCTGGCAAAATGGCTGGGATTCCGCGTCGCCGTCAGCGATGACCGCGCGGAATTCTGCACGCCCGAAGCGGTGCCGGGCGCAGATGCCTACTACCCCTGCTCTATGGCAGAATTGCCGAATCAACTCAAAGTGACGCGCCGCACCTATATCGTGGTGGCCAGCCGCGGGTCCAGTTTGGATGCGGCGGGGCTGCCCGGACTACTCCGTTCGCAGGCAACGTATATCGGCGTCATCGGCTCGAAGCGCCGCTGGCTGACAACCGTCAAAGCCTTGAAGGAACAGGGCGTGGACGATGATGCAATCAACCGGGTGCATTCGCCGATTGGTCTGGAACTCAACGCCGAAACGCCGGAAGAGATTGCCGTCAGTATCATGGCAGAGATTCTGATGCTGCGCAATAAGGGAAGCGGCAAGATGATGAAAGACTGAGGGGAAACAAGAAGCAAACCGAGGGGCAAGCCAGTCAAATCAAGGCGCGAAACATTTTGGGGTGAAATTCGTAAGAAAATAAGAAAAACGGTTCTTGACCGGCAAGTCCTATGGGCTATAATCACATCACCGGTCTTCAAAAAGGAGAAAATCATGGCGAGAGTTTTCGACGTTATCGAATATCCAAGCGAGATGCAGGGTGAAATCGTCCATCGCTTTCCCGAACAGGGCATCGGCGATTACCGCATCGGCTCACAGTTGATCGTGCGCGAGGCGCAGGCGGCGGTCTTTTTCCGCGACGGCCAGGCGTTGGATGTATTCCGCAGCGGACGTCACACGCTGACCACGGCAAACATTCCCTTGCTGATCAACCTGCTGGGCAAATTGTTCAATGAGCGCACTCCCTTCCCGGCGGAGGTGTACTTCGTCTCGATGAAGGAGTTTGCCAACGAAAAATGGGGCACGCCGCAGCCCATCATCGTCCGCAACCCGGGCATGGGGCTGGGCGTGGCTCTTTTACAAGGGTTCGGCACCTTCTCCTTCCAGGTCAAGGACCCGCAGCAGTTCGTGACGCAGGTCGTCGGCACGCAAGGGGCCTATCGTACGGCCGATATTGAAGACCGTCTCAAGACCATGCTGCTTTCCACCCTTCAGGATGTGCTGGGCGAAACGACCTCTGCTAAAAGCGTGGTTGAATTAATCGGGCTGACGGAAGAGGTGGGAGCGGCAGTGCGCGCAAAAGCGCAGGACGATTTTCAAGCGCTGGGACTCGAATTGAAATCGTTTTATATCGGCAACCTCAAGCCCTCCAGCAAATCGGCTCAGGAACTGCGCGATATGGGCATGCTCGATATGGCAACCTACACACAACTGCAAGCCGCCGACGCCATGCGCGACGCGGCGCAAAACCCCAGCGGGGGCGCCGGGCTCACGGCGGGCATTGGCGCAGGGATGGGAATCGGCAACTTGATGCAGCAGGCAACTTCCGGCGCAATGCAGCAACAGCAATCTCGCGCAGGCGGCGACTCTGCGCCGGCGGGCATCCCAGAAGTGATGACCCCCTCCGAGGCGGCAGCCATCCTCAAAGTTTCTGAAGAGGATGTGAAAGCCGCCATCGAAGCCGGCGACCTGAAAGCCAAGAAACTGGGCAACGCCTACCGCATCAGCAAAGCCGCGCTGGAAGAGTTTCTCAAAGGGTAGGCAAATAGGTAGAAAGTGGGTAGTAAAAAGAGGAGTCTGAGTTTTCAGGCTCCTCTTTTTGATTCAGGATCGGAAACACGTTATTCCAAATCGCTCAACACGTCGCTGACCGAGTTCAGCACATCGCCAGCCAGCACCGAGGCAGTGGTGCCGAAGTCGTCAGCAGCGTAGAGTCCAGCCTGGGCGTGGATCCAGGCGGCAGCGACGGCTGAATCGTAGGCATCCAAGCCTTGCGCCCGCAGCCCAACGATTAATCCCGCCAGCACATCTCCGCTGCCGGCGCGGGCAAGGGCAGGCGAGGCAACGGGAATCATCGTCATCCGTCCATCGGGCGCGGCAATCACGGTAAACGCGCCCTTCAGCACCACGATATGCCCCCACTCGCGCGCATACTTCAACGCAACCGCCTGGCGGTCTTCCTGAATTTCTTCCTTCGTCAGCCCGGTCAGGACCGCCATCTCGCCGGGATGCGGCGTGAGAATGGAAAGGGCGGGAAGTTTCGACGGCCACTCTTTGATTTGCGCCAGCAGTTTGAGCCCATCCGCATCCACCACCAGCGGCGGGAGTTTCGCTTCCGCTTCGGACCTCGGGCTGTTTTCCTCCTGAATAAAGCCGATACGCGCCGGAATCTTTTTCTGCGCCGACGTGCCAGCCAACAGGTCTTCGAGAAAGACTTTGGTGGTGGTCTCGGTTCCAAAGCCGGGACCAATCAGCAGCGCACTGGCGCGCGGAAAGTTTTTCGCCAGCACATCCGCCGCGTTTTCAGAGATGCACCCAGCCTCATGCGGCAGCAGAACCCAGGTCGCTTCGGGGAATTGCCCGGCCAGCGCGCCATGCAAAGGCGCCGGCACCGCCAGCGTGACCAGCCCCGCGCCAACTCGATACGCCGCCTCACCCGCAAGGAGAGCGGCGCCAGTGTAATTGACCGATCCTGCCGCAATGAGCGCCGTACCAAACGTCCCTTTGTGCGCTTCGAGCGGACGCTCCGGCAGCAGCGCGGCAACCGAATCAGCCTCGGCAACTTCGGTGTTGACCGCTTGCAGGGAGGGCAAGTCGGCAGGCAGACCAATATCCACCACTTCGAGTTGACCCACATACTCGAAAGCGGGCAATTTCAAAAGCCCCTGCTTGACCGCCGCCATGGTGACGGTGATGTCTGCGAGAATGGTCTCCTCGGCAGCATCGCCGGAGTCGCAGTCCACGCCGGAAGGACAGTCCACCGCCACCACAAGAGGCGCTTTCTCTTCGAGGCTGTCCAGCACGTCATTGACTTCCGAAAGCAGTTCGGCGACTTCTTTTTTCAAAGGGAGTTTGATGCCAGTGCCAAGAACACCATCCAGCAAAACATCCGCTAGTTCGATAGATTCGGCAAGTTGCTCGAAGGCGTTTTCGCCGGCAATCACCTCGCCGCCCGCTTCGACAAAGCGTTTGACGAGCGCATCCTTTTTGCGCTTGACGAGATAGGCATGGGTTTTCCAGCCCTCCTGCGCCAGCGCCGCCAAAGCCACCAGCGTATCGCCGCCGTTGTTGCCGGAACCAACCAGCCCCACCGCTTGCGGCTCCGGCTCATCCCTGAACAAATCGAGAAGAAAATCTGCCAGTCCCTGACCGGCGTTCTCCATCATCATCTCGTAAGTGAGGCCGCCGGCATCGGCTTCCTTTTCGATGGCTTGCATCTGTGAGACAGTCACAAGTTTCATAGGTTCTCCATTGCGCGAATAGACCTTATCCGCATTGATACAGGTTTATCCACGAAGTTTTTTTCTTCTCTTCGTGGAAGGTTTCCTTGCATAAAATTGTACCGCTTTATTTTCCCCACAAATCTGCCGCTACATCTTCCAGCCCTACTTGAATCAACTTTTCGCGCGTAGGCTTTCCGCTGACGGGGTCCCAGCCGCGCGCCTGGTAATACGCCGAGAGCATCGCCGTCAGGTCTGGCGCAAAGCCCGCCGAACCGCCATCGGTGAGGGGAGTGAGCAGCGCTTTGGGTAATATGTCATTTTGGGAGGTCAGCCCCAAGCGGTTGTTGATGGCGCGCTTGAGGTTCCACGAACGTTCGCCGAAGGTCAGCATATCTTCCACCGACCAATCCAACCCGCAGGCGGCATTGATGAGGTTAACCTGCATCTGCGGTTCGACATTCGCAAAGATACACATCACAATCGCATTGAAGACCGTGCGCCAGTCCTGGTGACGGGCAACGTTGGCGGCTTTCTCCGCCTGCGCCTGCCGCTCGATGAACTGGATGCCAATCTCCTCGTGCGAATGCCCCCAATCCACAAAGAAATAATCCGACTGGTTATGACACGCCCCGCGCGGACTGGTGGCATACGAAAGCGCCATACCCGAAACCCCGCGCGGATCGTGGTACGCCACTTCGAGCCCGTTCACCTGCACGGCTTCCTCTTCCGCGTTGAAGTGCGCGCCAAACCGTTTCGAGCCGAGCGCCAACAGGTCGCCGAGTCCCTCACGGGAGGCGGTCATTTGCACCAATTGCCGAATGACCGCCGCATCTCCCCATTGCAATTCCAGGCCGCCGCTCTGTTCCTTCGTCAGGATGCCCTTCTCGTACAGATGAAACGCCAGCCCAATGGTATTACTTGCGCTGATGGTATCCATCCCGTAACGATCACACATCTCCCCCAACTCCACCACCGAAGCCAGGTCGCCGTTCAGCAGGTTGGCTCCAAACCCAACCATCGTCTCATACTCCGGCCCCTTGCGCTTCGCCAAATCAGATGGAAACTGCACCACCCGCCCGCAGGCAATCACACACCCCTGGCAGGCGCTTCGCCCCACGAGAATGCTTTCCATCACCTTTGCGCCGGAAACTTCATCCACAGCGGGAAACGAACCACTCGTGTAATATCGGGCCGGCATCGCGCCCAGGTACTCGGCATAGTTTGCCGCGCCCGCCGTTCCAAGTTCGCGCAGCACCTTCGCTTCGTTATCTTCCTTCAATTTGCGGTTTGCCTCTGAGCGCAGAGTCTTGTATCTCTCCAAATCGAACACGGGGATTTCGTTCTCCCCCCGCACAGCGATCGCCTTGAGATTCTTCGCTCCCATCACCGCGCCCAGACCGGTGCGTCCCGCCATACGTCCGTGGTCGCACATGATGGACGCAAACAGGACGCCTTTCTCTCCCGCCGGCCCAATCACGCAGACTCTCGCAGACGATTTGCCGACCTCCTCTTTGACCTTTTCCTGCGCTGCGTAAGTTTCCATCCCCCACAAATGCGCTGCCGGTCGGATCTCAAGCCTGCCCCCCTCCACCCAGAGATAGACCGGCCCCGCCGCCTTTCCCGTGATCCACAAACCATCGTAGCCGGCCTTCCGCAGTTCGGGTCCCCAAAAGCCGCCAATGTTCGATTCCGCCCACAGCCCGGTCGCCGGGCTCTTTCCGCAGACGACGAAGCGCCCGGTGGTGGGGCCGAAGGTGCCGGTCAGGGGTCCAGTTAGAAAGAGAAGCGGCGCAGCGGGAAAAAGCGGGTCGAGGTCGGCGGTGAGAGTCTCGTACAACATTCGCGCCGCAAGCGAGGCGCCGCCGAGGAAGTCCTTCTCCCATTGTTTAGGAATGAGATATTCTTCCGTTTCACCACTGGTGAGATTGATTTTGAGGATAGGCTGCATGGTGGGATAGAGAGTGGCAAGTGGAAAGTAGGGAGTAGAAAGTAGGAATTAGCGCATCAAAGAATGTCGGTCGTCACCGCCTGGGCAACACGGACAAAGTCCAGCACAGTCGGCACGTTGCGCATCATGTATCCCATGCTGCCTTTCACCTTCAACTTGCTGGTCATCATGGCGGTCATGGGATTCAACCTGCCCGAAAGGATGGCTGTGATGTTGTTATAGGTAGCGGTCAACGTGAAGGCGGGGTTGGGGTGGGCATCTGGCGCGGGTTGGTACTCCACTTTTCGGCATTTCCCGTGCCACAGGTCCAGGTAGAACGTGAGGCGCTCTTTGAGATTCCCCTCCGGTTCGATAAAAAAGAACAGGTCGCCTTCCCAGTTTTTAGCAATCTCCGCATAGCGTTCATCGGAATTCAATTTTGCTTCGAGTTCTTTCAACCATTCTGCACTCGGAAATACAGCCGCCATCTTTAGCGCCTCCAAAATGATGATGATGATGCAATTTTACCATCCGAAAAAAGGCATCCGAACCTTGCAGAATTATGAAAAATAGTCTATGCTTAAAACACGTCGTAAGGCAATGCAATGCCTTAAAAACCCATTCCATCATCTGGAGGAGAAATGAAAAAACTGTATAACATTCTTGCAGTGGGGATTGTTGCTGTTCTCATGCTGGCTGCCTGCTCAGGAGGCGGGCAGGCAAAAGCAGAAACGCTACTGGACGCCATCAAACAGCGCGGATACATCCTGGTCTCCACCGACCCGAACTATGAACCGCAATCCTTCCTGAACACCAACGCTCAGCGCCCCGCCGATACCAAGTGCCCCGCCGACGCCCTGACCTCCGCCGAAATGCAGGGCTTCGACGTGGAAGTGGCAGTGGAAGTTGGGAAAGGTCTGGGTGTGGAAACCTGTTTCGCCACCCCCGATTGGGACCTGATCACCGCCGGCAACTGGGCGGATAAATGGGATGTGAGCATCGGCTCCATGACCATCACCACCGCCCGCCAGAAAGTGTTGGACTTCAGCGTTCCGTATTACTACGCTCCCGCTGTGATTGCCGTGCGCGCAGATGCAGGCATCAACTCGCTGGAGGATCTCAACGGCAAAGCGCTGTGCGTGGGCAGCGCCACCACCTATGAACAATGGCTGAGCGGTGACTTTGAGGGCCTCGGCTTGCCCGAATCGTCCATCTTTGCTCAGCCACCCCAGGTGACCGTCGTCCCGCTTACCACCGATCAGGAATGTGCCCAGGCAATCGCCGCCGGACGTGAAGACTTTGTTGGATACGTCACTTCACAGACCGTTGTCAACGCCAACATTGCTGCCGGCTTCCCGGTCGTTCAACTGGGGTCTCCGGTGTACTCTGAGGAACTTGCTGCCGCGTTCGACAAATCTTCCAGCCTGCCCACCGGCACGCTCCTCGAAGAAGTGAACAAGATCTTCACCGCCATGCACAACGATGGCCGCCTTTCCGCTCTGTCCATCAAATGGCTTGGCGAAGACCTGACACAAGACCCGACCAAATAACCCATCGTCTCAAAAAGGAGGCGGGAAATATTTCCTGCCTCCTTTTTCGCTATCTTTCCCTGAAAAGGAACTGTCCCTCATGAGCGCAGTCATGCATTCCGATCCTGCCTTGCAAAAAACGCACGCCGAACTCCTCTATGAGGCGCAATTGCGCAAGTCGCGCCAGTTCAACAGGTGGGTTTCAGTCACCTGGGGAGTGTTGTTCATCTTCTTGGTGTATTTATTCAGCGGGCAAAGTTTCCTTGGTTTTCAGGCGATTGCGCTCAACACAGATTTCATCCGCAAGAACCTGGAATTCATTGCAGGGGGTGTGTGGCAGACTCTTCTGGTCTCTTTTCTCTCCATCTCGCTGGCAATTGTCCTGGCGTTAATTGCCGCGCTGGGGCGGCTTTCCAAGTTCCCGCCGTTTTATGCGCTCAGCACATTCTATGTTTCTCTCATCCGCGGAACGCCGCTGTATTTGCAGATTTTCTTTTTCTTCCTGGCTTTGCCGCAACTGGGCATTGTTCTAACGGGGCTGTTCGCCGGCGTCCTTGCGCTGGGATTGAACTACGGCGCGTACATGAGCGAAATTTTCCGCGCCGGGCTGGCATCCGTCGGGCGCGGTCAGCGGGAGGCGGCGATGGCGCTGGGGATGACCCCCTGGCAAACAATGAAGCGCATCATCCTGCCGCAGGCGCTGCGCTTCGCCATTCCTCCCATCGGCAACGACTTCATCGCCATGACCAAGGACTCGGCTCTGGTCTCCGCCACCGGCTTTGTGCACGAAATCATGTGGCGCGCCACCCGCGTCGGACGCGCTCAATTCAATAACCTGGAAGCCCTCATCGTGGCTGCCGTTTTCTACTGGCTGATGACCATCATCCTGACGTACATCCAGAGTATCATCGAAGCGCGCCTTGCCAAAGGAGACCGCTAACCATGCCGCCCATCGTCAAAATCGCGAATCTAGATAAATACTTCGGACTGCTTCACGTCCTGAAAGACGTTTCCCTCGAAGTTCAGCCGCGCGAGGTGGTTTGCATCATCGGGCGAAGCGGTTCGGGCAAGAGTACACTGCTGCGCTGCATCAACTTCCTGGAAGATCCGTCGCGCGGCGTTATTGAGGTGGACGGCATTCGCGTGGAAATCCACAATGGCACGACGCGCGAACACCGCCAGGCAATTCACGATATCCGCCTGAGGACCGGCATGGTGTTTCAAGAGTTCAATCTCTTCCCGCACATGAGCGTGCTGGAAAATGTGATTGAAGGCCCCGTCACCGTCAAGGGCATGGATCGCAAACAAGCCATCGAACTCGCAGAGCAAAACCTCGACAGCGTAGGGCTGCTCTTCAAAAAAGATGAATATCCCAACCGCCTCTCCGGCGGACAGAAACAGCGCGTCGCCATTGCCCGCGCCCTCACCATGCAGCCCAAAGTGATGCTCTTCGACGAACCCACCTCTGCCCTCGACCCCGAACTTATCGGTGAAGTGCTCAACGTGATGCAGAAGGTCGCCAAAGACGGCATGACCATGCTGGTGGTGACGCACGAGATGGGTTTCGCCCGCGAAGTGGCAGACCGCGTCCTTGTCATGGCAGATGGGCAGATTATCGAAGAAGAAAAGCCGGAGGTTCTTTTCAGCCGGCCGCAAGATCCCCGCACAAAGGCTCTGATCGAACGCTACCGCTCCGGCGAACGGTAGCGTCTCATCTCCCCAAAATCATCGGCGAATATTTCAAAAAAAGCGCGTATCGGGCGGTTTTTACACCTGATATGCGCTGCATTTACTCACCCACCAGGCACGCGGAAGCAAAACGCCCAATCGGCATGTGTCACACACAAGGAATGCGATGAAAAGAATATTTGCGGCGACTTTCCTTGTCTTATTTGGCGTGCTTGTTATTTATCTCGTTTTCACAGTCGAACTTGTGGGGTGGGATTTTCGCAACAATCTCTGGGCGCCTGCCTATCTGACAACGCATCACCAATCCGCTTACAACATCCAGGTGTTATTCAAAGACAGCAATGCAATTTGGTTTCCGCAGGTCATAGGGGTATTTTTCTTTCTAGGGTTCTTTCCGCAATATCCGGCCTCAAATCTGTGGGCGGTCTTCAACATTGCTCTTCTTTTGGCACTCGTCTGGTATTCGGTTCGGCAATCGGGTAAAAAGGTCAAGCCGTTAAAACTCGGTTTTCTGACCGCCTGCATCTTCCTTTTTCCTCCCACGATACGGCATTTTGCCCTGGGGCAGGTGGATATATTGATCATGATGGCGTTCATCGCGGCGGTTTATGCGGTTGAGAGACAACATCTGACGCTGGCAGCGTTTTTATTTGCCCTTGCTCTTGCAAAGCCCCAGCATAGTATTGTTGTGTTGCCGCTTGTTTTCGTTTATCTTTTCTTCATCCAAAAATCGCCGAGGGATTCAGTAAAGTTATTCCTGGCCATTTGTTTCTTCGCCCTTCTGCAAACAGCGCCATTATGGTTTGGTGACCCATTGTGGCCTCGTGATTTTTTATCGAATTTGCACAGAAACCCTGCCTGGGCGCAGCCCGGCATTTTTACCCTGCTGCAGAATCGTTTTGGCGCAAGCGGGCTCGCCCTATGGTTTCTTCTTTACGCCATCATCCTTGCCGCAAACCTTCGAATTTGGTCAAAAAATAAACCCGAAAAAGCGCTTCTTTGGAGTCTGGCTTCGACGGCCATCATCAGCCCCTATTTGTGGAGTTGGGATTTTGTTTTATTCTTGCCGCTCTTCACAGATACCGCCTTCCGATTATCCAGTTTGCCTAGCAAATTAACGTTATTTCTGTTCTATACCGTGTGTTTCTATGGTGCAATCCTTGCGCTGCAAGGCGGCACGGCTTCTGATGAAGTTCTCTGGTGGCTGCCCTTTGTATTGACAATAGGAATTGTCGGCTCAATCATTGCCGACTTGCCATCACCACGACTGAATAACTGGCTGCACAAATGAGAGATGTCCACGGGCGCGGATGTAATTGACAGTCTCATCCTTCCGCTGTAAACTTACAAGTACTCCGATGGGGAGTAGCCCCCGAAAGTGATTTCGGGTCCGGCAGTCGTCATGACGTGGCGCAAGCGCCACCGGCTGTTTGGATACAAGTGCAAGACCATCGCATTTGGCGGTGGTCTTCTTTTTTTCCACCGCCTCCTACCGAAAGGAATCCTTATGGCGCCTGCCACATCCACTCTGCGAAAATATTGGAGACCTGCTCTGGCAACAGGGACAGGGAGCACATCCATCCTCATTTGGTTCGAAGAAATCCTTGCCCTCTGGCTGGATATTCTTTCGCTGCTCGCGCTTCTTCTCGTCACCACCCCCATTCTGCTATTCAATCAAATCATCTTCAAATCTGCCGTGCCAAGAAAAGAAGATGGCTCTTCTCCTGCACGCCTCGAGAAGCCAGAAGAGAGCGTTTTAAAACTACCTCTACTGCGCGTAAGCGACGTTCTCTAACGTCACTGGATGCGCTAGAGAGCGCATCCTACGCATTTTGGAAGAACAAACAAGGACTTTTAAAACACTCTCTAAGAGACGTTCTCCAGCACCGGGCGCGCACTCCACCCATGAGCCTTGGAAGACACATCTATAACTTGCTTTACGCGGCACAAGGAGACAAACACAACACCATGGAACAAAATCATTACTGGCACACCAAAACCATAGACGAAATAGTTTCTCAACTCAACACCAAAGAATCGGGCTTGAGCCAACACGAGGCGGGAATACGGCTCAAACAGTATGGCATCAACGAAATTCAATCTGCACAGCGCATCTCTCCCTGGTCCATTTTGCTGGAACAGTTCAAAAATGTACTGATCCTCATCCTGCTGGGCGCAACTGCCATTTCGTTCTTCCTCGGTCACGGCGTCGAATCCATCGTCATTGCGGTCATTGTCCTCTTCGCCGTGCTGTTGGGCTTTATTCAGGAATACCGCGCCGAACGCGCCATCGAAGCCTTGCGCCAAATGGCAGCCCCCACTGCCACCGTCTTGCGCGACGGGCAGGAAGTGAAAGTGCCGGCGCGTGAGGTCGTCCCCGGCGATGTGGTCATCCTGCACACCGGCGACCGCATTCCCGCCGATGGACGCATCATCGAATCGGTCAATTTACAGGTTGAAGAAGCGGCATTGACCGGGGAATCGGTGCCCGTTGAAAAACATACCGCCCCGCTTCCAACCCAAGACCTGCCTGTGGGCGACCGCAAGAACATGGTCTACGCTGGGACTGCTGTCACCTACGGGCGCGGGCGCGCGCTGATCGTCGCCACAGGGATGCAAACGGAATTCGGAAAAATCGCCCAGCTGCTGCAAACCGTCGAAACCACCAGAACTCCGCTGCAGCAAAACCTGGATAAAGTTGGCACCGCGCTGGCGCGCGCGGCGTTCATCGTTGTTGCCATCATCGTTGCGCTTGGGCTGCTGCGCGAACAACCCTTCATCGAAATGCTCATCTTTGGCATTGCGCTGGCGGTAGCCGTCGTCCCCGAAGCGCTGCCCGCCGTTGTCACCATCTCCCTCGCCATCGGTGTGCAAAAGATGGTCAAACGCCATGCGCTCATCCGCCGCCTGCCAGCCGTGGAAACGCTCGGCAGCACCTCGGTCATCTGCTCCGATAAAACCGGCACCCTCACCAAAGACGAAATGACCGTGCGCAAAATTTACGTCGCCGGGCAGGTTTACGATGTGAGCGGTTCAGGGTACACACCGGAGGGACACTTCTCACACAACGGCGGTGCTCCCGCCCAAGTCAGTGACGAATTGAAACAATTGCTCAGCGCCGCTGTGCTGGCTTCGGACGCAAAACTCGTCCGCAACGGAGACAACGATTCGGGCGGGTGGAACATCAAAGGCGACCCAACAGAGGGAGCGCTTGTCGTTGCGGCAGCCAAGGCCGGGGTCCAGAAAGAAGCGTTGGACAAGGCCTATCCGCGCGTGCAGGAAATTCCGTTCACGTCCGAATCGAAGCGCATGACCACCCTTCATCGAACTGAAAAAGGGACAGTGGCATACACCAAAGGCGCTCCTGAAATTCTCCTGGAAAACTGCGAGGGGCTCCTTACTTCGAGCGGCGTCAAAAAATTGGACGATGCCGCCCGCAAGCAAATCCTGGATACGGCTCAAGCCTTTGCCAGCAGCGCGCTGCGTGTGCTTGCCATCGCATCCAAACCGGACGCGGAACTTGAATCTGCCCAAAGCGGCATGACCTTCCTCGGGCTGACGGGCATGATTGACCCGCCGCGTCCTGAAGCAAAAGAAGCCATTGCGATCTGTGAAGAGGCGGGAATCCGCCCGGTGATGATTACCGGCGATCATCCATTAACCGCTCAGGCTGTGGCGCGCGAACTCGGCTTGCTCAAAAAGGGACGGGTGGTGACCGGCGCCGAACTCGATACCATCTCGGACGAAGATTTCAAGCGCGAAGTAGAAACGATTGATGTGTATGCGCGCGTCTCGCCGGCTCACAAACTGCGCGTGGTGACGGCGCTGCAAGCCAACGATCATATCGTGGCGATGACTGGCGACGGCGTGAACGATGCCCCCGCCCTCAAAAAAGCGGATATTGGCATTGCCATGGGCATCACCGGCACCGACGTGACCAAAGAAGCCGCCGCCATGACACTGACCGACGACAACTTCGCCTCCATTGTGGCTGCCGTGGAAGAAGGTCGCGGCGTATTCGGCAACATCAAGAAATATTTGATGTATCTGCTTTCTTCGAACATCGGTGAAATCGGCTTGATGGCTGGCTCTACGCTATTGGGGCTGCCTCTGCCGCTGACCGCCGTGCAAATTTTGTATGTCAACCTGGCAACTGACGGCTTGCCCGCACTGGCGCTTTCGGTGGACCCGCCCGAAAAAGACCTGATGAAGCGCAAACCGCGCAATCCGCGCACGGGCATCTTCACCCGCCCGGTGGTGGCGCTGATGATGGCAGGCGGCATCTGGTCCACGCTGATTAACCTGGGCTTGTTCATCTGGGCATTGAATTCCGGGCGCAGCCAGGCAGAGGCAATGACGATGACCTTCGTCTCGCTGGTGCTGGTGCAATTCTTCAAAGCCTACAACTTCCGCTCCGACCGCCACTCAGTGTTCAACCGCCCATTCGAGAACAAATGGCTGAACATTGCCATCGTGTGGGAAGCCATATTGCTGTTGTTTATCGTATATACCCCCTTCCTGCACGAACCGTTCAGCACGTTCAGCCTGCCCCTGATAGATTGGGCGATTATCTTCACCCTTTCTTTGACCATTTCTCCTGTGCTTGAATTGGTCAAATGGATGGTGCGAAAAGGCTGGTTTGGGGAAATAGAAACATAAGGCTGATCACTCGAGCAAACAACACCAGGCAGGGAAACTTGAGCGGGCCACTCCTGTCATTGATTGGGGCAGCCATCCTCTACTGGCTGACCGATCTTTACTACACCCGCGCTTTCGGCCAGGTAACACCAACCCCGGCGCAAGCCAGGAAGGATGCGGTGGTATCCATCACATTCAGCATACTGGCGATCTGGTCTTTTGTTTTGGATACCGCAGAGATTTTGCCAATCAATATGCCGGGTGTGGTACTTGCCGCAGCGCTGGCGATGGATTTTTGGCAGTCAACCCGCTCGGTGATGGGCGAGGCGATTACATCCTTCCCAGAGAGCTTCTTTGCTTCCCTCATCATCTTCATCGTGAGCCTATTGCCTCTCTTTGGCATCACCTGGTGGAAAGTTTTTGGATTCAATGCTCAACTGGAAGCAATGCTCGCATTTGACGGACTTGTTCTCATGCTTGCAGGCATCGCAGGACATATCCGCCTCACACGAGACCTTGCGGCTGGGGAGGCAAAACAAAATGACATCGCCCTTTGAAGAACTTGCCAATCTCGACAAACTGGTTCACGAACCAGCGCGGCTTGCGATCCTGACGGCGCTCTCAGCCTGTGAAAGCGCCGACTTCACCGCCCTGCGCCGCCTGACAGGACTCAGCGACGGGAATCTTTCGGTGCAGTTGTCCAAACTCGAGGAGGCGGGGCTGGTGAAAGTGCAAAAACAGTTCGTTGGCAAAAAACCCAACACCCGCATTCAAATCTCAGCAAAAGGACTGGAGGCAGTCCAGCGTCACTGGGATCGGCTCAATGCAATCCGAAAGAATGCCGAAGAGTGGAAAGACAGCACGCCAGAGGAGTAATTGCGCCTCACGCCAGCGTCATGGCGCAGCCATCGGCACGCGGATCGCTCCCCGCGCACAAAACGCCCGTCTCCGCGTCGCGCAGGATAACCTGCCCCCTGCCAAACAGCGCGCGTTCGTACCCGCCGACCTCATACAGTGAATGCCCCATTTTTTGCAGGGCATCCACTGTTTCTTTGGGCATACCTTCTTCGACGGCAACACGTCCGCCGGCTTCGTCCACGTCAATGCAGAAGCGCGGCAGGTCGAGCGCAGATTGAGGGTCAAGAGCCGCATCGTGCAAAGCGGAAAGCACCTGCACATGTCCTTGCGGCTGCATGAATCCGCCCATGACGCCATAAGAGGCGAAGAGGGATTCGCGCCCGCCCTCACTCCCGTCCCCTCTCCGGTTGGGAGAGGGGAGTCGGGTCACCATCGCAGGGATGATCGTGTGATAGGGGCGCTTGCGCGGCGCGAGGCAGTTGGGATGATGCGGGTCGAGGCTGAAGTTGTGTCCGCGGTTTTGCAGGGTGAAGCCCCAGCCTTTGGGGACGATGCCCGTGCCAAAGCCCATGTAGTTGCTGTTGATGAACGAGCAGGCATTGCCCCATTTGTCCACCACGCTCAGGTACACCGTATTGGAGGATGCCACAGGCGTGCCGCGTTTTCGCTCAACCGTCGCGCGCTGCGGGTCAATCAACTTGCGGCGTTCGGCAGCATATTCCTTCGAGAGCAACTCTCTGAGCGGCACGTTCGAAAAGCGCGGGTCGGCGACATACCAGCGCGCATCCGCAAACGCCAGCCGCAACGCTTCGATCATCAAGTGCATCTTGCCGGCCGAGAGCACGTCCAGCGCCGCAAGCTCAAACCCCTCGAGAATGTTCAAGGCAATGAGCGCGGTGATTCCCTGTCCGTTGGGCGGACATTCGTACACGCGCAGCCCGCGATAGGTGACGGAAATCGGTTCCTCCCACGTGGACGCATGTGCAGCGAGGTCATCCATCGTCATACAGCCGCCCGCTTCGTTGACCACGCCGACAATGGATTCTGCAATCGGTCCCTGGTAAAAGCCGGCAGCGCCCCGCTCCGCCACCAGTTTGAAAGTTCGCGCCAGCCCAGGGTTGCGGAAGATTTCTCCCGCCTTCGGAGCGCGGCCGTCAATGGTCAACTCATGCCCATTCAATGCGGATTTCAATTGCCTTTCTGCGCCGCGCGCCCAAAAGTGAGCCGTAATCGGCGCAACGGGAAAACCTTCTTCCGCAAGGCGAATCGCCGGCGCAAGAATATCTGCCATCGAAAGCGAACCATGCCGTTCGATTAAATCGCACCAACCCGCGCATGCACCAGGGACAGTCACCGTGTGGGGGTGGAACGGGGACAACGATTCGGCGAGGAGTCCTTCGCTCTTTAGCCGATCAAGCGTAAGGGCGGCAGGAGCCGCACCCGATCCATTGAGTGCGGTCACCTGTCCTGTATCCGCAGAATAGTAGAGGGCGAACATGTCCCCGCCAATCCCCGTGGAGGTGGGTTCGGTGACGTTGAGCGCGGCGCCCGCAGCGACGGCGGCGTCGGCGGCATTGCCTCCCTTTGCAAGGATTTCGAGACCCGCGGCGGTGGCAAGCGGCTGGGACGTGGCGACAATGCCATTACGACCATAGACGGGCGAACGGCGGGAGGTGAAGGAAGTGTGAGACATGGGGAACCTTTTTGGACGATGGATGATAGACGACGGGCAATAGATGGTAGACGATAGATGATAGACAATCGTATATCGTTCAAAGTATACCCCCTTTCAAAGAGGCGAATTAGGAGTGGGTAGATTACAGCCTGCTGTTTTGGTAACGCAACAATATCGCGCTATGCCTAGGGACATCGCGGCGCTTGCCAATGCGCGGCGGCAATAATTTTTTCCAAGTTCAGCGGCACTATCGGCATCGGTGTGGGCGTCATTCTCACGGGGTTCATTTTTCTTCATCCCTGCTATCACGAATATCGAGAGTAATCACCAAACGGTCTCTGTGCCTGCGACAGAATAACGCACCTCGCCCCCCCAGGCTCGAAACCGGGAAGGAAACCGGTTTTCAGAAGTCTGCAGGATGTTCCATCCCGCAAGCCCGCGTCTTTTTCTCGGACACGGGCTTGATTCTGTTTAAGGAACCCACCTTCCCCCCTGCATCCGCTCCCTACTTTCCGAACATTTTCCCCAAAATTTCTTCACCTTTCTTAAAACCGTATCTGATACTCTGTGATTGCGTCATAAAAGGTGGAAGACGTGTGGAACGAGCAGGAACTCCTGAAACAAGCGTCGCAATTTGACACCAAAACCCTGGCGGAAATTTACGATACCTATAGCCCGGGCATTTACCGCTATGCCATGCGCCTGCTCGGGGATGAGTGCCTGGCAGAGGATTGTGTAGCCGATACATTTACCCGCTTTCTGAAAGCATTGCAGGAGCGGAGAGGTCCACGAGATAACCTTCAAGCGTATCTCTACCGCATCGCGCACAACTGGATCATGGACTCGTACCGCAAGCGGGAAGAAACGTCAGAGTTGAGCAATGCCATTCAAGGCGAAGCAGATCCCCCTGAGGAGGAAGCGGCGAAGCGCATCCGCCAGAAGCAAGTGCGCGCCGCCATCCGCTGCCTGACGCCAGACCAGCAAATGGTCATCTCGCTCAAATATCTGGAAGACTGGAGCAACGAAGAGGTGGCGCGTCTGATGAAGAAACCGCTCGGCGCGGTTAAGTCCATCCAGCATCGCGCCTTGAAAAGTTTGTACAAATTACTGGCAGAAAAGAGTTGAAATGAAAGACCGCAGCCAACTGGAATCGTTTGTCCACGAACGGCTTGATGAGATCAAGCCCGTTCCGCCGCGCGATCCACACCGGGCTGCGCGCGGACGCGCACGATTCTTGAGCCAGGCAGTATCTGCAAAGGCGCTCCCGCGTCAGAAAGGGTGGAAATCAATTTTCAAAAAGGAGCGATTTGCCATGAACACAATCCTCACCCTACTTGTCGCCGCAGGGCTGTTGTTTAGCGGCGGGACCGCCGTCAGCGCAGCGCAGGACGACCTGCCCAACGAACCATTGTATGTGGTTAAGATGTGGACGGAAGACCTCAGCCTGCAACTTCCGGAAACGCCGGAACAAAGAGTGGAGCGGCTGATGGAACTGTCACAGACCCGATTGGAAGAAATAAGCCGCCTCACGGCTGAGGGCGCGCCGATCCCCGACCAGGTCACACTGCGCCTCGAACAGCACATTCAACAGGCATTACAACTCTGCGCCAACATGGATGACCCCACGCTTGAGCGCACTCTGCTGCGAATTCGCGATCAACTACAAGAGCAGGACCGCCTTATGGAGCGGCTGCAACTCCAAACCCAGGATCAACTCCTCACACAGACCCGCACGATGATCCAGGAACGGCTGCGGCTGGTGGAAGACGGCCTGCGCGATCCGGAGATGTTCCGCGAACAGGCAAGGAACGGCTTCGGTTTCGAAGAGGGCGATGAAACGCTGCCGCCCGCTCAAAATGGAGGCGGACAGCAAAATCAAAATGGTCAACCCACGGCTACGCCCGGCGGCACGAACACCTCCCCCAGTGGACCCAATCCTGAGCCGGGAGGTCCAAACAGCGGGAGCGGCTGCAACCCAAACGAATTTTGTGGATCGAACCCTGAACCCGGCGGAACCAATACCGCCCCGGGAGGCGGCGGTTGGGGCGGCAACGGGACAGGTGGTGGTAAGCCATAAACAAAAATAATGCCCTGCCAATGAACGGCAGGGCATTATTTTTTATGTTTGGACGTTAATCGTCACCGCCCTCTCCTCCTTCATGTTCTCTGCCTGTGGGGTGACACTGGATGCAATTCTGAAAATTCGAAATGCCCTCCTCCAAATGCTTGGAGCGGATTTTTGTCTCGTTGTGTTCATGGCACCCGTAACAGGTATAGGTGGTAAAGCCGCTCGGATGGCATGTGGCGCACGTCGCGCCGCCGCCATGACCCAACGGAAACGTATGCGGACCATTAAACTGCGCCGGCGCCCATGCTGCCGTGCTGTGACAGGCGGCGCAGTCGGTGCCAAACTGCCCGGCATGAAAAGCAGGCTCGGCATGACAGGCAACGCAGGCTGTCGCCAATCCCTTGAACTGCCCGCCGCTGTGACAGCGCTCGCACGCCAGCCCAACGTGTGCGCCCGTTAACGGGAAATTGGTGCGGTTATGGTCAAACGTGGCATTTTCCCAACTTGTGGGGTTGTGGCAGGCAGCGCAATCGGTTCCAAATCGTCCGTTGTGTTCGTCGTTTTGTTTGTGGCAGGAATAGCAGTCTGTAGGCGTGCCTTTGTAAACATTGTTCAAGTGGCATTGTTCGCAGCGCACTTGCGCGTGCTGTCCTTCCAGTTTGAACGCCGAAAGGTTGTGGTCAAATTTGGCAGGCGTCCAGCCATCCACCGTGTGACAGGCGGCGCAGTCGCGCCCAAAACGGCCCTCATGCGGCTCATCGCCCGCATGACAGGCAAAACAATCCTGCGGCGCGGCGGCAAAATCCTGCAGGCGGCGCGCATTTACATGACACTTGACGCACTCCACAGCCGCATGTTTCCCCTCCAGGCGGAAGGAGAACGCATTGTGGTTCAAATCTGTTACTAGTCTATCGCTGCCGTCATGACAATCCAAACAGGATGCGCCAAACGACAAGACATGCGCTGTCATAAACCCGAAATTCATTTGACGATGACAGGTATCGCAGGTTTGTAGATCGAACGTGGAAATGTCGGCGGTATGACAATCGGAACAAACAAACGCTTCGCGCGTGACCTTGAACTGGTGCCCTTTCAAGGAGAAGCCCACCGCCTCATGCGGGAACTGAGCGCCGCCCAAGTCGGTGAGGCTGGCGTCGGCGCCGCGGTGTTCGGGGTGGCAGAAGCGGCAGCGCAGATCCGGCTGATCGGTCAGCAGCGAACCGTGCAGCGTGGCGACATCCTTCATCTGCACGGCAATCTCACCGTGACATGCCACACAACGATCTTCCATTTTGGCCGCTTCCCAGGGAGCTGTATGGCAGGCTTTACAGTTTCTGCCGGTCTCTGCATGGGAGGTAACGCCGCCCAGCATTTCTCCGCTTTGAGCATTCAACGGACCGGGGCTATACAACACCCCGCCTTGGGCATAGACATAGCCGGCAATGATCAGCGCGGTAAGAATCGCCGCTGCAACCCCCAACCCAGACAAACAACCTAAACGACCTGATGTACGCATGAAACCTCCCGCAAGATACAAATGTCAATGTGATTTGTTGCAATCATACCAACCTTTTCGCGTAATTTGCGCTCTTTGCGTAACACGCAAATTGGAGCGTTCCCTCTGCCGCCCGCTCCGCTTCAGAGACAATGCGGCGGGCAATGCCAGGGGAAAACGTTCCCGGCGCTGTCAACCAAATCATTGCAACAAGCAATTTCCATGCTTCACAAAAGCACATACCCGGCGCTCCCCGACGCCGGGTGATACTCTTCGTAATCTTCGAATGCGAACGCTACTTGCCCCAACCCTGAGGGGTATGACAAGCGGCGCAATCAGTTCCGTTTTTCCCATTGTGCTTATCTTTATGACAGGCAACGCATTGCGTCGGCGTGCCTTGATAGCCATTCTGATGACATTTTTTACAATCCACTTTGGCGTGTTTGCCCACAAGCGGAAAACCGGTTTTATCGTGATTGAAACTTGCCTTGCCCCAGCCATTGGGCGAGTGGCAGGAACCGCAATCCGTGCCGAATTGACCGTTGTG
>JBBITE010000018.1:6105-32779 GCA_037440905.1 Anaerolineae bacterium | reverse complement strand
CCGCAATCCGTGCCGAATTGACCGTTGTGTTTATCCTGGTTTCCATGACAGGCATAACAGTTGGAGGGCGTACCTTTGAACACGCCACCGCCATGACAGGATTTACACGCCACATTGGCATGCGAACCGCTCAGAGGGAATCCCGTTTTACTGTGATCGAAGGTGGCGTTCTTCCATCCGCTTGTGTTGTGGCACGCCGAACAAACCGTCCCGAATTGACCGTTATGCGCATCGTCTGCGGCGTGACAAGCCACACACTCCTTTGGAGTACCTTTGTAGATGCCGTTGGTATGGCAGGCGGTACAGCGCACGCCGCTGTGCGCCCCGGAAAGCGGAAAGCCGGTGCGGCTGTGATCGAAGTTGACGTTCTTCCAGGAGACGGGGTTATGGCAGGCGCCGCAATCGGTGCCGAATTGACCGTTGTGTTTATCCTGGGCGGAGTGACAGGCAAAACAGTTGGATGGCGTGCCTTTGAACCGTCCATTGGCATGACAAGAGGAACAAGCCACACCCTGATGGGCGCCAACCAGTTTGAAGCCCGTCTGGCTGTGGTCGAAATGCACATCCTTCCAGTCGAATGGGTTATGGCACCGCGCACAATCCATGCCCATTTGTCCCTGATGGACATCTACATGACAGGAAGCGCAGGCGGTCGGCGTATTTTTGAAGGTAAGGTTGTTATGGCATGCCGAACAGGCAACATTCATATGCCCGCCCACCAGTTTGAAAGCGGTCTGCGAATGATCGAAGGTGACATCCTGCCAGGTGGTGGCTTTATGACACGACTCGCAGTTTGTGCCCAGAACGCCCTGATGCGGGTCATCCTGCTGGTGGCAGGAGAAACAATCGGATGGCGTTCCTTTGAAGATTTTATCGGTGTGGCAGGCGCTGCAGGCAACGTTGACGTGGGCTTGGGTCAGTTTGAAAGCCGAACGGTTGTGATCGAATTGGGAGGGGCTCCAGCCTTCCGTCGTATGGCACGAAGCGCAATCCGTCCCTAACATCCCCTGATGCGGTTCGTCTTCCCAATGGCACGAGGCGCAGTCCTGCGGCAGGCTGCGGAAATCCACCAGGTTGCGGCCGTCGTAGTGACATTGTACGCACGAAACGGCTGCATGTTTGCCGCTTAACTTGAATTGAAAGGCATCATGACTAAAGCCATTCACCATGCTGTCGTAACCGTTATGGCAGTTCAGACACGCAGCGCCGTATGCAAGGATATGGGCGGTTGTAAAGGCACGGTCGCGCTCAGCATGGCAGGATTCGCAGGTCTTGACATCGAACGTGGTGACGTCAGCGCCGTGACAATCCTCGCACTCGAACGGTACATTCTCTGCCTTGAACTGGTGCGCCGTGAGAAAGAAGCCCGACACCTGATGCGGATACTTCCACCCTTCAATTTCGGTCAGAGAGGCTGCTGTGCCGCGATGTTCGGGATGACAGGCGCGGCATTCCGCCGCCGGGTCAATGGCATACATGCGCCCATGCGATGTCATCACATCCTGCATTTGAGCGGGGATGTCGGTATGACAAACGATACAGCGATCCTGCATGGTTTGATTTTCCCAGGGAGCAACATGACAGGCGCTGCAGGCGCCGGCAATCTCCGCATGGGAATGAACGCCGCCCAGCAAATCTCCTGGGGTGGCGTTCAGGTCTCCGGGGCCGAACATCTCACCGCCACCGGCGAAGGCAAAGCCGGCGATGACAAAGGCGGTAATCAGCGCCGCAATGAGACCGGTACTGGTTAAACAACCAAGGCGGGCGGTTCGCATTCTCCTCTCTCCTTTCAGCGCAAGCGCTTACTTCAGAAACGTCGCATAATAGAGAGCCGCCCCGATATGAACAAATGCCGAAATAAACAATGCCATCCCAATCGGAATATGAATCGTGTGCCAGAGCGCCAGCAAACGCCGAGCCTGCTTAAGCGCTTCTTGTGAAAGCGTCCCCTCGATTTCCAAACCGTCCATCGTGCGAGGAATGCGCGTGAAGATGTAACGCCCAATAAAACCGCTGATGACGATAATCGCCGTCAGCAGGGTGGTTACCCCCGCCAGCCCATGAAACTTCCATGAGGAATGCAGCAGAACCATATACGGTCCCACCAGCCCGGTATAGATATGAAACTTAAGCCAGAAAGACATCCTTCCCCAGCGCACGCTGCGGCTGCGTTTGCGCAGGCTGTACAGCGTTTCGGTCATCAACATGAGAATAAACCCGAGAATCCCCATGCCATGACCGAATACCTCACTGGCCGGCGGGATTTCGCGCGTATATACCACAACCAGGCCATACATCCCCGTAATCAGGATCATGGTCAAAAAAGCCAACCAAAGTTCTCTGTTTCCTCGCAGCATAAGACCTCCAAAATGGAATCGAGCAGCCTGCCTCAAACAAGGCTCTGGAATCCAAATCATGCTCCTTTATTCAGCCAAAACTTCGCAATCACCTCCGCCACTTTTGCCTGCGGCGCAAGCAGACGTTCCCGAATGGGCGAAATATCCATCCTTTCCGAAATAATCTTTTCGAGCGGGAAGGAAAGTTTCTGGTCGCCCATCACCACCGCGCCCAGCAGGGTTTGCTCACCCACCAGCAGCCGCAAGCGGTTGACCTCGAAACCGCTCTGCGCAATAATGGCCTCCGGCAGATGACGCCAGGTTTCACTGTCGCCCCGCGCAATTCCAACCAGATCATCATCGCGCCCGCCTCCCACCATGCCAATGATCGTCGTCGTCAGCCCGGCCAGCCGTGTCACATTGAACGGTACTGCCTTGCGGTACGCCGTCTGCCGGCCAGCCATATTTAAGCCGGCGGCGCGCCCCTGCTCGCGGGCGGGTCCCCACAAACTATCCAACACCGACTGTCCGCTCACAGGATCATAGACCTGCGCCACATCTCCGGCGGCAAAAATATCTGGATCGTTGGTCTGCATATACTCATTGACCAAAATCCCTCGGTCAACCTCCAGCCCGGCCTGCTTCGCCAACTCGAGCCGTGGACGAATCCCAATTGCATACGCCACCATATCACAGGGCAGCGTTTTGCCGTCTGCCAGGCGAACTCCGCGCACCTGACGGTGTTTGCCTGTAATTTCGGCAATCTCCGAATGGAAGTGCAGCCTTACGCCGTCTTCCTGCAAACGGTGTTCCACAATCCGCGATTCCTGCTCATCCAGCACATTGCTCCAATAACGGTCGCCGCGCAGCAAATAATGTACTTTCACACCGCGGGCAATCAATCCCTCCACCAGTTCCAGCGCCGTAATCCCTCCTCCCACCACCACTGCCGTTCTGCTGCGCCGCGCAAATTTCAAAATCCGTTTTGCATCCTCAAGATGATCCAGTTTCAAAACCCCATCCAGGTCTGCGCCCGGCACCTTCAGCGGCGCTGCCTGCGCCCCCACAGCCAACAGCAGCTTGTCGTAAGATAAAGACACGCCATCTTCCAGGCTGAGCGTGCGTGTTTCCTGCTGCACCCTTTGCACCCGGCCCCGGATATATCGAAAATTCATCTTGCGGTATGTTGCAGCCGTGCGCGGGAAAAGCGCCTTATCGTGCAATTCACCGGTCAGATAGTAGGCAAGCCCGGGGCGCGAATAATATCCATGCGGATCATCGCCGATCATAACTACCTCGCCATCCCGATCCAGCGACCGAATCGCCTCGATGGCGGCAATCCCCGCCACCCCGGAACCGACAATCACATACCTCATGCTTTCCTCCCTGTGAACAAATCGGTCTTCTCGAACCGCAGCACGCCGCGCGGACAGCGCGCCACACACTCGCCGCACGTCAGGCACTGACTGTGAACAACCGCTTCTCCCCGCCAGGCGTGAGCGCGCACATCAATCCCGACCGGACAATTGTAGGAACATATACCGCACTGCACGCAGCGCGCCGAATCGGGCACCACATGTCCCGAAGCAAGGACTGCGTGCCTGTCTGCTGTACGTTTGAAAAGGTTGAGGTAGCCCATCGTTGGTTATCGTCGTCCTGCTTATAAAAAAGTTACGGGTTATAAACCAAACCTATTATGAAATAATAAACGCCATCGTGCAATTGTCAAACATCACTAAAAATTTTCAAAATTGAAAACTTGACCTCCCCCACATATCATCCCCCCTTCTTCCCCCCATCCTTGCACTGCACGGTTAACCAAAACGCAACTACCTACCGACAGCCCAAAGGGGGAAGCAACCTGCCGCTGTGTGTCATTGCGCGGGTTATTGGTCGAGTAGGGCAAAGCCCGTATCGAGACCCAGCCCGAAGGGCCACGCCGAGGCTCGCCCGAGGCGCAATCTCCAGCACTTGGGGGGGAGACTGCCACGCTCGCTCACAGTGACAGGTAGGCAGTTACACCAAAACAAAAAAAACAGAGCCGCTTCACAGCGGCCCTGTCGGTTCGCAAAACTGGGTAGTCTTACGAGAGAGGCACAACGTTGGCGGCTTGCAGCCCTTTTGGACCTTCCTCTACAGAAAATTCCACCTTCTGGTCGGCGACCAACTTGCGGTATCCATCCGTCTGAATGGCGCTGAAGTGCACAAACACATCCTCGCCGTCTTCGCGACCGATGAACCCATAGCCCTTCGTGGCGTTGAACCACTTCACGGTTCCGACAATACGTTCTGACATCTTTCAATCTCCTGCTGAAAAATAATTTTGCCCGCGCAAGGCGCTCGCGCGCCGCAGGCGCAGACACGATGCCCGCAAGATTATCATGCCTGAAAAACACTGTCAAGACTTCATAAATGCCTTATACAGAACGGCGTAACGCGACAGGAAATGCACCCACGGCGGCGAGAGGCGCATCCTCAAAACCGCATTGCGGATGACCTTCCGCATCTCATCTGGACCCTCAAACGGCTCCACCACAAAGACACTTCGCCCCACCTCGAACGCCGTATGCGCATCCGACCCCACCGTCGCTGCCAGGCCGTGCCGCCGGGTGAATGCCCACGCCTCGTGGTTGAAACTCGGAGACATGCAGCGCGAATTGAAGACTTCGATGGCATCCACCTGCGGAAGGATCGCCGCCAGGTCTTCTTCCCGCCAGGCGCCGCTGCGCAAACGATCGAACGGATGCGAAACGCTGATGAACGCCCCTTGTTCCCTCAACCGCTCAATTGCCTTCTGCGGAGAGAGAAACGCCGGCACTTCCTCGGTCACAAATGCCGCCAGCAGTTCGCCTTGTGTCGTCATAATCTCCTCCCCCACAATGACCCGCTGCGGGTCCAGCGCCTGCGCCGCCAGCGCGCCGGCAATTGTATTGTGGTCGGTCACCACCACGCGGTCAATTCCCTTGCGGCGGCAGCTTTCGAGCAGTTTCTGCGGAGAGGTGAGAGAATCCTTCGAAAAATGGGTATGACAGTGAAATTCAACGGTGAGCATGGGGCAATTCTACCCTGCGGCGGTCGTTGGCGAAATCGCTGCTTTTGTTTTACAATCGAACCGCATGGACAACACTCCACTGACCCGACGTCCCTGGTTCTACATTGTTGGTTGGCTGGTTTTCCTGCTGGCAGTGTACGGCTGGCAAATTCGGCGCATGGGAGGAATACAAAACAGCCTCTTCGAAATTTTGCTCGATCTGCTCTGCATTTTTCCCATTCTATTGCTGCTGTGGCTGGCGTTTTTCTCTCAATTCGTCCTGCCGGTACACACCTTTCGTGACCGTCAAAAAATCTTTGACCGCCTGCTGGCAGACCTGTTCGGCGCCCACGGGCCCGCGCTCTTCGTCGAAAACGGCAACATCAGAGAGCACGCAGACGAAAGGCTCAAAAAAGGTCCCGGCGTCATCTGGCTCGATTCCGCCAGCGCAGCAGTGACGCGCACCACGACCAAAATCAAGCAAATTCTCGGGCCGGGGGTGCACTTTCTCGACAGCGGCGAAGAGATTCTCAACACCATAGACTTGCATTACCAGGTGGATAGCGTTGGACCATCTGAAGATGAAGACCCGTTTGCTCAAGGAGAGTCAAATTCGCAAAACGCCGAGGCCCGGCAAATGGTCAGGGCGCTGACGCGGGATGGCATCGAGGTCGTTCCCGAAATCACGGTACGCTTCCGGGTAGATACAGGCTTCCCCAGGGAGGGCGAACCAGGCTCCAGGTTTGGGTTCCGAAGCGGGGTGACGAAAAAATCCAAAGAAAACGAAGAGAAGGACAAAGAAGTCATCCGCCGGGTCATTCTGGGAGAGGCAATTTCTCCCAATATGACAGGCGAAATGCCCACCCGCCGCGTGCCATGGAATCAACTTCCCGCTGTGCTGGCGGTGGATATTTGGCGCGAATATGCCGCCAAATTCACGTTGGATCAATTCTTCGAACCCCAATGGGAAATTCCACAAACGCCGCCGCTTCCAACCCAGCTCGAAGAGGATGAAATTGACCCGCTCACCCGCCCGGTGTTAGTCACAGGCGACCGCCGCAGTGCAAGCGACCTTTTGGCGCAATTGATCCGCCCGCTCAATCATTTGATATCCAGATTGACTTTCTGGCTCGAAGGGAAACCAAGAGCGGCAACAGCGGCTCGTCCCGCCGCGCCCGAACTGGCGGGTCCGCTGGCGAAACGCGAACCCGAGAAGGGTACCGCGCTGCAGGTCATCAACAAGATGGTCGAGATGCGCCTCACACGCCCACAGGTACCTGTGCTGGATGAACACGGCGTTCCCCATCCCCAAAAGATATTGACCGCAAGCAGGGAGTATCAAATCCTGAAAGACCATGGCCTTGCGGTTGCCTCTGTAACGATTGGCAATCTCAAATTTGAGAAGGAAATTGAAGAGAAGTTAATGACAAAATGGGCGGCCTCCTGGTACAAAAATGCAGAGGACGAACAAAAGCGCATCGAACGCCAGAAACAGGTCATTGCATCTGCCGCGCACGAAAAAGCCTACCGCCAGTATGCCGACCGCCTGAGCAGTCACATTGTGCGCAAGCAGCCACCGGATGCGAAAGAGGCGCTCAAGGAGCTGCTGATCCGCACCCACACCATTATCCTCAACGACGACAAACTGCGCGAAGACATGAAAGATGAACTCAATGGGGTGGAAGACATCCTGCGTTGGGTGGAGAAGGACGAATGACCACGCCTGCCAGCGCCCCCCGCCCTGAAACTGCCTTCCAAAGAGAACGCCGCCTGCTGGGCGAACTCTCTGCCCGCCTGCTGGATGCCCTCCTCAACCGCATGTTCGACCTGCGCCCGGAAAGAGCCGCGCGCCGCAGGTCTTATTTGGTGGTGTTATTCCTCCTCAGCGGTGTGGGTATCAGTCTGTATTACTATCCTCCTGTGGAATGGTTTTCGCGCATCGGGAATCTGATCAATATTCTGCTGAGCCAAACCAGCACACCCGCCCAACTACAAGCGGCGTTAGAAGAGTTCCGCACTTTCTTTTACAAGGTCCTCGTCGACCCCCGGATTCTTCAATACCTGCCGGTGTTCCTTGCTCCCTTCTTCATTGCGCTCCACTCCGCTGCCATCTACCTGGCAGATATTTTCGAACTGGAGGATGTGAGCATTGCGCGGCAATTCATCTGGAACGTAGCGCTGGGAGGCAGCAGCGCTACCATCCGCATTCAGGAAGGTGAAATCGCTGAGGAAAGCCGGGAATCTCCGGTTGTTAAAATCGGCGGTCCGGGGCATGTGGTGGTGGCGCTGGATTCTGCGGCTTTATTCGAGCGCGCCGACGGCACGCCGCATGTGATCGGTCCCACCGGAGCACTGCCGGGCGGCAAAGCCACCCTGGAGGGCTTTGAACGCTTTCGCCAGGCATTCGACCTGCGGGATCAAAATGAGCAAAGCAGAACAGTAAAAAGCCGCAGCCTGGACGGCATCCGGGTCAGAGCCGTAGATGTGCGCTTCAGGTTCAGCGTTTACCGCGGGGAAAACCCGCAGCGAACTAACGACATGCCCTACCCCTTTGTGGAGAAGGCGATTGAAAATCTGGTTTACAAAGCGGCCTCCCGCGTCAGCCGCCTGGCGGGCAAGTCATCCGTACTTGATTCGCTCTGGTATGCCGCCATGGCTGCGTTAATCCGCAGGCGCCTGGGCAGCTTTATGAGCGACCACAAGTTGACCGACTATCTGGCAAACATCGGGACGCCGGAGGTCGAAAGAGCCAGAGAGCGCGAAGCCACCATCTTGCGCGAGATTCAGGCGCTCACCCACACCGACGATGAGCTGGAGCCAAAGCAAATCAAACCGCCGCCGCCTTTCTATACGCGCCCGCAAATCAGAGATCTGTTCGACCGCTTTGCCGCCGAATTCACCGAGGAGGCAAAACAAAGCGGCGTGGAACTGCACTGGATTGGCATTGGCACCTGGGAAACGCCCGAACAAACCCATCCTAAAAATCACAAAGAAGCATGGAAACTCACTCAGGACAACCAGAAAAACGGCAGCGAAGATTCTTTGAAAAAAGCAGACAAAGAAGCAACGGTCGCAAAAATGAAAGAACTCATCAGCAAAGTGCCGCTGGAGGCTTATGAGGAAATTACCGGCGCGTCATCCGGTAAAAAAGCCAAGCCGGAAGCACCATCCGAAGGAAAAGACAGCCAGCATCTCCTCGTGGAAGGCATGAAGGATGTGCTGGAAGGAATCCACGAAAATATGAAGGAAGAAAAGAAAGAGGAAACGGCTGGCACTCCTCCCCCCAGCCACTCCCATAACATTAAAACCTTACTGCTTACTTACCGAAATCAAATTCAGGAAACGATTGATTTCATCCGCGCAAAAAATGAGCCGGTGCCCGAACACATGATCAGAGCCGTCAAACTCATTGATAATCTCCTCGCTCATTGGGTGTCCTGATACGTATGACGAAGTTTCTATCAACCAAAGAAGTGCGGCAGGCGCTGCAAGGGAGCGCTCCGCTGGTTGCGCTCGAATCGACCGTGCTCACACACGGGCTTCCGCGCCCGCAAAATTTGCAGCTGGCGCAGGATATGGAACGCGTCGTCCGGGAAGAAGGGGCAACGCCAGCCACAATCGGCTTTCTGGACGGCGCCCTGCACGTGGGAATGAGTCCTGCCGAACTCGAAAGGCTGGCAAATGAACGCGAGCCTTACAAAGTTGGTCCGCGCGATTTTGCGGCGGTCATCAGCAACCGCGCCTGCGGCGGGACAACCGTCGCCGGGACGATGTTGGCGTGCAAACAGGCGGGCATCCAGGTCTTTGCCACCGGCGGGATCGGCGGCGTGCATCGTGACGCGCCTTTCGACATCTCAGCCGATTTGCAGGCGCTGGCAGCCATCCCCATGATTGTGGTCTGCGCGGGAGCAAAGGCAATTTTGGATTTGCCCGCCACGCTGGAATATCTCGAAACGATGAGCGTGCCGGTCGTCGGCTATCGAACAGAGCATTTCCCGGCGTTCTACTCGCGCGAAAGCGGCTTGCCTGTCAGCGCAAGGGTGGAGACGGCAGAGGAAATCGTCGAATTTGCCAAAGCCCACTGGGAGGCAGGGTTGGAGAGCGCCGTCCTCGTGGTGAACCCGCTTCCGGAAGCGGAATCAGTTCCAAGGTCCGAGATTGAACCGTTGATTGAAAAGGCTGTGGAAGAGGCAAAGGAGAACGGCATCCACGGCAAACAAGTCACGCCTTTTTTGCTTCAACGTCTGTCTGAATTAACGGCGGGAAAATCACTGCGAGCCAATCTGGCGCTCCTGCTCAATAACGCCCGTCTTGCGGCGCACATTGCGCGGGCGCTTCACCAGCATCACCGAAGACTGACCGCCTGACCTCGAACAACTCCGTTTGTTTTTTTAGCTCTTTGGGATTAAGTGGGGGTCGGGCGCACACTACAGTGGTCGAAGTTGGTGAACTCAAAAGCACGCTGCTTCATGAATTTGATTTTGTTATGGCTTTGGCGCATATATCGGATAAAAATGAAAGCCCGCTGGATTCACCTTTTAGCCCACTTTTCGAGGATCAAAGCCGCCATGAGCAATCACTGTATTTTCTGCAAGATCGTAGCCAAAGAAGCCCCGGCAAGCATCGTCTATGCCGACGAGCAGGTGACAGCCTTTCGAGACATTCACCCGGTCGCGCCGACTCACATTTTGATTGTGCCGAACAGACATATCGAGTCGGTCAACGTGATTGGCGCGGAGGATGAACCGCTGATGGGACATCTGATGACAGTGGCAGGGAAACTTGCCCGGCAGGAGGGCATTCATCACAGCGGCTACCGCCTCATCGTCAATACCGGCGCCGACGGCGGACAAACCGTATTTCATCTGCATTTGCATTTGATCGGCGGGCAGAGAATGCGGCACCCGATGGGGTGAGGGCTGGGGTGAAAAAACGCAGGACGCTGTAAGTTATCGCTTGAGGAGGGGGCTGCCTTTGAGTTTGCTCTGCGGCTGACTGGAGCGGTAGGCAAAGTAGCCTAACCCCAACCCGCCGAGAAGAAGAATCAAGCCAAAAATGCCCAATGCAGAAGAACGGCCGCCGCTTTCTTCGACGGCTGGGTCTTGCAGGGTGACGGTTTTGGCTTGAGCGCCAAAATCCACCGAGGCGCGGTCGCCGGCTTTCACATCGAGAGTGTAGGTGAGGGACATGGTGGGGTTGTAGCCGTCGGGAACTGCCATGCTGATGTTATATCTGCCGGGCGGCACGTCGGTAAAGCAGGAACGCATGGGTTCGAGCAGGTCGGGGTCTATGGCGGAGGTGGTGGTTTGCGCCTGGGAGTAGGAGCCGTTGAGGTTCGTCAGGCTGACGGCGCCGCCGTCAATGCCCAATTCATTCGTCTGACGCAGGGCATCGCCATTGACGTCGTTGAAGAGCAGGATGCAGACTTCGGTGGTACCTTCGAAAGGAGTGGGGAAAGCGGCTGAAGGTGTTGAGGTGGGAGTGGGCGGAACAGTGGGAGCAGCCACCGGAGCAGCCAGCCCCACTACAAGTTGTTGACCGGGGGTGATGGTGCAGTTTTCGTCCAGGCGGGTGTTGAACTGGCGCAACTGGTCAACGGTAATGCCATGAGCCGCCGCGACGCTGTAGCAGTTGTCGCCGCTGACGACGGTGTAGAGGATGCGCCCGTCGGGACCGGGGGTTGCGGTGACGAAGCCTTGCAGGTCTGGCGCGGCAACCGCGCTGCGGGAGGGCAATGCCATGCCGCCCAATATGAGAACAAGAAGAAATAAGCCGATGAGGGGTAGATTCCAGTTTTTCATCGGCGGGGATTATAACATTCGGAGGGGGAATCAATGTAACTCACCCTAGAAAGCATCTGAAAACACTTTTCGAACCACAGATGACCTCACAAAACACGGATTTCACTCTTGTTCAATGGTAACTGCCTACCTGTCACTGCGAGCGAGCGCAGCGAGCGCGGCAGTCTCCCCGCAAATGCTGGAGATTGCGCCTCGGGCGAGCCTCGGCGTAGCCCTTCGGGCTGGGTCTCGATACGGGCTTTGCCCCACTCGACCATCAGCCCTCGCAATGACACACAGCGGCAGGTTTCTTTCCCCTTTTGGTTGTCGGTAGGTAGTTACGTTCAATGCAAGATTTCACGGCTGGCTTGTTCGATCTCTTCCAAGAGTTTTTTGACCTCTTCTTTCATTTCGGCGGAAACGCCTGCGGTCTGCGGAATGAATTTGACCAAATCGCGCGCCTGCCGCAGCAGGTCTTTGACGGCGGCGAGGTAGGAGAAGTCGGATTTGCCAAGCCCGGTCGTGGGGACGGGCAGGTCGCGGGCTTGCTGGATCAGTTTTCGGGCGCGCTGAATGCGCTCGACAGCGGGGATGAGTTTTGCCATACAGGCTCCTTCATGGAATGGAAAGGAGTACCTCGAAGGAGAACTTCGAGGTACTCCTGTTGGATTTTAAGGCGGGCTGCCTAACACTCAGAATAGCCGCAGGCATAGCACTTGCGGCAGCCCTCTTCGTTCACCACAGCGGCTTCGCCACATTCGGGACACAGGTCGCCGATGCGCATTTTTTGTGTCAGCGCTTCCTCTTCGAGGGTCTGGTGTCCGCCGTTGCCGCCGTTGGTCTTTTCTTCCAGGAGCGGCAGCGCCCCCGATTTCTCGCGCAGGTACAGGTCGAGCACCTGACCGATGCCGTCGGGCAGGGAACGTACACGGTTGGGTCCCAAGCCCAGCGAGCGGCCGCCGCCGATGCCCATCAACTGGCGGATGACCTCGCGCAGGCGGTCGGTGGGTTTGGTGGGCGATGCCATGCGCAGGATGTAGGAGATGAGGCGTCCAATTGCTTCGGAGACGGCGGCGGTCTCTGAGCCGGCTTTGGCGGTGTTAATGAAGGCTTCGAAGGGTTGTTCGCCGCCGTTTTCGTTGATGGTGACGAAGGCTTTGCCGACCGGGGTTTCAACGCTGTAGGTTTTACCGCTCAAGGCGCGGGGGCGCGGCTTTTTCGGGTCGTGGAAGAAGGTGGGGGCGAGTTCCGGCTTGGGAGCAGGAGCAGGCGCGGGCGGAGTCTGAAGCGTTTCTTTCTTCTCGGCGGTGGCTTTGGTTTCAAGAACGACCTTTTCGCGCGAGCCGGTCACGTACACGGTAATTCCTTTGCAGCCGAGTTCCCAGGCGAGCATGTAGGCGGTGGCAACGTCTTTCACAGTCGCGCCCTCGGGGAAGTTGATAGTTTTGGAAAGAGAGTTATCTACGAATGCCTGCAAGGCGGCTTGCATGCGCACATGTTCTTCGGCAGTTACGTCGCTGGAGACGACGAAGGTATCACGGATGTGTTGAGGCAGGTCTTTGATGTGCTGGCAGGTGCCTTCGCGCATGACCTGTTCGACGATTTCCTGGCGTTTTTCTTCGCCCAACCCCAGTTTTTTGAGGGCTTCGTCGAAGCGGGGGCTGGCGTAGGTGAGTTGGAGGTCTTTGCCGTTGTCGTTGACGTGGCGGATGTAGGCGAGGGCGAAGACGGGTTCGCAGCCATAGCCTTCGCAACCTGCGACGGTGGCGATGGTGCCGGTGGGCGCGACGGTAGTTTGCGCGGCGTTGCGGATGCCGTGCTTGCGGATGCCTTCCACCACCGCTTCCCACTGGACGGGGGGTCTGCCCCAGTTATTCTCGAAGGGAATCAAACTCTGAGGCGGGGTCCAGGTCATGTTGTCCATGTCGTAGATGGAGCCTTCGATGGCAGGGAAGGGGCCGCGTTCTTTTGCCAGTTCGATGCTGGTGAGCATGGCGTGGTAGCGAACGAATTCCATGACCTGAGCGCCGAAGTCCTGTCCTTCTTTAGAGCCGTAGCGCACGCCGACGTGGTACATCAAATCGGCCAGCCCCATGATGCCAAGCCCAATACGGCGGGCGCGATGAGCGGCTTCTTTGAGTTGAGGCACGGCGGGAACATAGGCGTTGGCTTCGACCACGTCATCCAGGAAGCGGGTGGCGGTGACGACGCTCTGGCGCAGCAATTCCCAATCTACTGTGCCGTCGGGTCCGCAGTGTTCGTTGAGGTTGATGGAACCCAGGCAGCAGTTTTCGTAGGGACCAAGCCACTGTTCGCCGCAATTGTGAACGACCAGACCGTTCGCAATGAAGGAGTGTGTATCGGGCTGATGCAGGTCAAACACTGGTTCGACGCCGTCAGGTTCTACTGCAAACACAGTCGCCAGGAACGACTCCTCGTAGGGTCCGCGCCTCATGCGGCTGAGATAGTTGGCGAGTTTCGTTTGCTTGGCTTCTGTCAGGAAGCCAATTTCTTCGGCAAAGCGAATGAGGTTTGTTTTACTGATTGCCAGGTCATGCTGCGGCTGATGAAAGTATTCCTTTGCGCCGCCTTTGCCATCAGGCATGGAGCGGTACCCTGCCGGACGGCGGTTTTCGTAAATACGGCTGGCAATTCCAAAATTCAACAGCATGCGCTGGACATCTTTGAGCAGCGTCAAATGGCTCGAAGAGAGGCGCACCGAACAGCCTTTTTCACCGCCATCGTTGACCTGTCCATCGGCAGTGAACAATGCCTGCAGGAAACCTCGTTGAAACGCTTCGCTGCCGCTCAACACAGCAGGAGGAACCAAATGTTTCTTTTCCGGTGTAATTCCATACTGAGCCGCCCAAGTGCGCAGACGGTCAGAAGCCACCCGCGCCTCGTCCCGCTTGTCAATATGAATCACTCCAACGGGAGAAAAGCGCTGCTGTCCCGGCGTATCTACAACGCTGGTGACCATTTGGGCAAAGGCAGGCGCTAATTCCTGTTTTTCCGTTCCAAAAAACGAGAGGACAGCGCGGATCGCGTTGATAGTGCCGTCGCCAACCAGCCAACCCAATATACGACCTTCTTCCAGAGAGCCTGCTGCTCCAAACCCGCCTTTACGATTGAGGATGTGAACACGATCGCCGGGCTGCAAGTGCTGCGCCTCCACCCATCCCCGAGAGGTCATCACTCGATGATCTGCGGTTAGCCGCACCTCATACCCTTCGCGTGTCATCAATCGCAGTACCGGCTTGATGCCTGTCTGGAAAACATGAGTGGCTGGCAGGAATGTTTCTGTGCCGAAACGGGCATCTGTTGTCACGGTGATTTTGGCCTTGCTCGCGGCAAGTTCGTCAGCGCGATAGATACCCTGGGCAGTGTAAATCAGCGTATCGCCCGTCACGCACGGGTTTGTCGCTTCGAGAGGGTAGAGGTGCGGGACAGGGTTGGAGCGGTTGGCGGCATCCAGGAAGAGTACGCCGGGCTCGCCATTGTGATGGGCTTGTTTGACGATTTTGTCGAACAGGTCGCGGGCGCGTACTTTGCCATAGGAAAGGATTTTGACACCGGCGGCTTCTGCCTGTTCGAGAGTGCCGCTGAAGCCTTTGGCTTTGGCGTCTTTGGGGTCGGGGAAGCGGAATTCCCATTCTTTGTCTTCTTTGACGGCGCGCATGAAGGCATCGGTAATGCCCACGGAGATGTTGAAGTTGGTAATGGAGTTTTCGTCGGTTTTGCAGGTGATGAATTCTTCCACGTCGGGATGGTCCACGCGCAAGACAGCCATGTTAGCGCCGCGGCGGGTTCCGCCCTGAGCAATCTCGCCAAAGGCATGATCATAGACGCGCAGGAAGCCAACGGGACCGGTTGCCTGCCCCGCCGAGGTGTGTACCATCGCTCCCTTGGGGCGCAGGCGCGAGAAGGAGAATCCGTTGCCGCCGCCCGTCTGCTGGATGAGCGCGGCATCGCGCAGGGTTTGGAAGATGCCGGCGCTATCGCGTCCCATATCATCGGTGATAGGAAGCACGAAGCAGGCAGCCAGTTGACCCAGCGGCGTGCCAGCACCGGTGAAGGTCGGTGAGTTGGGGAAAAATTTTTTGCTGGAGAGCAAATGGTAGAACTCGACAGTGCGGGCATGGACATCGGCTTTCCATTGCTCTTCGACTTTGGCAACGTGGTAAGCCACACGCCAGAACATTTCTTCGATGGTTTCAACGGGTTTGCCGTCTTCTCCACGGCGGACGTAGCGCCGCATAAGCACCTGACGCGCATTCTCGGTCAGTTGCACGTTGGGCAACCCCGGCGGAAGAGGCGGAGTGGGAAGCAGCCCATGTTGTGATTTTTCGGTGGTTGTGACTTTTTTGGTTGCCATAATAGATTCTCCTCGAATAAATGTGAGACAAAAAGCGGCAATGACTTGCTCTCCGCCCTGGGAGAGGGGGGCATTGCCGTTTAATTAGCCTTCGAGCAAACGATTGATTTCGTCGCGCACGGAATGGAGATCGTCGAGACCGAGATAGACGATGGCATAGCGGATGTACGCCACCTGATCGGTCTCTTTGAGGACCTGCATCACCAGGTCGCCCACCACGCGGGAGGAGACCTCCGCCTTGCCCATTTTTTGCAACTGTGCTTCAACCTGTCCGATCATCCGCTCGATATCTGCGGCGGAAACAGGGCGTTTGGCGCAGGAAATGCGAATGCCGCGCGCCATTTTTTCACGGTCGAACTCTTCGCGCGTGCCATCTTGTTTGATGATGAGCGGCGTCGCCAGGATGGGGCGCTCGTAGGTGCTGAAGCGCTGCCCGCAGTTAAAGCACTCGCGCCGGCGGCGGATTCCGCCGTGACTATCATGAGAGGTATCGAGCACTTTAGAGTCGTGATGCTGGCAGTAGGGACACCGCATGAGAAAAAGTTTACTCCGTTTTTAGAACATTTGTATCCGCCATCTGTGGGCGTTAGAGCGCTGCATCCCCGTACATCTGGCTGTTTGTTGGGGCATTGTAGCACGGAGGCACTCCTGCCTCAAGAGGACGCAAGGGGGATTTATCTTAAAATATCCAGCCTTGAGAAAGGGGGTTGGCGACGCAAAAGATGAAAATTTTTATTTCTGCTTGTCCGCGTCACATTCAAGGCGGCGGAGGAAATCCAGGACGATGGGATGGAACTCCGCGGCGTTCGATTGGTGAGGGACGTGACCGGCGCGGAGGCTCACTCCCTGTGCGCGGGGCATGGATTGTACCACTTTAGGGAAGGAGGAAGGTGCCAGAGTCTGGTCGCGATCTCCCCACACGACAAGGGTGGGCAGGGAAATGGAGGGCAAGTATTCCGTCAGGTTGACAATGACGTTTGGGAGGTTGTATACGCCGGGGGCGGTGCGGGTATAGTCGAGGGCGGTTTGGGCGCGGATGTGCTGCGGCAGGGAGTGCAGGGCGCCGGCGCTGTGTCCCATGGCACGGCTGGTAATATCTATGACGACGCGAAACATCCACTGTGGGGTGTGTTCGGCGATGATGCCGCGCAGGTTGCGGTTGCTGTAGGAGCGGCGCAAGAGAGGGGGAAGTTGGAGGCGTGAGTAAAAGGGACTGACGAGAATCAGGCCTCGGGTCCAAGCGGAGAAGCGGCGGGCGTATTCCAGGGCGATGTAGCCGCCGAGCGAATGTCCAATCAGGATGGCAGGTTCGGTCAGGCGCAGGGAGGTGATCCAATGCAGGAAGTGGTCGAACAGCCAGTCTATCTGGTAGGCGCGGGATTTGGGTTTGGGGCTGTCGCCGTGACCGAGCAGATCGAGCGCGTAGGAGGCGTAACCGTTTTGCGTAAGTTGCGGGATGAGGTCGTCCCAATCGTGCAGGGAGGCGGCAATGCCGTGAATCATGACCACCGGCCTGCCGCTGCCCTGTTGCACGAAGTTGACGGCGGTAGGCAGCGCAATGTCACTTGTCATATTTCTCATAGCGTCGGACGAGTTCGCGCCGCAGCACTTTGCCAATGAAGGTGCGCGGAAAATCATCCAGGAAGAAAACGAAGCGCGGAACGAGGTATTCCGGCAGACGCCGTTTGCAGTAGGCGATGACCGCGGTGGGCGAGGGGGCGTCTTTGCCGGCGATGATAAAGGCAAAGGGATGCCCGGCTACGGCTGTCACCGCCACCTCTTTGACTTGCGGGATTTCGTAGATGACTTCTTCTACATCGCGCGGGAAGGCAGGCTTTTTGACTTTGGTGGGATACCACATATCGGCTTTGCGGGCAATGATGCGAACGTAGCCGTCTTCGTCTGCCTGGGCAATGTCGCCGGTGAGCAGCCAGCCGTCTTCGGTCAGGACTTCGGCTGTTGCCTGCGGGTTTCGCCAATAGCCCATCATCACCTGCGGACCGCGCACTGCCAGTTCGCCAATCTGCCCGGGTTTGACGGCTTTGTTGCGGTTCGTCAAATCCACGATGCGGCTTTCGGTGGAGGGGAGCGGGACGCCGATTGTGCCAACCTTGCGGTTGCCATTGAGCGGGTTGGCGTGTGTGACGGGGGAGGCTTCGGTTAGGCCATAGCCTTCGACAAGTTTGCCTTTGGTGAGTTTTTCGAAGGCTTCCTGCACTTCCACCGGCAGCGGGGCAGAGCCGCTGATACAGGCTTTGATGGATTGAATGCCGTATTTGCGCACACCGCGGAAGTTGTTGATGGCAACGAACATGTTCGGCGAGCCGGGGAAGATGGTGGGCTTGTATTTTTTGATGGTTTTCAACACATCGAGCGTTTGAAACTGGGTTTTGAGAATCATGGCTGCGCCCAGCGTAACCGGGACATTCATCGCCGTCGTCAGACCGTAACTATGGAAAATGGGAACCACGCATAAAAATCGCTCCCGTCCTTCCATGGCACTGGGCAGCCAGTGGCGGGTTTGCAGGGCGTTTGCCACCAGATTACGATGAGAAAGCATCACACCTTTCGATTGGGCAGTCGTCCCGCCGGTGTATTGGATGACGGCGAGGTCTTGCGGAGAGACATCTACTGTGGGCGATTTGAAACTGTTGCCGCCCAGGAAATCGCCCCAGCGGACAGCGTTGCGCAATCCGTAGGCGCGGTTGCGCCAGTGAGAGATGAGATATTTGGGCAGCGAAAGGTATTCCGCCGGATCGGTCAGAACTACGTGCGGAACGCCGCAGGCTTCCTTGATGCGCTTCGCCAGCCCGGCCCACATCGAGAGCGTGACCAGCACGCTGGCTTGTGCATCCTGCACTTGGCGGATGATCTCTTCCGGTTCGATGACCGGCGGCACAAAGACCGCCACCGCCCCCGCTTTCATCGTCCCGAAGAAACCGATGACCATTTGCGGCACGTTCGGAAGCAGCAGCACCACCCGCGCCCCCTTTCCCAGTCCCAGCGAAAGCAGCCCATTGGCAAAGCGGTTCGCCTCGCGGTTCAAATGACGGTACGAAAGACGGCTGCCTTCGAAATAAACGGCAGGACGCAAAGGAAAACGCCGCACCGCTGAGCGCAGCAGATGATGCAGCGGAATCGACGGCACCCCCACCGTGTAAGGCACGCCTGCTTCGTAATGTTCCAGCCACGGACGCGCCCGCCGCAGGACGTCTCTTCCGCCTCTTTTCTTTTTGGACTCGCTGCCATCTTCTCGCCAGGAACGCTGCCCCTGACCAGAGAGGAAGCGCTCGATGGAACGATTCACCGCTTCGCGCCGCTCCAACATGACCATGTGGCCTGATACGCCAATATCAGCCTCTTCTGCCCCTGGAACGGATTCGGCCACCTTCTCGAACAGCGGGCGCTCGAACACCAGGTCGCGGTTGCCGCGGATGACCAGTGTTGGAACGGTCAGTTGCTTGAACTTCTCCCACCCTTTCCAGCGGGACATATTATCCGTGTAAAGTCTTTGGAGGGCATGCGGCGGCGCATGCAGCCACGAGCGCGTGAAAGGACCAATCACACGCAGCAGCCAGCGCGGCAAGGCAAGCCCAAGGCGGAAGAACGGATTCAATCGAAACTCGCCTGCCGTCGCAATCAGGATCAACCTTTCGACACGGTCAGGATTTTTGAGCGCGTATTCCGTGACCACCGCCCCACCGAAGGAATGCCCCACCAGGACAATCTTTCCCTTGACCTTCAAGAGCGTCAGCGCCGTTTCCAGGTCTTCGACCAGTTGCGGCATATCATACCCGCGCCCGGGCTTATCGGAAAGTCCGTGGCCGCGCATATCCAGCGCAATGACACGGTTCTCCACTGCAAATTGCTGCAGTTGATATTGCCACTGCTCCGCCTTGCCGCCGAAGCCGTGGACGAAAACAAACGTCCGCTGGGGATGATCCGGCGAGATGTCAATCGCCGAAAGCCTCACCAACGGATTTGTGGAAACGCGCACTTCATGCCGATAAAGGTCAATGTCTATGTCCATATAAAGAGTGTACAGGAGTTAGAAGAGATTGTCAATTTTGTACTGCCAAAAATCATAGGCAATAAACTGCCTCCCAAAATCCATCTCTTTCACATCTTCACCCAGGCATCCCACAAGCCGCCTGTAAGAAAGAGTACATTTTTCGCTGGCTGTCTATGTAGATGGATGGCTGGTCTATAAAAATCCAATCTACAATGTGGAACTGATACAATCAGCAAATGAACTTCGACAAACTCGTAGAATCCATCATCAAAGAAGCAATGGAACGCGGGGAATTCGATAACCTGCCCGGCAAAGGCAAGCCGATTGACCTGACGGCTTACTTTGAGACGCCGGAGGATGTCCGCATGGCGTATGCGGTGTTGAAGAACGCCGGGATGACCTCGCGCGAGGTGGAGTTGCTCAAGGAAATTGCCGAGTTGAAGCGGGTCCATGCCGCGCTGCTGGATGAGGAAAAGAAGAAGAAAATTCACAGAGAGATCGAGAAGCGGCAGATCGAGTTCAGCCTGATGATGGAGAGGCAGAAGCGTCAGCGCAGGCAAAAGTAACTCACCGCGAGGCAGGTGTCGGCGGGGAAAGAAGCGTGCGGCACAAACGGCAGAGAAACTCGGACGGCAGAGCAAACCAGACAGCAAAGATGTCTGAGTCCAAAGAATCCCCGCTTTGACAAATTCCCCCTGCCCTGCTATACTGTTGAGCGTTGAGTTTGACTTTCACGGCGCAAAAGCGTCGTTTGTTTGTACAAGCAATCGCATTGGTACGGCAGGACCTTCGCGAGCAAGTCAGCGGAGGTTTTTTGTTAGACCTTAACCGCCTCAGGCGGATACATACTTTTAATCAAAGGATATAGAAAGATCAATGAGTAAACACGGAAAATTGAAAATCATTCCCCTGGGGGGGCTGGGGGAAGTGGGCAAGAACATGACCGCCTACGAATACCAGAATCAAATTCTGGTGGTAGATGCCGGCATCATGTTCCCTCACAACGACATGATCGGGATTGACTACATCATCCCCGATTTCGAATATTTGCTGGATAAAGCCGACAAAGTGGCAGGCATCATCATCACGCACGGACACGAGGATCACATCGGAGCGATTCATCACCTGGTGCGCCAGGTTCCCGCGCCAATCTACGCCACGCCCCTGACCCGCGGCCTGATCGAGGTCAAACTGGCGCGCAACAACGCCTCGGGGCTGGTCTCGCTCAATACCATCGAGGCCGGCGATACGGTGCAAGTGGGACCGTTCAAAGTGGAGTTCTTCCACATCTGTCACTCCATCCCAGATGCGGTTGGGCTGGGTATTACCACTCCCGCCGGACTCGTCGTCCACATGAGCGATTTCAAGTTCGACCAGACTCCGGTAGACGGCTGGCCCACCGACTTTGCCAAACTCGCAGAGTTCTCGAAACGTGGCGTGGATGTGCTGCTCGCCGATTCGACCAACGCCGAACGCCCCGGCTGGACGCCTTCCGAAAGGATCATCGGTCCTGCCTTCGACAAGGTCTTCACCGAGGCGCCGGGACGTGTGATCGTGGCGACTTTTGCCTCGCTGATTTCGCGCGTGCAACAGGTGGCAGATGCCACCAAAAAGCATGGCCGCAAGATGGCGCTGGCTGGCACCAGCATGATTGACAATGTGAAAATCGCCCGCAAACTGGGCTACCTCGATATTCCCGACGATCTGCTCGTGCCGCTCGACCAGGCGCTGCAAATGCAAGACCACAAAGTGACCATCATGTGTACCGGCTCACAGGGAGAACCGTCTTCCATCGTGGGGCGGCTCTCGGCAGGGACGAACCGACAGTTCGATTTGAAGCCAAACGATACCGTTGTGCTTTCATCGCACCCCATCCCCGGCAACGAAGAGACCATCAGCAAGACGATTAATCGTCTGCTGCGGCGCGGCGCCAACGTAATTTACGATGCCATTTTGCCGATTCACGTCTCCGGTCATGCCAGCCAGGAGGAGTTGAAACTGCTGCTGAACATGGTCAAGCCGCGGTATTTCATCCCCATTCACGGCGAACTGCGTCAGTTGAAACGCCATGGAGGGCTGGCGGTGGAGGTGGGCATTCCCAAAGAAAACGTCATGGTGGTGGAAAACGGGCAGATTGTGGAACTGACCGGCAAGCACATCAAACTCGGCGAACGCATCCCTGGCGGTTACGTCTTTGTGGATGGGCAGTCCATCGGCGAGGTGGATTTCAGCGTCATGCGCGAACGCGAGCAGCTGGCTCGCAACGGCATCTTCCTGATTGACATCAGCGTGGATAAGTACAACGGCAAACTCCTGCACGAACCGGAGATTATCACGCGCGGGTTTGTCTCGCAGGAGGAAGCGGAAGAGTTGCTGCCCGAAGTGCGCCGCCACATTATGGACGTGGTCAACAACGGCGGCTGGGACAGCGAAAAAGACATTGCCAACACGGTCAAGTCGTACCTGTACGAATACACCAAACGCCGTCCGATGGTGCTGGTCACCTTGAGTAAAGGATAAGCCAGCCGCGTAAGGTAATAGACATTATCGGAAATAACGTGAGATACCGTCCCGAAGGTTTGGCTTCAAATAATTTGTATGCTGGGCGGCAACCTTCGGGACGTTTTTCCAATTACCGATAAAGTCTAATAAAAAAAATATCCCGCCATGTTGAGCGGGATATTTTTTATCGTTGAGAGAACATCTCAAGGACTCAAGGAATGGGTAATCTTCAAGTCGAAGAACTCCGCCTCCATGCGGTTCGTGCCAATCATGCCCTGGAAGCCGAGGAACAACCACTTCTGGTTGGATTGCAGAGGAACATTGCTGGTGGCAAAGGCGTTCTTCATCACCACCGCCCGCACCGAGAGAGGATTGAACTCAAAGCGGATGCTGTAAATGGGCGGGTTTTGCTGAAACGCTACGGTATCCAGCACCTGTACCGGACCGGGCATATACCACTGCGCAAACGGACGCCGCTTTACATCACCAGCCGGGATGGTCATGAGCAGCCCCTTGACGGAAAGCGACGGCTCGGAGAAAACCCCCATCCACAAATTCCCATTTTTCAACTCGCGCAGGTAAATCTGCAAATCCACCGCCCCATTGGCAGGGAGCGGCGCAAACAACCCCTGCACCTCCGCGCTGAACAGTCTGGCATCATACAAAAAGGAAAGTCTGCCATCCGCTGCAAAAAATACCCCCAGCGGCTGGGAATAACAACCATTTCTCACGGTGGTCTGCATGGTAGAGGGATACGGCATCCACACGTCGCTGATACAGCCGTCCGCCAAACCTGCCTCAATGGGGATGGGCGTTGCCGTTGGGATAGCAGAAGGCGTGAATGTCTCCGTCGGCGCGGGAGTGAAGGTTGGCTCGCCGGGCCGCAGGGTTTCGGTGGGATGCGAAAACGTGGGCGTGGCAGGGACATCGGTCGCCGTTGCCACAATGACGATGGGGGTGGAGGTGGGCTGTTTTCGCGCCTTGATTTGTTCTTGAATAATGGGTCCAAAGATGCCACCGAGAACAGTTAATAGCACACCTAAAAACCCAAGAACAGCCGAAATCAACGCAATGTTTGGGGACTTTTGCTCTTCCTTCTTGTCCTCTTTCTTGTTTGCCAGGGTCTTCTCTTTTTTTGTCATCGCCAAAGCCCTTCTGCCAACAGAGAAATTTATTCCATTCTACGACAAACCTCCCCCTCTCTCAAGGAGCAGTTTGTTACAACATATCCGCGATGCGGCGATCCACCTTCCCCATCGGGTATCTTCCCAACTCCTCAATCGCAGCCCACTTCAAAGAAGCCTCATCGGACATTCGAATCAGGTCACAGCGGAAGACATGCACCGTCACTTTGAAATGAGTGTAGGCATGCCGGACGACCCCCACCGCTTCTTTGCTACGGACCCGCAGCCTGTATCCGGCTTCCAAAGCCTGAGTCAATGCCTCAGCCGGGTCCCCCTCCACCCGCCCCTTTGGGAACTCCCACATCCCGCCGAGCAGCCCCCTGGACGGACGTTGAACCAGCAAAACCTTCCCCCGCCTCACAATCACCCCTGCCGCATAGACATGGCTCGGCGCTGCCCGTTTCGGTTTCTTGACCGGGCGCAGGGCCTGCGTGCCGTTTTCCCTCGCCCGGCACAGATCCATCACCGGACAAAGCAGACACCGAGGATGTTGAGGCAGGCAGATCGCCGACCCCAAATCCATCAGCGCCTGGTTGAAATCGCCTGCGCGGCCTTTTGGCAGGTTCTGGCGGGCAATTTCCCATAAGCGTTTTTCGCCGCGAGGGGAATCGACAGGTTCGGTCACATCGAAAAGGCGCGCATACACTCGTTTCAGGTTGCCGTCCAAAGCGGGTTCGTCGGCGCCGAAGGCGATGGAGGCAATGGCGCCGGCAGTATATTTGCCAATGCCCGGCAAACGCAGGAGTTCGGCGGCGCTTCGGGGCAAGTCACCGCCATAGTCACGGACAAGCATCTTTGCCGCTTTATGCAGGTTGCGCGCGCGGCTGTAATAGCCAAGTCCCTCCCAGGCGTTGAGTACATCCTGTTCGGAAGCCTCAGCCAGCACATGCACGCTTGGAAAGAGATTTATCCACCTTTCAAAATACGGGATGACCGTCTCCACCCGCGTTTGCTGGAGCATAATCTCGGAAACCCACACGGCGTAAGGGTCGTGGTGTCCGCGCCAGGGGAGAGTCCGCTTGTTTTTGTTGTACCAGGCTAACAGTCGGGATTGAAGCGAGGAGAGGCGCATGGTTAAATGAAAATCACGGAGCGTCGTCCGTCTCCGTGATTGGCGTTCTAGAATTGGAATCCGCCGCGCGCTTTCACGACCTTGTAGGAAAAATTTTTGACGTAGTTGAAGAGACGTTCCTGCAGCAGCAGCCAATCCGGCGATTTGAGGATGCGGTGCGCCTCTTCGGCATCTGCCGCCACCAGCCCCACCTGAATTTGCGGGTAGGAGCCGTAGAGGGTCGCCCACGCTTCGGCAGGCTGCAACCCCAGCCGTTGTACACCCGGAATGAATTCGCCGATGACAAACTCGAAGTATTCCTGATCGCGCTCGGCGGCGATGTCCCAGGTCATGAGAACTTTGACGGGCATGTTAACTCGCTTGGTATTCAAGCACAACAACGCGGGTTTCTTCGGGCAGGCTGTTGCGCGTGGCTTTCAAAGAGGGCTGGGGTTCGGGCTTTGAGAGACCCATTTCCTTGAGGAATTTGTTGAGAGAATCAAGTGAAAGTTTGACATCGGGCGTGGCGTAGTGCATGGGAACGACGATGTTCGGTTCAATCAGGCTGATGACTTCGGCGGCTTTGGCGGCGTTCAAGCCTCCACCTCCGCCCACCGGCACAAGCGCAACATGGATGGTTCCAAGCGATTCGATTTCGGATTGGCTGGGAACCTGCTGTAAATCGCCGAGGTGCGCCACTGTGATGCCATCGTAGTCGAAGACGTAAATGGTGTTGCGAGCCGCGGCGTCTTTTCGCTTTTTCCCGCCCGAGGCGCCGTCGGTGGAGACGCCGGTAATGAAGACGCCGCCAATCTCAAATTCTCCGGCGCCGTCGAGGATGTGAGAAGCGCCCTTCACCGCCTCGGTGTAATTGTGGCCAGGCGCATCATGGCTGACGGTGACAATATCCGCCTTGAGTTTGAGCGGGGCATACCCGATGGCTTTGCTGTCGAACGGGTCTGTGACGACAGTAGCGTAGCCGCGTTCGGTCAGTCTGAAACAGGAATGTCCGTACCAGGTAATTTCCATGAAAGTTTGTAACCTCCAGGGGCGTATTATACACGGAACAGGGTCGGGAGAATGCGTTCTGCTCAGAAAGCGTCTGAAAACTGGACGGGGGGTATTTTGTTGGTGATTGCCCACAAAGGAGGCATGTGCGGATTTGGCGCTCCGCACGAGCAAAAAATGGCGGCTTGGAAACTGCTGGCTTGGATTGCCAAATCCAAGCCCCTTGCTGGCAGAGCGCTCGAAAGCATTGACCCAAACGTACATCGTACTTTTAGAGAATACGCCCTGTCCTCAAGATGTGGGCAATCACCACGTATTTTGTTATTGAATTCGGAATGAAAAAATGCTATTCTATTTTTGTGGAGAAATCCAATGTTTCGCCGGCAGGGGGTGATATTTTCCACTTACGCAAGGAAAAATATCGAGCAAGCAGGCATGAAAGCAAACATCTCCTTTTGTGCCGCCTTTCCTATCTAGAATGGAGCCGAAAATGAAAGAACAAAAATATGAGTCCGGGCGGTCTGGCAGGTTTAGAAAAGCCCGCTTATCTTCTCCGCAAGAAACACTCAAGCAGGAAGGCTATACAGATGTCGTCATCGAGAATTACACCAGGCTACTGACGGTGGATACACATCTGGCGGAGTATTACCGGCTGGCAAACATCCCTGCCCCGGCACAGGAGGGAAAGAAAATCCGCGTCAACCCCATTCAGGCGAGGGTGGATCAGGATGGGCGTATTCTCGTGGACGTTTTGATGGAATTGAAAGAAAAGACGTCCATCAAAGAATTATACGAAGTCATGGAAGTTCATGGCATTGTCGGCAGGCTGGTTGCGGGACGTGTTTACGCCGACCGCGCACCGGAATTGATTGAAAAAGCGTTGCGTCTCGAAACCTCCCGCCCGATTGCCCCAACCCTGAACAAATCTGTCCCTGCGATTCAGGCAGATCAGGTATCGCTGGCAAACGCCTTTCCAGATGAATTTCAAAACAAAAAGATTCAGGGCCAGGGGGTGATCATCGGCATTATTGACCATGGATGTGATTTCAGGCATTGTGCTTTTCGCAAAGGGGACCAATCGCGGTTGTTGTACTTGTGGGATCAAAGCGGCAGCGGCAATCCACCGCCCGCACCCTTCAACTACGGCGCCGAATATAGCCGGGAAGCAATCAACCGGGCGCTTCAGGCACAGGACCCTTATGCCGCTCTTGGCTACACGCCAGAAAAAGAGGCGCACGGCACTCATGTGATGGCAATTGCCGCAGGCAGTTCGCCAACCTTTACCGGTGTTGCCCCAGAAGCCGATTTGATCTTCGTTCATTTAGGCAAGGCAGCCAATCCAGGCGGAGGGACTTTGGACGCGGCAGATGAGGAACTGCGATCCTTTGGCAGTTC
>JBBITE010000018.1:0-6005 GCA_037440905.1 Anaerolineae bacterium | reverse complement strand
GGCGCATTGATAAAAGGTCATCCCCCACGTCGGAGGTGCGTCATGAGATGGAAATTTGGTACGACGCCAACGCTGCTCTCACCGTACAAATTTTCACGCCTCAAAACGTTTTGTTGGGGCAATGCAATTTGGGCGAGGAAAAACTCGTCTCCGCCGGCGGAGGGTTGAATTTCCCCGTGCTTATTCGAAACATAAAGCCAGATACCCTCCCCGGCGAAGATGAGAACCTGATCAACATTCTGATAGATGACCGCGCGCTCGATTTTCACGCCCAAAATACAACCGAGCAGATATGGCGGCTCGAGCTGGCTCAAAACCCTGCCGGGCAAGCCCCCGTCCGTTTTCACGCGTGGATCGAGAGAAACGACCCCGCCCAGTCATCGTTTGCAGTTAACAGTCAACCTGCTTACACGCTCAATACCATTGGGAATGCCGTTTTGCCGATTGTCGTCGGGGCGTTTAATGCCAACGAGCCGTCATTTCCGCTCCTGCCAGAAAGCGGGGAAGGACCGACCCGTCATAAACAAATCAACCAAAAGCCGGATCTTTGCGCACCGGGATGGCATATTGTTTCTGCAAAGGCACAAAGCGAATGTAAATATAGGGCGCTCTCGGGCACCAGCATGGCTGCCCCGCACGTCAGCGGAGTAATCGCTCTGATGTTCCAGGCGGCGCGGGATTGGAAAACCCCTTCTCAAACGCTCAACATCTCTGAAATCCGAAATGTGCTGCTCACAACCGCGGACCAAAATCCTCCAGGCGGGGGGTACGATCCCCAATATGGTTTCGGTCGCGTCAATGCCGTCAGGGCGCTCAGAAAAGTGTTGGAATAAATAAAACCCAAAGGAGAATATCATGTCTAACGAAAACGGCAACACTAAGGAATTGAAATTTAGTGCAAAAATCAATGGCTCGCCCCAGGAATTGGCAAACATATTACAGCAGATTACCAACAACGTGGACGCCCTGACCACGTTTCAATTCACCATCACCCTTGCTCAACCGCCGGCAAACGACGATACCCTTTCAACTTTTGTGGCGATTAGAGAAGCCTTTCCAGATGCCCAAAACAACCTCACCAAAGTCAAGGTCACTTTTCTGCCGGGGGAGATGCAGGCAGAACCACAACTTGACATCAGCGACGGCGATGAGGGAGAGATTATAGATTGGGAAACATTATTTGACCCACACAATATAGATATCAATCAGGGCGTTTGCGTTGTGTATCTTCCGCCAAATGGGGATGGAATAGCAATTTGGATGCCCAAAGATGGACAAACCAACAACGTGATTGTTGCCCGCATTCAAGAGGAAACTCCCCCCACCGGTTCCGATTCAAATCTAAAAAAATTCCGCAATTGCATGAGACAACAACAGCAGATCATGAAAAAAACGTACGCCAAGGCATTTCTGGAATGCCTGCATCAATTGTAGGCACTCCGCTCTTGGCGGGCTGTTGCCGCCAAATACACATATCCGCCGGAAAACAAGCCGGCGGATAGTGCTTCTCCCAATTTGCTAATACTACTTTCACTTACCGAAGCGCCATAGACCAGCACAGCCATTCCAAGCGCTACGAGTACTGCTGCATACATCCAGTAACGAAAACGCCGCCGCAATAAAGCGGTATGCACCCCTGCCAGCACAGCGCCGCTCAGGGCGTTAGCCTTCCATACCTCGGTGGAGCCGGTGAGCGCGGGAAAGAGTATCACTCCTAGCAGGCTTCCCACCAGAATGGTTCCCCCTCCCAGGATAAAGGGCGGCAAAAATCCTTTTATCAACGCAAGCGTTGTAATTGCCCAGGCAAAGACCATTCCCATCAGAATGCCAAAGCCGGAAAAAACCAATACACTCAATAACAAAAACCAGAAATTTGACTGCGGATCAGACAGCGAAAAAGCGCCAAACAGAATAATGACACAGAGCGGCACTAAAAACTGAATCCCTCGATTGAGGCGCGCCCGCATGGGCGCAGCCTCTTCAGCCACCAGGCGCACCAGGCGCGGGAAAAGCGTCCCCTTTAATCTCCACGGCAAAGTAGGCAGTGTTGGTGAATAGTGGAGAAACTGTGACAGCAATTGTAGTCCCTCTTCCCGGTCGGAGTCTTTCTCAATCATTTCTTTCAACTTGAAATACGTTTGTTCGTCTCCTTTCCCGGCGAGGAACCTGACAGCCCCCAACCGCACTTTGCGGGGTAATTTGCCAACCCACACAGCCCGGCGCAGCCAATCCAGGCTGGCGTTACCGAATCGTTCATACCATGTCTGAGCCGCATCATGCGCCACAGCCGAAAACAGAATCAGCCGCTTATCCAGTTCCTGCAAATCCAATTTGGTTCGCCTGAGATCGCTGGCAAGGATTTCCAGTTCGTCCGCCTCGAGGAGCAGCCCATGCTGCTGAAATGCCCTCTGTTTCTGCTCCAGCATCGCGCGCAGCCGAACGGCTTTAGGCTCTTCTTTTTTTATCACAAAAGGATTTTGCGCAATGATAAGATCGCCCTGTTGGCGGTAAGACCATTTATGCGGGATTTGTCCGGGCGTCTCTGCTGTAACTGCGGCATAACAATAATCGTACCATTCATCCAGAGAGATTTTCCCATCCATATCCCGATCAGCCCGCCCTGTTTTCAATCCCTCCAGGAGAAAATGGGTAAAAACAGAAAATTTCGTTTCCGTTTGAGACAGAATTTGATCTCCCTCAAAGGCAAATTGTGTTGAATCCGAAGCGGTCAGGACCACCCTTCCAGAGCCGCTACCTTCAAAAGTGGATTCAGTGACTGCCGTTTGCGCCGCTCCCTTTGCCCCGCGCGCAAACGCCCCGCTATGACAACAATCCAAAATCAGAATTTGCCGCCTCGAACGGCAGTTATCCATTTCATAAGAAACGAAAGAAGAAGAAATAGCCGTCGCATTCAAGGCGCTAACATCGGTGTTTTTAAGCGCCAAAAACAAATTGCCGCGTCCATCCAAAACGCCATGGCCGGAAAAATAGAGTAATACAAGGTCATCGGGCTTCTTATCTGCAAGGAATGTACTGATGGCGCGGCGGATTTGAGCATCTGTCTGGTTGGTGAGTAAAACGACCTGGTCAAAGCTGCCGATGCGCTTCGCCTTCAACACCCTTGCCAGCGCCCGCGCATCAGACTGGGGCGTTTTCAACTGCGCCAGTTTGGGGTCATCGTATTTGCTGTTACCAATAATAAGAGCATATTTCATAAAGGCTACTTTTTCAGGGATTTACTCAACGATTTCACAAGCAATTCAAGATCCGCGGCTTTGGTCTTCGTCGGGTCATATTCAATTTGAGCGGTTCTTTTGCCGGCCCTGATTTTGATTTTTACCGGCGTAGATGGTTTTCGCTCCACCCACGATTTCAACACCTCAATCAACGGCGGGACAATCGAAGGCGCCAGAGTGACCACCAGTTGCCCAATCATGGTCCAATCTGCTCCCTTTGCCCCAGCCGGCGGCATCCCCTCCGCCACCCGCTTCACCGACTCCACACCGATTTGCTCAATCTCCAACTTCAATTCGCGCGTCAGGTCGTCCAATTCTTCGGCGTCTCCCCCCTCCACAGACAGTTCAAGTTCCACATCGTGATAACTCTGCGTCATTCTCTCTCCTCTCTCAAAAATCCGCTGCAACGGCAATACCAGTGTACAACAAACGAAAATGAAAGTCAAAACACCCGCTTGGTCTTATAATGTGCCGACTAATCAGGAGACAACAATGCCAACTTCCAAAACCATTCCCTACCTTGAAGCCCTCTTTGCAGTCGTCGTGTGGGGGGCGTCGTTCATTGCCACCAAAGTTGCCTTGCAAGATATACCGCCCCTCGCTGTAGTTTGGCTTCGATTTTCGATGGGCGTCATCATTCTGGGTGTAACAGTTGCAGCCCGGCGTCAATTCGCTCTTCCGCGAAAAAACGAATGGGCATATTTTGCCTTGCTCGGCTTTCTCGGAATCACCTTTCACCAGTGGCTGCAATCCAACGGATTACAGACTTCCGAAGCCGGCACCACCGCCTGGATCGTAGCCACCACCCCGGTTTTCATGGCGCTGCTGGCATGGGCAGTTCTCAAAGAGACCCTGACCTGGTCCAAAACCCTTGGCATTTTCCTCGCCTTTGCCGGCGTACTGCTGGTCGTTTCCAAAGGCGACCTTTCTTCCATTTCCATAGGGCGATTTGGCGCCCCCGGCGACAAGTTGATTCTAGTCAGCGCCGTAAACTGGGCGGTATTCTCTGTCCTTTCCCGCCGCGGACTGAAAACCTACCCTGCCGGCTTGATGATGTTCTACGTCATGGCGCTGGGATGGGTGTTCACAACCGTGCTATTCTTTGCTACAGAAAATATCACCACAATCTCAGCCCTAACGTTCAACGGCTGGCTGGGCATCGCCTTTCTCGGCATATTTTGTTCGGGGCTGGCATATATTGCCTGGTACGACGCCCTGCAGGCATTATCTGCAGCGCAGACAGGGGTGTTTTTGTATATCGAGCCGCTGGTAGCCGTGATTGTGGCATTTTTTGTGTTGGGAGAACCCATCACGTGGGTATCACTCGCCGGCGGCGGCATTATTCTCTTCGGGGTGTGGCTGGTAAACCGCGAAGAACGCAGATGACCCCGCATTAACATGCCGCCGCGCAACAGACGGGTGTATAATCTGGTCACTATACTCTCACGAAATGGAGGAATGACCCATGGCTAGTGTTACGTTCAGAAACGTCTACAAAAGGTTTGGAGACGTGATCGCCGTCAACAACCTGAACATCGAAGTGGGCGACAAGGAATTTCTCGTACTTGTCGGTCCCTCGGGCTGCGGCAAGACAACCGCCCTGCGCTGCCTGGCGGGCTTGGAAGAAATCAGCGAAGGCGAAATCTTAATCGGCGACCGCGTCGTAAACGACGTTCCGCCCAAAGACCGTGACATTGCCATGGTCTTCCAGTCCTACGCTCTGTATCCTCACCTCTCGGTGTTCGATAACATGGCTTTCGGCTTGAAACTTCGCAAAGTGCCCAAAGACGAAATCAAACGCCGGGTGTATGAAGCGGCAGATATTCTGGGCATCCGCGATTATCTCGACCGCAAACCGCGTCAACTCTCCGGTGGTCAGCGTCAGCGCGTGGCGGTGGGACGCGCCATTGTGCGTGAGCCGAAGGTCTTCCTGTTCGACGAACCGCTCTCGAACCTGGACGCTAAACTGCGCGTGGCCATGCGCGCCGAAATCAGCAAACTCCATCAGCGCCTGCAAACCACCTTTATCTACGTCACCCACGATCAAACCGAAGCCATGACCATGGCAACCCGCATCGCAGTCATCAACAAGGGGATTTTGCAACAGCTCGATACACCGCAAAATCTGTACGATAAACCCAACAACCTGTTCGTTGCCGGCTTCATCGGTTCGCCTGCCATGAACTTCTTCCCCGGCAAACTGCGCAAGCAAGACGGAAAACTGATGGTGGATACAGGAGACTTCGCCGTGACCATTCCCGCCAGCCGCGCCCAGCCTTACGAAGCGCACGTCGGCAAAGATATCATCTTCGGCATTCGCCCCGAAAACGTCCACGATGTGGACTTCACCCCGCCAAACATCGCTGCCGAACGCGTCACCGTCAAAGTGGATGTGACCGAGTTGATGGGCAACGAAATTTTCCTGTATCTCGTCAGCGGAAGGAACACCTTTGTTGCCCGTGTAGACCCCCGCTCCAAACTGCGCATCGGTCAACAGGCACAGGTCGCGTTCGACATGGACAACTTCCACATCTTCGATGCCGCCACCGAACAAGCCATTCGCTAACAGTCACAAACCCCTAACCAGGCAAACCAAACAACCCTGCACGCGTCTGTGCAGGGTTGTTGTTTTCTCTCGGGGTGCGCGGATTTGCGCCAGTCCCTGTCCAGGGAAACCGCGACCCTACTAAAAAAGACTCCCTGCCTGAGGAGTCTTTTTTTATCTGTCGGGGTGCGCGGATTTGAACCGCGGACCTCACGGACCCGAAC
>JBBITE010000017.1:0-59942 GCA_037440905.1 Anaerolineae bacterium | reverse complement strand
AAAGCCCAACTTCGAAAAAACCATCCCCGGCACTTGACGCACCTCCCTCCCCCCGCTATAATCCCCCCGCTCAACCAAAGAACCAAACATCACGCCCGCCCTCTGGCGCATTCTCAAACACATCAAACCGAGCCGCCTCCCTCACACCCCGGCTCACCCAACACAAGAAAGAAAACAACCAAGGAGAAAGTATGCCCCCCCATCCAAAACGCAAACACTCGAAAAGCCGCCGCGACAACCGCCGCGCCCACGACGCCCTCAAACCCCGCAACCTCACCCTCTGCTCCAACTGCGGCTCCATGCGTCTCCCCCACACCGTCTGCCCCAACTGCGGGCATTACGAAGGGCGCGAAGTCATCGAAATCAAAGAAAAGAAAAAGAGCGAATAACCCCCACCTCTCAACGGGTCGTCACACAAACGACCCGTTTGTGTTTTAAACCCCAGCACCGCCTCCCTCCCTCTGGAGAAAAAATGAACCTCCCAACCCCCGCTGCCTTCCTCTTCCCCGGTCAGGGCTCCCAGGCTGTTGGCATGGGCAAAGACCTCGCCGAAACCTACCCCCTCGCCCGCCAACTCTTCGAAAAAGCCGATACCCTCCTCGGCTTCCCCCTCTCCAGCCTCATGTGGAACGGACCCAAAGACCAGCTCGACGACACCCTCAACACCCAGCCCGCCCTCTACCTCCACTCCGCCGCCGCATGGACCGTCTTCACCCATCTGCACCCCGCCTTCAAACCCACCGCCCTCGCCGGCCACTCCCTTGGCGAACTCTCCGCCCTCACCGCCGCCGGCGCCCTCACCTTCGAAGATGGCCTCCAACTCGTCCGCAAGCGCGGCGAACTCATGCAGCGCGCCGGCCAACAAAACCCCGGCGGCATGGCAGCCATCCTCGGCTTAGACCTCCCCCTCCTCGAACAAATCTGCGCCCAGGCAAGCGCCCCCGGCGAAATCGTCCAAATCGCCAACGACAACTGCCCCGGCCAAATCGTCATCTCCGGGCACAAAGCCGCCCTCCAGCGCGCCATCGAAAACGCCAAAACCGCCGGTGCCAAACGCGCCCTCCCCCTTGCCGTCAGCATCGCCGCCCACTCCCCCCTCATGGACACCATCCAGCACGAATGGAACGCCGCCGTACATACCTGCCCCCTCACCGACCCCCTCATCCCCGTCATCAGCAACGTCCATGCCCGCCCCATGCACACCGCTGAAGAACTCCGCAGCGACCTCAAAGCCCAAATGCAATCCCGCGTGCGCTGGACCGAATCAGTGGAGACCATGCTTGAGATGGGCATCCAGGCATTCGTCGAAGCAGGAAGCGGCGAAGTCCTCCTCGGCCTCGTCAAACGCATCGCCCCTTCCGTCAGCCGCTTCCCCCTCGGCGCCCCCGCCGACTTCCACGCCCTCCAATAAACCAAAGGCTCACCCATGCCGCAGAACAACCGCATGACCAAAACCCAGGGCGGAATCCTTGCCCTCCTGGCGGCAGTGCTGCTCATGATTTGCGGCGCCTTTGCCTCGTTGGCAGGCTCCGATGTGATGGAGACACTCGCCTCCGCCACACCCTCAACCGTTTCCACCCTCCCGCCTCTCTTCCCGACCGATACCCCGTTCGCCCCTTCCCAGGCCTCACCCACCCCTGAGCCTCTTCCTTCCCCCTGGTGGGACGTGTACTTCACCGACCCCGTCAACCTGAACAAACCCAACATCATCAGCGGCTCGGTCGAAGAAAAACTCATCGCCTACATCAACGCCGCCCAATCCAGCATCCACATCGCTGCTTTTGAATTCAACCTCACCGCCGTCGCCCAGGCGCTCATTGCCGCCAAACAGCGCGGCGTGGACGTGCGCTGGGTGACCGACAACGAAAACGGCCTCCAGGCAGACCGCCAGCCCGGCCGCGGACAGTTTGCCCTGCTCACCGATGACGGCATCGAAGTGCGCAGTGACCTCGACCGCGCCGCCTACATGCACAACAAATTCTGGATCTTCGATCGTCAAATCGTGTGGACCGGCTCCACCAACGTCACCCGCAACGGCATCTACGCCCAAAATAACAACGTGATCGTCATCCGCTCGCCCCAACTCGCCGAACTCTACGAAAGCGAATTCGAAGAAATGTGGAACGGACAGTTCGGCGCCAACTCGCCTTCCCGCCTTGCCGAACAATCCCTCAGCGTCAACGGGACACCCATTCAAGTCATCTTCACCTCCGAAGATCAGGCGCTCGAACCCTTCATCATTCCCCTCGTACAAAACGCCCAAACCAGCGTTTACTTCCTAGCATTCAGTTTCACCGATTACCCCCTCGCCGACGCCATGATCCAGCGCTACCTGCGCGGCGTGGATGTGGCGGGCGTCTTTGAAACCTTCGGCAGCCAAACCGATGCCGCCGAATTACGCACCCTGTTTTGCGCCGAAGTGCCCGTCCGTCAGGATGGCAACAAAGGCTTCATGCACCACAAAGTCATCATCGTAGATGAGCGTTATGTTGTCACCGGCTCGCTGAATTTCTCCACCCGCGCCGAAACCGCCAACGACGAAAACGTCATCATCCTCGATAACCCCGAAATTGCCCGCCGCTACGTGGAAGAATTCGAACGCATCTGGTCGCAGGGCAATGACGTGGACGCGGCGCAAATGGCTTGCCCCTGAAATACCGCGTACTTGCGGCGCGCGTTTTTTCGCTGCAGAGCGCGCTGAGAATACAGAGAAAACCGCTTGGATTTGGCAATCTGCTTCTGCGGGGTAAAAGCCTTTTTGCTTGTGCGGATTGCCAAATCCGCAATTATCCCTAAAAATAGCCGCTGCCTCGAACTTTACGCTGTAGAGCAGAGAGAGTATTCACTGATGTAACGCACCGTCCCGAAGGTTTGGCGAGAACCTTCGAGACGGTGCGCGTAAGAGAGTGTTTTAAAGTCCTTGTTTGTTCTTCCCAAATGCGTAGGATGCGCTCTCTAGCGCATCCAGTGACGTTAGAGAACGTCGCTTACGCGCAGGAGAGGTAGTTTTAAAACGCTCTCTAAGGTGAGTTAACTCTCCTCTACCGGCGGCTGATTGGTGGGAATGGTTTCGCTATCCAGCACCCGCTGGAAGAACGCCCGTGTTTCCTGCAGCACCAGGTCATTGATAATCTGCAACTCCCGGCGGTGATTGCGCTTTTCGGGCGGCGTTGACAGGAAACGGTCGCGCTCTTTCTCGAGGCGCTGGGCGGTCAGCATCATATCGCGCCAGGCGGCGCCCCATTGAAAATTCTGCCCCAGACCGTTGATGATGGTCAATGCCGCCGCCAGTGCCGGCGTGGCAATACCCAGCAGCCACTCCAGCCCTACATTAGCGACAAACTGCGAAGACGCCAGCGAAGCGACTAACGTCACCAGCGCACCGAGGATGATGGTAAAGGAACGGTAACTTTTATAGTTGCGTTTGTTAACCGCGCCTGCTCGATGGTAGTATGCGATCTGATCAACGTAAATATCGTAAACGTACTTGTCCAGGTCTTCAATTTTTCCATCTGCCAGATTTAAGGTCTTTTCGCTTTCTTTTTTATCTGCCATTTTTACCTCGCTGTTACAAATTGGTAAACAAAAACCAATATTCACTTACTCGATAGATGGGGGCATTTTTACCATGCGGCAGAAAGAGCGCCCTGCTCGTCCTGCCAGTAGGGCGCCCAGGCAAGCGCCGTGATCTGCACCAGGATATCGGACTTTTTGGGCTTGATGGAAAGCGTTTCGAGCGGTTCGGTCAGCGGATCAATGCGGCTGGCAAGGGCGGCGGTTTCCGCCTCGAACTCCGCTTCGAGGCTGGCAATCTGCTTTTGAATGGCTTCGATGGTTTCACCGGCGCGGGCGACATCGCCGCTTTCTTCAAAGACGCGTCCCGCCTTGCGCACGGCGCTTGTGGCGCGGCTGATGTTCGAACTGCTCAACGCCTTGCGGCCCGTGAACGCGCCGAGCAGCGTCGCGCCGATGGAAAGGGCGGTTTGCATTTTTGCCTGGCGCGCCTGTTCTTCCTGTTTTTCGGCGGCGGCTTGTGCCTTACGCAGGCGTTCCTGCAGGGCGGCGATTTTAGGCGCATACTTTTTGCGCAGCGCTTCGGTCATCTCATCCCGTTTTTCGCGGGCAATTTGTCCCAGGCGGATGCGGAAGTCGCGCTCTTCTTCGCCGGGCTGCGAGACGATCTTCAGGCTGGGGCTTTGAATCAGGTTCAGTTGTTGAGAGCCGTAAAGCCAGTTGACGAAGTCCTTGTTCCAGTTGGCATAATTTTTCACCTGGCTGGCAGCGGGCGGCAGTTCGCCAAACAGGGCGCCGCTTTGCGGGCTTCTTTCCAGGTCGTCAGCGGGCAGGTCAATTTCCTCCGCATTTTCCCACTTGACGGGGATCACGCCGTCACTGATGGGGGTGAGATACAGCCGCGTCACGACTGTGTTGACCTTGGCTTTGGCGTCGGCAAAGGTGATTTTTGCTGCACCCAGCAGTTTGGGTTGATAGACCAGTTTTCGGTTGGCGGCGCTGCCGCGCACCGGCAGGAAAAAGGATTGAATCCCGGGCGGCAGGGTGGGCAGGGCAGAGGAGCCTGCCGCTTGAGGGGAAGAACCTGTCGGGAAGGCAAAGGCTGAAGATGTTGTGTCAGGCTGCGGGATGGTCGAAGCGCCGCGCAGCGGGTCCATCAGCGCCTTGATCTGGTTCTGAGTCAGGGGTCCGCGGAGGTACGAAAGCGCCCAGCGGGTTTGCAGTAATTCGGGGTTGTCTTCGTGGACGTTGTTCATCAGGAAGACGCGGTTGCCCAGGCTGGAGATGATTTTGTCCATTTGGGCGCGGTCGAAGCGGGCGCCGGCTGCGGCGCTTTCGAGGCCGTCGAGCAGGCGGGCTTTGTCGCGGTCGGCTTGCAGGCGCCCGATGAACCATGTGCCGATGTTGGTGAGGGCTTTGTAGTCGAGGTCAACGGGGTTTTGGGTGGCGAGGACTATGCCTATCCCAAAGGCGCGCGCCTGTTTGAGCAGGGTGAGCATGGGCTGCTTGGAGGGCGGGTTGCTGATGGGCGGTAGGTAGCCGAAGATTTCGTCCACATAAACGAGGGCGCGCAGGCTGGTGGTGCCGTCCTGGGTGCGCATCCAGCCTAGAATCTGGTTCATGAGGATGGAGACGAAGAACATACGTTCCGCATCGTTGAGGTGAGCGATGGAAAAAATGGCGATGCGTGGTTTGCCGGCGGCAGTGTAGAGGATTTTGCCGATGTCGAGTGGTGTGCCTTCGAGCCAGGCGTTGAAGCCGGGCGATGCCAGCAGGTTGTTGAGGGTCATGACGAGGCTGAAGCGGTCTTTGGCGGGGTAGAAAGTTTCGAGGTCGAGGATACCGATGCGGGTGACCGGCGGGTTTTGTACCTGCTGGATGAGCGCCGCCAAGTCGAGGTCCTGCCCCTGACGCCAGGCGTAATCAAAGATGGTGGAAAGCAGGATGTGTTCGCGGCTTTGAAGCGGATCGGCTTCAATTCCTGCCAGACTGAGCAGGCTCGAGACGGTGAAGCGGATGCGGTCGCGCAGGAATTCGTTATCGGCGAGGGTAGTGCGGTCGGGCGCAGCAAAGGATTTGAGAACGGAAACAGGGAGGCCGGCGTTGGAACCGGGCGTGTAAATGCGCATATCCACCGAGTCGCGCAGGCGGCGAATGCGCTCTCCGCTTTGCCCCCAGGCGGCAATCCCGCTGCGCCAGGTTTCGGCTTGTTTTGCGGCGTATGCTTCGGGGGTCAGGCCTTTTTGGCGGGCGTCTTCTTCATTGATCCAGGGAAAAAAGTCTTCGGGGCGCAGGTCGGGGAAGGTGAGGAGCAGGTTGGTCAGGTCGCCTTTGGGGTCAATCAAAATGGCGGGGATGCCGTCGAGGGCGGCTTCTTCGATCAGGCTGATGCACAAGCCGGTCTTGCCGCTGCCGGTCATGCCCACGCAAACGGCGTGGGTGGTCAGGTCTTTCGCGTCGTAGAGCAGGAGTTCGTCTTTGGCTTGTTGGGCATCGAGGTCGTAAACCCGCCCGAGGTAGAAGGAACCGAGTTTTTCGTAGTCTTGCATGCGTTGCTCCTCTGGTGAGTGGTGTATGGATTGTGCGTCACACTTGGTCTGCATTAACTTATTCATCCACGAAGTTCACGAAGAATCACGAATCTTTTTTCTGTTTGTGAAACTCCCTGTTCTTTGTGGACGATTTTCTTGTTTGGTATGGAACCTATTGTACAACATTATTGGCGTGGTAATAAGAGTATAAGAGTTTGGAAGTGTCCACTTTGACATCTTGATGGACAGGGCGTATTCTCTGAAATTGCGATCTGATGTTACGCGGTTCTTGATTGCTGGCGGTTCAAACCGCATCCAGCAATCACGAAGTCAGCCTTCGCTGACTTGAGCGCCTGCGCAGGCAGGCTTTGCGAGGGTCAGCCGCGACTTCAGTCGCCGCGCAGAGAAAAAAAGCCTGTTCCACGAGAATTTTGGAGGCGTTCCGCGTAAGGTGAGTTACGATGTAAGGTTGGGTAAATGCTTTCGAGCGCTCCGCCAGCAAGGGGCTTAGATTTGGCAATCCAAGCCAGCGGTGTCCAAGCCGCCATTTTTTGCTCGTGCGGATTGTCAAATCCGCACATCTTCTCATGTGTAGGGGCATAAGATACATCTTGCCCCTGCTGCCTTGAATGCACGCCGGGCGGGCTTTGTGGCGTTTCATCGCAACTCCAGCCGTCTTTTGTCTCATGTGACGATGCTCCCTCTGCTCGTGGATGGAAATCATTCGTGGGGCATTTCTTCCAGCGGTATAATTTCGGCCATGCATGGAGTTTCGGACAAGTCCCTTGTCCCTGCCGCTGTTATGCGGTTCTGACATCCTATCTGGTCTGAGCGCCCCCGCCCAGACCAGATGATTTCTTAAGCGGAGAAACTATGAGATTAAGCAAACTTGCAAGCGAAATTGTCGAATCGCCGACGCTGGCGCTGAACGAAGAAGCCCGTCTCCTTCGCGAGCGCGGCGAGGCCGTGATTAACCTCGGCATTGGCGAGCCAAAAAATAAGACGCCCATCAGCGCCATCCTTGCCTCAGCCGCCAAACTGACCAGCGGCGAGGTGAAATATGTGCCGGCCGATGGCGTGCCTTCCCTGAAAAAGGCGGTCATCCGCTACACGGAAGAGAATTACGACAGGCTGGCTGCCCCGGAAAACGTAATCATCACCAACGGCGCCAAGCAATCGCTGTTCAATATTATGTACAGCATCCTCAACCCGCAGGATGAAGTGATTGTGCTTGCGCCGTATTGGGTTTCGTACCCTGAAATTATCAAAATGTGCATGGGCAGACCGGTCATCGTGACCCCCGAAGACGGCACGTTTATCCCGCGCTTCGAAGACATCGAGAAGGCGGTCACCTCTTACACGCGGGCGATCATTGTCAACAGCCCGAACAATCCTTCAGGGGTGATTTACCCGCCGGCGCTGATCGAAAAACTGGTAGATTTTTGCGAACGCAAAGGCATCTACCTGATCTGCGACGACATCTATCACAAATTGACCTTCGATGACAATGTGGCGGTGCCGGCTTACCGCTTCACCAAAAAGGACATCGAAGATTCGAATCTGATTGTGGTCAACGGCGTGGCGAAGTTGTATGGCATGACCGGCTTCCGCGTGGGGTGGGTGATTGCGCCGCGCGCGCTGGTGCGGGTGATGACCAACGTCACCGCGCAGACGACTTCCGGCGTTTCCCCCGTCAGCCAGGCGGCGGCGGAGGGCGCGCTGAACGGCTTGCAGTCGGTGGTTGAAGCGCTGCGTCTCCAAATCCAAAACAATCGCGATGTGCTGCTGCAGGAGTTCAGGACTTTCAATGGCGCGCGTCTCATCGAGCCGCAGGGGACGTTCTACGCCCTTCCCGATATTCGCGCCTTTAGCGGCAATTCGGTGGAGGTCTCGCGCTTCCTGCTCAAAAAAGCGATGGTGGTCACCGTGCCGGGGCGCGAGTTTGGCATGGAAGGACACATCCGCATTTCGTTTTCGGGCTCGGTCAAAGATGTGACCGAGGGGATTGCCCGCATCAAATGGGCGCTCGACCCCACCAGCCCGAATGAAATTTACATTGGCGATAAGAAAATGATCCGGGATTGGATGTAACCATGAACAACTTACTGAACATCAAAACTCCCGCCGAAGCGATTGCCCAAATTCGCAAGGCAGACTTGAATCTTTCCGCAGTGGGCGTCTCGAATTTGCGCCTGGCATACTGGAATTTACCTACCGAAGCCCTGTACGAAGAGGCGATCTTTCGCGGTGAAGGTGTCACCGTGCGCGGCGGTCCCTTTGTGGCGCATACGGGCAAACATACGGCGCGCTCTGCCAATGACAAGTTTGTGGTGCGTCACACCGATTCAGAGAATAACGTTTGGTGGGGCGTGTACAACCGTCCGTTTGAAATCGAAAAGTTCGACGCGCTCTATGCCCGCCTGCTCGGTTATCTGCAGGGCAAAGATGTGTTTGTGCAGGATGTGTACGCCGGCGCCGACGAGAACTATCGCCTCGCCGTGCGCTTTGTGACCGAACATGCCTGGCATTCCATGTTCATCCGCAACATGTTCCTCACGCCGCAATCGCTGGAGGAATACAAACGCTTCGTGCCAGACTTTACGATTGTCGCCGCGCCCGGCTTCAAATCCTCCCCCGCAGTGGATAACACCAACAGCGAAACCTTCATCATCCTCAACTTTGAAAAGCGGCTGGCGATTGTGGGCAACACGCTGTACGCCGGTGAATTGAAAAAGTCTGTTTTCACCGTGCTGAACTACCTGCTTCCGCTGGAAGGCGTGCTTTCCATGCACTGCTCGGCAAACGTCCACCCCGAAGACCCCAACGATGTGGCACTGTTCTTTGGTTTGAGCGGCACCGGCAAAACCACCCTCTCCGCCGACCCGGCGCGCCGCCTCATCGGCGATGATGAGCATGGCTGGAGCGATGACGGCGTGTTCAACTTCGAAGGCGGATGCTACGCCAAGGTCATCGGCTTATCTGCCGACGCCGAACCGCAGATTTACGCCACTACCAAAATGTTCGGCACCATCCTCGAAAACGTCCCCTTCGACCCGGTCACCCGCAACATTGACCTCGACGACGACTCGATTACCGAAAACACCCGCGCTTCGTATCCGCTCGAATGCATTGCCAATGCCGTGCCGGAGAAGAAAGCCGGTCACCCGAAAAACATCATTCTGCTTACCTGCGATGCCAACGGCGTCATGCCGCCCATTGCGCGACTCACGCCGGAGCAGGCGTTGTACCAGTTCATTTCAGGGTACACCTCCAAAGTTGGCGGCACGGAAATCGGTCTGCGCGATGAACCGGAGATGACCTTCTCCGCGTGCTTTGGCGGTCCGTTCATGGTACATCATCCCTACAAATACGCCGAACTGCTCAAAAACAAAATCGAGCGCTATGGCGTCAAGTGCTGGCTGGTCAACACCGGCTGGGTGGGTGGTCCCTATGGCGTGGGCAAGCGCATTTCCATCCGTTACACACGCGCTCTGCTCAACGCTGCCCTGAGCGGCGCGCTTGACAACGTCCCCTACAAAACCGACCCGGTTTTTGGCTTTGCGGTTCCCGCCGAATGTCCCGGTGTCCCGGCGGAAGTACTCGATCCCTCCTCCTCCTGGAGCGATAAGAAGGAATACGAACGCCGCTACCGCGATTTGGCAATGCGCTTCAAACAGAATTTCGCCAAGTTCGAAGACCAGACCCCCAAGGAAGTCATTGCCGCCGGACCGAGAATATAACCCCAAGGCTAACTCATCAAAGCGGACGGCTGCCCGGTAGCCGTCCGTTCGTTTAACCTGCCGGCTGTTCCCGCTCGGTCAGGTTCACCACCATTGCGCCGCTGGCGCGGATCAGATTCTGCGGGGTGATCATAATCTCTTCTCCCCATTGCCCGGCGCCCGTGCCAAGGATTGGCTCATTGACCAGACTCGCTTCAAGGAAAGAACGAAACCCCGGCGGCTGCCAGCCAAACGCGGGGATCGAACCGATGACATACCCCGTAATCTGCCGCACCGTTTCCGGGTCTGCCATTTTGATATTGCGCGAGCCGATGGCTTTCTTGAGATTGCCGGAGATGGCGTTCTGGTCGCCGCCCAGCATCACCAGCACGCACTCGCCGCTTTCCACCACCTGAAAAATCAGCGTCTTGACCGCCTGCCGTTCAGGAATCCCCAGCACACGCGCAACATTGGCTGCGCCTTTTTCCGTCTGCGGCGGGAAACTTCTTCGCTCGTAGGGGATGTTTCGTTCGTCCAGATAGGCGTGAGCGGGCAATTGCGTCATTTCGATGTCCGTGAAGCGAGGTAAATGCCGAACAAAATCAGCGCACCGCCCAAAATGGTGGCGGGGGCGGGAGTTTCCTGCAGGATGAAATACGCCAGAATGGCGGAACCGATGGGTTCGCCCAGCGTAGTCACTGCCACGAAAGCGGCAGGCAGATACCGCAGCGCCCAGTTATAGGTGGAATGCCCAATCAACTGCGGCACGGCTGCCAGCAGGAAAATCCAGCCATAGGTTTTGAAAGCGAACCCAAAAGGCGATTTGCCAGCCGCCAGCATGAAGACAATCAGCGCCGCCGCCGCTATGCCATAGACGAGAAAAATATACGGCACGAGCGACATCTCCGCCCGCAACTTGCGCCCAATCATCAGATACCCCGTCACCGCCCAAGCACCCGCCAGCGCCAGGAAGTTCCCCCACATGGCGCCTCCCTGCAGAACCTGACCTAACTGCGGGCATTGAATCCCATCTTGAATGACACACGCATCAGACAACCCGATCATTGATCCACCCAAAATAGCCAGCCCCAACCCGACCATTGCCGCGCGCGTCAACCGCTCATTGAGCAGCATCGGCGACAGCAGCGCCACCCACAGCGGACCGGTGGACACAAACACTACCGAACTCGCCACCGAGGTATATTCGAGCGACGAAATCCACGTGGCGAAATGAACCGCCAGGAACAGACCGGATACCACCCCCAGCGTCATTTGCTCGCGCGTCAGGCTCACGAGTTCTGTGCGGTGACGTGTGAGCGCCAGAGGGGCAAGCAGCAGGGCGGCAAAGGTCAACCGCAGAGCGGCAATGACCAGCGATGGCGCCCCGTCACCCTGCGCGAAGCGGATAAAGATCGAGGCGGTGGAAACAGCCAGGATGGCAATCAACAGGCTAAGGGGAAGAAAGAAGCGGAGTCGTTGTTCGGGCATTTGCCCATTTTAACCCCATCTCTTTTCCCGTAAAGCCTGTTAGTGGGCGGCTGTTTCTTCCATGCGCGGCGTGCGGCGGTATTCGGGGCGTTTTCCGCCCAGCAGTGTGCTCAGGCGGTCTGCCAATTCTTCCAGCACGAAGGTATCCTGATGTTCGAGAACGTTTTGGAGTTTGGTGAGGTGATCGGTGAGTTCCGCCATTTGTTTGCGGAATTGATCGAGCGTTTCGCGGCTGGTGTTTTCGCGCAGTCCGTTGGCGGCGTCGTGCGCCTTCTCCACGGCTTGCATGGCGTTTTGAATGTATTCGGTAATCAGGTCCCAATCCGTCATGGCTTTGCTCCTTTCTGGATGCAACCTGTTCCGCACTCAGCATAGCACAGGTCCGTTTGACTTGCGTTAGAGAGGCATCGCCCGGACGTGAACATCCGGGCTAGCCAGGCGAAGCCGCTTGAACGCGGCTCAGCCCGCAAAGAAGAGTTGTTGAGTTTTTTTCTTGACATGCCCTCCCGCCAAGGCTACAATCTTTTTCGAGCAATTCGCCCCAACCCAAGAAAAGGAGAGAAACCAATGGCATTTGAACTTCCCAAACTTCCCTATGCGTACGATGCGCTGGAACCCTACATTGATGCGCGGACGATGGACATCCATCACACCAAGCATCATCAGGCATACATCACTAACCTTAATGGCGCAATTGAAAAGGCACCCGAACTGGCTGGCAAATCGCTGGAAGCGCTGCTGAGCGACCTGAACGCCGTTCCCGAAGCGGTGCGGACGGTGGTGCGCAATCATGGCGGCGGCACGTACAACCACAACCTGTTCTGGGAGATTATGGCGCCCAAGGCGGGCGGCGCCCCGCGCGGCGAACTGGCAAAGGCAATTGAGAAAGCCTTTGGCTCGTTCGATGCGTTCAAAGACGAATTTACCAAAGCCGCCATCGGACGTTTTGGTTCCGGCTGGGCATGGCTGGTCAAAAAAGGAGACGGGCTGGCGGTTGTTTCCACTGCCAACCAAGACAATCCCCTCTCCGAAGGGATGACGCCCATCCTGGGCATTGACGTGTGGGAACACGCCTATTACCTGCTCTATCAAAACCGCCGCCCCGATTACGTTGCCGCCTGGTGGAACGTGGTCAACTGGGATGCGGTTGCCGAAAAATTCGGCAAATAACCCCTCTGGTTTCGAAACTTCGTATCTTTAACGCAAAGTGTGACAAAACGCACCTTGCCCGAACATCGAAGCAAGATATAATACTCATATCCGTCAACTCACAACCCCAGAAGGAGATGCTCCATGACTCACATAATCACCAGTTTGTGTTTGCGGGACCGCGGCTGTATCGAAGTCTGCCCTGTGGAATGCATCGTCCCGGGTCAGCCGGTTGCTGAATGGCCCTGGATGTACATTGACCCCGATACCTGCATTGACTGCGGCGCCTGTGTGCCGGAATGCCCCTATGCCGCTATCTTCCCGGAGGATGAAGTCCCCTCCGCTTACACTGCCAAGGGCGGCGAATATATCAGCAACGTTGGTTTGAGCGGCCACTACGAAGGCACCAACCATCACGGCAAGCAGGTGGTGCTCGACTGCGTTCGTCAACTTTCTGCCGGCGAAGTCGTTGACCTGACGCCCGACATTCAGAAGAACTACGAGTTCTTCAAGAGTGGTCCGGGTTACAACGCCAAAGACTCCGACGACGGCATGTAAACCTCACAATATCGAGAAGAGCCAGGCTTCAACCTGGCTCTTTCTTTTTCAAGGGGCTACCGCTGCTTCCAGCAGCCTGCGCCCAAGTTGCTCAGCCAGGCGCGGGCTTTCCTCTTCCAGCAGCACTACCACCGCTAACGGCGAAGCCTGCCAATTGGGCAGCGTGCCGCCGATGAACCACGCGACGGACGACCCGCCTCCCTGCGCGCGGCTGGTGTGTGACCAGAAATTTTCACCCTCGCGGACAAACGACTGCGCCGCTTCTTCCGCCGCCGACGCCTGACACGCCTCAAAGGGCATTCCCTCCTCCCGCAGCACCACCCATCCCTCGTTGGGAATGTTGACCGCCAACACAATGCGCGGCGCAGGGACCTTTCCCTCATTGCTCAGGGCGGCGGCAGCCAGCGCCATCTGCAGCGGCGAGACGAAGAAATCCTGTCCATCACTGGCGGAGGCGGCTGCGCCCATTCTGACCGGCGGCGTGCGCGAAAAGCCAAACGCCTCATAGACCTGCTGCCATTGTGCCTGAGTGAGATTGGCATTTCCCAAAAGCGCGCGGGCAAACGGCGCCATAGCGGAATCGGTTGGGTACACGCCCAGCGCCGCGCGGTTGATGAGGGGTTTGTAAGGATCGTTCAACAAGTCGGCGGCGGTTTCGGTCAGGCGGTTGGGGTCGAAGCTTGGGTGAGATGCCATCACCAGAATCTCACCGCTCTCGGCGTTGAGCATGATCACTGCGCCGCGCAGCCCCGCCATCCATTCATCGGCGCGGCGTTGCAGCGGCAAGTCAATGCTCAGGCGCACATCCAGCCCGGCGGGGGAAGTGCCATACAGCAGATGATTCAACCAGATGGTCGAGGCGGGGCTGCCCTCCAGCCCGCGCAGGTAGCCGTCGAGCGTTGCCTCCAGCCCGGCTTGTCCATAGAGCGGCTCATCATAGCCGGTGAGGGGGGCAAGGGCGGGGTAAAGGTAACTGCGCTCGAAGGAGCCAGTTTCGCCGATGGTGACGTTGATGGGAATGTTCGAGCGGTCGAGCAGGGCGCCGCGCGGAACAAAGCGTTCTTCGATGACGCGGCGCAGATTATCGCTGCGATTGAGCAGGTCTGGGCTGCGAATCACCGCCCACCAGCCGGTAGTCAGCGCGGCGGCGAACAGGCCAAAGAGCAGAGCGGTGTGTAAGGCAAGGTAGGGGAAGGCGTCTTCGAGGGGCGCCGGTTCTTCTTCGGTGTGGCTGCTGATAAGCAGCAGGATGAGCAGAGATACCAGCGAAGTCAGCAGCGACGAGCCGCCGTATGAGACGAACGGCAGAGTGACTCCGGTCAGCGGCAGCAAGCGGATATTGCCGCCGATGATGAGAATGGCTTGTATGCCGAAGTAAGCCGAAATGCCGGCGGCGAGCAGGCGGCGGAAGAGGTCTGGGGCGCGCAGGGCGATGTGTAAGCCGCGGCTGACGATAATGCCAAAGAGGGCAAGCAGGCCCAGGGTCCCGAAGAGACCGCTTTGTTCTGCAATGGCGGCATAGATAAAGTCAGAAATGGCAACGGGGACGAGTCCCGGTGACCCCAGCCCCGGTCCGCGTCCTTCCACGCCGCCGTTGGCGATGGCAATCAATGACTGCACCACCTGATAGGAGCCGCCTTGCGGGTCGTTCCAGGGGTTGAGCCAGGTTTCGATGCGGAATTGTACGATGTTGACCAAGTAATATCCTGCCGCGCCAACCACCAGGAGCGCCATCATGTTGCCGATAGGAATGATGGTACGCCGGGTGGCGAGGTAGGCAAGGATGGTGTAGAGCGCCAGGAAGATGGAGGCGGTGCCGAGGTCACGTTGGGCGAGCAGCAGCAAGATGACGATTCCGCCCAGGAAGATGGTGGGGGCGAGGATGTGAATGGTGCGCAGGCGGTAGGGGAGTGTATCGGCAAAGTAGGCGGCGAGGTAGGCAATGAGCAGCAATTTGAGCGGCTCGGAGGGTTGGAAATAGACGTTGCAGCAGCCCAGCCACAGACGCGGACCCGCCCCCGAGGGGTTGGCGCCAAAGAGCAGGGTGAGGGCGGTGAGGGTGGAGCCGCCAATCAGCAGGATGTATTTGTATCTTTGCAGAAATTTGAGAGAGCGCAGGCGCAGCCCTGCTAGGAACAGCAGCAGGCTAAACCCCAGCCAGAGCGTTTGCCGCAAGCCAAAGTCGGAGTCTAGAGTCCAGATGACAAGCACGCCCCAGCCTGTAAGCAGGGCAGCGGCGGGGAAGAGGTAGGGGTCGGCGTCGGGCAGGTATTTTTCGATGTCCGCATGGATGCGTGCCGCCAACGCAGCCCAAAGGAAGAACGCCAGCCAGTGTGTGATGGGCAGGCTGGTGTTCCACGTCCGCTCGCGCACGGCAGGAGCAAGGGTGATGATGAGGGCATGCAGAAAAAGAAATCCCCCTGCAAGTTTCAGCAGGCTGCCCTGCAGGTTTCGGTTCATGAGGCTGGCGGCGTTACAGGTACTTGCCCACGAGCAGGTCTAGTTTTTGCAGCGTTTCAGGCGGAATGGCATTGCGCTGGGTGATGAGGGCGGTTGCCAGCGCGTGACCGCAGTCGCATTTTCGTTCGTGCTGGTAGTTGCGAATGAGGATACGTACCGCTTCCTGGGCGAGCGCGGTATTGTGGTTCAAGGTCTGGATGACCATTTCGACGGTGACCGGCGCTTCGCTGACATGCCACACGTCGTAATCGGTGACGTGAGCCATGGTGGCGTAGCAAATTTCGGCTTCGCGCGCTAAAAAGGCTTCGGGGGAGGCGGTCATGCCGATGATGGACATGCCCCAGGTGCGGTAGGTGTTGGATTCGGCTTTGGTGGAGAAGCGCGGACCTTCGATGGTGATGAAGTTTCCGCCGCGATGAACCACGCCTCCTGCCGCCCTGACGGCTGATTCCAATTGTCCGGAGAGGTCTTCACAAAATGGGTTTGCCACTCCCACATGCGCCACGAGGCCCTCGCCAAAGAAGGAGCGGGCGCGCTTGTGGGTGTTGTCGTAAATTTGATCGGGGATGACGATGTGGCCGGGCGCAAATTCCACTTTGAGGGAACCGCAGGCGCTGATGCTGATGATCCGTTGCACGCCCAGCGCTTTGAGGGCGTAGATGTTGGCGCGGTAGGGCACCTCGCTGGGGGTGATGTGATGCCCGATTCCGTGACGGGCAAGGAAAGCAACCCGCATTCCTTCCAGCGTTCCAACAATGATGGGGGCGCTGGGTTTGCCAAAGGGGGTCTCCGGATTCAATTCTTTGGTGGCGCTCAGGCCATCCATGGCATACAACCCAGAGCCGCCGATGATAGCAATGCTTGCTTGTTCGGTCATTACAGGTCTCCAATTTCGTTTTGAACAGTAGGAGGCAGGGTTTCTCTGCCTAATTCAACGCGCAGGGAAAAGACGGTGTTGCCGCATTTGAACTGGTCGCCGGTGATGATGACCGCCGGGACCTTGATGGGGTCTTTATTCAGGAAGGTGCCATTGGTGGAACCAAGGTCTTCCAGCCACCACTGGCCATGATGAAAGGCGAGGCGCGCGTGCCGGGCGGAGAGGGCTTCGTCGCGGAGGGAGATGTCGCAATTGGAACTGCGTCCAATCAGGATTTCGGGCTGGCGGAAATGGAATTGGAGCGCGGAGCCATCTTCGGTGTGCGCGCTGACGTGAATGCCAGGCATTTTTTGCGCAATAAGAAAAGTGCTTTGCCCTTTGAGTTCCCGCCAAAGCGTATGCATGACTTGCCAGAGAAAGAGGTAGAGGAGAGCGGCGAGAGCGATCCGCAAAATGAGGACAACGACGGCGGTCATTTGCGGGATTTTGTGTCCTTGAGGCTGCCGGTACGAATATCCACTGTATCCTGGTCGAGGGTGGCGGTGGGGCGTTCGCTCGAGTCGCGGTCTTTGAGGGGCAGGGTGTCGTTGAGGTCGAGGCGCGGGGGAGGGGTATCCTGCCCAAAGATGAGGGCGACGCCGGCAAGTGAGATGACATCGCCGGGGTAGAGCACGGTCTGGCTGGTGCGCTGTCCGTTGACGAAGGTGCCGCCGGTGGAGTTTAAGTCGAAGAGGACGTAGCGCCCATTGATGGCGCGCAGTTGGGCGTGATTGCGTGAGATGCGCGGGTCGTCAATGACGAGGTGGTTTTCGAGCCGCCGCCCGATGTTGACGACCGCTTCCTTGAGGGGGAAGACTTTGACGCCTTCCACAATCAAAAAGGCGTTTTCGGGCAGAGGTTCGGCGCCAGCAACGGGTTTCTCTGAATCCACAACCATACCTTTGGTATCCTCCACAGATTCGAGGGTGTGCGAAGCGATAACGGAAATATCGTTTGCGGAGTAGGTGTCGTCGGTAGTGATGGTGATGATGGGCTGGGTGTCCATCTTAAGCCCCACTTCTCTTGTTGCCGCGCTGATGATATTTTTGAGGGCGTTCATGATGCGGGGTTCTTTCCAGATTTGCTCTACCCCTTTGGCAACGATGAGGGTAAAGGTGTTGGGGGCAACGGCGCCCTTTTCTTTTTGTTCGACGATGTTCTGGCGCAGCGCAAGCACCAGTTTTTGGATCAGCCGTTCCTCGCGTGTCATTCCCGGCAGGAGGGAGAGGATCTGATCTTCGAAAAGGGCTTGAAGTCTGGCTTCCAGTTGTTCGAATTTTGAGTTCATGGCGGTTCCGCGTGCTTTCTTTTGCCTGTTCGTCACCCTCATCCTGTCTGTTTGGCGGGAGAGAACAGGGCGGCGACAGTTTTCTCAATTTATAGATTTATTATAGGTGGTCGGGGGGAAAATCGCAAGAAGGTTATTTTGCGCGCCGGGGAGATGGCTGCGGCGGTTGAAACCGCATCTGGCAGCCTGCCAAGTCAGCCTGCGCTGACTTGAAAACCTGCGCAGCACTATCCGTTATAGTTTTTGCCCGCAATTGGGGCAAAGGGCGTCTTTTTGAGTAACGACGAAGCCGCAGCGAGGACAGGTGGTGGGATGGACCTCTCCCAGCGGGGCGCCGCAGGCGAGGCAGGAGCCTTCGCCCAGCGGGTTGGCGGTCTTGCAATATTCGCAAATCACACGTTGAAAGCGCTCTGAAAGTTCTTGTGAGATGCCGTGCGCCTTCATGATGCGGTCTATGACCTGCCAGACGCGTTCCTGAAGTTGCAGGTTTTCGATGTCTTGCGCCAGGTCGTCCAACCGCCCAAGCAGGCTGAGGGGGTTACGCAGGGCGGAGAAGGCGGTTTTGCTCAGGCTGGCAGCCACGCCCAACCAGTTTTGTTGACCGATTTCGATCATCACGCCGTCTTCGACGGTTTGGATGGAGACGGTGAGGGCAGTTTGCCCGCCGGCGCTGGCATCGGCGCGGGTGGCAATTTGGACGGCGAGTTTTTCGCGCTGCCCGATGGTTTGGGCGCGCAGGTTGCCGCGGTTGAATTCTGCAATGAGGGCGTGGGCAACATCGCTGGGGGTGATGCTGCCGTGGAAGATTCGGCGTTCCATGTTTTCGATTATAATCCTTTTGCAACGGCGACGATTTGGTCGTCGTGTTTTATGTTTGTTTGCCAAAGGTTTTTGCTGAAATCCAATCAGATGTACGATGATGAAACGAATTTGGTTTGAACTTTTTCGCCTCGTCTTGACCGGAAGCGTGGTCGGGGCGGTGATGTTTGGGTCGGCAGGGCAGGTTTGGGCGGAGGGCGAAGCGCAGACTTCCACCCCTGTGGCGACGGTTACGTATTCGGAGCCGATCAACGTGCGCGGCGGTCCCAGTACTGTCTATTATCCGATTGTGGGACGGGTTTCGCCGGGTGATGTGTTGCCGGCGCTGGGTGTTTCGCCGGGGCGGGAGTGGGTGCAGGTGGCTTTTCCTTCCGCGCCGGGCGGGGTGGGGTGGGTGTATGCGGCGTATGTGACGATTTCGGGAGGGGAGTTGCGGGTGGTGGAGCCGCCGCCGACGCAAACGCCGATTGCCACCGCTACGATCAACCCGACGTTTGCTGCGGCATTCATCTTTCAGCCTACGCCTTCGCGTGTGCCGACGTTTACCCCGCCGCCGCCGCTGGAGGTTCCGCAGTTTACTGAGGGCGTCTTGCCTCAGCCTAACGGGCTGGCGCCGGGCGCGGTGGTATTGGGGTTGATTTTCATTGCCGCTGTGATTTTTCTGATTTCGTTGATGTTGAGCAGGCAGTAGTATGCTGCTTTTTCGAAAATCCGTGTTGATTGCGGCGGTTGTGGCCGCTTTGCTGCTGTTGGGTTTTTTGATGCCAGGCCGGGAAGTTGCGCTGGCACAGCAGCCCACCGGCTCGGTGCCGACTGTGACCGGTACACCCTCCGGACCAACGGTACAGGTGGATCCCAGCCTGGATTTTATCTACGTCCATGCGGGACCTGGTTCTTTCGATTATCCGCGGATTGGCGTGTTGCTGGCGAACGAAGTCGCCCCGGCCCTGGGGCGTGCGCGGGATAGGGAGGACTGGATCGAGATTTATTATCCCGGTGTGCCGGGCTCGCGGGGCTGGGTGTATGCCTTGTATGTGAAACTTTCTCCGGGGGCGTTTTTACCGCTGGTGGATGTGCCGCCTACACCGACGCCTCTTTCGACTCCAACCATAAACCCGACTCTGGAAGCCGCTTTTATCGGTCAACAAACGCCGACTCGCCTGCCGACTTTTACGCCTCCGCCTCCTCTCGAGTTGCCCGCCTTTAATGAGCCTTCTCTTGTCGCTGACACTGCCACGGGAGTTCCCGCCGGTTTATTGATCCTCAGTTTGGCGTTGTTCGGGTTAATGGGTGCGATTATTTCTTATTTACGGGGGAGGTAAGGCAATAGATCGAGAATCAAAAACTCGCTCCATAGGGGAGCGAGTTTTGTTTTATTGGGTTGCTCAGTTGCCGCAGCCGCAGGAACCGCCGCCGCAACCGCAAGAACCGCCACCGCCGCCGCTTCCACAGGCGCAGGCGCCTTCTCCGTGACTGTGGCTTTTGGCTGAAGGGCTATCCACTGCGAAGCCGGAGCCGCGAACGGGGTCGTTGACGAAGTCAATGCTGGCGCCGCGCAGGTAATCAATGGAAACTTCATCTACCACTACTTTGACGCCATTGGAATCGAAGGTCAGGTCCATGTCGCGGATGTTGTTGTCGAGCGCCATGCCAAAGTTCACGCCGCAGCAGCCTCCGCCCGCCACGTACACGCGCAGGGCATAGCCTTCCAGGTTGCGTTCTGTGAGGATGTTTTTAACCGCCTCCGCCGCGGCGGGGGTGAGTGAAACGACTGGCGTGGTTTCGATCATTGTCTTGAAGTTGATTTCTTGCAGCATGTTGCTCTCCTTGTGGAGTAAAGTGGATTGATATTATCAAATTTGCCTGCACGTGTCAACGGCGAGATGATAGAGGTGTTCATGCTTGACACATCCCCTCCGCGCCTGTACAATCCCCCTGCTATACGGGCGGAAGCCCTAAAATCATCCTTCGGGAGGAATTACCCCACATGTACGCTATGCAAGGACTCACTCAATTGGAGGCAATCGCAATTTGGGCAGTGTTTGGCGTTGCCATACTTGGCTTGCTCTATGCGATTTTCCTCCGTTCCCAGATTCTGCGTGAAGATAAGGGGACTGAGAAAATGCAGGAGGTCTGGGGCGCGATCCGGGACGGGGCGAACGCGTATTTGCAGAAGCAGCTGCGCTCGATCCTGCCTCTGATTGCTGTTCTCACCATTGCTCTCTTTCTCTCCGTTTATATCGTCCCGCCGACGCCTGAGGCGCTGGAACGCTTCGCAGGGATGCCCGAAAATACGGTGCGGCTGATCATTGGCGTCGCTCGTGCGCTGGCGTTTGTGATGGGCGCCGGCTTTTCACTGGCGGTCGGTCAGATTGGTATGCGTATGGCGGTGGAAGGGAACGTGCGCGTGGCTTCGGCTTCGCGCAAGTCGTTTGGCGATGCGCTGCGCGTTGCCTACCGCGCCGGGACGATTACAGGCATGTTGACCGACGGCCTTGGCTTGCTGGGCGGGACGCTGATCTTCATCGTTTTGGGCATTGCCGCGCCCGATGCGTTGCTCGGCTTTGGCTTTGGCGGAACCCTGCTGGCGCTGTTCATGCGCGTGGGCGGCGGTATTTTCACCAAGGCGGCAGATGTCGGCGCGGACCTGGTTGGCAAGGTGGAAGCAGGCATCCCTGAAGATGACCCGCGCAACCCGGCGGTGGTGGCGGATCTCGTTGGCGATAACGTCGGTGATTGCGCCGGCATGGCAGCGGACATCTTCGAGTCTTATGAAGTGACCATTGTTTCGGGGTTGATCCTCGGCCTGGCGCTCTGGCACATCACCGGCCGCCTCGAATGGATCATCTTCCCGCTCATGGTGCGCGGGATTGGCGTGTTATCGTCCATCTTTGGCACGTATGCCGTGAAGGGCGGGCCGGGCAAGAGCGGCGACGCCATGGCAGCGATTTTCCGCGGCTTCCTCACCTCTGCCGCAATTTCGGCCGCGTTGTTCTTCGGCGCCGGCTACCTGTACATGAAAGACACGATGGCTGAATTTGGCGGCTGGTGGCGTGCGCCGATGGCTGTGGCGGTGGGTGTTTTGCTGGCGATTTTGATTGATCGCCTGACGGAATACTTCACCGGCACCCATGCTTCGCCGGTCAATGACATCAAGAAGGCGGCTGATACGGGGCCTGCCACGCTGATTTTGCAGGGTGTGTCGGTCGGTTTTGAGTCTTCGGTCTGGTCGGTGGTGGTGCTGGCGCTGACGATTGTTGCCTCAATCTTCATCTTTGGCACCATCCCTGGCATCGAAGGTGCAGACCGCGCCACTTTCATCCTCTACGGCGTGGCGATGACCGGTATCGGCATGCTCACACTGACCGGCAACAACGTGGCGATGGACTCGTTCGGTCCCATTGCGGATAACGCCAACGGCATCGGTGAAATGTCCTGGTCTGGCAAGACGGACAAAGCGACGAAAGACGCGCAGCAGATTATGGCGGACCTGGATGCGGTGGGCAACACTACCAAAGCCATCACCAAGGGTGTGGCGATCGGTTCGGCAGTGATTGCGGCGGTTTCGCTCTTTGGTTCGTTCCTGGTGGATGTTTCACGCGCGCAGACAACTCTGGGAGTGCCGCTGGCTCAGCAAATTCAATCCATCGGCATTCGCGTGGATATTCCGCAGGTCTTCGTGGGTATGCTGCTGGGCGGCGCTTTGCCCTGGCTGTTCTCTTCCTTTGCCATTCAGGCGGTCAGCCGCGCGGCTTCGTTGATTGTGATGGAAGTCCGCCGTCAGTTCAAACTGGGCGTGTTGGAAGGCAAAGTCAAGCCCGATTATGCCCAGGCAGTTTCGATTTCCACCGCTGCGGCACAGAAGGAATTGGTCTCTCTGGCGCTGCTCGGCATCATCACGCCCATCTTCGTCGGTCTGACCTTGAAGGTGGAAGCGCTCGGCGGCTTTTTGGCGGGCATTATCGTCTCCGGGCAGTTGCTGGCAGTGTTCCTCAACAACTCCGGCGGCGCCTGGGATAACGCCAAGAAACTGATCGAAGATGAACCCAAAGACCCGGCAAAGAACCTCGGTAAAGGCTCCGAACGCCACAAGGCGGGCGTGGTGGGCGATACGGTCGGGGATCCGTTCAAGGATACGGCTGGTCCCGCGTTGAACCCGATGATCAAGGTGGTGAACCTGGTGGCAGTCATCATTGCGCCGATTGTAGTGCAATACGAAGGCGCACAAGGAAGCACCCTCATTGCCATTTGGGTCATTGCCCTGCTGCTGGTGGGCGTGCTTGGCTGGGCGGTTGCTCAGTCGAAGAAGCCGGCTCCTTCCATGACCGCCATAACTGCTCAACCTGCGGCGTCTGCCAAGCCGGTTGCAAAGGCGAAAAAGAAGAAGGCAAGTTCGTAACGCCTGTTCCCTTGACTTGTAGGCGATTTCAAAAAAACAGAACCTGTGGAACGCACAGGTTCTGTTTTTTTCATCTTCCTAAAAATTCGTGGAGATTTCCTGAGTTTAAGTTCCTCAGGGTCTTGTGTACTTCTTCTGCCACTCGAACAACTTGTTCAGCGCCTCAATCGGAGAGAGGCTGTTCACATCCACTTGTCTCAACTCCTCCAGCAGGGGGCTGGTTTCAGGGAAGAGCGCAGCCTGTTGCGCCGCATGCGGGTTGATGCGCAGTGCCCGCCCGGAAGATTTCTCCAGTTCCGCCATAATCTCATTTGCCCGCTGAATGACCGGCGCAGGCAGCCCTGCCAGTTGCGCCACGTGAATACCATAGGATTTATCCGCGCCGCCGGGGACAATCTTGTGCAGGAACACCACTTTACCATCCGCTTCGCTCACCGCCACGTTGTAATTGCGCACGCCGGGCAGCAGTTCCGCCAGCTGCGTCAATTCGTGGTAATGGGTGGCAAACAAAGTCTTTGCCCGCAGATGTGGATGGTTGTGAATGAACTCGATGATCCCCCAGGCAATGGACAACCCATCGTAAGTGGACGTGCCGCGTCCGATCTCATCCAAAATCAGCAGCGAGCGCGGCGTGGCGTGATGCAGAATATTCGCGGCTTCGATCATCTCCACCATGAAGGTGGATTGACCGGCGTGAATTTCATCCTGTGCGCCGATGCGGGTGAAAATGCGGTCCACCAGCCCAATGCGCGCGGAAGCCGCCGGCACAAACGAACCGATTTGTGCCATCAGCACAATCAACGCCGTTTGCCGTAGGTACGTGGATTTACCCGACATGTTCGGTCCCGTAATGACGCGCACGATTTCGCCCTTTTCGAAGATAACATCGTTGGGGATATACCGCTCGCCCTGGAGTGTTTGTTCCACTACCGGGTGCCTGCCCTCGCGGATTTCCAATTCGCTTCCTTCATGGACCTCGGGCCTGCAATACCCTCCCAAAGCCGCCGCCTCCGCCAGAGCCGCCAGCACATCCAACTCCGCCAGCGACCGCGCCGTCTCCAGCAGCCTGAAAGCCGATTTGGATAATACCGCGCACACTTCCTTGAACAGCCTCACTTCGATCTCGCGGATGCGTTCCTCGGCGTTCAACACCAGGGTTTCGTATTCCTTCATCTCCGGTGTGATGAACCGCTCGGCATTGACCAGCGTCTGTTTGCGGATGTAATGTGCGGGCGCCCGCTCTGCCGCCCCACGGGAGATTTCGATGTAGTATCCGAAGACTTTGTTGTACCCAACCTTGAGCGTCTTGATGCCTGTTTTCTCGCGTTCCACTGCCTCCAAATTGGCGATCCAGTCGCGGGCGTGTTTTGAGGCTTCGATGACCGAATCCAGTTCCTGCGAATACCCCGAGCGGATGATGCCGATGTTTTGCAGGGTGGCCGGCGGGTCATCATGGATGGCAGATTGCAGCAGCGCGAGTTCTTCTGCGCACACCGACCAGCGGTCATTGATCACTGTGGACTGCCCGCCGAGCGCTTCTTTGATTGCCGGCAGCCTGCTCAGAGTCTCACGCATCGCCACCAGATCGCGCGGCTGCGCCTGCCCGGCTGATACACGGTTAACCAGCCTTTCCAGGTCTGCCAGCGGCTTCAGCGCATTGCGCAGCTCCGCGCGCTTCATGCCGTCCTCAAAGAAGTATTGCACACCTTCCTGCCGCCGGCGGATTTTTTCCACGCTGAGCAGCGGCTGGCTGATCCACTGATGGAGCAGGCGTTTGCCCATCGGCGTGACGGTGCGGTCGAGCGTCCCCAGCAGCGACCCTTTCCGCTCGCCGCGCAGCGTTTCTTCCAGTTCGAGGTTGCGGCGCGTGGAGGCGTCCAGAGTCATAAACTCGTTGATGCTGTAGAAGCGCAGGCTGGTGAGCAGTTTCAGCGAGTCGGGCTGGGTCTCTTTGAGGTATTGCAAAATTGCCCCCGCCGAACGAATGGCAAGGCTGTGACCCTTGATGCCGAATCCCTCCAGCGTGGAAGCGTTGAAATGAGTCAGCAGGGTTTCTTCGCATTTGCCGGGTTCGAACTTCCAGGCGGGGTAGGGGGTGAGATGACCTTGAGTGCCGTCGTTCAGGGTTTGATTTTCGGGCAGGATAATTTCCGCCGGATGAAGCCGTGTCAGTTCGGCGCGCAGCGCTTCGAGCGGCAGTTCGGTGACGGCAAATTCGCCGGTGCTGATGTCGGCATAGGAAACAGAGGCAGTTTTCTCGTCCAGGATGACCGAAGCGAGGTAGTTGTTCGAGTCGCCGGGCAAAAGGCCGGGTTCGGTCACAGTTCCCGGAGTCACCACCCGCACCACTTTGCGCGGGACAAGCCCTTTGATGGGGGTATCTCCCATCTGCTCGCAAATGGCAACGTGATAACCTTTTGCGATGAGGCGGGCGAGATAGTTGTCCACTGCGTGGTAGGGAATGCCTGCCAGCGGCACCCGCACGCCTTTGCCAACCGGGCGCGAGGTGAGGACGATATCGAGTTCGCGGGCGGTAATTTCGGCGTCCTCATCGAACGTCTCGTAGAAATCGCCCAGGCGAAAGAAGAGAATCGTATTCGGATATTCGCGTTTGATTTCGAGATATTGCTGTCTGCTGGGGGTGATGTCGTCTTTGGGCATGGGGTGATTTTATGAGCAAGGCGCAAATTGGGCAAGGTTGAGCAGTTCCTCCCAGGCATTGCCGGCTGTTGCTGTATAATAAACTCTATCTGATATAAGGAAATCTCCACGAAGAACATGAATTTTCACGAAAAAAAAAGAGTTTGGTGTTTCTTCGTGAACTTTGTGGATGAATATAAAAACACTTTCATCATGGAGCAACGATGCACAAACTGGTTTTGGTCCGACACGGACAGAGTACATGGAACCTTGAAAACCGCTTCACAGGCTGGACGGATGTGGGGCTGACCGATCTCGGCAGGGCAGAAGCGCTCGAAGCAGGAAGGCTGCTGAAGCAGGAAGGGTATGTTTTCGATGCGGCGTACACTTCTGTGCTGCGGCGCGCCATTCAAACCCTGTGGCTCATTTTGCAGGAGATGAACCTGGAGTGGATTCCGGTCACCAAAGCCTGGCAGTTGAATGAGCGGCATTATGGCGCGTTACAGGGATTGAACAAGGCGGAGATGGCGAAAAAATTTGGAGAGGAGCAGGTGAAGATTTGGAGACGCAGTTACGATATGCCGCCCCCGGCGCTGGATTGGAACGATGAACGTCATCCCCGCTTTGACCCGCGCTACGCTTCGCTCTCTCCCGAACAACTGCCTGCCACCGAATCGCTTAAGATTACGCTGGAGCGGGTTTTGCCTTACTGGCACTCCACGCTGGCGCCAGCCATTCAATCGGGCAGGCGGCTGCTGGTTGCTGCGCACGGCAACAGCATTCGCGCGCTGGTGAAGTATCTGGATAACATTTCCGATGCCGACATCACCGAATTGAACATCCCGACCGGTCTCCCCCTGGTCTATGAACTGGATGCGGAGATGAAGCCGCTCAAGAGTTATTACCTCGGCGATCCTGAAGAAGCCGCCCGCAAAGCCGCTGCGGTGGCAAACCAGGGCAAGGCAAATTGAATATCCACACACATCGAACGAGCCTGGCAGGGTGAATTTTTGCCGCGAAGCACGCTGAGAACGCAAAGACTTGAAGGTCTTCGAAACGCACTTGGCGGGCTTCGCGGCGATGCTTTTTTTTATCTTTCGAACTTTCCGACGATTCGTATAATGTCGAATCCCTCCGCAAACGGACGCTCTGCCAGCGCACCGTGACGCACCATGATGGAGCGGGTCAATTCGCTGTTGAAGTAGTAGCGGTCACGGTAGGTTTCGTATTTGGAGAGGGCTTCTATTTTCTTGTTTACGTCCTCTTCTGTGACTTCCACCAGAAAGTGGGGAAAGAAGCCGTAAGACGAACGCACCACATCGAACCCCAGAACGGTGATGCCGCGAAAGGCGCGCAGGGCTTCTTCCGTCATCGTGTTATGGTCCTGGTGAACATCCTGCCTGGAGTGAGTGAAGATGAGATCGGGCTGAAAGTCTTTGCGGAGTTGGAGGAAATATTCGAGAATTTCCTGGCGGGAGTGAGGAAAGACGCGCGTAGTGAAAGGTCCCAGGACGATCTTTTCCCTCGGAACGCCCAGGACAGCCATGGCTTCATAGTGTTCGTTTTTGACGTTCTTCAGGTCGGGATTTTTTTGGTTATCGGAGAGGGTCACGCAGAGGATGTCGGTGTGCGGGGCGATGTGATGGAGCAGAGCGCCGCACCCCAACTCGATATCGTCGGGGTGGGCGCCAAGGAAGAGAACGCGTTTGCCGTAGAAGTTCATATTATTTGACCGCTAAGATGCCGCCGACGACTTTGGTCATGACCAATTTGCCGTCACGGTTGAACCAGCGTGTAGCCACCTCGGTGATTTTGCCGATCAGGGCTTCGTACTCTTCCTTGCCGTTGAACATGGATGTCCAGAGTTTGCGGTCTTCGCTGAGCGAAGCGCGGACGTATTCGATGAACGGCTCGACGGAAGGGAAGATGATGGGGTTTTCGAAGGTCAACAGTTCGGTTTTGGCGAAAATTTTCTCGATGGTTTGATAGATTTCGCCTTTGAAGCGGGATGAGCCCGGCATTGGCGGGATGGGCTTGCTGGTTGCTTCTTTGATGATTTCGTAAAACATCTGCTTGTTTTCGGGCAGGGGGCCGGTGACGAAGAGCCGTCCGCCGGGTTTGAGGATGCGGTGGGCTTCGCCAAAGGTGAAGTCCAGGTTAGATGCGTAATAGATGGCGAAAGCGCTGGAGAGCAGGTCGAAGGTGTTGTCGTCGTAGGGGAAGCGCTGGTTAAAATCCATGAAGGCGAATTTGACGTTGGGGTCGCCTCGTTCGGCAAGTTTTTCCCGCGCCTTACCGAGCAGTTCTTCCGAAAAGTCTGTGCCGGTGATGTCTGCCTGGCGGTTGGTGTAGTCGCTGTAAAGAAAACATTGCTTGCCTGCGCCGCAGCCAACATCCAGAATCTTCATGCCGGCGGTTGGCTTGAGGACTTCGGTGTTCCATTCATCAATGTTGCGGGTGCCGTAGGTTTCGTGAATGCGGATGCGGGTTAAGAGGTCGTTGCTGGTTTCCTGGTAGCTGATTTCCATGAGTCTCTCCTTTTTGAGGTGGCAGGATTATACCAATGCGCCGACCAAATTCAAGTGGTGAATTTTGGGAGAGGCAATTCAAAGTCTCAACACCACTTTGCTGTGTTGGCGCTCCGCATTGTGAATATGCTAAAATCACACCCAAAATGAAACCATGTGATTCGAGGAATGTATGAAGAAAATCATTGCGCCGGTCAAAGGGACGCGCGAATTCTATCCGGAGCAAATGGCGCTCCGCAATTTCATTTACGAGAAGGTGCGCAGCGCCTCGGAGGCGTTCGGCTATCAGGAGTGGGATGCGCCTTTCATTGAGACCATTGATCTTTACGCCGCCAAATCGGGGGAGGAACTGGTGAAGAAGCAATCCTTCACGTTTCAAGACCGCGGCGGCGACCTGGTGACGCTGCGCCCCGAACTGACCCCCAGCCTGGCGCGGATGGTGGCGGCGCGGCAGGGCGAATTGACCTTCCCGCTGCGCTGGTGGTCGTTCGGTCCGTTTTGGCGGTATGAGCAGCCCCAAAAGGGACGCACGCGCGAGTTCTTTCAGTGGAACGTGGATATGCTCGGCGTCAACTCGCCGGAAGCCGATGCCGAACTCATTGCCGTAGGGGTGACCTTCCTGCGTTCGGTGGGGCTTAGCCCCACTCAGGCGCTGGTCTATGTCAATAACCGCCGCCTGATGGATTCTGAATTTGACGCGCTTGGGATTGCGCCGGAGAAACGTCTTGAGGTCTCCAACCTGGTTGACCGCCGCTCCAAGATGGAGCCTGCCAAATGGGAGGCTTACGCGCTCGAACTCGGCCTCACCCCCGCGCAATTGGACGGCTTGAAGGGGCTTCTTGCCAATTTCGATTTGTGGCAGAAGAACGAGGAACTTGTCCGCTTGTTTGCTGCGCTGGAGGCGCTGGGCGTACGGGAGTACGTCAAATTCGACCCGAACATCATGCGCGGGTTGTTGTATTACACCGGCACGGTCTTTGAGGCGTTTGAAACCAGCGGTTCGCTGCGGCGCGCCATCTTTGGCGGCGGACGTTACGACAACCTGCTTGCCGATGTGGGCGGGCAGCCGCTTTCCGGCGTTGGCTTTGCGATGGGAGATGTGGTCATTGGCATCATTTTGCAGGAATTGGGGCTGGTGCCTCCCTTTGAGCCAAGCCCGGCGCAGGTGCTGGTAACGGTGTTCGATGAAAAACTCTGGCTGGAAGCCTATAAATTGAGCGCTGAACTGCGTCAGGCCGGGCTGAAGGTGATGGTATTTCCGGAGCCAGCCAGGCTGCCAAAGCAGTTTAAGTTTGCCGACAAAATGAAGATGAAAGTGGCGGTCACCATCGGTCCGGAGGAAGCCGAAAAGGGATTGGCAGCGGTGAAAAATTTAGCGAACGGGGAGCAGGTAATTGTGCGGCGCGAAGCGGTGGCAGATACCATTCGCAATATCTTGTGATATAATCCTGCCCGCTCGATTGTGGAGCCTGTAGCTCAACGGCAGAGCGCCACACTGTGGATGTGGATGTTGTGGGTTCGAAACCCATCAGGCTCCCCAGGTTTCAACCGGCTTCCGTAGTCTTATGACTGCGGAAGCCTTTTTATAACTAACTGATGGGTCTCTTGAATTTCGTTGTAAAATTGGTACATGCCCCAGACCATTAACATCCTCTTTCTTGCCGCCGAAGCCGAGCCCTTTGTAAAAGTTGGGGGGCTGGGCGATGTTGCTGGAACCCTCCCGCGCGCGCTGCGCGCCCTTTCGAACGAAGAACTCACCATAGATGTCCGCCTGGTTTTGCCTCTGCACACCGTTGTCCGGCAGGAGGGGCTGAAGCCGCTGGGCATCTTTTCGATTCCGCGCGGCAGGTCCGAGGTCCAGGCAGAAGCGTTTGAGGGAATGCTGGAGGGGATGCCGGTCTATTTCATTAACGGCGAGCCAATCCGCGCCAGCGGCACGGTCTATTCCTCCAACAACAAACTCGATGCGGAGAAATACGTTTTTTTCTCGCTGGCGGCGCTGGAACTGCCGGCGCACATCCGCTGGCAGCCGAATCTGATTCACGTCAACGACTGGCATACCGCGCTGGCAGCGTATGGCAACCTAGTGAAACGCTGGGAAGATAAAACCAACCGCATCGCCTCGCTCATCACGATTCACAACCTCCCTTTTTTAGGACCCGATGTAAAAGAGATTTTGGAAAGTTACGAACTCCCTCTGGCAAACACCGACCTGCCGGAGTGGGCGCGCGTGCTGCCCATGCCGCTGGGGTTATGGGCTGCGGATGCCATGGTGGCGGTCTCGCCCACGTATGCCGAGGAAATTCTGCACGAGGAATTTGGATGCGGCTTGCAGGACTTCTTCCGCAACCGCGCCGATTCACTCTACGGCATCCTCAACGGACTGGACACCGCTTCTTTCGACCCGCAAACGGATGCGGTCCTCGCCAGCCGATTCCACGCCGACGATTTATCTGCCCGCCAGCCAAACAAAGCCACCCTGCAAGAGAAACTCGGCTTGCCCGTTTTGCCGCATGTGCCGCTGCTGGGCATGGTCTCGCGCATGGACGAAGCCAAAGGCATTGACATTGCCCTCAAAGGGTTGAAAATGCTCGCCAAGCGGCCGTGGCAGCTGGTCATCCTTGGCGCCGGCAACCCCAAACTGGAAGAACAAGCCAAAAAACTGCAAGCCGCCCTTCCCGACCGCGTGCGGGTGGAAACACGCTATGATGCCAAACTGGCGCGCCAGATTTACGCCGGCGCCGATATTTTCCTCATGCCCTCGCGCTATGAGCCGTGCGGCATTTCCCAAATGATTGCCATGCGGTATGGCTGTGTCCCGCTGGTTCGCGCCGTAGGCGGGCTGCATGATACCGTCACCGACAGTGAAACCGGCTTCGTCTTTGTGGATAAAACAGTTAAATCCTTCAACGATGCGCTCAAACGCGCTTTGCAGACCTATCCCAACCGCGCCCGCTGGGAAGAGATGCAAAAAGCAGGCATGCGGCAGGATTTTTCCTGGAGTCGTTCGGCGCACAAATATCTCGAACTTTACAAACGGCTGATTGAAGCAGCCACTGCTCCGCCTGCCAGCGAGACCTACCCCACGCGCCCGGCGGTGTCTTTACGCAGGATTCGTGAAGAGAAAACAAGCAACGGAGAACCCACATGAAAACCAGAGCCGTCATCCTGGCTGGCGGAGAAGGATCGCGCCTCAGCGTTCTCACTGCCAAGCGCACCAAGCCGGCGGTTCCCTTTGCCGGCAAATACCGCATCATTGACTTTGCACTTTCCAACTGCGTAAACTCCGGCATCTTCGATGTCATGATCCTAGCGCAATACCGCCCCCAATCCCTCATCGAACACATCGGCTCCGGCGCCCCCTGGGACCTCAACCGCGACTTCACCGGCGGCGTCAAAATCCTCACCCCCTACAAAGCCCGCAACGACTCCGATTGGTATGTCGGCACAGCCGATGCTGTTCAACAAAACTTCACCTTCATCAAACAAGGCTCGCCCGACCTGGTGCTGGTGCTCTCCGGCGACCACATCTACACCATGGACTACGAGCCGATGATCACCTTTCATATTGACAACCACGCGGACGTCACTATGGGCGTCATCAACGTTCCGCGCGAAGAAGCCTCCCGCTTTGGCATCCTCTCGATGGATAAGAAAAACCGCGTCACCTCGTTTGTTGAAAAACCCGCCGAGCCGCCTTCCACCCTAGCCAACATGGGCGTGTATCTCTTCAACCGCCAACTGCTCGATGAAATCCTCTGGGAAGATCACCAAAACGAAGACTCCTCCCACGACTTCGGCAAGGATATTCTCCCGCGTCTCGTACAATCCGATGCCCGCATCTTCGCCTACCCCTACACCGGTTACTGGATGGACGTGGGGACCGTCCAGTCCTACTGGCAGGCGCACCTCGACCTGCTGGCTCCTTCCCCCGCCCTCAAACTCTATGACCGCCGCTGGGTGGTATATACCCGCACCGAAGAGCGTCCGCCCGTTCGCCTTTCGGGCAAGGCAGATATTTACTCCAGCCTGATTTGTAACGGTTGCATGATCGAGGAAGGCGCTCATGTGGAAAGCAGCGTGTTGTCGCCTGGTGTAATCGTCAAAGCGGGCGCTGTTGTGCGCGAATCCATTATTCTGACCGACAGCGTCATTGAAAGCGGCGCTGTCGTCGAACGTGCCGTGATCGATAAACGTGTGCGCGTCGAACAAAACGCCCGCGTCGGCTGGGGCGTGCGCGAACCGCACATCCGCATTGCCGTCGTTGGCAAAAACAGCATCATTCCCGCGGGGCATGTCGTCGAACCCGAGGGCGTCGTCGGAACTGATGTCATCGCTTCCGACTACCCCGAACCTACCGTGCGCGCGGGTCAATACATTGAAACACGGAGAAAAGCAAATGAAATTTGAACGTTCAGGCGGAATCCTCCTTCATCCCTCCAGTCTGCCCGGTCCCTATGGCATCGGCGACCTTGGTCCTCAAGCCTACCGTTTCGTGGACTGGCTCGCCTCCAGCGGCTGCAAACTCTGGCAGGTGCTGCCCCTCGGTCCCACCGGCTACGGCGATTCACCCTATCAGTGTTTTTCCGCCTTCGCCGGCAACCCCTATCTGATCAGTTTCGATGCGTTGATTGAAGACGGCCTCCTGACGCCGGATGATTTCGCCGGCATGCCCGCCTTCGACGCTTCGCGCGTGGACTTTGGCTTGCTCATCCCCTGGAAACTTTCTCTCCTGCAAAGGGCTTTTTCCCGCTTCTCTTCCGCTCCCGAGGCTTTGCTCGCTGAATACAAAAAATTCTGCAAACAAAACGCCTCCTGGCTCGAAGATTACGCCCTCTTCATGGCGCTGAAAGAAGCGCACGGCGGCGGCGCATGGAACGAATGGAGCGAAGACCTTCGCAAGCGCAAACCCGCTGCCCTGAAGAAAGCCCGCGCCGAACATGCAGAAGGCATTCAGCGGCACTGCTTCTATCAATTCATCTTCTTCCGTCAGTGGCACAAACTGCGCGAGTATGCCAACGCGCGCGGAATCAAGATCATCGGCGATATTCCCATCTTCATCGCCTACGACAGCGCCGATGCCTGGGCAAACGCCGAACTCTTCTACCTTGGCGAAGACAGCCTGCCAACTGTGGTTGCCGGAGTCCCGCCGGATTACTTCTCCGCCACCGGTCAACTGTGGGGCAATCCCCTCTATCGTTGGAAGGTTCATAAAGCGACCGGGTATGCCTGGTGGCTGGCGCGTTTCCGCTCCACCTTGAACTTGGTGGATATTGTCCGCCTGGATCATTTTCGCGGGTTTGCCGGCTATTGGGAGGTGAAGTTTGGGCAGCCCACCGCCGAGCATGGACGCTGGGTGAAAGGTCCCGGTGCCGATTTCTTCCGCGCGCTGAACAAGGGATTGCTGAAAGGCAAAAATGGACGGCTCCCCATCATTGCCGAAGACCTGGGTCTCATCACTCCCGATGTAGTGAAATTGCGCGACGACTTCGGCTTGCCCGGTATGCGCATTTTGCAATTCGGCTTTGACAGCGCCAGAAACCCCTTCCTGCCTCACAATTACATCCCCAACTGTGTGGCCTATACTGGCTCCCACGACAACGATACTGCCCTGGGCTGGTACAGCACTGCCCCCGAACATGAAAAAGACTTTGCCCGCCGCTACCTGCGCGTGGACGGAAGCGACTTCGCCTGGGATTTGATTCGCGGCATCTGGTCGTCGGTGGCGGTCTTTGCCATCGCGCCCATGCAGGATGTCTTGAGCCTTGGCTCGTCTGCCCGCATGAACTTCCCCTCGAAACTGGGCGGCAACTGGGAATGGCGCATGCGCGAAAGCGACCTGACGCCTCAACTGGCGGGCAGGCTCAAAGAATTCAACGAGCTCTACCTGCGCTGAGCCGGGTTCATCACTCTCCTCATCCGACAACGGGAGAGGATGTCTGCTGCGCGGCAGTCAGGTTCATCGTCCGTTGTGAAGCGGCGGTGTGATAGATAAAACTCAAGCCCCTAAAGGTTTCCAAAAAACCTTTAGGGGCTGAATTTTGAAACGCTTGCCGAGGCTATTCCTCCGCCAGCACGTGCCGTGCAATGACCAGCCGTTGAATCTCGCTGGTTCCTTCGCCGATGGTCATCAACCGTGCGTCGCGGTAGATGCGCTCGACCGGGTACTCGCTCGAATAGCCGTAGCCGCCGTGAATCTGAATGGCGTTGCGGCACACGCGTTCCGCCATTTCGGTGGCGAACATCTTTGCCATGGCGGCTTCCTGGTTGTAGTTGCGTCCCTGCTCCTTCAGCCAGGCAGCCTTATAGACCAGCGTGCGCGCCGCTTCGATCTCCGTTGCGGCATCTGCCAGCATCCATTGAATGGCTTGCTGCTCGGCGATGGGCTTGCCGAAGGCTTTGCGCTCCCTCGCGTAATTGACCGCATATTCGAACGCCGCCTGCGCTAGCCCCACCGAAAGCGCTCCAATGCCAATGCGCCCGCCAGCCAGCGTCGCCAGCGTCTGCTGCAAGCCTTTGCCCTCCTCGCCAATCAAGTTTCCCAGTGGCACGCGGACGTTTTCATACGTCACGGCATGGGTGGGAGACCCGTGCAGCCCCATTTTCTTTTCGGCGGGGCCAATTGTGAGTCCAGCCGCATCGGTGGGGACGAGGATCATGCTCAGCGAACGAGAACCGCCGGCGGGATTGGTGCGAACCAGCGTGATGATGTATTCGGCTATCGAGGCGTTGGTACACCACATCTTCGCGCCGTTGATGACCCACTCGTTCCCGTCTTTGACCGCTTTCGTCGTCACGCCTCCCTGCAAATCGGAGCCGGCGCCCGGTTCGGTGAGCGCCAGCGCCGCCAGTTTGTTTTTGCCGCTTGCCACGCGCGGCAGCCATTGCCGTTTGAGTTCTTCGCTCCCAAAAAGGACGAGGGGACTGGTGCCAAGCCCGTTGTGGGCGGCAATCGAAAGGGCGGTGGAGCCGCAGCCCCAACCCAATTCCTCAATCGCAATCGCCGCGCTGACGGCGTCTACGCCCGCCCCGCCGTATTCTTCGGGGATGTTCAACCCCAGCAGCCCCAGCGGACCCATCTTGCGAGCCGCCTCCCAATTGAACTCGCTGCTCACGTCCACTTCGTGCGCTTTGGGCTGCACTTCCTTTGCCACGAACTCATGTACGGTTTTCTTCCAAAGTTTCTGTTCTTGTGTGAGATCAAAATCCATATTGCTCCTCGTTGTCTTTTCGTTGTGCGGGTAGATGGCAGGCTTATCCTGTTAGGCGGTTGTATTCGTCGAGCAGCTGGCGCGCTTCCGTCAGTTGTTCTTTGGGGACGAAGATTTGCACATTTCCCAGAATGTCGAGCGTGGTAGGGTAGATGTGTTGCCCCACCGACTCTTGAAAGAGTTCCACATCCTCAATGCCGTTGCCGAGCAAGTATGCTTTCAGCACTTCGGCTTCGGCGCGCCCCTGCACTTCGGTGAGAAGTTGCCATTTCAGTTCGTCCATGTTATCTCCAGGTCAAAATGAATAGCACCGTCCAGACGATGCTGACGATTAACTGGCGCACGCCAATTCGTGTGGGCTTCCAGCCGGCGGCGGGATGGGTGATGCCCCACATGGTTTCGAGCCATTGGATCAGGTAAGGGAGGAAGAGCAGGCGCGGGAGAACAGCAATCAGGCTCAGGATTAAGACCGAAGCGAGGTTGAAGGAGGTGTACAACGCGGCGCGCCATCCCTGCTTCCATAACTCGCTTCGTTCCAGACCTCGAGCCTGGTCCCGCTGCTCGAGCCGCAGATACGCATAGACGATGCTGGCAGCGTTCTGCAGCCAGATCAATCCCCACAACCACCAGCCAAGCGGGTCATAGTGATCGACGCCCACCCAATAGACAGCAGGCGCCGCCAGCGCCAGCACCCCCGTGGCGATGATTTCCACGTTGATTTGGCGGCGTTCTTCGCGTTTGCTTACCAGCCACAAATGCCAGGCAAAGATGGCGGCGCCCGGCACAGCCAGGTATAACAGGTCGGCAAAACCGTTCAGGATCAGGTTGGTGAGCGCAATCAACGCAATGGCGGCATAGAGGGCGAACCAGAAACGGGCGGGGTGCAGATCGTCCCGCGAGCGCCGCCCGGCATAGATTTTGACCAGGGTGGCGGCTGGCTGACGCAGCATAAAAGCCGCCAGTGCAGCGACGATCAGGCTCAGGGTGGCTGGAGTAAATGTCCCTGCCGCAAAACTGCCAATCAGCAGCGGGCTGAGGATAAAGACCCACGACCCATGATCTTGCGGAATAGCGATGTGTTTGCGAAAGAGTTTGTCCTTTGCCATGGCTGTATTATATCTTTATCATGGCATGAGAGCGGATGGGGAGGTGTGCTACAATGCGGAAAATTGACTTCCCGATGGAGTGAGATAGATGGCAAATAAGAAAAAAATCGAAGCAAGGCTGGAAGCAGAACGGAGAGCCCGTCAGACAAGATATGTGCAGGTTGCAGGGGCGGTCATCGCTTTGGCCATGGTGGTGTTGGGCGCCTGGTTCCTGAGAGGGCAAGAAGGCAACGCCCCAAAGCAGTACGACGCCTACCCGCCGATGATCATTGATACGGCAAAGAAATATTTTGCCAGGTTTGTGATGGCGAAGGGCGGCGAGTTCACCGCTGAACTCTATGCGGATAAAGCGCCCAGGACGGTCAATAATTTCGTTTTTCTGGCGCGGGATGGGTTTTACGACGGGACGACCTTTCACCGTGTGTTGGATGGGTTCATGGCGCAGGGCGGAGACCCCACCGGCAGCGGGGCGGGCGGACCGGGCTATCAGTTTGAGTATGAACCGAACGATTTGAAGTTCGACAAGGCAGGCGTGTTGGCGATGGCAAACCGCGGTGCTGGAACCCCCACGAATGGCAGTCAGTTTTTCATCACCTTTGGTCCCGCGCCGCAATTGGACGGCGGTTATACCATCTTCGGTCAGGTCATTGAGGGCATGGATGTTGTCAATGGGATTACCCGCCGCGACCCGACTCAAAACCCCTCTTATACGGGCGATGTGATCGAAACGATTGTTATCACGGAAGAGTAGAAGAGCAGATATTCCGCCTCTCTCCCAATAAAGGGGGAGGCGGAATGTCAATTGAAGAATCCTTCGGCAGATAAAATGCCGTTGAAGGCTCTCTCTGCGTCGGCAACGGCTTTTTGTTTCCAATCCTGTGCGCTGGGGTTGAAGAGTTCTTCAAATCCGCGTTTTGCCTGCGTCAGTACCTTTTCATTTTTTGCGCCGTGCCAGTAGGCGCGGTTTTCGTGAATCATCACGCGCGGACTTTGGAACAAGCCGTACATCGTATTGCCCAGTGTGCCAAACTCGAAGGCGGTGGCGAAGAAGCGTTTATGGGGGAATTCACTTTGCCATAGGGCGTATTCATAATCCACCATGTCGCCGCGGATGGCGTAGAATTCGTCGGCGGTGGCGGCGACCACGAGCGGGTAGTTGAAGCGCTTTTCGTAGTAGGCGGAGGGATTTTTATCCAGCGCCGAATTGACCAGGCTCATTTGATAGCGCGGACCGTAGCCGGTGTGCATATCCAGGTGCAAAATCTGGTCGTAGGAAGCCAGCATTTGTTTGTAGAGGTTCATGAGAACTTGTGTCTCTTCGGGGCGTTGTGTCCCGCCATAGTACAAGCCTGTTTGATCGCGATATTGTCCGAGCAGCAGGGCGTAGCGGAAGTTTTTCATTCCCATGCGTGCGATGTGCCAGAACAGTTGTAAAGTGTAGCGAAAATTGTCTAAAAGCAGGTTTGAGACCTTTGTTCCGGGGTTGAGGAATTTGGCGATTCTGTCGTAATCGGGATTGAAGTGCGGGTCATGAGCGAGATTCCAGAGGAAGGTGCGGTTCAGGTCAATGTTGTCTTTGTTGCCGCGGCGGTGATATTTCATCCCCCAGGGGTTGATGGCATGGACGAGCAGGATGGCTGTGCTGCGCGGGTCGAGCCGCGGGAGGTATTTCTCGATGAAGAGTTGCATCATCGCCGAGCCGACATACCCTTCCACGCCGTGTTCGCCGGTGGTCAGAATGAAGACTTTTTGGTTGGTTTCGGTTGCCTCGGAGTAAATCCAGTCAATCGTCAGGTCTTCGGCGCCGGCAAGTTTGTGCTGGAACAGGCGAGCATTGTTCCATTTGGATTGCACCACAGAGAGATTGTTTCTGAAGCGCTCACGCGAGGCTTCGTAGGTTTTGGGGAAGAGGGATTGAATGTTGGTCATGGATTCCCGTGCGGTTTGGAATCCAGAAGCGCGCTTCTGGATTCCAAACTGGCGAATTATCCTGGATACGGCTCAAGTTGATATTCTGTGTATTCCGTCTCGCAGGCGTGCCCGCGCCCGATCCATGCCTTGAGCGTTTCCACTTGAATGATGATACTGAAGACGGTTTGAGTTTCCAGCCCGTGTTTGCAAATGGAGGTGGGGTAGCCGGCGTGATCTGTCAGGAGGGTGCGGAAAAGTTCGGGGGTCAGTTTGCCGTAATGCTGACGCAGCAAATACTCGGCTCGGTTGTGGCGAATGATGGAGTTGGCGATCACGCTGCGGTCCCGTTCGAAGCGGCGCATGGAGGGAGCGGTGTAATGATTGGCGTGCGCCAGGATGTCGTCCTTGATGTAAATCGCTTCCATGTCCGTCGCCGAGCCTTCCATTGAATAAACCTCGCCGCTTCCATCTGCGATGATGTTGTTGTAACTGGATGCGCGTGTGGGGAGCAGGCAGTGTGTCATGGCTTCGCTTAAGGTTTTGGAACCGAGAATGGCGCGGACGACCAGCAGGCGCGGCACGCCGGGGCGCACGTCGTTGCTGTCCAGTTGGTTGCCGGTCAGGCTGATTTTCGCCGCGTTGTACCCTGCGCTGATGGCAATGCCGCCCACTGAGACGCCGAGAAATTCCGGTTCATCCCCCGCTTGAACCTTGAGCAACACCAGCATGGATTCGGTTTTCGGCAGCAGGTCGTTGGTGTGTGCGATTAGGGTGGAGCCGTCGGCAGTGGCTTTGCCGCGCGCCGCCATGTCGGTGCAGCCGCGCCAGGCGAAACTTTCCCACAGTTCCTCGCACATGGTGAGAAAAACCTCATCGAAGGAGACTTGCGCGCCTTCGGCGATACCTTCCAGTTCTTCGATGTATTGCGGGTACACCGCGCGGCTGTGCGCCAGATAGAGGCGGCTTTGCGCGAGCATTGCCTCCCAGGTGACGCCGGGCGGTAACTCATGCCGCAGAGCGGCGCACAGGCTTTGAATTTGTTCGCGGCACTTTGTACCGATTTGCTGTCCGACTGCGCGGTGCGTGCCGCGCGCTTCGATGAGGGGGAGGGGGTGGTTAGGCATGGAAATGTAATTGCGGCTAATATTCGTAAAACCCTCTTCCTGTTTTCCTCCCCAAATACCCCGCATCCACCATTTTGCGCAGCAGCGGCGCAGGGCGGTATTTGTCCTCGCCCAGGTCGCGGTGCAACACTTCCATGATAAAAAGCACCACGTCGAGGCCGATCAGGTCCGCTAATGTGAGCGGACCCATCGGATGGTTCATGCCCAGTTTCATCACTGCGTCAATCGCTTCTTTGGTGCCCACTCCCTCTTGAAGGGCAAAGATCGCCTCGTTGATCATCGGGCAGAGAATACGGTTGGAGATGAAGCCCGGCGAGTCATTTGCCTCAACAGGCTCCTTGCCCATTACCTTGCACAACTCAAGCGTCGTGTTCAATGTCGCTTCATCGGTGGCAAGACCCTTGATCACTTCCACCAGTTTCATCAAGGGGACAGGGTTCATGAAGTGCATGCCGATGACCTTTTCAGGTCGCTTTGTGGCGGCGGCGATTTTGGTGATGGAAATGGAGGAGGTGTTGCTTGCCAAAATCACGCCCTCGCGCGCGGCGGCATCCAGGTCTTTGAAAATCTTGAATTTCAGTTCGGGGTTTTCGGTGGCGGCTTCGATGACAAAATCCGCCTCTTTCAAATCGTCCATGTTTTCCACGAAGCGTATCGCATCGGCATTGGCTTTTTGCTCCGCCGTGATTGTGCCTTTTTCCAGCAATTTTGCGGTGGATTTAGCGATTGCCGCTTTTGCTTTTTCCAGCGCGGCGGGCATTACATCCATGCAGGTGACCTGATACCCCGAAGTCGCCGCGACCTGCGCGATGCCGTTGCCCATCGTGCCGGCGCCGACAACGAAAATGTGTTTGATGTTCATGGTGTCTCCTCAGAGGGAGTACACAAGTAGACTCGTAAACAGGTACACATGTGTTTACCTGTCTACCCGTCTACCTGTCTACCCGTCTACCTGTCTACCTGTCTACGTGTGTACCTGTCTACTTCTTGTACGTCTTTACTCCAACTCCACCGCCATCGCCACTGCTTCGCCGCCGCCCAGGCACAGCGACGCAATGCCGCGCTTCAGCCCGCGGTTCTTCAGGGCGTGCAGCAAGGTCACCAGCACGCGCGTGCCGCTTGCGCCCAGCGGATGCCCGATGGCAATCGCGCCGCCGTTGACGTTGACCTTGTCCCAATCCCAGCCCTGGTCGGCGAGAGCATAACCGTCTGCCAGCACCTGCGCGGCGAAGGCTTCGTTGAGTTCAATCAGGTCTACATCGGCAAACGTCCAGCCGATTTTCTTCAGCAGTTTCGGCATGGCATAAGCGGGAGCGGCGAACAGATATTTCGGCTCCACCGCCGCCTGAGCATACCCCACGATGCGCGCCATCGGTTTGCGCCCGTGTTTTTGGGCGTAAGCGCGGGAGGCAATGACCACCGCCGCAGCGCCGTCGCTCATTTGCGATGAGTTACCCGGGCTGACCTTTCCATCTGCCTTGAAGGCTGGCTTGAGTTTGGATAACGCTTCCAACGTCGTGTCTTTGCGCGGACCTTCGTCCTGGGCCACCTCTGTGACCGCGCCTTTACGCCCCGCAATTTGGACGGGGACGATTTCAGCGTTGAACCAGCCCTTTTCTTGAGCCTCAACAGCCCGTTCGTGAGAGCGAAGCGCAAACTGATCCATCGCTTCACGCGTGACCTCGTACTCGTCGGCGATGAATTCAGCTGCCATCCCCATCCCCCAATTTTCGAACGGGTCCCACAAACCGTCATTGAGCAGTGCATCGGTGAGCGCCTGGTTGCCAAACTTCAACTCACCCGAGCGGCCTGAGATGAGATAAGGTGCGCGGCTCATAGATTCAAAGCCGCCCGCCACGTACAAATCGGCGTCGCCTGCCCGAATTGCCTGCGCCGAAAGCATTGCAGCCTTCAGCCCCGACCCGCAGACTTTGTTGATGGTGCTTGCTCCCACCGTTGGCGGCACCCCGCCATGAATGCCCGCCTGCCGCGCCGGCGCCTGCCCCAGCCCCGCCGATACGACATTGCCCATGATGACTTCTTCGATTTCTTCGGGGTCAATGCCCGCCCGTTCCACTGCGGCTTGGACGGCAATGGCGCCCAATTGGGTAGCGGAAACACCGCTGAGCGCCCCCTGGAATTTGCCAATTGGCGTGCGCACTGCGCTTAGAATGACCGCTTCATGTTCCTGGCTCATTGCGACTCCTTTTTTGATATGGTTCGATTATAAATGGGAAGATAACGGACTGGCTGCTACAAGCCCGCTTTGCTGATTTTTTCTTACTCCAAATGTTTCATTGCCTCGCGTCTGCTCAAGGGATGTAACTCGGGCGTTTTCTTCACAAACTGCTTCACGGCTTGGGGATTGGTGCGGGCGTATTGCCTCAGCGCCCAGCTAATGGCTTTGTTGATGAAAAACTCGTTCGAGCCGAGGTTCTCGCGGATGAGACTGCATAACAAATCGAAGTCGGTGGCTTCCTTGTAGCCAAGCTGGAAGAGCAGACAGGTGCGCCTCAGCCAGAAATTATTGGAAACGCGCCATTTGGCGATGTATTTCTCGCGTACTTTTGGGAAGCGGTGAAAATGCTCTCCCACGATGTCGCTTGCCAGCGCATCCACTGTATCCCACCAGGGTTTGGTGATGATTAGATATTCGATGGTGGAGGTAAATCCCTGCGGCAGCGCCTTGACGAGGCGCCCCAGCAAGCCAATGCCGGCATATTGAAATTCCCGCTGCGGCAGCGCCCAAAGGTCGCGCAGGATCGGCTTGAGTTCGAGAGTTGACGGAAGTTTCTGGCTGTTGAAGAATTGTTTTTGCAATTCGCGGCGTTCGGGGGTCTTAATCCCCAGGAACTCGAACTGGTCGCGCATATACTTCTTCATCGGCGCGGCTTGAGAGGGGTTGGCGTGGGCTTCGAACAGGGTTTTCAGCGAAACGACATAGGGGTGCATGACCCTTTTATCTCCACTTGCTTCCGAAACTCGATGAACTGAATGAGCCTCGAGCAGCACCAATCTGCGGCTTTGGTGCATAAATCGGATGAAAAGCAGAACCCATCTATCTGAGACGGACTGTTATGCAACTGGACGGCATGTCTTTCTTGCATACACCAGCGGCAAAACACCTGCCAGCGCTGAAACGTGCAGTGAATGGTGGCGTCGTCCGTAAAGGGAAATCAGTGTTTTTCAGCGCCCAAAAAGTATTCTGGAAGGGAATCAGTTATCGAATACAAATTGCCCGTTCTTGTAGAACAACTCGCCGTCCACATGGATTTCCGAGTCGGTGCGCAGGTCGCAAATCATATCCCAGTGAATGGCGGATTTGTTGTGCGAGCCTGTTTCTGGGTAGCCTGCGCCAAGCGCCATGTGGAAGGTACCGCCGATTTTTTCATCGAACAGGATGTTGCCGGTGAAGCGGTTGATGTCGAAGTTGGTGCCGATGGCAAACTCACCCAGGTAGCGCGCGCCGCTGTCGGATTCGAGCATTTTGATGAGATAATCCTGATTTTTGTCGGCTCTGGCTTGTTCCACCCGTCCGCGGTTGAAGGTCAACTCTGCGCCTTCCACTGCCACCCCTCCATAGATGGCGGGGTAGGTGAACCTCACCCAGCCGTTGACCGAATCTTCGACCGGGCCGGTGAAAATTTCACCGTCGGGCATGTTGTACACGCCGGTCGAGTTCATGAAGCGGCGCCCTTTGATGGAAAGCGAAAGATCCACATTGGGACCGCGCAGGGTGACGATGTCCTTATCTGCCAGGAAGTCAATTGCCTTTTGCTGGCGGGCGGCGGTGCTTTTCCAATAAGCGATGGGGTCATCCTCGTGGGCGTGGACTGCGTTGAAGACGAAATCCTCGTATTCCTGCAGACTCATGCCTGCTTCCTGGGCGTAGGCGTTGGTGGGGTAGAGGGTAGTTACCCATTTGAACGCCCCCTCGGCTCCGCGCCGCATTTGTGTTTCTGTGATGATGCCGCTGGCTTTGCCGCGTTTTTGCAGCTTGGCCGGGTCAATATTCGTCAGCCCGCGCGTGTTGGTTGAAGAGTGGATGCGAATGCGGCTTTCGAATTGGTCATAAGCCAGTTTCATGAACGTTGGCACAAACTCCAGTTGCTGGTCGTTGGCATAGCGCAGGAAGCTTTCTTCCTGACCGGGGAAGGAAATCAACGGATGTGGATGCCCTCCCTTTTCTAGAATTTGAATGAACAGTTCCCGTACCAGCGGTTCGGCGGCGGTCGTTGCTTCGATCAATACACGGTCACCCGGGACGACGCGGGCGGAATGCTCCACCAAAACTTTCGCAAATTTTTGAACGCGCAAATCAGTCACGTATGTCTCCTTGTTTCGCAATTGCTTGAAATTATATCATTCACGAGCAGGTTGTTTGTCTTGTGTAATGGCGACTTTTGTCACATGAAGTCTCCCCAAAAATGGATATGATTGGTATTAATTTAGCCGTTTCGACAAGGAGCAAGCATGATTCCCGTATCCACAAAACCAACGACTGCCTGGGCGGAAGTGGACGAAAACGGTCGCCTCATCATTCCGCCTGAAGTTGCCCGCCAATATGGGCTGACTCCCGGCTCCCGCGTGCGCCTGGACGAAGGACACAACTTTATCCGTATGCACCGCCCGGTGACTCATCTCACCAAGGTGTACATCGAACCCACCGTCGCCTGCAACCTCGATTGCATTACCTGTTTTCGGAATGCCTGGGAACAGCCCATCGGGCGGATGACCGAAGAGACCTTCGAGTGCATCTTTGCCGGGTTGAAGGAACTCGACCCGATCCCCAGCGTTTATTTCGGCGGCATTGGCGAGCCGTTGTTCCATCAAAAAACCATCGAATGGATTCGGCGCATCAAACGGGAACTGGGCGTCAAGGTCGAACTGATTACCAACGGCACCATCCTCACGGAGAAAAAATCGCGCGAGTTGATTGACGCCGGGCTCGATATTCTGTGGGTTTCGCTGGATGGCGCCACCCCCGAAGGGTTTGCCGATATCCGCCTGGGAGCCGAACTCCCAAACATCATCGCCAATCTGGAGCGGTTCGTCAAAATGCGCGCGCCAGGACATTACCCCAAGCCCGAAATTGGCATCGCCTTCGTGGCAATGCGGCGTAATATTGCCGATTTGCCCAAAGTCATCAACATCGGGAAATCTCTGCGCGCCAAGTATTTTTCGGTCAGCAACCTGCAGCCCGCCACAGAGGGGATGCAAGCCGACCGGCTCTATAACCGCGTCACCCGCGATATTGCCTACATGAACGCTCCGCATCTTCCCCGCCTCAGCCTGCCCAAAATAGACTTCGACGAATCTACCCGCGACGCTATTTTCGAAGTCTTCAACAGCGGCTTGAACATCAGTTACGCCGGCAACAATTGGGGCGGCGCAAACGATGTGTGCAACTTTGTCGAGAGCGGCACCATGTCCATTGCCTGGACGGGGGATGTCAGCCCGTGCTGGCCGCTGATGCACACGCACATGAGTTACCTGCACGGCAAGCCGCGCCTTTCGAAAAAGCATGTCATTGGCAACGTGCGGGAAAAGTCGCTGCAGGAGATTTGGCTGGACCCGCAGTATGTTGCCTACCGTGAACGGTTGCACAATTTTGTGTTTGCGCCGTGTACCTTTTGTGGCGGCTGTGACCTCTCTGAGACCAACGAGGAGGACTGCCTGGGGAATACAACTTTCCCGGTCTGCGGCGGCTGTTTGTGGGCGCAGGGGATCATTCAATGCCCGTAGCAAGGATTTAGCCCATCCTTTTAGCCACTCCCTGGGGGCGAAGATTCTCTCTTGCAGGTAAAATATAGGCGCCAAAGGTATTCTTGAAGGCAGCAGAGGAGATTACGAAAACTGCGCCCGGCGCTGCGTTGGCGTAAAAGAACGCCGCGTACGCGATTTCGTGAAGCGCTGAGCGCCGTTCGTACATTGTGGAGGTGCCTATGACGAAAGAGATGGCGATGAAGGTCAATTTTTATGCCACCCTGCGACCAATTGTCGGGCAGAAGACGGTGGAGTTGAACCTGCCGGAAGGTACGACTGCGATTCAACTGGTGCATCGTTTTGTAGAGCAGTATCCTGCCATGCGCCGCGAGCTGCTGGATGAAAACGGCAATTTCCTCCCGCACATGAAGTTTTTCATCAATGGGCGCGAAGCGGTGTACTTGCCCGAAAAGTTCGATACGGTTCTTCAGCCGGAGGATAAGGTGGATATTTTTCCTCCGGTGGGTGGTGGGTAATGCAAACCATCGTCCGCGAGATGCGCGGTATTCCAATGTTTTTGTTGAAAGAGTACCTGCGGGAGATGGGCGGTGTGCCGCAGGGTGAGAACCTGATCCGCGCGGAGGGGTGGAGCGTGACTCTGGAGAAGATGGAGCCATTCCGCCTGGGTTCGCTTTCTGTAGGGCAGACGCGCCTCATCATCGAGATCGAAGAGAATCTGGTAGATGGGTTTATGACGCAGTTTGGGAAGAAGACTCTGCGGGCGGGGGCATAAAATATAATTTGCTGCGCTAGAGAGCGCAGAGTATGCGAAGAGAGCGGTATGCACAATTGACCAGCCCAAATTGTTTCGGTGTGAGGGAGGCTGGGGGTGTTGAATCAGGTTCGAGTTTAAGTGCGAAGCGTAAGTGTCAAGAAGCGTTGAAGCGTGCCGAAGGTTTTACGGCAAAAAAGCGATGCATCCCAGCGGATGCATCGCTTTTTGAGTTACGAAGCGGTGACTGGAATTAGATGATTTCCAGTTCCTTGAGTTTGGATTCGGGAACGACGCCGTTGACCCAGCCGCGCGCCTTGTAGTACTCTTCGAGCATTTTATCCAGTTCACAAACGTGACCCTTGGAGCCGGGCTGGTCGGAGGGTTCTTCTACGAAGCGCTTGGGCAGATAGTCGGAGCCTTCGCGGAAGCCGGCCAGGTTGTTGTAGTAGCGCTCGAGGTTGTAGATGCGTTCGCCGGTCTTCAGCACGTCGTCGGCAGTGAAGGGAACGCCGACCATGGCGGAGTATTGCTGGGCGTATTCTTCGGCGCCCATGGCAAAGGCGGAGAATTTGCACAGGTCCATGCTGTCGGAGAAGGCGTGCACGTCCTGGAAGATTTTGACGAGTTCGCCCTTGCCCTTCCATTCGAGCGGGTCCACCTTGAGGGAGTTGTAGGGCATGACGCCGAGTTCAGCGGCGGGGGTGTAGGCGCGCAGGTGACAGGCGCCACGATTGGAGGTGGCGTAAGCGATGCCCATGCCTTTGAGACCGCGCGGGTCGTAGGCGGGGATGCCCTGACCTTTGACGGTCATGGCAAGTTCGGGATGTCCAAAGTGTTTGGCGACGGCATCGGCGCCTTCGGCGAGGACGGCTCCGAAGCCCTGGCGTCTGGCAATCATTTCGGCGGCTTTGGTCATGCCTTCGGGGTCGCCCCAGGCGAGGGTGCCGGAGCCATTGGTGTAGCCGCGTTCGGTCGCTTCCATCCACACGGAGAGCGGGTGGCCGGTTTCGATGGCGTCCATGCCGAAGTCGTTGCACAGGTCAATCATCTTGGCGACGAGGCGGGCATCGGGGTTGCCGCAGTTCGCGCCCACCGACCAGGCGGGTTCGTATTCCACCGACTCCATGCGCAGCCCGGCGAAGGGACCATCCTTAATTTCGACTTCCTTCTTGCAGGCAACGGGGCAGGCGTGGCAGGTGGGGTTATCCACAAGGATGTTCGCGTTGACCCATTCGCCGGCGATGGTTTCGGCATTGCTGCCAAAGGAGGTGTACCTGCTGTTTTTGGTGGGAAGGGCGCCGATGGAGTTGGTGATGTTCATCAGCACGTTGGTGCCATAAACGGAGAGACCACCCTTGCGCGGGCTGGTGATGTTCTCTTCCGCCATGATACCTTTCAGGGCGCGCTCGTGGGCGGTCTTCCAGGCGTCGCGGTCGGCGGCTTTGGTGAGGGTCTTTTCGGCTTTGATGACGATGGCTTTCAGATTCTTCGAACCGCCCACGCAGCCAGTGCCGCCGCGTCCGCTGGCGCGGTCATCTTCATTGACCCAACAGGCAAATTTGACCAGGTTTTCGCCGGCCGGGCCGATGGAGATGACGGTCAGGTCTTTTTCGCCGTATTTTTCGCGGAAGTATTTGACCGTATCGTGCACTCCCTTGCCCCATACGTCGGAGGCATCCAGCAATTCGAATTGACCGTCGTGAATGTACACATAGGTTGGCTTGGGCGCTTTTCCTTTGAAGACCAGCCCATCGTAGCCAGCCCAGCGCAGGCGGGCGGCAGACCAGCCTCCATGATGCGAGTCGGTGACCGTGCCGGTGAGGGGCGACTTGGTCACAATTGCCATGCGTCCGCTCATGTTGGCTTCGGAGCCGGTCAGCGGACCGTTCATAAAGCACAGGATGTTGTCCGGCGAAAGCGGATCCACCTGCGGACCGTTATCGAATACGAACCGAACGCCCACCCCGCGCCCGCCGATGTATTTGCGTTTATATTCTTCTGGAATTGGTTTGAATTCCACCTTGCCCAAGGTGAGGTCCACCCAGGCAACTTTATCAGCGTAACCACCGAGAGCCATGATTTTTTCTCCTTATTGATGAAGGTTTTGGGGGACAAGACAAGGTTTAGGATCAGGTTCATTTGGCCGGGCAACCTCCTTCTCCATAATAAGGCCGGCTCGCGGGAGCCGGTTGCACATCAACAAAGCATTGTCACATGGCAAAGCGCTGAAAACATTATAGTTACAATTTCATTGCAAGGCAAGATTTTTACGGGCGATTGGCGGCAAAGCCTTGAAAGCGAATTCGGGTATACTGTTCGAAATCATTTTTGCCAAACCTCAAACTCACATGAAACAGCTCCTTCAAAACCTCAAAACTGGAAAAACCTCCGTAGAAGAGGTTCCCGTCCCCGTCCCTCAACCAGGGCAGGCGCTTGTGCGCGTAGAAGCAAGCCTGGTTTCGGCGGGAACCGAACGCATGCTCGTCGAATTTGCCGAAAAAAGCCTGGTCGGTAAGGCGCGTTCCCGCCCCGACCTCGCCCGTCAGATGCTCGACAAAGCCAAACGCGAGGGCGTCGTCCCTACGCTGCAAGCCGCCTTCAACCGCCTCGACCAGCCCATGCCGCTGGGCTATTCCTCTGCCGGCACGATTGTTGCGCTCGGCAAAAACACTCCCGGCCTCAAGGTCGGTCAGCGGGTGGCGTGTGCGGGGCTGAACTACGCCGTCCACGCTGAATACAACGTCGTCCCGCGCAACCTCATCACTCCTCTCCCCAAAAACGTGGATTTTGAATCCGCTGCCTTCACCACGCTCGGCGCCATTGCCATGCATGGCTTTCGCCTTGCCGAACCGCAATTGAGCGAGACTGTTGCCGTCATCGGCCTGGGATTATTGGGACTGCTCGCCGCACAGATGGCTGCCGCCGCCGGCTGCCGCGTTCTTGGCATAGACCTGGACCCCGCCCGCCTGGCGCTCGCTTCCTCTCTTGGACTGGAGGCTGTTCTCCGCGCCCAAGCTGTGGACTCAGCCCAAGCCTTCACCGCCAACCGCGGCTTCGATGTCATTCTCATTTGCGCTGACACCAAATCCAACGACCCGGTCGAACTGGCTGGCGTCATTGCGCGCGACCGGGCGCGCGTCGTCGCCACCGGCGCGGTGGGACTGACCTTTCCGCGCAAGGTGTACTACGATAAAGAAATCTCCTTCATCAACTCCCGCTCCTACGGACCCGGCCGCTACGACCCTGTTTACGAAGAGCAAGGTGTGGATTACCCCATCGGCTACGTGCGCTGGACGGAAGGGCGCAACTTCGAAGCGGTTGTGAACCTGATGGAAAGCGGAAAATTGAAAGTGAAACCGCTCATCACCCATCGCTTTCCCATCGAAAAGGCGCCTCAGGCGTATGATGTCATCACCGGCAAAAACAAAGAGCCGTTTTTGGGGGTGGTGTTGACATACCCGCATGGCGGGTTGAAAACGGAAAGTAGAATTGTCCGCTTTCCACTTTCCAGGCCATCGAAAACTGCCTCTGTTAAACTCGGCGTTTTGGGTGCCGGTCTCTTCGCAAACGCCGTTCTCCTCCCTGCCATCAAAAAAGCGGAGGACGTCGAACTCGTCGGCATCGCCTCCTCCGGCGGGTTGCATGCGCAGCACGCGGGGAAAAAATTCGGCTTTCAATATGCCGCCTCTTCCGACGACGAGATTCTCAACGACCCAAACATCAACACCGTTGCGATTCTTACCCGGCACGACACGCACGCTGAACTCGTTGTAAGAGCCTTGAAAGCGGGGAAGCACGTCTTTGTGGAAAAGCCCCTTGCCGTAAATAACGATCAGTTATCAGGGATCAGTAAGCAGTTAGCCAAAACGAAGGACAGGTTACTGCTCGCTGGCTTCAACCGCCGCTTTGCCCCCCTCGCCCAGCAGCTTCACTCTTCACTTTCCACCTTCCACGAACCAAAATACATCCACTACCGCATCAACGCCGGTTACATCCCCCTCACTCATTGGACTCAAGACCCCGAAATCGGCGGCGGACGCATCATCGGCGAGACCTGCCACTTTGTGGACTTCGTCACCTTCCTCGTTGGCGAACCGCCTGTTGAAGTCACCGCCCGCGCCCTGCCTGATGGCGGCAAATACCGCGAAGACAACGTCTCCATGACCTTCACCTTCCCCGATGGCTCCATCGGCGTTGTGGATTACCTCGCCAACGGCGACAAATCCTTCCCCAAAGAGCGCGTCGAAGTCTTTTGCGGAGGCAGTGTGGCGGTGTTGGATGATTTTGTCTCGCTGGAAACCATTCGCGATGGAAGAAAAAGCCGCATCAAGGCGACTCAAGATAAAGGACACGTCAACGAATGGAAAGCCTTCGTCAGGTCCCTCCGTGAGGGAGGCGCGCCGCCCATTCCCTATGAACACCTCTTCGGTGTCACCAAAGCCACCTTTGCGGCAGTGGAGTCGCTTAGATCCGGGAATAAAGTGTCAATAGGTATGCTTTGCGCTCGCGGCTTGTGAGGTTGGGCTGTGGGTAGGGGACTCGTCTGATCCAGCCTTGTTCAAGCAGACGGCGGAGGACGCCGTATAATGTCCCCGTGCTGAACTTGATCCGTCCCTTGCTGAGAGCCCTGACTTCCTTCATGATGGCATATCTATCCATGCTTGGGAGCAGGAGATGCAGATTATCACCGACCTGGGCGGTTATATCGTTAGTTCGCGCACGTGGTATGAAGATTACTTCGGCAATAACGTGCAGTATGCCACCATTACCATCGGTATGCCCGTGGACCAGTTCGAGCGCGCCATGCAGCGCTTCCGTGACCTGGCGATCCGTGTGCTCGATGAAAACGCCTCGGGCGAAGACGTGACCGATCGATACGTGGACCTGGAGTCGCAGCTGCAAAACCTTGAGGCGACCCGTGCTCGCATCCAGGAATTCCTCAAGGATGCCAAGAATGTAGATCAAGCCCTGCGCATCAACCAGCAATTGTCCGATATCGAAGGGCAGATCGAACAGATCAAGGGACGCATGAACTACCTTGCCGACCGCTCGTCTTTTTCGACGATCACGGTCAACTTTGAACCTGAACTGCCCGTTCTGACGCCAACCCCCACCCCGACTGTCACTCCCACGCCCACGCCTGTGCTGTGGAAGCCCGGCGAGACCTTCGAAGGCGCAAAGCGGGCAGTGACTGTTGCTTATCAGGGGATCTTCGACTTGTTGATCTGGCTGGTTGTGGTGATCCTGCCGATTTTCCTGCCACTTGTATTGATCCTTTGGGTGTTATGGAAGGTAATCTTCCGCAAGCCGAGGAATCCGAGGGGCAGCCAGGGCGGATGAAACGATGGTGAGTAACCTGAATTCGGGATAATCGTGAAGCGTCCCGAAGGTGTTTGTGATTTTCACCTTCGGGACGTTGTGTCACATCAATTCAATTTCGCAAGCGCGGTTCTATCCGCAGCCTCCGCCGCTTTTATCGCGCTTGAGCTGCAGTTGTATCTTGGCTTCGAATTCCAGCTCTTCGTACTTGATGGGACTCGGGTCACAGGATTCGTAGCGGTTGCCGAGCGCAGCAGGGAAGATATAAGCCAATTGATCGGGAGCAGGATTCGGGGCGGGACGAACGCCGGCAAGCGTTTCATCCTCCTTGCCGAAGAATGCAATCCAGTTATTCACACCGCCTTCCAGAATGTACACGTTCGGTACGCTGGAGGCAACGAGAATTTTCCATGCCTGCACGGCGGCAATTTCGTCGTTGCTCATCACGATGAAAACGGTGTTGGCGGGCGGTTCGGTGAGCAAGACGGGAACGACCTCCTCGATACGTTCGAGCGGAACGTTGACCGCCCCCTTGATATGGTAGAGGTTGTAATCCGCTTCTGAACGCACATCGAGATAGACCGGATTCATCGCCTGGTTGTATTTGGCTTTGAACGCCTCGGCCGGCGAGACGAATACCAGGCGTTTGGAGAGCATTTCATCTGCTGTGTAGGTGATGGTGTTGACGATGGGCGGCTGCCCTTCCAATTGAGGGATGGTTTCAGTGCGGGTGAAGGTCAGTTTCTGGTAGCGTTCTTCCAGAGAAGGCGAACCGATGAAGACCACGGCAAGCGCCGCCGCCAGCAAAACGCCCGCGCCGATGATTCTGGTCTTCGGTTCGCGGCTCATATCTTTTTTGCCGACGATGCGTTCGAGTTGTTCCGCGCCCCAGAACATGAACAGCGCCATCAGCACAACCAGCAGCACCACCACGCCCACCGGTAAATGGAAAACCTGATCGAGCGTGAGGCGGCCATAGTAGCCGGCATTGTTGTACCAGTTTGTGAAGAGCGGTTCGGTTTCGGCAAAGATGGCGGCGCCAACAAAGCCGCCTAGTATGAAGAACATTCCGTCAATTTTACCGGTGGAGGCGGATGCCAGTGATGTGGTGGGGCAAAAGCCGCCGATGATGAAGCCGACGCCCATAATCAGTCCGCCGAGGATGCCCGACCATAAATACGTGGGGTTGACCCACACTTGATTGAAGTTGAGAATGCCCAGTCCCACCGCGCCAAAGAGTAGTACCATCGCAGTTACGATGGCGGTAAACATCACCTTCAGCACGGTCAATTCCTTGAAGTAGAACTGAGCCGCGAGTTTGCGCGAGTCGCCGAAGCCGGACATTTCGAGGGTAAAGCCAAATGCAAATCCGATTACCCCAAAGACTACATACGTCCAGGGATTGCTTGCACTGACCGTAATGAATTCTGGTAGAGGAAAACTCATATCAAATCTCCTTCGTGCGTAGAGAGCGTTCTTTCACGCCATTCTGTGCGTTAGAGAACGCACGCAGTACGCATGCCTAATTCCACAACTTCCTCACGAAATACGCCAGCCCATACGCGCCGCCGAAGATGGCAAACATCACCGCCCACGAGCCGGCAGAGAGTGTTGCGCCGCCCGAAAGAGCCTGCCCGGAGGTGCATCCGCGCGCCATGCGGGCGCCGTAGAGGAACAGCACGCCGCCGAGGAACGCCATCAGCCAGCGAGTTCGGTCTGAGATGTTGGGGCCTTTTGTGGTCGTAAGTTTGAGGCGTCCGTTGAACCAGCCGGAGGCAAACCCGCCCAGCAGCGCGCCAAAGAAGACCGGTACGATCCAGTCATCGAGCGGGTTTTTATCTCCGCCTGCCAGTTTGAGAAGGTAGGGGTTGTTGTCCACGTGAGAGGGGGAGATGGCATCCACGATCAGCGCGTCAATGCGGCTGGTGGCGCCCGAAGACCCCAACCCGTTCCCGGTCAGGAAAAACGCCAGGAACAGCACGATGCCCAAAATCACGCCGCCCAGGTAAGGGTGGACATATGGCTTTTCGGGACGTTTGAAAATGGATTTTTTTGTAACAGGAGCGGTTGTCACTTTGATTCTCCTTTCATCTTTTCAGAGGGTGGTCGAGTAGTGGCGCATGATTGTCGCGCCACATATCGAGACCACATAAAACCTGCTTGAAACCAATTGTCTGCAAGTTACCCGCTGGTCTCGATACGCTCGCAAGAATCGCTCGCTACTCGACCAGCGAAATTACACCTCAGGCGCTTCCACTTCTTCCCAGCCGGTCACCATGGCGCGCATGGCTTCCAGCGGAGTTGTGCCGGTGGTGGTCATATACACGTGTACCAGAATGAACGTGCCGAACATCCACGCCACCAGCGAGTGGAAGGGAGCCAGCACAGGCAGCCCGCCGAACGAGCCGGCAATTTGCGGCGCCTGCTGCACGCCCCACATCAACGCGCCGGTGAGGATTTGCAGCGGCAGAAGCACGTTCAAAATCATGAAGTACGTCGCTTTTTGGATGGGATTCATACGGCTGTCGGGGCGTTTCTCGAACGGATGCGGTTCGCCTTTGAAGATGCCGTTGATGTAATACTTTGCCTGCAGAATGGCATCATCAAAGAAGCCGTAGGGGCGCGGGATGAATTCACGGATGCGCTCGGTGGCAAGATGATAGAACAGCGACAGCCCGGCATTGAGCACCAGAATGACCGCCAGCACGTTATGCACGGTCACCACCCCGCGGAACGAGAAGGCGCCGAAAATATCGGGGCGGTGGATGATCAGGCCCGTGAAGAGCAGGATGACGATGGAGGCGGTCTGCAGCCAGTGCCAGAAGCGGCGGTACGGTTCGTACATGTACACCTGCTCGGTTCGCTTCGGACCTCGAGCCTGTTTCCGCGACGAGAGATAGCGCAGCGTCCCATGCCCAAGTACACCCAGCAGCGAGCCGGCGAACATCAGCGCGCCCAGCCAATCCACCCAGTTGACGCGGCTGGAGCCGAAAACGTACATCCCGTCATTGGCGGGGACGGGGGTGTAGTACACCGCGCCATCTTCGCCGGTTACAATCTCACCGGAGGCATTGACGTTGTTGTTTGCATCGAAGACCGGTAAGGTGCCGTTGGGAGCATAGTTCGAGAGTTTGATGGGCTGGAAGATGCGCGAGTTTTCGTTATGGCAGGCTTTGCAGTCGTTGACGGCGTTTTCGCCGCGCGTCACGTTGTGGTTGATGCTGTACGGCTGGACAAGCCCTTCGATGCGCGGATTGTTCAACCCAAGCGCGGCAAGTTTGGTTTTGACGATCTCTTCTTTGGCGGGCGAGTTGATTACGAGTTCGTCGCTGCTGAGCGAACCGTCGGCATTGGAATCAAAGGCGGAGAGGATGTCGGCGGCGTAGGAGCCGTTTTGGAAGAAGACCGTTTCGAGGTCCAGCAGGCGAACCGGGCGTTGATTCCCGTTGGCGTCGTCATAGACCCAGTAGTAAGTCGTAATGAGGTTGTAGGGCGCGAGCAGCAGATTCCCGTTAATATTTTTGCGGTTGAGCAATACCGGCTGGTAGCCGGTGACCAACGAGGTCACCTGGTTAGGTTCGCCTTCCACGCCGCGGCAGGTTTTGATGGGTTCGCCGTTGGGCGTACTAACGGTCCAATCGTAGGATTGGATGGCGGGGGCGTACAGTTGCGGGATGTGACAGGTTTCGCAGGCGACGGCCGCCATGTGCGCGTCCACGTAGGGCAGCCAGTCGGCGTGACCTTTGTTGGCGTCGTGGCAGGAGTCGCAGCGGCGCATGGTGCCTTTGAGTTCGGGGGCAACGTTGAATTGGGCGCTTTGCCCGCGCGCAAAGTTATGGTCGGGGCGCTGCAGGTACTCGCCGATTTCGAGCGTGCGCGGGTCGTAGTTGAGGTGTTCGGGGTTGTTGCTTTGCGCTTCGGCGGCGTGAGCGGGGTTGTTGAGCGCGTAGTGACAGTCGGTGCATTGGAGTTGACGCTCGGCGTGAATATCCCAGGAGCGAGCGAGGTCGTTTTTGCCGCTCAGGTTGACTCCGGAGTCTTTGATGCGCTGCGCCGAAACAACTTGCCCGGTGGTTGCGGTTTGGGGGTAGGTCAGGTCGCAGGCGGTGTAGGTGAGCGGCTCTGTGCCGGTGTGAACTTCGCCGTGACAGGCGGCGCAGTTGCTGTTGGTGGGGTCCTGGATGCGCAGGTTGGAGGATTTGAGCTCGCCGTTTTCGTTGAAGGCTTCGGGGTTCCAGGTCCACGCGCCGCTGGAGCCGTCGTAGTCAACGATGCCCAGACCGAGCAGGGTGCCGGTGTTGGCGTTGCCAAAGGAGCCGCTGCGAATGAAGGCGGTGCGAGCGGTGTTGTTGGGGGTTTCGATGTGGCAGAGGAAACAGTTCATTTCCATTGTGCCGCTGGCTTTCCAGTCCCAGGCTTCCACCTTGCCGGTTTTGCTCAGCAGGGCAGTTTCGTAGTTTTTGGCAGTGATGGGCAGAGATTCGAGCGGCTGACCGCTGCGTGAGGTGGTGGCAGGTCCGCCGCCGACGGCGCGTGCGCCGTTGAGCATCAACCATTCCGCAGTGGAGAGGTCAAGGCGTTCATCGCCAGGCTGGGAAAGGTAGCGGTAGGTGAGGGGGTCCCATTTGCCGAAGGTGCCGCTGCTGGCGTTGAATTCGGTGGTGACCTGATAGTCGCTCAATCCAAGGTCGGAGTGAAAGGCGTGGGATTGGATAAACTGAGTATCGTGACACTGCCCGCAGGTCTGCATGGTGGAGACAGCCTTGCCCGAGGTGAGGACGTTTTCGCCGTTGGCGTCGAGCAGGGCAAAGTCGGGGTGAAGGGGAGAGGCTTGTTGGGCAGGAGCAGGCTCAGGCGCGGCGAGAACCGCTTGTAGTCCCAGGGTGAGGGCGAGGAGGAGAAGTCCAGCGAGAGTGATGAGAGAGTATCGTTTCATGGTTGTATCCTGTTGGTAATTGGAAATCCAATCTCCAATCTCTAATCTCCAATTACTTCCTGCCTCCCCATTCGATGGGATCGCCAGGGTAGCCGAGCGCCTGCCAGTCGAGGCGTCCGTTTTCGCCGTGACAGGCGTCGCATTGCAGGGCGTTGGAAGCGGGCTGTACCATGTGGGTGGTGGGCCAGTACATGTAGGTAGTGGCAAAGCCGTATTGACCGCTGTACTTCAGCCCTGTGATAGGTTCGGCAAGGCGGAATGCCTGATCCCAGTTGAAGTTTGTCCAGAAGCCGTCTTTGCCCGAGGTGATGGGCTGGAGCAGGTAGTTATAGACGGCATCGTAGGGCTGCTTGGCGATGTGCAGCTTGAAGGGGAAGATTTTGGCGTTGGGGTCGTTGATACTGCCAGCAGGTTTGTTGATGTAGGTGATGCCGTTCGGATCAATTTTGTCGCCGAGGATGTAGCGGTATTCGTTGTTGCCGTTGAACCAGAGGTAGGTGGGGGCGAAGTTTTTATCGTAGACGAATTCGCCTTTGATTTTGAGGTAGGTGAAGTGATCGTCTTCGCGCCCTTCCTGTCCTGCCTGTGACCAGTCCCAGAAGATTTTGGTGGGGTCTTCGAGGGCCAGAGCGGGGATGTGGCAGGTCTGGCAGGCGACGGATGCCAGATGGGTGTTGATGCGTTCGTCGTCGTGTTTTTGGTTTACGTGACATTGTTCGCAGGAGACTTGTTCCTGCGGGTCAATGGTGTAGTTATCGGCAACCATGCGCCCGAGGATTTGATGATCTTTCGTCCAGTGGCAGTCAGTGCATTGCATGTCGAGATTGCCGCCCATGTGGACGTCATTGTTTTCGGATGGGAAGTAGAGGCTTTCGTCGAGGTCGCCGTGTTTGACGCCGTTACCGCCGCCGCCGTCGAAGTGACATTTGCCGCAGTTCTCGCGGGTGGGTGCGCGCACCGATTTCGCCGCAGCCAGCAGGTCCACACCTTCGGCTGGGTTGCCGTAATTGCCCTTGCCATAGAGGCCCATATCGGCATGGCAGGCGAGGCAGTCTACATTTTCGGGGTTGGCGAGAGCGGCTTCACGTCCTTGTTCCCAGCCATAGCCGGCATGACAGGACATACACTTGTTTTCGTTGCCCTGTGTACCGATACAGAAGTTATTGATTTGGTTGATTTTACCGATGGTCACATCGCCTTCGCGCCAGGGAACATCGAAGGCTTTCGACTCCCACGTCCAATGGGTGGTTGCCATTACCTGTTTTGCGGCGTCTTCATGGCATTCGAGGCAGGCGCGGGTCACGTCCTGCCCGGTTTTGAAGTCGCCTTTGACGATGTCCGAGTGATCTACATGCACCGGTTTTTCGGGCAGGTAGTCGGCAGGGTTGGCAGACGGGTTGTTGGAACGGGGGAGGAAGTAGAGGACCGGGACGAGAATAATCAGCAGAATGCCGATCAGTCCCAGGGTCCAGGCGGGGAAGCGTTTCTTCATACAATCTCCTATGCAAGTTCGTTGACAAGGTTTGCCTGTTGAGTGAGACGGGCGCGCATAGCGGCTCGCAGCAGGTCCATCGCCTGAATGATGCGTGTATCGGCGAGGTAATAGGTGATGACCGTTCCCTGCCGCTCGGTGTACACCAGCCCGCGCTCACGCAGGACTTTCAGATGCCTGGAAGTGGTGGGTTGAGGAATGCCCAATTCGTTGGTCAGTTCGGTGACGTTCATGGGCTTTTCGCTCAGCGCGTACAGGATGAAAATCCGTGTTGGGTCCGATAAAGCGAAGCAAAAATCGGCTTCGAGTTGAGTAATTTCCTGTTTGAGAATTTGATTGACCATGACTACCTTCTTATATGCGGATGGACGAATATAAGCATGGATATAATAATCATGTGAATGTTTTCACAATAGTGGGGTATGTCACATGAGAAAATGATTAATGTCACGTGCACCAAACGGCTGTCCCCGTTTCTTCTCGGACCTGACTCCGCGTTGCCCTCTCAAGCCTTGTCTCCGCCGCTGCTTTTTGCGAATGTGACCCTGCGCTATTGCAACAAAACAAGAGAAAAAAGACCCCTCCCGGGGTGTACTCTGCCTCCCATAATTGTTGCTATAATGACATGAATGTCCGCCCTCCCTTCCAGCCCTCTCGAAAGTCCAGGCAGGTCATTGGCTTCCTGGCGCCCCCGCCGGTTGTGGAGTGCGGCGCGTTTTTTGCTCTCGAAGATGCTCATGGTGGGGGCAACGATTTTTCTGGGGGTGTTCGTCACTGTGCTGATTGCCAACAAGCCGGCCCCGCCGGGCTGGGGTATTCCTCAGCCGCAGTTCGAGGCGAGCCTTGAGCGGCAGATCGAACGCTCGGTTCGCAATTATTTGTACGAGGGTGGTTTTTTGCAGAGCGCGCAGGAGGTGGAGGCGTTTGAGGCAAATTTGCGCGAAGAGGCGGGACTCAACCTTCCCTACTGGCAAAGGCATTTGTTCTGGACGTATAAACTACTGACCTACAAGTGGGGGCGGCTGGGTGGGTTTGAAGAACGCCCGGTGTACGGACAAACGCGCGCCGCGTTCGATGTCAACCGGGTGGTTTTGGATCACTTTCCGCGCACGCTGCTTTTGGTTGGCACGGCGAACCTGTTGGTTTTTCTCGTCGGTTTGCCTCTTTCCCTGTATCTGGCGCGCCGTTATGGGACGTTTGCCGACCGGCTGGTTTCCTTCCTTTCTCCTCTCTCTTCCGTGCCGAGTTGGGTGATTGGAATTTTGCTGATTGCCGTGTTTGCGGTGGAGTTGAGGTGGCTGCCCGCTAGCGGCATGTACGACAATGTCCCGCCGTCAACGCCGCTGGGGTACATCCCCGTGGTGCTGCGGCACATGCTTTTGCCGGTAGTGGCAATTATCTTGAGCCTGTTGTTCCAACTGGTAAGTGCCTGGCGGACGTTTTTTGTCATTTACTCCGAGGAAGATTATGTTGACCTGGCAAAAGCCAAGGGGCTTTCGGAGCGGCTGCTCCTGCGTAAGTACATTCTGCGTCCCACGCTGCCCTACATCATCACCAGTTTTTCGCTGGTGCTGGTGGGCTTTTGGCAGATGACAATGGCGCTGGAGGTGGTCTTCCGCTGGCCGGGGATTGGGTTGTTGTATATCGAGCGGGCGCTGCCGAACTTTTGGGGAGAGTCCATGTACCCGGGGGAGTTGTTGATTGCCGTTTCGATTGTGGTCATTTTTGCCTACCTGCTGGGAATCGTGGTGCTGCTGCTCGATTTTGTGTATGTGCTGGTGGACCCGCGCATTCCTCTTGGCGGGGTGGAGGAGACGGTACAGAAATTGCGCGTCAGGCGTCCTTTTTCGTGGCGCAGGTTGTGGGCGCATAAGCAGGCAAAAAACACATCGCTCGGCGGGCAAGCGGCGGGAGGGATGAAGCGTTGGCGCGGAGGGGTGGGGGAGATACTGCGAGAAAAGGCACGCTCGGCTTGGGCACGAAGCGGGTTGTTTTTCCGTGAACTGCGGCGTTACCCTTCGGCGATGGCCGGGCTGGGGATGATTCTGTTGCTGGTGGCGGGGTCGCTGTATGCGATGGCGGTTTATCCTTATGAACAGATTGGGCGGTTGTGGAATAGCGAACGGCTGAGCGGGAAAGCGTATGTTCCGCGCCTTGCCCAGCCGGCATGGACCAACCTTTTCCGCCGCAGCGATTTGCTTTCGGTCATGCGCATAAGCAGTGAAGATGCCGCCGTTACTCGTAGTGAAACCATCCTTGACAACGGCTGGCGCGACCTCACGTTGACCTTTACCTTTGACTATGAGTATGGCGATTTTCCCACTGAGGTCTTGCTTTACCTGGAGAGCGAGTTT
>JBBITE010000016.1:56297-64437 GCA_037440905.1 Anaerolineae bacterium | reverse complement strand
AACACCCAGGAGCGGCTCAACCGCGAAATCGGACGGCGTACTGATGTGGTGGGTACCACGTTGTTCGTGCCGATCAGTCCGCGCGCCACCTTTTGCAAAAGATAATTTTCCTCGTTGGTGCATTTGGCTGAAACGAGGAAACCAATCGAGTCGGGTCCGTACTTGTCACGAATTTCGAGCAGCCGCGCCGCGACATGCCCCATCGCCTCATTCCACGAAGCAGGAACGAGGGCGCCCTCCTTGCGCATCAACGGCTGGGTCAACCTGTCTTTCGCGTGAACAAAATCATAGCCAAAACGTCCCTTCACGCACAAATTACCATGATTGGCAGGCGCATCGAACGGCGATGTAACGCGATAAATCACCTCCTCTTTGATGTGCAATTCCAACTTACACCCCACCCCGCAATATGGACAAGTCGTTGTTACAACTCTGTCGGGTTTGATCATGGTCACTCCAATCCAGTCAAAGGTCGCAGGTCAAAGGTCAAAAGACTTTCAACTTTCAACTTTTAACCTTTCTCTTTTTCCTCCCCGTATTCATCACACTAATTTCTTCCGGCTTCATTCCCTGCTCCAGTAAATACTGTCTCTTCGGTTTCAATGCACCGGTCGGGCAAACCCCCACACACTGACCGCACAACACGCAGGTCGTTTCGGGAATGGGTTTGTCGAAGAACGTGCCAATCTGCGTTTCGTAGCCGCGCCCCTCGAAGTTGATCGCATACGTGTACTGCGCATCGTCCGCGCAGACCTGCACACAACGCCAGCACAACAGGCACTTCGAGTAATCGCGGACATACATCGGGTTATCGTCTTTGACCTCGGACTCGCGCCGCACCGCATCCGGGAAGCGGGAGGCACTCGCGCCATATTCATCCATCATCGTCAGGATTTCGGGCGCATCGGAGAGGTCCATCGTAGACGCCAGCATCTCCAAAATCGTCTTTCGCGCGCGCATCACGCGTTCGCTTCGCGTCTGGACCTTGAGATTGGGCGCCGCCTGGACGACACACGCCGGCTGAAGCGTTCTCCACCCCTCCACTTCGACGACGCACATACGGCACAACCCATTTGCCGTGGTCGCTTCGTGCCAGCAGATAGTGGGAATCTCAATCCCATGCTCACGCGCGGCTTCCAGCAGGGTCATGCCGTCTTCGACTGTGATTTCCTTGCCATCCATCAAGAAAGTGATTGCCATAGATTATGTACCTTATGAGTCGAAAGTCGAAGGTCAAAGGTCTTAAGAACGTTAGACTTTTGACGTTTGACCTGTAACGAAAAGATCGGGCCACAACTTGATTGCCGAAAGCACCGCACTTGCCGCCGTCTGCCCCAGGCCGCACAGGCTTGCATCCGTCATCGTCCAGCCGACATCCTGTAAACGCTGAAGATCATCGGGCAAAGCCTTCTCGTTGGCTACACGCTCCAAAATCTCTTTCTGCCGCTGCGTGCCCATCTGACAGGGGTAACACTTGCCACATGATTCGTGCGCAAAGAAATGCCCCAGCCTCTTCAGCACTTGCCGCATATCCCGCGTCTCATCAAAAACCATCACCACACCGGAGCCAAGAGGCAAACCCGCCGCGCGCAAATCTTCGAAAGTCAATTTCACATCCAAATGCGCGGAGGTGGCAAAGGCGCCGGCTGCGCCGCCAAATAAGACCGCCTGCAGCCCCTTCCCTTGCGCCACTCCGCCTGCCAGTTCGAGCAGTTCGCGCAGGGTAGTCCCAAACGGCACTTCGTACACCCCCGTCCGCTCCACGTCACCGGAGACACAGAACAACTTCGAGCCGGGCGATTTTTCGGTGCCAAGTTTGCGGTATTCAGCCACACCCTGCGCCAGGATTGTCGGCACGGCAGCCAGCGTCTCCACGTTGTTGATGACGGTTGGTTTGCCAAATACGCCGTGAGTCGTGGGGAAAGGCGGCTTGATGCGGGGAAAGCCGCGCTTTCCCTCAATCGACTCGAACAGCGCGGTCTCCTCGCCGCAAATATATGCGCCCGCGCCAACGCGGATTTCGATATCGAATCCGTTTCCCAGATACCCCGCCTCGCGCGCTTCTTTCAAGGCGTTTTCCAAAACGGGGACAATATACGGATACTCACCGCGAATGTAAATGTAGCCTTTGCTCGCGCCAATGGCATACGCGGCAATACACATGCCTTCGATCACGCGGTGCGGATCGTCAAGCATCAGCACACGGTCTTTGAACGTGCCGGGTTCGGATTCATCGGCATTGCAAATGACGTACTTCGGCGAGCCTTCGGCTTTTGCCGCGCCTTCCCACTTCACGCCGGTGGGAAATGCCGCGCCGCCGCGCCCTACCAGACCAGAAGCCTTCACCTCCGCAATGACCTCTTCCGGCTGCATTCCTTTCGCTTTTTGCAAGCCGGCGTATCCGCCATATTTCGCAAGTGACGTGGTGCCGTTTCCGCAGTTCGCGGTCAGGATACGGATCGAACCGTAGACCTTCGAGGGCGGGCGGAGATTCAGCGACACCCGCGTTACCCCGCCATCACTGCTCACTGATAACTGTTCACTAATTACTGATGACTGCTCACTGACCTCTGACGACCGGTCGCCGCTCTCCCACACCGCCGGCGCGTGTTCACACAGCCCAAGGCATGGACTCGGTTCAATGGTCAGAGACAGGTCTTCGGTCGTCTGACCCGGCTTGAGGCCATGATGGGCGCAGAGATGGTTCAAAATCTCATCTCCGCCTTTGAGCGCACATGCCACATCCGTACATACGCGGATGACATGCCTGCTGGTCGGTTCGTCATAAAAGAGCGAATAAAATTCGATAACGCCATGCACATCTGCCAACGGCACGCGCAGGGCTTTGGCAATTTGAGCCGCCGAAGACTCGGAGACCCAGCCATATAGTTTTTGAGCCGCATGCAAGGCTGGCAGCAGCCCTGAGCGGCCCAAAGGAATGTACGGTTCGATTGCAGAGTAAAGCGGGGGATTTTTTGTATCTGTCATGGTTCACTCCGTTTAGAGTATAGACGGAAACGAGAGAGATGACAAGTCGAATGAAATAAACCGTATTCAATTGTTGAACAGTATCCGCCAACGACTTGTATATGCTCGGCGTTACTTAAGAATCTCAATGACCTTGCAAGAATTCTTTTGTTAAGATTTAAGGTATAATGATTTCGATGGATACGACATCAAGGCGTTGAGCAATTATTCAGTTTATCCTTCAATCTAATGAAAAACGCAACCTTACTCGTCATCGAAGGCAGACATGCAGAAATCCCTTCTTTTGCCACCGACTTGCAAAAGAAGGGATTTGATATTCGTTCTTTTCAAAACGGCAGCCAGGCTGTTGCCAAAATCAAACAAATCAATCCCAGCCTGGTGGTCATCAATGCGGCTTCGCTCCGAAGCACAGGACTACGCATTTGTCTTGCCGTTCGCAAAAAGGACCCCAAACTCCCCATTATCCTTATCCTTGAGAATGACAAAGCGGTGGACAAAAACGCAGCAGAAGTGGTGCTTGTGCTCCCGTTCACCGCGCAAAAACTCGTCAACCGCATCAAAGCCCTTTTGCCGAGCGATGGCAACAATATCCTCACGGCAGGTCCCATTCAACTTGATCTCGACCATAAGCGCGTTCGCTGTTTGAGCAAGAATGCAAAACTTACACCGCGCCTCATTGCGCTGCTACAAATTCTCATGGAAAAGCATGGTGAAGTTGTGGAACGCGAAGCGCTGTTCAAGAAAGTGTGGGAAACTAACTATACCGGCGATACGCGCACGCTGGATGTTCACATCTCATGGCTGCGGCGTGCCATCGAACTCGACCCCAATAACCCCAAATTCTTAAAAACCATTCGCGGCGTTGGCTACCGTCTGGACGTTTAACTGATACAGATTTCCGTCAGCGCTCACCAGCCGGATGCAGACTTTGCCGCCGGCTTTTATTTTTAATTCCAACGGAATATCCGCGCTTCGCGCCGGACGTTTCGCCTGCGCCGCGCTGCGGAAGATTTTCCCATCCCAGGCAGGATCCACCTCCCAATAATCCAATTCAGGGTTTGCTGCCAGCGAGACTGTTTCACCGCATACGCTTGCCTTGATTGATTTCGGATCTGTGGAAGATGGCAGTGAGAAAGCAGCATCACGTTCGAGCAAAAAGACGGTGTTGAGGTCTAACAAGCGCGAGCGGGTGGTATGAACGGCACGGAAGTTCTCATCACAGGCGATAAAACGGCGTCCATGTTTCGCAGCAACGAAAGGGGTAGTGCCGGAACCGCAAAAAAAATCCGCCACCAGATCACCGGGGTTGGAGGACGCCAGAATGATGCGTTCAAGCAGGGCTTGAGGCTTTTGGGTGGGGTAGCCGGTGCGTTCGTTGTGCAAGCGAGCCACCACAGGGAAGTACCACCAATCTTCGGGAACTTTCCCTCGCTCTAGGTTTGGCACCTTTCCAAAGCCTGCCTTGGGAGAGGACTTGAAGGTATTGACCGTATTTTGATGGTACGGTTCGCGGACTGCATCGGCGTTGAAGGTATAGTCTTTGCCTTTGACGTAGGAAAGGATGGTATCGTGTTTGCGGTTGAAGGCGCGCCGAATGGGAGAGGGGCCATGATATGCCCAGATAATTTCGTTCAAAAGATTATCTGCCCCAAATATCTCGTCTAGTAAAAGGCGGGCATAAGCATCGGCATGCCAATCGAGGTGAAGATAGAGCGTGCCGTTGGGCGCAAGCAGGCGATACATCAATGCCAGACGCTGGTAAAGAAAATCCAGGTAGTCATCCAGCGTGTTCCAGGAATCGCCGTAGCCCTCTGCGAGTTTCCATTGAGCAGGCTTGCGGGAGTCTTCCCCTCTGCCAATACGGGCGTTGAAGCGGCGGTTCGTGAAAAACGGCGGATCGGCATAAATCAGGTTGATTTTGCCTTCATATTCAGGGAGCAGCGCCGCCATAACTGCCAGGTTGTCGCCCAAAATGAGGCGGCTGGAGGGAGAGGCTTGGGGGTAGCCCAATCCGTGCGGGTAGAGAATCGAATCGGTAATCAGCGCAGCGGGCTGAGGCGAGGTAAGTTGCTTTCCTGTCCAGTGGAGGGTTGGCATGGGGCAATCAGTGGTGTTACGCGCCATCCCGAAGGGGTCACTGTGGCGGCATGTAGGGAAAAAAGCGAGCCTGATTCCCGGAACCTTCGGGACATTGTGCGTGTGGTTAGTAATGGATTCGCACCTGCGTGCCTAATCCGCGATTATAGGATTTGCCGATTTGATGGGGCGGCAGCGCCCAGCGAAAGAGCCACTTGGCTTCTTCGGTGCGCATGTTGATACAGCCGCGGCTCATGGGGACGCCGAAATTTTCGTGCCAGTAGGTGCCGTGAAAGGCGTGTCCCTGGGTGGTGAAGAAACAGGTCCAGGGTACGCCGGGCAGTTCGTAATCGGTAAAGTCGGCAAAGAGGTTGCCGTTGCCCATGTGTTTGGCGGGCATTTTATCGAGAATGCGGAATTCGCCTTCGGGGGTTTTGGTGGGAATGCCGTTTCCCTCCCGTGAACCGTTGGGAATGCCCGATGAGATGACGGTTTGAAAGACAACTTTATCGTACTCGTAGGCGGTGAGGGTTTGGGTGGTGAGGTTGACTTCGATGCGTTTGTTTTGAGGCTCCACTTCGGGGCTGAGGGGAGTCAATTCATCGAGGGGAATGGGGCGGGCGTGAAGCGGGTTGATGTGGTAGGGATAGCCGGTCAGGTCATCGTAGATGCGGTACCACGTCTCGCCGATGGGACCCGCTTCGATGGCATCCACCCAATGGACAGAGCCATAGTAAAGGCGGAAACCAAGTTCCTGCCAGCCATAGGCTTTGGTTACCCGCCAGGGCTGAGTGTAAGGGACGGTGATTTCGACCAAGCGCGGGGTGTTGTTTTCGAGCGAGGTCAACGGCTGGTTGAAAAGAATTTTGACCTTTTGCAGCCGGGCGCGGTGCATATACCCGCCCCACACCCGATACCACACCGGGTTATAAGTGGGCCCCTCTGCAATCACTTCACCGTAGGTATGGATGAGGTCATCCCGATACCAGGTCGCAACGATGCGGCTCTTGTCGTCGGGCTGGCTGTGTACGCTGACGGAATTCGTCGCTACACGAACCAAGTTGCTGTCGTCAAAGCCGAGGGAGTCACGCAGGGCAGGGGTAAAAGCAAGAGCGCCAAGGCTCAAGCCTCCTAGTTTGAGAAAGTCGCGCCGCGAGAGGGTGCTCATAGCGGATACATTCTAACCGAAATCCTTTAATTTCCAATGAGCCACAAACCTTTGAATGCCTCAAACATAACTGCCCTCCGCGAAGGGAGGGCAGTTGGTGCAGATTCAGCGATCGGGTCAGGATTGAGCCGGTTCGGCAATCATCCCCTTGAGCAGGTACTCTTCCAAAGCCATGGTGTGGGCGCATCGTTTATGGGTAAGAAAGAATTCACAATCACAGCCGAAAACGCCGTTTTCGAAGGTGACGTGGTGGTCGTTGTTGTCGCCATGGAAGGTAAGGTCGAATTTGTTGAATCGGAAGCGTTTGGGGTCCTCGGCATAGCGTTTCGCCTTTTCACGTTTTCCAATCAATCCGTAGTCCATAGGGCACTCCTTTTATAGGGTTGAAAACAAAAAGGCACGCAGTGAGGCGCGTGCCTTGATCAACAAATCGGTATGCGGGCTTCTGTTCGCATGCCATCAGTATAGTACGTTTGCCGGCGTCCGTCAACGGGCTTGCGAAAACCGTATGGGAATCGCAAGGAAATCGTCAATCTGCCGTTGCGCCCGCCAGGGCGGGTTCGTCTCCGTTATAGGTGAGCAGAACGGGCCATTTGCGGACAATCAACACCAGCCCCAGGATACACGCCACCCCGCCGCTGACGATGGCAAACGGCGCCCCGAACAATTGCGCCACGATGCCCGCTTCCACCTCCCCCAATTGTGGTCCGCCTTGAAAGAAAATCTGGTTGATGCTGGTCATTCGCCCGCGGATGTGATCGGGCGTTTGCAGTTGACGGATGGTGTTGCGGATGATGGTGCTGACCGAATCGGCCGCGCCAGTGACTGCCAGGGCGCTCCACGCGAGGACAAAGGAACTGCTCAGCCCAAACGCAACGGTTGCCGCGCCGAAAACGACCACCGCTCCCAAAAAGATCGGTCCCTGCCGCTTCAATTCGCGGACCTGGGAAACGACCAGCGCAGCCAGTACCGCCCCCACCGACTGCGCTGCCGAAAGCCAGCCATACTCAACGACGCCAACTTTGAGAATATCCACTGCGATAATGGGCATGAGGGTGTTGGCGGATGCAAAAAAAGTGGCAAGGAAATCCAGCAGCATGGTGGAGAGGATGATGGGTTTATTGAGAATGAAGACAATCCCTTCGCGGATAATCTCCCAACTCACTGCCCTGGCGCGCGGGGCAATTTTTTGCGGAATTTCGCCGATTAGCAGCAGCGCTACAATGACCGCTAAAAAGGAGGCAGCATTGATATAGTACACCGCCTCCTGCCCCCCGTAGGCAATGGTAAACCCCGAAAGCGCCGGTCCAACAATGGAACCGGTCTGAAATGCCAGGGAGGTCATGCTGAAGGCGTTGGGCAGGTCTTTGGCGGGGACCAGGTTCGGGACGAGCGCCTGACGCGCCGGCCCATCGAAGGCGACGGCAATCGCCTGGAGAGCGGTCAAGGCGTAGATGTGCCAGACGGTGATGTGTCCAAATTGGGTGAAAAGCCCCAGCGCAAGCGCGATCAGTGCGGCGGAACTTTGCGTGAGGAACAGTATCCTGCGGCGGTTGAAGGAATCGGCAACTGCCCCGCCAATGAGTGAGAAGAAAATCACCGGCAGGATGCGCGCCAATCCCACACCGCCCAGGGCGATGGGTTCGGCAGTGAGGGTTCGAATGTGCCAAAAGATAGCCCAAATTTGCATTTGGGTGCCGGCAATGGAGATGAGAAGTCCGAGCCAGAGGTAGAAGAATTTTCTGTGTTTGAGGGAGGGAGGGATTCGCATATTTCAGGGGTTGCTTTTGGGTGGAGGAAGATGGGCGAGGGTGGGGACCAGGGAGCAGTAATCAGTGATCAATGATTCGTGCTGATAAAACCGATGACTGATAACTGATAACTGATAACTGACAACTGATGACTGAT
>JBBITE010000016.1:0-56197 GCA_037440905.1 Anaerolineae bacterium | reverse complement strand
ACTGACAACTGATGACTGATAACTGACATCAAGTCCCCCAATCGCGTAAATAGAGGAAATCGTAGCCAATAGTGCGGTTGCTCAATTTGGCAATGGGCGGCATCATGCGCTTGAACTGGTTGCGGCGGACGCGGTTGATGACCGTGCGCACAAAGTTTTCGTCGAAGCCTTCTTCAATGCACTCTTGCGGGCTGTAACGCTGATCCACCAGCAGGTAGAGGAGTTGATCCACCTGGTCGTAGGTAAAGCCCAGTTCGCCTTCGTCGGTCTGCCCCTGCCACAAGTCGGCGGAGGGCGGTTTGTCAAGAATCGGGACAGGAACGCCAAGCGCGCGGGATAACTGCCGCACCTGCGTTTTGTACAGGTCGCCAATGGGGTTGATGGCAGAAGCCATGTCGCCCCACAGAGTGGAATAGCCGAGCAGGATTTCGGTTTTGTTGCTTGTCCCAATCGGCAAGCCTTTGAAGGCTTCGGTCTTGTCGTACAGCACGATCATGCGCATGCGCGCCAGGATGTTTCCCTTGCGAACGTTGGAGAGATGCGGATCGCGCTGGATGAGCGGTTCCGCCATGGGAGTAATGTCAATCGTTTCGCTGGGGATGCGCAACTGGTCAATCAATAACTGAGCGTGTTCGAGCGAATCGGGCGAGGACGTGCGGTAAGGCAGACGCAGCGCAAGGACGTTTTCGGCGCCTAACGCCTGGACTGCCAGCACGCACGAAAGCGCCGAATCCAACCCGCCGGAGAGGTTGACAACCGCGCGCGAATATCCCACACGGGTAACTTCCGAACGGATGAAAGCAGTCAGAATGTCGCGCGCCAGGTCGGTGTTGATGGAGAGGTTAATAGTCATTTATATGGTAAGGCTTCCATTTGAAGCCAGCCTTTCAATTGCTCGTACTCCGGGTCCTTGTGAACCAGAACAGCATCGTTTTGAAGCGCATACGCAGCAATCAGCGAGTCAGCAAAAGAGATGCGATGGGTAGCTTTAAGTCTACCGGCAGATAATAGAACCCCCTCATCGCCTTCCCAAAGGATGTGAGCGCCGGAACGTTCTAGCATTGCATAACGCAGTTCGGCGGCTTCTCCCCCTTTTCCCGGCTGGTAACATAGAAAAGCTCCACAAGAGCAATCCAAGGTATTGAAACATTTTCGTTCTTCAAAATGAACTTAACCCGCTCATCCCCTTCCTCGCTCTCTATGCAAGCAAGTAAGGCGGATGTATCCAGAAGGTAGCGGTTATTCACGATCCCTCTCCCTTTTACGCTCCTCAAGAAGAACTTGCAAAAGGTTTTCCCCTTTTCCAATACCATGCAGCGCTTCCACAGGGTCAACGGGAATCGGGATTACCTTGATTGTCTTCCCATCATCAATCCAGACGAGTTTAGCCCCTTTTTTTAGTTTATATCGTTTTCGGATGGGCGCCGGAACAACTGTTTGTCCACGTTCAGTCATTATCGTTTCCATCATGCCTCCGGTTCCATTCTACATGATAAATTTTCGTTTCACAAGTCAAATCTTATTTTTGCACTATCCTCTGCAATTCCAACATGACCAGATTCGTCCGCTCATCGCGCAAGAGCGGCAGGCGGGCGCGTGTGCGGCGGAGTTGATTCAGGTCCAGTTCGGCGACGGTGAGCGCCTCCTCGAAGTAGGGTCCCTGGGCAAGGAGTTCCCCGTTCGGGTCGTTGACCGTAGCCCCGCCCCAAAACAACAGGCCGTCTTCAAAACCGACGCGGTTGCAGTGCGCCACAAAGGCTGTGAACATGCTGGCATACGCCTTGCTCACCCGTTCCACCCAGCGGGCCGATTCGAGTTTTTCGCGGTCGTTCAACCCGCGGCCGGGTGATGCGGAGGAGAAGAGCATGATGTCGGCGCCATCGAGCCAGAGCAGGTACGGCGGCGAAGCATGCCAGAAATCTTCGCAAATGAGCATACCGGCGCGCCCAAAACGGGTATCGAACGAGCGGATTGAGTCGCCCCAGGCAAAAAAACGTCCTTCGTCGAAGAGGCCGTAGGTGGGCAGGTACACTTTGTGGTGAACGTGAAGCACCTTTCCGCCCGAAAGGTAGGCGGAGGCAATGTAAAAGCGGTGACGGGAGTCTTCGTCCACGAATCCCACCACGAGGTCCAGGTTTTGAGACGCTTTGAGGAGATGTTTGAAGACCGGATCATCCTCCGTCGGTTTGTGGGCAACCGAAGCGACCAGGTCTTGCAGAACGTATCCCGTGAGAGAAAGCTCGGGAAAGACGAGCAAACCGGCGTTTTGTCTTTGAGCTTCTGAGATGTAATGGATGTGCTTTTCCAGGTTGGCTTCAACATCCCCCAGGCAGGTGGAAATTTGAGCAAGGGCAAGGCGAAGTTTCATCGCTCGAATCTTACCACTAAAAAATGGAGTGAAAAGGTAGGCAAAATAAAAACGCACCCTCGCGGATGCGTTTTCGCTGGCGGGAAGGGAGGGATTCGAACCCTCGGTGGACCGGAGCCCACAACGGTTTTCGAGACCGTCCCATTCAACCACTCTGGCACCTTCCCTAATGCAATGACACGCGCCAGGTTGTTACGTGTCAAGTGTGCGAATGGCGGCGAGATTATAACTTAAATTTCAACGCTGGAATGCAATTCGGGGTAATAAAGTTCGTGCATGGATTTTTCCTTCAGGCGCTCGGTCAGCACGGCGGCTGGCTTTGCCTCGCCATGCACCAGAAAGACTTTTTTAGCCGTCTTTTTGACCGTCATGGCATACTCTATCAACAGATTCTGCCCGGCATGACCCGATAACCCGCCAATGGTGGCAATCTCGGCGCGGACGGTATAAGGCTCGCCAAATATTCTCACATGCTTTTCACGGTCAGCCAGGCGGCGTCCCAGCGTGTAAGGCGCTTGCCATGAAACAATGCAAACCGTGTTCTTCGGGTCTTCGATGTTATTACGCAGATGATGCAAAATGCGCCCGGTCTCTGCCATGCCCGAAGCGGAGATGATGATCATCGGCTCTTTCCGTTCGTTCAACGCCTTGGATTCTTCCACAGAGCGGATGTAGGTCAGCATCTTGAAATCCAGCGCAGGATGATGCGCCTCCGCTACGAATTGGCGCGTCTCCGCATCAAAACATTCGGGATGCCTGCGGAAAACATCCGAAGCGTTGACCGCCAGCGGGCTATCCACAAACACCGGCACACGCGGCACTCCGTTTTCGAACATCATCTGATTCAGGTTGTAAACCAGTTCCTGCGTGCGCCCGACGGCAAAAGCGGGAATGATGACCTTTCCGCCGCGCCGTAACGTGCGCGAGACGACCTCCCGAAACTCCTCAAACGCCTTCGACGGGTCGCTGTGCGTTTTGTCGCCGTAGGTGCATTCCATGAGGAGGTAATCCACCTCGCCCTGCGGCAGGAGCGGGTCGCGCAGCAACGGCAGGTTGTAGCGCCCAATATCGCCGGAGAACCAAAAGCGGGTCTTTTTTCCCTGCTCTTCAATCTCCAAAGAAACCGCCGCCGAACCGAGAATATGTCCCGCCTCCACCAGGCACACCGTCACGCCGGGGATGACCTCGAAAGGCTGGTTGTAATCCACCCCTTGCAGCAGGTTTGCCGCCTGCAACGCATCGGCTTCGGTGTAAAGAGGCTCAATCGGTTCCTCGCCGCGCTGCGCCCGTTTTTTGTTGACGAATTCCGCATCCGCCTCCTGAATGCGCCCGGAATCCGCCATCATAATCGCCGCCAGGTCTGCCGTCGCATGGGTGGCATAAATGGGACCCTCATACCCATTTTTCACCAGGTTGGGCAGGTTGCCGCAATGGTCAATATGAGCATGCGAAAGAATGACCGCATCCACCGTGCGCGGATCGTAGGCGAAGTTCAAGTTTCGGGCGTAGGTATCGCCTCTTCGTCCCTGATACAGCCCGCAGTCTAGCAAGAGGCGGTGACCGTTCACCTCCAGCAAATGCTGGCTGCCGGTCACCGTTTGCGCCGCGCCGTGAAAATGAATTCGCATGTCATCTCTCCAGCAAACGAAGGATTTGTTCGCCGTATTGCTCAAAGCGGAACGGCGACTCGCGCATCAACGTTTGCAGTTCTGCCAGGGTCTTTGGCGGTTGTTCGGCAAGAGCGTTTAGCAAACCTTTGGGGAGGACAATATCGGATTCGACCTTCATCTCCTCCGCCACTTTTCTGCGCCAGGTTTTCAACTTATCCAGCCGGCGGATCACCGCTTCTTTCGGACGCTTTGCCTGCTCGGCCCTCACCAGCGGACTCTCCGCCCCGCGCCGGGATGCCGCTAAAATCTTCCCGCCCCACAGATGGATTTGCTTTTGACTCAAACCAATCGCTGCCAGGTCCACATCTTTTTCCGGTAGGTTCTTGGCAATTTCCAACAGGACTTTATCCGAAATCACCTTGAAGGGCGGGCGGTTCATGGATTCGGCAATGGCATCGCGGCAAAGGCAAAGTTCGCGCAGAATGGTCAGTTCGCGGGGGGTGATGTCTTTGCGGGCGCTGAAGCGCTTCCACGAGGAGCCGTTCGATCTCTCTTTGGGTTCATTCACGCGGCAGGCAAGGTTAAAGTCGTCAAGCGCGTACCCCCAGCGTCCTTTTTGGCGCAATTCCGCCTCCAGCAGGTCACGCAGCAGAAGAAGGAAGTGCGTGTCCATGCGGGCGTAATCCAGCTGTGCAGCGGTGAGAGGGCGCGCTGCCCAATCGGCTTTTTGGTGGCGCTTATCTACGCGGACGTGAAAATTCTCGTACAGAATATGATCCAGCCCCACAAACGAATACCCCAAAATACGGGCGGCTTGCATCGTGTCGAACAGATTTTTGAATTCGAAGCCGTAATCGCGCCGCAGGCAAATCAAGTCGTATTCTGCGGCATGGAAGACCTTTTCGATCTGCGGGTTGGCAAAAAGCGGAGCCAGCAGGTCGAGGTTGTCGAAGGCGAGCGGATCGAGGATATAGTCGCGCTGAGGAGTGGAAAATTGGATGAGGCAAACCTGTTCGCGGTAGGCGTGCAAACTATTCGATTCGGTATCCACCGCAATGCGTGCCTGGGTGGATAACTCGTCCATCATGCGTTGGAGGCTGCTATGTTCGTCCACCCACACAGGCGGCGGAAGCGATTCAATCGTCATAGGCGGTCATTATATCGCACCGTGCGCGGTTCTTTCGCCGGGCTGCAACTGTTTTTCCATGACCAGCGCATCTTCGTCGTCAGAGTAATACCGCCCCCAAACGTCAACGGTACGATAGCCTTCCTGTTCGTAGAGGGCAATCGCGCCGTAATTAGAAACACGCACCGATAATTTCATACGCGGCAGCCTGATTCGCTCCTCGCAGGCGCGCAAAAGCATGCGGCCGATGCCGCGTCGCTGATAGCGTGGATGCACTGCAAGAGTCGAGAGCCAGGCTACGGCTTGAGAGGGACGCCGGTCGCAGGCGGCAAAGCCGACGAACTCGCCATCTTCCACCGCTTTGAGGCGGATGATTTCGGGCCAGGTCAGCACGGCTACCAGGTCCAACAGGGGCCAGGCATCCTTTTCAAAGCAAATATGTTCCAGGCGGCGCAACGCGCTTAAATCGAAAAGGCTGGCAGTTTGAATTTCCATACAGTGAGAAATTGTATCAACAAAAAAGTGGAAAGTGAAACCCCACTTTCCACTTTCCACTTATCTACTTATTTCCTTGTTTACCTGTCTACCTTCCCCTACTTCTTCCCGCCATCCTTCCCCAGGAAGTTATCCAACATGCTGGTAAATTCCATCGGGAAGATATATTTGGTGGAGGGACTCGCGCCAATGGACTTGAGCGTCTCAAAGTACTGCAGGGTCATGGTCTTCTGGTCCACCGTTTGCGCCACGTTGAAGATGTGTTCGAGCGCGCGCGCAAAACCCTGCGCTCTCAATTCCTGAGCCTGCTGTTGACCTTCCGCCTCGAGGATGGTCGCCTGCTTGGCGCCTTCGGCGCGCAGGATGGCGGCTTGCTTCTCGCCCTGCGCCACATTGATGGCGGCTTCGCGGGTACCGGTCGATTCGGTGACGACGGCGCGGCGGATGCGTTCGGCAGACATCTGGCGGTTCATGGCTTCCTGAATATCGCGCGGCGGGATAATCTCGCGGATTTCGACGTTGGTCACTTTCACGCCCCAGCGTTCGGTCACCTCATCCAGGCGGGTGCGCAGCATGGTGTTGATGTGTTCGCGCTCCGAAAGAACATCATCGAGCGGGATGCCGCCGATGACGGCGCGCAGCGTGGTGGTCGCCATACCCTGCGCCGCCACTTCAAAGTTCCCCACTTGCAGCACCGATTCAGACGGATCGAGCACCTTGTAGTACCAGATGAAATCCACCGAAATGCTGGCGTTGTCTTTGGTGATGGCGGTCTGATGCGGAATTTCGCGCACCTGTTCGCGCAGGTCCACTTTCACAGCGCGGTCAATGACCGGGATGAGCAGGACGATGCCGGGTCCCTTCGCGCCAACGCTGCGCCCCAGGCGAAACACAACCAGGCGCTGGTATTCCGGCACGATACGGATGGCGTTGGCTAAAAACACAAAGCCAATCAGGAACAGCCCGCCTATCAGACATAAAATGACATAATCCATTTTTCTCTCCTTTTGTTGATATTGACTTTCCTTCAATCTATCTTTTCGACAATCAGGGTAAACCCCTCCCGCCGCAAAACACGCACCGAACTGCCAGCGCGGATCGGTTTTGCGCTGCGCGCCGACCATAATTCACTGCCCACCTGCACGCTGCCGTCATCGTGAATGCGCGTCTTCGCTTCGCCAATCTGACCGATGAGCGCATCCAAATCGTGCGCCGGGCGGATGCGCGCGGCTTGAAGCGACTTGCCTACCGCGATCCACAAAAACCCTGCCACCAACACCGAGGCGATGAATGCCACCAGCAGGTTAACCGCCGGCCCGCCCGTCTGACTGGGGAACAGGAAAATCGAACCGACAATCAGCACGATAATCGAAAACGCCAGATATAATTCGCGTTTGGGCTTTTGCAAAGAATATACAAAGGGGACGACACTCAGCAAGATTAACACCAGCGCCCACCAATGGAAAGACAGGTTATAGATGCCGTATCCCGCCAGAGTCAGGCTAATCAACGCTCCCGCCTCTAAAAGACCCGTTCCCGGTGTGGCAAGCGCCAGCATTGCCATCAACACACCCGCCAGCAAGAACAAATAAGCAATATTCGGGTCTAAAAGGAAATTCATGGTTCCTCCATTTGATTATACAACAGACGGCACATATTTCCGATTTTCCACGTTCTATCCCTTATACGGAAAGCAGCCCAAAAGGTTTTTGCAGCCTGGCTGTATAATACAGCCCGTATCCATGTCCCTTTCAAGGAGTCAACGTGAACTTCAACAAAATCTGCGTGCTGGGATTGGGCTACATCGGTCTTCCCACTGCCGCCACCTTTGCCGCGCACGGCATTCAAGTAATTGGTGTGGATGTAAACCCCCAAGTTGTCGAAACGCTCAATCGCGGCGAACTTCATATTCATGAGCCGGGGCTGCGCGAGATTGTCGCAAAAGCGCTTCAATCGGGCAACCTCACCGTCTCCACCCACCCGCAAGAAGCCGATGCCTTCCTCATCGCCGTCCCCACCCCCTTCCACGAGGGGAAATTTGCCGAATATGAAGGCAGGCGCTACAAACTGGCAGATATGAGCGCCGTCATCGCCGCCACAGAAGCCATCGTGCCGTACCTTCGCACAGGCAACCTGGTGATCCTCGAATCCACCTCTCCGCCTCGGACGACCCTCGACCTGGTTCGTCCCATTTTAGAGCGCTCCACCCTCAAAGCCGGCGCCGACTTCTTCCTGTGCTACTCGCCGGAACGCGTCCTGCCGGGACAAATCCTGCGCGAACTCATTGAGAACGCCCGCGTCATCGGCGGTGTGACGCCCGAATCGGCGCGCGCCGGGCGTGACCTGTATGCGGTCTTCGTCAAAGGACAAATCGTCGAAACCGACGCCACCACCGCCGAAATGGTCAAACTCATGGAAAACACCACGCGCGATGTGAACATTGCCATCGCCAACGAGTTTGCCCGCCTGGCTGAAAAATTCGGCGTGGACGTGTGGGAAGCCATCCGCCTCGCCAACCTGCACCCGCGCATTGACATTCTCAACCCCGGGCCGGGCGTGGGCGGTCACTGCATTAGCGTGGACCCGTGGTTCTTTGTCGAAACCGCCCCCGAACTCACACCGCTCATCTACAACGCCCGCCAAGTCAACGACGACCAGCCCCGCTTTGTGGTGAAGCGCGTCGCAGAGGCGCTTGGCAGGCTGAACGACACACACATAGCCGCCCTCGGCCTCGCGTACAAACCAGATGTGGACGACCTGCGCGAAAGCCCCGCCGTTGAAGTGATACATTTGCTTCAGGAACACGGCGCAACGGTTACCGCCTGGGAACCCTTCAAGCCACACGCGCAACTGAAAGGCATCCACATCGCCTCCAGCCTGGAAGAGAGTCTCGCGCACGCAGAAGCCATCCTACTCCTCGTGCGGCACACCCAATTCACCCGCCTCGACCCTGCTCAACTTGCACAGCAGACCCCCGCCCGCATCGCCATAGATACGGTCAACGGCTGGGAGCGGGAAGCATGGCGGAAGGCGGGCTTCCAATTTCACCGCCTGGGCGATAAAAAGTCATCCGTTTAATCGTCAGTCGTCAACCAAAGAATGAAAATCCTCTCCGTATTTGGCACACGCCCGGAAGCCGTCAAAATGGCGCCCATTGTGCGCCTGCTGGCGCAAACTCCGGGCATCGAATCGCACGTTTGCGTCACCGCACAGCACCGCCAAATGCTCGATCAAGTGCTGGAGTTGTTTCAGATTCGCCCCGATTACGACCTCGACCTGATGCGCGAGGGACAGTCGCTGGCGCAGTTGACGGCGGGCATCTTTCTCCATCTCGACCCGGTGCTGGAGGCGGTTCAGCCCGATTGGGTGCTGGCAGTTGGCGACACCACCACCGTCGTCACCACCTGCCAGTTGGCGTTCTACCGCCGCATCAAATTTGGTCACGTGGAAGCCGGGCTGCGCACCCACAACAAATGGCATCCTTTTCCCGAAGAAATCAACCGCCGTCTCGCCACCACCATGGCAGACCTGCACTTTGCCCCCACCGATTGGTCGCGCCGAAACCTGCTCCACGAAGGGGTTGAGGAAAAGGACATCGTCGTCACCGGCAACCCGGTGATTGACGCGCTGAAGTTCGTGGCGGAACAGCCCACGCCCGGTGAAGTCATTGAATTGCTGGCACGGCTGGGAATCGAACCACATCACCCGTCAGGCGCCAAAAAACTCATCCTTGTCACCGCGCACCGCCGCGAAAATTTTGGGCAGCCCCTCGAAAATATCTGCCTGGCATTGCGGCGGCTGGCAGAGCGCGGAGATGTACAGATTGTGTACCCTGTTCACCTCAACCCCAACGTGCAGGAGCCGGTCAACCGCCTGCTGCGGGATGTGGCAAACGTCACGCTGCTGCCGCCGCTCGATTACCTGCCCCTCGTGCATCTGATGAAACGCGCCCGCCTCATCCTCACCGATTCCGGCGGCTTGCAGGAAGAAGCGCCCACCTTCGGCATTCCAGTGCTGGTGCTGCGGCAAACCACCGAACGCCCGGAAGGAGTCGAAGCGGGGACGCTGCGGCTGGTTGGAACAGAGACCGGGCACATCGTCCAGGAGGCGATGCGGTTGTTGGACGACGAAGCGGAATACGCCCGCATGGCAAAGGCATCCAATCCCTATGGCGATGGTCATGCCGCAGAACGAATCGTGGAGGCGCTCTTGCAGCGCGCGAAAAATCATCTCTAAATCCGCTGCTCTTTTGTGAGTATAATGAGTTCGATGAAAGCGGTTTGGCGTTTCACTGTATCCGTTTTGATCATGGCAAGTCTGCTGCTCGCGCCGGGAGATGAGGCGCAAGCACAGTCGGCAGAGGTGCGCTATTTCCCAGAAACGGGACATTACGTCAAAGGGGTTTTTCTACAGTTCTACAATGCCGCCAAAGACCCGCTGCTCGTCTATGGCTACCCCATCACCGAACAAATCGTTGCGCGCGATGGAAAGACCGTGCAATACTTTCAACGCGCGCGCTTCGAACTGACCGCCGCCAACCGCATCCAACTCACGCCGCTCGGCACGCTCACCTACCAGCCGCGCCGCCCCCTCACTATCGAAAACAACAACGGCTGTGAAAAATACCCCAGCGGGTACAGCGTCTGCTTCACCTTTCTCGATTTTTACAAAGCCCATGGCGGACCCAGCCAATTTGGCAACCCCATCTCCCCCTTTGAATCGGCAGACGGCTTGATTGTGCAATACTTCGAGGGGGCGCGCTTCGAGTGGCGCGCCGACCGCGGCGCCGAAAAATGGGTGGTCATCTCCGACCTGGGGCGCCTCTACTTTGACCTGCAACAAGAAGACCCCGCTCATCTGCGCCCTGCCCCGCCGCCGGATGCTTCCATCAAACAAGTGCTTTCACTCAAGGCGCGCGCCTTCGCGCTGAAAGCCGTCACCCTCAAAAGTGGATCGCAGAGCGTCTTCGTCATCGTACAGGATCAAACCTCCAACGCGCTGGAAAACGCCTCGGTCAAAGCCGTGGTGCGCTTTACCGACGGCACCACGCAGGAGTACCGCTTCACTACCAACGCGCACGGCATCGGACAGGTTACCTTCAATTTCAGCAATCAAACGCCGGGGGAACTCGTCACCATCGAAATCAGCGTGAACTATCAGGGCTTGACCACCACTACCATCACTTCCTTCAGAATTTGGTTCTGAGTTAGGCAAAGACCTCCCGCCAATCGAACACTGGCCCATCTTTGCAAGCCAGCCGAAAAGCAGATTTCACCGGCACCGCACAGGCTCCACACTCGGCGATGCCTCCACAAGGCACGGGCGTCCTCACCAGGATTTGCGCTTCTTTCCCCGCCCCAACCCGTCTCTCCCCTCCCAGCCTTTCCCACAGCCCCGGCAGACTCTCCCGCAGCACATCCCAGGCGGTATACTCTGCCCACGCCAGCACTTCTTCCAGCGCGGCAAAAGGCTGCACTTCCACCTCTTCTGCCAGCCCTGTTTCATCGGCATCGCTCACCAGCGTCACCGCCGCGCCCTGATGCAGCGCCGGGCCGACCAAACCCTTCAACCGCGCCGCCGTTCCATCAAACGGAATGAGCGCCACCTTCCGCGCCGCAGATGGCAAATGAAACCCCCGTCCCAGCGGACCGTGAAGGGCAAGTTCGGTGCCGGGCGCCCAACACGAGGGGATGGGCGCGCAGGCAATGAAACCCCCAGGCGTGGATTCCGTAGAGAAAAGGGGCACAGGCAAAAGGTCCGAAACCGAGGCGCTCGAGGCAAGCACATATTGCCCAGGCTGCGGAACCAGATGCGCCGGGCAGGCAATCCGCGCATGCACTTCTTCGGCGTCCAAAATCAACTCAACGACCTGTCCTCTACCGGCGTGCATGGCGCTATGCTATCATGGCGGTATAATAATTTCAACTAGCAATTGGAGGAACAATGAACATAGCGGAATTTATCAAAGCGCTTGCAGGGTTTTCGTGGATGGCGGTCATCGGCCTGGGCGCGCTGGCAATTACCCGCGCCAGCCGTAAACAAGGCACCAAAGGCATTTCCTCGCTGGCGCTGGGGGTGCTGGTGCTGGCAATTGTGCTGACGGTGGCTGGCGCCGGGCTGGTCTTTATCGAACCGACTCATGCCGGCGTGGTCATCACTGTTCTCGGCGAAGGCGGTTTACGCCCGGAGCCTTTGCTGCCCGGCCTGCACTGGATCGTTCCCTTTGTAGAACGGGTGGAACTCTACCCCACCACCACCCAAACCTTCACCATGGCACGGACAGCAAGCGAAGGCGAAACCCAGGGATTGATCACCGTCGAGGCGCGCACCTCCGACGGGCAGCGCATTTTTGTCGATTCATCGGTCATCTATCGCATCGAACCTTCGGCTGTGATCCAAATTCACAAAACCTGGCAGCGCCGCTATCAGGATGACCTGATCCTGCCGCAGGCGCGCGGCATCATCCGCGATGCTGTTTCGCAGTACCGCGTGGAGGAAGTGATCAGCACCAAACGCTTCGAAATGACCAGCCTGATCAGCGACCAACTGCGGCAAGTGATGAGCGAGAACGGCCTGACGCTGGTGGATTTCGTCCTGCGCGATATTACCTTTACCGAAGAATACGCTCAATCCATCGAACAGAAACAGATTGCCGAACAGCAGGCGCTTCAAGCCAAATTCGTCGTCGAACAGAAAAAGCAGGAAGCCGAACAAGCCCGCCAGGTGGCGCAGGGTCAGGCAGATGCGGCCGTGATTGCGGCGAAGGGCGCGGCAGAAGCGCGGCTCATCCAGGCTGAAGCGGAAGCAAAAGCCAATGAGTTGATCGGTCAATCCCTTCAGAATAACCCGCAAATTCTGCAATATCAATACATCCTCAAACTCGCGCCGGGCGTACAGACCATCTTCATCCCCAGCGGCAACCAGTTCATCCTGCCCCTGCCCAACACCACCACCATCCCATCCACGACGCCCTCAACGCCGTAAACTCTTGTCCATTCAAGGAAAGTAGAAAGTGAGAAAGAATCGCCCGCCACTTTCTACTTTCCACTTTCTTCGTTTTCAAAACCATGCCCATTCCTCAAACCGGACGCGAAATCCGCCTCACGACACTTTCCGCCTGTGCGGGTTGAGCGTCTAAACTAAGCGCGGAGGCGCTGACGCAGGTTCTGCGTCCCATCAAAACTATCTTCGATGCCGCTTCCTTCCCAGACCTGCTGGTGGGTCTGCGCGAACCGGACGATGCGGCTGTTTGGCGTTTGGATGATGAGCGAGCCATCGTCGTGACCACCGACTTTTTCACGCCGGTGGTGGACGATGCCTATGATTACGGCTCTATCGCCGCCGCCAACAGCCTCTCGGACGTGTATGCCATGGGAGGGCGTCCGTTCCTAGCGTTGAACGTTGCCGCCCTGCCCGATAACCTGCCTCCCAAAATCTCCAGCGAAATCATTCGCGGCGGCGCAGAAAAAGCGCGCGAGGCGGGCGTGGTCATCGCGGGAGGTCATACGGTCAAAGACAAAGAGCCGAAGTATGGCTTGGTGGTGATCGGCTTTGTCCACCCGCAGAAGATGTTGAGCAAAGGCGGGCTGCAGCCGGGTGATGCGCTGGTGCTGACCAAACCGCTTGGGATAGGCGTCACCACCACCGCCCTGAAGCGCGAGCAGGCAGACGAGGCAGACGTGCGCGAAGCGGTAGAGTGGATGAAACGGCTGAACGACAAAGCAGCGCAGATTGCCAATGAATTCCATTTGCGGGCTGCCACTGATATTACCGGTTTCAGCCTGCTCGGTCATGCCATGGAAATGGCGGATGCTTCAGGAGTTGGGTTGAAGTTCAAGTTTGCCAGCATTCCTTTCATCTCCTGCGCCAGGAAATACGCCGAAAAGGGATGTTTCGCCGGCGGCGCGTTCGATAACAAGGGCTTCTTCGAGTCAAAGGTGGAATTCGCAGACTCGCTCGATGAGGAAAGCCAGATGCTCCTGTTCGACCCGCAGACGAGCGGCGGTCTCTTGCTCGGGGTGCCGCAGGAAAGGCTGGGGGCATTCACCGCCCGGGCGCGGGAGTTGGGTCAAGCCGCGTGGGTGGTGGGAAGCGTCGAAACAGGATCAGGCATAAAGGTTTGGTAATTACCCACAACGCGTAGGAAGCGTTCTCTAACGCTGATGGGAGCATTAGAGAATGCGCCCTACGCGCGAGATGTGGGTAATCACCAGATAAAGGTCGCATAAGAGGCGATTCATAGTACAATAGGGGGCGCAGAAAAGTCCAGTGGATCATGTCAGACGAAGTTCCCCTAGATAGCGAAGATTTTCAACACACACCTCATCATCCCGCTGACGCTGGTCAGCGGGCTTGCCGCGCTTTAACCGCGGCAAACCAATTCCCGCGCATAAACTGCCGAATCAATTCCAATAACTCTCGATGAATATCACTTCAGAAATACTAATAATCCTGGCTGTTATCCTGATCAACGCAATCCTGGCAATGTCCGAAATGTCCGTCGCTTCGTCGCGCAAGGCGCGCCTTCAACAGCGCGTCAACGAAGGCGACAAGGGCGCAAAAAACGCTCTTCAATTGATCGAGAATCCCAACCTGTTCCTCTCGACCATCCAGATCGGCATCACGTTGGTGGGGGTGTTCACTGGCGCGATCGGCGGCGCGAGACTGGCGGAACCTTTGGGAAATGCGATTGAGCGGATTCCCATGTTGACCGCTTATGCGGACTCCATCGCGTTGGGCATCGTGGTCATCAGCATTACCTTCCTCTCGATCCTGCTGGGCGAACTCGTCCCGAAACGAATTGCCCTGCACGACCCGGAACGAATTGCGTCCGTCATGGGCGGTCCGATGGTCGTTGTTTCAAAGCTTTTTTCCCCATTCGTATGGCTGCTTGGAAAATTGACGGAGTTAATGCTAAAGCTGTTGGGGATCAAGCCCGGAAACGAACCTCCCGTGACGGAGGAAGAAATCCAATTGCTGATTGACCAGGGAACGCAGGCGGGCATCTTCGATGAGGCAGAACAGGAAATGGTGGAAGGTGTGTTCAGCCTCGGCGACCAGCGCGTTTATTCCATCATGACACCCCGCACCGACATCGTCTGGCTCGATATTGAAGACAGCATCGAGGAAATCCGCGAAAAGATTGCAGCCAACGATTTTTCGCGCTTCCCGGTGCGGCAAGGTACGCTGGATGTCATCCTCGGAATCGTCAAAGCCAGGGATTTGCTGGTGCCAAGCCTGAAAGGAGAATCCATCAACCTCAAAGACCTGCTGCGCCCAGCCTTTTACATCCCCGAAACCATGCTGGCATCGCGCGCACTGGAAATCCTCAAAGAAAAAGGCACCGACATACTCCTCGTCATTGATGAGTTCGGCGGCTTGCAAGGGCTGTTGACCATCAACGACATTCTCGAAGAAATTGTGGGCGAAATGGAACAGGACGAACCACAAGCCACACAGCGGCAGGACGGCTCCTGGCTGCTGGACGGAATGCTCGAAATTGACGAGTTCAAGAAAATCTTCGGCTTCACCTCCCTGCCCCACGAAGACGAATACGAAACCCTGAGCGGCTTCGTCATGATGTCGCTTGGGCGCGTTCCACAGGTGACCGATCACTTTGAATGGAACAACTACAACTTTGAAGTGATTGACATGGACGGCCGCCGCGTGGATAAAGTGCTCGTCACCACACTGCCGCAAAAACCGCTCACCCAGGAACCGCGCGCAAACTAATCCCTCCTTCTCCCTTTTTCACCGAACAAAGTAAAATACCCCCCATGCCCCGCAACCTCATTCGCGCTGTCCTCTTCGACTTTGGCGGGACGCTCATGTACGGGCGCCAGGACTGGGCGCCCATTATCGCCAAGGCAGACGAAGCGCTCACCGATTACCTTCGCTCACAGGGATTGGAAATCAACCTCAATACCTTTCCCACCGAATTCCGCAAACGGCTGGATGAATACTTCAAGCAGCGCGAGCAAGACCTGCTCGAAACCACCTACACCTTCGTCCTGCGTGAACTGCTCCATGAAAAAGGCTACGAAGACATCCCCTCACTCACCATCCGCCGCGCGCTGGATACGCTCTTTTCCGTCACCCAAAGCAACTGGGCGCTGGAAGAAGATGCCATCCCCGCCCTTCAGCAGTTACACTCCCTCGGCTACCACCTGGGAATTATCTCCAACGCCGGCGACGATGAAGACGTGCAGCAACTGGCGCGCCGCTTCGGCATTACAGACTACTTCGACTTCATCCTCACCTCCGCCGCCTGCAGTTACCGCAAACCACACCCGCGCATCTTCGAACTGGCGCTCTCCCACTGGTACTGTCCGCCCAGCGAAGCCGTCATGGTCGGCGACAACCTCGTTGCCGACATCCGCGGCGCGCAGGAAGCGGGCATTTACGGCATCTGGATCAGCCGCCGCGCCAGCGCCGAAATGGAGAAGCAGGAATCGGTCCAGCCCGATGCGAGCCTCTCCACCCTGCTGGAATTGCCAGCCATCCTCGACCGCCTTCAAATCCAATAACCCCCATGCCAAGTAAAAACATCCCTGCCTACCTCGCGCTGGGCGTCGGCGTGTTGGCGCTCAGTTTCTCTGCCATGTTCGTCCGCTGGGCAAACGCTCCGGGTCCCGTCACCGCCTTCTACCGCATGTTCTTCTCCATCTTCATGCTGGCGCCCTTCTTGCTGGCGCGCCCAGCCGAACAGCGCGCGCTTCGCGCCTCTGCCCTGCTTTTCCCCCTTCTGGCGGGCGTCTTCACCGCCCTCGACCTCGCCCTGTGGACCACTGCTCTTTCCTTCACCACCGCCGCCAACGCCACCCTGCTGGGCAACACCGCTCCGCTGTGGGTGGCGCTAGGCGCCTGGCTCATCCTCAAACAAAAGCTCGCGCCCGCCTTCTGGCGCGGGCTGGTTGTCACACTCACCGGGGCAGCACTCATCATGGGCGCCGATTTCCTCCTGCACCCCCGCTTCGGCATCGGCGACCTGATGGCAGCCTTCACCGGCTTCTTCTACGGCGGCTACTTCCTCTTCACCGAAAAAAGCCGCGCCCACTTCACCCCCCTCGCACACATCTGGCTTGTCGGCATTGGCGCCAGCCTCACGCTCTTCATCGTCAACCTGCTCATGCACACCCCCCTCAGCGGCTTCGATACCCGCACCTGGGTTGTCTTCATCGCCACTGCCCTGGTCTCCCAACTCATCGGCTACATGGCGCTTGCCTACGCCCTCGGTCATCTGCCTGCGTCCATCGTTGCCCCCACCATGGTCCTGCAGCCGGTGGTCACCACCCTGCTGGCTATTCCACTGCTGGGAGAAATTCCCAATCTCTGGCAGGGGATTGGCGGGACTGTCGCGCTGATTGGGATTTACCTGGTCAACCAGAGTCACTACCGCACCGGGCAAATGTGACCCGCGCTTCTCGCTGCGCCGCAGCCTGCTTCTGCCCAAACAGCCTTTTCCTCCCCGGCGCTTTATCCTCCTCCCCGCCCCGCCCCCTGCTATAATCCCCAGCATGACCGATCTCTTCGATCACGCCCTTCAAGAGCGGATGAAAAACGAAGCGCCGCTTGCCGCGCGCATGCGTCCGCGCACGCTGGAGGAATTCGTCGGGCAGGAACATATCGTCGGCAAGGGCAAACTCCTGCGCCGCGCCATCGAAGCAGACCGTCTCTTCTCATCCATCATCCTCTGGGGACCGCCCGGCACCGGCAAAACCACCCTCGCCCAGGTCATCGCCAACACCACCAAAAGCCGCTTCGTCACCATCTCCGCCATCCTTGCGGGCAAAGCCGAACTGCGCGCCGTGATTGACGAAGCCCTGGAACACCGCCGCCTGCACAACCAACGCACCATCCTCTTCGTGGACGAAGTCCACCGCTGGAACAAAGCCCAGCAAGATGCGCTTCTGCCGCACGTCGAAGCGGGAGTCGTCACCTTCATCGGCGCCACCACCGAAAACCCCTACTTCGAAGTCATCAAGGCATTGATTTCGCGTTCGCGCGTCTTCCAACTTCGCAGTTTGAACCAGGAGGAGACAGGTATCCTCCTCGACCGCGCCCTGAACGACAAAGAGCGCGGGTACGGCAACAAACGCATCCTGCTCGATCCCGACGCCCGCGCCCATCTCGTCGAAGTTGCCTCTGGCGACGCCCGCAACGCCCTCAACGCCCTCGAACTCGCCGTCGAATCCACCCCGCCCGATACCGATGGCGTCATCCACATCACCCTGGAAGTGGCGCAGGAATCGATTCAACGCCGCGCAGTGCTATACGACAAAGACGGCGACGCCCACTACGACACCATCAGTGCCTTCATCAAATCGGTGCGCGGCAGCGACCCCGACGCCGCCCTCTACTGGCTGGCAAAAATGATCTACGCCGGCGAAGACCCCAAATTCATCCTCAGAAGGCTGATTATTCTGGCTGGCGAAGACATCGGCCTTGCCGACCCGCTGGGACTGGTGGTGGCCGCCTCCGCCGCGCAAGCCTTCGATTACGTTGGCTTGCCGGAAGGCATTTACCCCCTCGTCGAAGCGACTCTGTACCTCGCCACTGCGCCCAAATCCAACAGCGCGGGGTCATACTTCAAAGCCATGAAAAAAATCGAAGAAGAAGGGCAAATTTCGGTGCCGCGCCACCTCATGGACGGCAACCGCGATGCCGCTGCGCTTGGTCATGGCAAGGAGTACGTTTACCCGCACGATGCCGAAGGTCATTTCGTGCCGCAGCAATATTTGCCCAAGAGACTGCTCGGCACTTACTTCTACGCTCCATCACAGGAGGGTTACGAGGCTGAAGTCACGGCGCGGCTGGAAAAGTGGCGCGAGGCGCAGCGCAAGGCATTGGGCATCAGCAGGGTGGAAAATATCCCCGCCATGAGCGAGGAACAAATCCAGGAAATGAAGCGGAAGATCAAATGAACAGCCAACGTACAACAGGGTGGGTAAGCCAACGCCCCATTTTTTTCGAGGAATAACAGCGATATGCCCCTCCTTCTTCTCATCCGTCATGGCGAAAACGACTTCACCAAAACCCACCGCCTCGCGGGAAGACTGCCCGGGGTGCATCTCAACCCGCATGGACAGAAACAGGCTCAGGCGTTGGGCGAAGCGTTGAAAGATGTCCCCATCAAAGCCATTTATGCAAGCCCGCTGGAACGGGCAATGGAAACAGCCGCGCCTATTGCGGCTTCGACAGGATTGACCGTGCAAATGGAAAAAGGGCTGCTCGAAACCGACATCGGCGACTGGCAGGGAAAGTCCCTGAAAAGGCTGGCGCTGTATAAATACTGGAGGGTCATCCAGCGGGCGCCGGCGCGGGCAAAGTTCCCAAACGGTGAGACCTTCTACGAATGTCAGACGCGCGTTGTGAGTGCGCTCGATGCCATTCTTGCCAAGCACAAGCCGCAGGATATTGTGGCGTGCGTCCTGCATGCCGACCCCATCAAACTGGCGATTGCCCACTACATCGGCCTGCCGCTCGACCACTTTCAGCGGCTGGGGTGCGATACAGGTTCGCTTTCGGCGCTGGCGGTGGGAGAGATGGGCGCCAGCCTGTTGAAACTTAACCAGCGTCCGCCGTTCGAGTTTTTGCCGCGTAAAAAATAGCCTCCCCGCGAAGAGGCGAAGGTCACTTTACCCGCACGACCTTGGCATCCGTCATTTTTTGCAAATCAGAAGTTTTGAGTTCAAAGATGGCGTTGGGGGTGCCTGCCGCCGCCCAAACGGTTTCGTATTGCAAAAAGTCCTCATCCATGTAGGTTTCGATTTTTTGTAAATGCCCAACAGGCGGCACACCGCCGATGGCAAAACCGGTCACGGCGCGCACGAAATCGGCATCTGCCTTGCCGATGGCTTCGCCGGCATATTCGCTGATGCGCCTCTCGTCCACGCGGTTTGCGCCGCTGGTCAGCACAATGAGCGGCTTGCCCGATACCTTGCCCCTGAAAATCAGCGATTTGACAATTTGCCCCAGTTCACACCCGGCGCGCTCGGCAGCTTCCTGCGCGGTGCGGGTGGACTCGGCATGCTCGATGACGGTGTAGTTGTAACCAAGGGAACGGAGAAGATCCTGAATTTTTTGTGCCGAAGGGGAGAGAGCCATGGATCACCTTTGTCAAGTAGAATTGCCCAAGTATAGCAAAAACGGAGAATCGCATGGCTGACCGGCAAAGACAAATTTATCAAACCGATGGGGAACGCTATGAAGCATTAATCTCCCGCGAGGACTATCAGGGCAACATCCTCAAGGCGCTGGAGGAGATTATCAACCCCGACGGGTTGGATATCCTCGACCTAGGCGCAGGGACGGGGCGCCTTGCAGTGATGCTGGCGCCGCGAGCCAGGTCTGTGCGGGCGTTCGATGTCTCGGAAGAGATGCTGCGTGTGTGCCGCCAAAAACTGCAAGCCAGCGGGTTATCCAACTGGAAAGCCGAGATCGCCGATCACCGCCGGCTGCCGCTGGAAGATGGCAGCGCCGACTTGGCTGTTTCCGGCTGGAGCGTGAGTTACCTGGCAGTGTGGAATCCCGCCTCATGGCGGAAGGAACTGGACACATGGCTGGGCGAAATGAAACGCATCTTAAGACCGGGCGGCTTTATCGTCTTGTTCGAATCGCTGGGGACGGGAAATGAGACGCCGATAGTGCTGGAACATCTGCGGGAGTTTTATCCGTGGTTAGATGAAACAGGTTTTCAGAAAAAATGGATCCGCACGGATTACAAGTTTGAGTCGCTCGAAGAGGCGGAGGAACTGTCACGCTTTTTTTTCGGCGATGAACTGGGGGACAAGGTGAGAAACAACGGCTGGGTGATCCTGCCCGAATGTACCGGCGTGTGGTGGCTGAAACTCTAATCAGCGCACGAACGCCTCTTTTTGATTCGCCAGCGTATCAAGGATTCGTTCCTTGTGCCGCCCAAGCATCTCCAGCCCTTCCACTTCGTCCAGCGTAAAATAGCCGAAAGCGGAGGTTTCGTCGCTCAAGCCCAGTTCGCCGCTGATAATTTCTGCTTCAAAGTGCAGGACAATAATGTGGAATTGATCGGTCTCGGAATAGACGGTGAGTTGATCGGGATGACTGTACACCCCAACCAGTCGCTTCACACGGACCCTCAGCCCTGTTTCTTCCCAAACTTCTCTTTCACACGCCTCAGCCACCGACTCCCCCGCTTCCACGGCGCCGCCCGGCAGGCACCATTGACCGTTATCCCGCCGGCGGGTGAGCAGCACTTTCCCGTGTTCATCGAAGATGGCGGCGGAACAGCCTAGGCGGAGTTTGCCAAGTTTTGCGATGCGTTCGCCGTAGAGGATTTTGGTCATTGGTCTTTTCCCTGAATGGTATAGCGGAGGTGGTATAAAAACGCGGCGCGATGCACTGCCTCCCCGCCGCAGCACAGGCTTTTGCACTTTCCCAAGTGATGCCAGTACTCCAAGCCTGGTGTTTTGCAGCACAGCATGAAGGTTGCTGGTTATCGTGGGGGCACAAGATAATGATCTTTGAGAAAATGTTTCGGTAATGCTTGCGTAGGGCGCGTTCTCCCTTCGGCAGGCTCAGGGCAGGCTTACGCGCCCGTCGGCGTAAGAGAACGCCGACTGCGCGCGGTTACGGAATTCATTTGTAAAACTTCATAATCTTGTGCTGCGGGAGCGCTCGAGGCATTTGTTGGGTCACACGGTGTAAGTCACCGTCCAAAAGTCTATTTGATGAAGGTTCCGTTACGCAGTTCTTTCAGCGTTTGTTGAATCTCTTCGAGGGTGTTCATTACGAAGGGACCATACGGCACGATAGGCTCTTTGAACGGCGCGCCCGCCATGAGCATAAAGCGCACGGGGGCGTTTTCGGTCTTGACTGCGATATGGTCACCATCGGAAAACCTGACCATTTTCACGGCGTTGACGGTTTCATCGGCAAAGACGCCTTCGCCCTTGAAGACGTAAGCGATGAGGGTGTGTCCGCGGGGGATGGGAAAATGCCATTCGCAGCCGGGATTCAGTTCCACGTCCATGTAAAGAGGCGAGGCGGCAATGTCGGTGACGGGGCCGGTGATGCCATCTACCGTCCCTGCCACGATGCGAATTTTGACGCCGTCGTTCTCGTAGGTGGGGATGGTGTCGGCAGTCACGCCGCGATACTGCGGAGGAGACATCTTGAGCCGTGCAGGCATGTTGACCCACAGTTGAAAGCCGTAGATGTTTCCGCTTTCGCCGCGGCGGGGCATTTCTTCGTGCAGAATGCCGCGCCCGGCGCTCATCCACTGCACGTCACCGGGACCAATGAGGTCCTGGTTGCCGAGGCTGTCGCGGTGGGCGGTGGCGCCTTCAAGCATGTAGGTGACGGTTTCGATGCCGCGGTGAGGATGCATGGGAAAGCCGCGGATGGGTCCTTCGAGCGGATCGTTGAAAGCGAAATGGTCGAAAAGCAGAAAGGGGTCGAACAAATTGCTGACTTTGGGGGCAAAGGAGCGCAGCAGGCGCACGCCCGCCCCCTCGATGGCAATTTGCGGTTCGATGATTTGGGAGACGGTTCTGAGTTGGTTCATGTGGGTATGGATGACTCAATCGCGGGCGGTATTACCTGGTTCAGGTATTCTCCAGGGCAGGAGAGGCGCCGCCAACCGCCTGACGTACTTTGTTTTCTAGCACTTCGAGCGCCGAAGCCTTGAGCGGGTAGTTGTTGGGCAGGTCGCGGTAATACTTGCGGGCGCTGTCTATTTTGGATCTGCCTTCCAGTTCGAAGCCGTTGGCAAGTTCCTGCAAGCCCCAGGTTTCGTAGGTGTATCCTTGGGTATAGAGGGAGTAAGCGTCTGAGGGGTTGGAGAGCAAATCCACCGCCTCTTTGAAGTATTTGCGTCCGAGTTCAAAGTTGCGCAGCGGGCTTTGCAGAAAGTAGAAACTTCCTATGGCTCTCAGGGCAATGATGCGGGCAAGGGTAAATTTTGCGGCGCTGACCGCTTTTTTGTAGAATTCTTCCGCTTGTTTGAAGTTGGCGTCAGCCATGAATTCAAATGCCAGAAAAGCATATTCGGAGGAGGCGACCTGTTTGGGGATTTGTCTTGTAATGTTGATTGCCGATTCCAGATAGATCTGCCGTTTGTTGTTGATGAAGATGGAAGCCGTTTCCCTTTTCCCCGCATCCGGCATGGCGGAAACTTCGTTGTTGAATTTGTCGCGCAGTTCGATGAGCTGCATGGTGATGTTTCGCAGTTCTTCGCGTCTGCTGCGGTTTTGCTCCACGTTTTGGATCCACCAACTGAAGACGCCGGTTACGAAGGCGCCGACGAAAGCGCCGAGCAAAGCGGAAAGCACTTCATTGGTCATTTTTCAACTCCTCCGATGGCGATTGTGGGTTGTGCGGCGCAGGCACGCTGCCGCAATGACGGGGCAGGTCAGGAAACGGTGTCGGATGTCAGCAGGGGCGCCTGGTTGCTGCGGGGGGCGCTTTGAGGGGGTTCTGTTTCAAGGAACTTGATTTGATGCTCGAGTTGAAAATTGACCAGTTTGGGCAGGAGCGCTTCGTTCAGGCGGTTTTCGATGCGTTTTTCGGCATCGGCAAGCATATCGAGTTTGGAGGCTTTATCCTGAGCGAGGGCGGCAAGTTCCTGCATGGCGGTTTCGATGTCCTTTTTGGTGACCCAGTTAATCAGCCCGGAGGTGGTGTGTTTCTCGATGTTCAACGGTTCGATGGAAAGAATCTCGGCGTGAGGCAATTCCAGGGTGATTTGCCCCGGTTTGAAGAAGCCGCTGCGGTGAACTTTGATGTTGAAGCCTTTCTGCAGGTCGAAGCCGATTTTCGCACGGTAAGCGCCGCGCAGGTGAATCTGCTTCACACTCCCCAGCAGGGAATCGCTGGTTTCGTGCTCGACTTCGAAATCCTGTTCGATCATTGCCAGCTGCAAAATTTCATTGGTGCGGTTGTAGATGATTTTCTGGTTGATGGTCACCTGCGGGGTCAGCCCAAAGGTGTTCTTTACGGTGGATGCCAGTTCTTTGGCGAGGGAGAGAGTCTTGTGTGGGAAATAAACGAAAAACAGCCATGCCGTGCCGCCAAAGATGATAAGGAAGAAGGCGAGAATACTGATAATGATGATGGTCGTATCGCTCATAAGATGACACCTGTGCGGATTGTACTTCACAATCGGCTGCGTAAGGTGTGAGTTATTGACCTTCAAGGAGGGTTTGAATCGCGTCCACGACCGAGGCTGGGTTTTGGCGAGGGATGTTGTGTCCTGTTTGGGGGACGATGATTTGTCTCCCACGGGTGGAAAGCGCAGCAAGGCGGGCTTGTTGTTCTTTGAACAGGGCTGCCAGCGCAGATTCGACCTGCGGCGGGAGGCCAGGGTTGAGCACGGTGAAGTTTTCAGCCGTAAGCACGATGACAGGCAAGTCGCCGAGGCTGCCCGTTTCGTGGATTTGCTCCACAACGGCGGGAAGGTTCATGGCTTCGAAGTTGCCGGCGGGGTCACGCCAGCCGTCGGTGAGGTAAAGGCGAAGAGAGGCGAGGCGGGCCGGGTCGTCGGCAGAAGCGGGCGGGAGCACTGCGAGCGCCTCCTGCCACCAGTCTTCGTGGACGGCATCCACAAAAATCATGCCCGTCACTTCTTCAGGAAAATCATGCTGGTAACGGCGGATGAGCAGACCGCCGAAGGAATGCCCCACCAGGATGTAGGGCGGCGGGACGTTGGCGCGGTTGAGGAGGGTGTGCAAGTCCTGAGCGGTCATTTCGGCGTCGCGCGGGGTCGGACCGTAATCGCTGTGAGCCAGGCCGGCACGGTCGTAGCGGCAGACGCGGGTGAATTGGGAAACGGCGGGATGCACATCCTTCCAGGTGGTGACATCGCCATCGAGCCCGGACTCAAGGATGACGGTTGGGCTGCCTTCGCCTTTGCAATCGAGGTAGAGGCGGTATCCGCCCACGTCAATTTTGTCACCGGGCAGGGTGGGGCGGGGAGCCGGCGTGAAGGTTGCGGTGGGGGTAACCACAGGCGCAAGCGGAGAAGGCGGCAGGGACGACGGAGCAGCGGACGGCGCGCACCCTGCAAGGAGCAGGATGATGAAGAGCAGAAAAAGCCGTAGCATCTGTTAATCACTCACCTTACGCGGAATGTCCCGAAGGTTCTCGAGAATCAGATATGCCTTCGCTCTAAACCTTCGGGACGGTGCGTAACATCAGTTAATCAATTTGGCGGACGGTAACGGCTTTGAACGGCTGCTTGAGGGTTTGAATGAGCCGCTGAAAGATGCCGGAAGACATGCTTTTTTCCAGCCATGCCTGCCGCGCTTCGGCGCTTGTCCATTCAGTGATTTCGATGATTTTGTCCGGGTCGTCAATCACTTCGTAGCGGCTAAAGCCGATGAAGCCGGGCGCGTTCCGCCGCTGTTCGTGCATCTCCAACAGGACTTTGAGCAACTCGTCCCGCTGACCGCTTTTGGCTTCCATTTCAATGATAGTTTTCGAGGTCATGGTTGTTACCTTGTGGAGGAAGAGATGGGTTCACGCACAATGTGACCGCCTGCCTCTGCCTGCTCCAGCACATGGAGGATGGTGTGGGCAAGGGCGCGGGCGGCGTTTTCGCTCAATTCGACGGCAACGCGGGCGGAAGGTCCGAGCGCTTCGTTGACGAAGTCAATGTTGAGGGCATGTTCGTAGGGAGCATCGAAGGGATGGTCGTAGGAGACGTTGGCGCCCTCAAGTTTGAACCAGCCGCCTGTTCCTTTGCCGCTGCCTTCTATTTTCACTTTTTCCACAATCATGGTGCACATGGATGCTTATCCTTTTCTGTTTGAGGGGGTCTCGTAAATCAAGATGTTCGAGAAAGTCTGTCCGCGCGCTCTGCGGTGAAAAATCGTACCTGCCTACCGTCAGCCAAAAGGGGGAAGAAACCTGCCACTGTGTATCATTGCGAGGGCAGATGGTCGAGTAGGGCGAGTGTTCTTCTCGCCCGTATCGAGACCCAGCCCAAAGGGCCACGCTGAGGCTCGCCCGAGGCGCAATCTCCGCATTTGCGGGGAGACTGCCACGCTTGCTGCGCTCGCTCGCAGTGACAGGTAGGCAGTTACGAAAAATCTAATAGACCTGCGCAAGATGTTTTTCCAGAAAGGCAAAAACCTTCTTCCAGCCGTCCATTGCCGGTTCCTGACGGTAGGCTTTGTAGATGTAGTAGAAAAAGCCGTGCCCGGCGCCGTCGTAGCGGTGAAACTCGTATTCCTTGCCATATTTCTTCAATTCGGCTTCGTGCTGATTCACTTGTTCGGGGCTGGGACTGGTATCGTCATTGCCAAACAAACCGAGGATGGGACAGGAAAGGTCTTTGGTGTAATCAATGGGCGCGACAGGACGCTTTTCATTCAGGGCTTCCGGCGGCATGACCACGTTCCCGCCCCAGCAATCCACAATCGCGTCGAAGCCTGGCACACGGCAGGCGGCAAGGTACGCATGCCGTCCGCCGGAGCAGGTGCCGAAGATACCCACCTTGCCGTTGACGTAAGGAAGCGAGCGCAGGTAGCGCATCGCGCCTGCCAGGTCGCCCACAGCCTGATCATCCGGCACGCCGCCATCGGCGCGGACCTTTGCGGCAACATCTTCGGGCGTGCCATGCCCGGCGCGAAAGTACAGGTTGGGGGTAATCGTGGCATAACCGTGAAGCGCAAACTTGAACGTCGTTTCGCGGTACCATTCGTCCCAGCCGGGCATGTGATGTGCCAGCACCAATGCGGGGAAGGGACCTTTGCCGATCGGGCGCGCAAAGAAGGCGTTGATCCAATCGCCGTTGGCGCCCGGCAGGGTGACGGTTTCTGCCAGGATGCCTTCATACTGATCGGTCGTGTACATTCGTCTCTCCTCTGAGTTGGGAAATTTTACGCAGCACCGTTTGTACGCTGCGATTGTAGTCCAAACTTTCGTGTGTGACATCCAATTCGAGAACTTGATCGGACGGAAGCCCCGCAAGCCATTCATCCAAAAAGGATTCGAACAAGGCAGTATCTTCGGCGCTGGCGAGGTTAATACGCTTCCTGCTGGACATTCGAACTGCTACTGTTTCTTCAGCCGCCCTCAAGCGGACGATGAGATCGGGAGGCGGCAGGCAGGCGCGGGCGAAGATGTAGAAGCGGCGGCACAGATCAAATTCAGCGTGGCTGAGCAAGCCGCGGTGCAGGAAGAGGCGGGTGAAACCGTGAAAGTCCAGGTCAAGCCCGCCGTCCATCAATCCCATTTTGGACGCGCTGCGCAGCTCACGTTCCTGCTCGGCGCGCAGCAATAGATAATCCATCTGGTTGGGGAAGAGGGAACGCCGGTCCTCCTTTGCCCTTGCCTGAAACGGACGTTCGGCGTGCTGCTCGAGGGCGGTTTGAAAATCTCCGCTGCTGGCAAGCGCCTGGACGAGGGAGGTCTTACCGGCGCCGCTTGGACCAACGACAACGATAAGTTTGTTCATGGCTTGGGTGAAATTGTAACTCACTTAACCGTATTGCTCCGGCGAAAAAGTTCCAGCCGCATCAACCAAAGCACGCCCGGCATTTCTCTGCTACAATTCGACTACTATGAATCACCTCTGGTCACCCTGGCGTATGAAATATATCGAAAACAACGACAAAGAAGGCTGCGTATTTTGCAACGCACAAGCCCTGCCCGACAGCGCAGAAAACCTCATTGCCTACCGCGGCAAACGCGCTTACGTCATCCTCAACCGCTATCCCTACACAAGCGGACATTTGATGGTCAACCCCTTTCAACATGTCTCCAGCCTCGAAGAACTCGACCCCGAAACCCGCGCCGAGATGATGGAACTTACCTCGCAATGCACCTCCGTCCTGAAAAACATTTACAAACCGCATGGTTTCAACGTAGGGGTGAACATGGGCGAGGCAGCAGGCGCAGGCGTGCTGGGACATGTCCACATTCACATCATTCCGCGCTGGAAAGGCGACACCAACTTCATGTCCACCGTTGGGCATACGCGCGTCCTACCGGAGGCGCTGGAAGTGACATTCGAGCGTGTAAGGAATGAATTTCAAAAGATGCGGTAAGCGCTTCTTCTGGCTGTGCCTGGCACTGCTTCTGACAGGCGGCTGCGGGCAAACCAGCGGAAGCAGAACCGAACCTTCCTCTTCCGCGCCCAGCACCCTCCAACCCTCTTCTCCGCCCAGCCCTGAGGCGACTTTCACGCCGCCCCGCCTTGCCACCCCTCCCCCAGCCGTAAACCCGCTCACCGGCTTGCAGGTTGCCGACCCCTCCCTGCTCGAACTGCCAGCCGTGCTGGTTTCCATCTCCACCTTCCCGGTCACGGCCCGCCCGCAGGCAGGACCGTCCTTCGCTCCGTTCGTGTTCGAAATCTACATCACGGAAGGCACCACCCGCTATCTCACCGTCTTCTATGGCGAGTTTCCGGCGCCCGAGGCACCCCCGGCTGGCTCCTGCCCGGTCAGGCGCGAACCGTTCGAACAAAGCGGCTTGCTGCTCGGCAACCGCGTCTGGCTGGATGCGAATCAGAATCACCTGCAGGATGATTGGGAGCGCGGCGTCGGCGGCGTGTGCGTGAACTTATACGATGCCGAACGCAACCTGCTGCAACAAACCTCCACCGACAGCAACGGCTTCTATGGCTTCAACGTCGAGGCCGGACGCTACTTCGTCGCTTTCGAAAAACCGGCGGGGATGGACTTTGTGCAGAAAGATGCCGGAGATGAGACAAAGGATAGTGATGTGGACCCAGCCTCCGGGTGGAGCGAAGCGGTGGAGGTTTCCGCTCCGCTTCTCGATCTGGACCTGGGCTTGAGTCTGCGCCACGAGCCTGTTCCTTCCTCCGATCTTCCCCCGGCCCGCGTGGGACCGGTGCGCTCCGGCAGGCTGGTTTATGCCGACCTTGCGGAATCCTTCCCCGGTTCCTGCCTCATCTATGCCTACGCCTCCGCCGAAGTGCTGGTGGAACTGCCCAAGTGCGCCTTTGTGGATCACAACATTCAGGGCGGCGGCTACATGCTCGATATTTCCACCATGCGCCAACTTGCCGAGGAACGCCGGGACCCGCAAACGGCAGCCGCCTACTCGAACAACGTCTTCGATGCCCAACCGCCCGCAGGAGGTTCCCCCGCCACACGGTTGGATGTGTTCATCGCCTGGCTGAATCAGAGCGGCTGGGTGTATGACCCGCTTTCACAATCCTACTGGCGGTATGTGGACGAGGGCAGCGAAGCGGCGGCGGGACTCTTGCACCCTGAAGTGGAACGACTGACCGGCCGGCAACTGCAATTCGAAAATATCATCGTGCTCTTCACCCGCCACGACGTGATTTCGCCGACCAATCTCGATATTCATCTGGAACATGGGCTTTCCGGTAAAGCCCTGCTCTTCCGCGACGGGCAGGTGTACCACATCGAATGGAACACCGAAGATGCCGGCCCCATCAAATTCCAGATCGAGGATAACCGCCCTTTCCCGCTAAAGCCCGGCCGCACCTGGGTGACAGTGGTCACCCCCAACACCACCGTCACCGAACGCAAGCCCGGCGAGTGGTATTTGCGCTTCAGCCAGCCGCCGGGCGCAAAATAGGCGCCCGTCTCTCATGACAACGCAAGGTTGGACAGATGTTCTTGAACATCGTGCAAGCAAAGGGCTTGGCTTGGATTTGGCAATCCAAGCCAGCGCAATGGCTGCTTCCGCGAGTTGGCAACCCTTTTGCTCGTGCGGATTGTCAAATCCGCACATCATCCCTACAGCGAAGAAGGATGACAATCGCCGCGTTGGACTTTGCGCTGTAATACTATACACTGCCCGGTAACCTCAAAACCGCATCAAACGGAGTTTTCATGAAAATCACTGCCATCACCCTGCATCACCTTTCCATGCCGCTGGTCGCCCCGTTCGAGACCTCCTTCGGGCGGGAGACAGAGCGCGAGTGTATTCTCATCAGCCTGCAAGCCGAAGGGCTGACCGGCTACGGCGAATGTGTCGCTTCGCGCGAGCCGGGCTACAACTACGAAACCACCGGCACCGCCTGGCACATCCTCAAGGATTTTATTGCGCCGCTGCTCCTCGGGCAGGATGTGACCGATGCGCTCGATTTCCAGCGCCGCGTCGAGCGTATTCGCGGGCATCACCTTGCCAAGGCAGGCGTGGAAATGGCGCTCTGGGATTTGCTCGGCAAGCGCGATGGCAAATCGTTAAAGGAACTGTTCGGCGGCGTGCGGGAGCGGGTGGAGGTGGGCGTCTCGATTGGCATTCAGGAATCCGCCTCGGCGCTGGTGCGAACCGTGGAGAACTATCTCGCGCAGGGGTATCGCCGCGTCAAAATCAAAATCAAGCCGGGGCGTGAAGTGGAGGAAACAACCGCCGTCCGAAAGGCATTCCCCTCTTTGCGCCTGCAGGTGGACGCCAACTCGGCATATACTCTGGAAAACGCCTCCGCCCTCGAGCCGCTCGATGACCTGAACCTGCTGTTGATTGAACAGCCGCTGTTCGAGGATGATATTTGGGATCACCGCAAACTTCAGGCAAAGTTCAAAACAGCCATTTGCCTGGATGAGAGCATTGTCACGCCGCGCCATGCCCGCTATGCGTTGGAGATGGAAGCCTGCCGCAATATCAACATCAAGCCGGCGCGCGTGGGCGGGCTGAGTCAGGCCATGTTGATTCATCAATATTGCTTCGAGCGTGGCGTTCCCGTCTGGTGCGGGGGAATGCTCGAAACCGGGGTGGGGCGCGCCTCCAACCTGGCGATTGCCTCTTTGCCCGGCTATGTGCTGCCCGGCGACATTTCCGCCTCCGACCGTTATTATCACCGCGACATTACGCACGAACGCTTCGTCCTCAACGAAGACAGCACGATTACCGTTCCGAACAAGCCCGGCCTGGGGGTGACGATTGACGAAGAAGCGCTCAAACAATTCACGCGCGCAACACTGACCCTCAAAGCGGAGTAACGTCTCTTCCCATGCCGCACAATCTTTTCAAGCATTGGCTCGCGCTCTTCTGTGCGCTGCTGGCGGCTGCCGCCTGCACACCGCAAACCGCACTTCCACCCTCCCCGCGGGCAAACGTGACCGCTTCTCCCGCACCGGCTGTCACTCCCGCGGCTGCGCTCTCCACGCCCGCTTTTTCCGGCGTCCGTTACTCAGATGCCGTGCCGCAGGCGCTGCGTGAGCAAATCGAAACGGCAGACTTGCCCGCTCACGCCAGCCTGACTCTGGACGCGGTGCAGCCCGATGAAGACGGCTTCCGCTTCCGCTGGGTGTATGCGCTTGTCGCGCCGTTCCCCACCGTGCGGGATGGAGTGACATCCGATGAACTACGTTCACTCTGGACCTCGGGCGGGACGCCGCTCCTCATGGCAGAATCCACTCGAAGGGCGTTTACAGCCAAATGGGGTGAGCCAGGTCCCGGGTCGGTGCGAAGCGTGGAAGAGAAGGCATTGCTCGAAACCGCATGGCAGGAATCCGCCTGGGCAATTGTCCCGTTCGAAGCGCTCGAGCCAAGATGGAAAGTCCTCACGGTGGACGGTCAATCGCCCATCCGCAAGGGATTTGACCCCTCCGCCTATCCGCTGGTGGTGGATTTTGCTCTGCGCCCTAATGACGTGGTGGACGCTTCTGCGTGGAAGGTCTCGAACTATGAGCCGCAGAAACTGACAACGTTGATTATGACCGGCGTCACTGCGCTGGTGCGCGCCACGGCGGTGACGATGGAACTCAAAGGCGCGGCGTACCCCGGCGAAAAAGTACGCAGCCTGTTCCGCGAAGCCGATATTCTGCACGTGAGCAATGAGATTCCGTTTTTCAGCAAATGCCCGCCTCCCAAACCCGATGCCACCGGCCCGCTCGTCTTTTGCAGCGACCCGAAATACATGGAACTGCTGACCGACATCGGCACCGATGTCATCGAACTGACCGGCAACCACTTTGCCGATTACGGTCCTCAAGCCATATACGAAACGCTCGATTTGTACCGCGCGCACGGCATTCCCTATTTTGGCGGCGGAGAGGATTTGCAGGATGCGCTCAAGCCGGCGCTGCTCGAGGTCAACGGCAACAAGATTGCCTTCATCGGCTGCAACAAGCCTGATGTCAACCGCTTCCCCACCGCCACCGATTACCAGCCCGGCGCAGCGCCCTGCGACTTTCCCTACCTGCAACAAAAAATCGCGGAGTTGAAAGCGCAGGGATACATCGTCGTTTCCACGTTTCAGTGGAATGAAAGTTACGATTACAACCCCAGCCCTCAGCAGCGCGCCGACTTCCGCGCGATGGCGGAGGCGGGCGCGTCCATTGTCAGCGGCAGCCAGGCGCACTACGCCCAGACGATGGAGTTTTACAACGACGCCTTCCTCCATTACGGGCTGGGCAATCTGTTCTTCGACCAAATGGGCGATCAATCGTGGATGCCGCCGGGCATCCGCCGCCTGTTCTTCGACCGTTACATTTTCTACAATGGGAAACTTGTCAGTATCGAATTGATTACGGGTTTGCTTGAAGATTATTCGCGTCCTCGTATAATGACGGAAGAGGAACGCGCCGCATTCCTGAACGAGTATTTCTATTACAGCGGATGGATGACCACCTTGCCTTCCACGCCGACTCCCACCATCACCCCCACGCTGACTCCCATGTCGCTTCCGCTTCAGCCTGGGACCTCGAGCCTGATCGTCACCCCCACACCTGCGCCATAAACGACATCTTTTCCACCTTCTCCCAAGGAGACCTTCCATGACCATTTACGATATTTCCCTCACCATCACCCCCGAACTCCCCACCTGGCCCGGCGACCCGCGCATCGAACTAACGCAAATTGCCTCGATGGATAAGGGCGCAGCCGCCAACGTCACCCATCTCAGCGCCGCCGTGCACATCGGCACCCATGTAGACGCGCCGCATCACTTCCTGAACGATGGGCGCACCGTCGAAAGTCTGCCGCTCGAGGTCTTGACCGGTCCCTGCTATGTACTGCAGCTACCGGATGGCGTAGATGCCATCACCGCCGAAGTGCTGGAACGCTCGGAAATTACGCCCGATATGAAGCGCATTCTATTCGGCACGAGCAATTCCCATCTTTGGGCAAAAGGCGCGAAGGAATTCCAAACCGATTTTGTTGCCATCACTGAAGACGGCGCGCAATGGCTGGTAGAGCATGGCGTCCAACTGGTGGGGGTGGATTATCTCTCCGTGGCGCCATATGGCGATGCCGAACCGACGCATACAATCCTGCTCCAGGCGGGGGTGGTCATTGTGGAGGGGTTGAACCTCTCGAATGTCATGCGCGGCTTCTATCAGTTGTATTGCCTGCCGCTCAAAATCGCCGGCTCCGACGGCGCACCGGCGCGGGCAATCCTGATTCAGTCATGATGTTATAACGGTTGTCGCGCCGCAAGCGGGGGTAAGATGTACCTGCCTCACTGCGCAAGGTGAGACAATCACACTTCGAGCGAGAGCGGAGGGAATTGATGGAACAGAAATACTTTGGCATGACCCGCCTGCAACTCGGCATTCTGGCTGGCTTGGCAGGAATATTGATCCTGGTGCTAGGCGTGGGAGCGTTCCTCGTTCTTCGGAATGTCTCTCCCGCTGCCTCTGCACCGCAAGCCACGTTCACGCCCCCGCCAACGGTCACTTCTGCGGCAGCCACCCCGCCTACGGTCACCCCCACCCCTGCGCCAACGGCAATCCCCTACGAACAACTCATCCCGGCCGGCTGGAAGCAATATAAAACCTCCCTGGTGGAAATCTGGCTGCCGGCCAACTTCAAACTGGGTGATAAGAAAGCGCTCAACCAAACGGCGCAACTGGCGTTCAACGAACTCTTCATCACCGAAGTCCCCAGCAAGACATCCACCTATAACATGCTGGTCAGCATTTCGTATGACCTGATGACGGGCGATTCGCTGGACGACTTTTTGCAGACCAAACTTCAGCAACTCCCCGCCGAAATCCGCCTGACAGACCGGCGCACCGTTTATGTGAATACGGTCGAGGCGCGGCGGCTCATGCTGGAATTCCGCGTCAACAACATTGACATCAATGATATGGTGTATGTCTTCCAGGATGGGAATACGGTCTGGTATGTGGAGTATGTGGCACAGATCGGCGAATTCTTTGAAAATCTCCCCATCTTTGAACAAAGCATAAAAACATTTCGAACAGTCAAGTATTAGACGTTATCCGTATAACCTCTTCATCCGCCAGGTTCACGAAGAAACACGAATTTGTTTTTCATCGCCATATTTCACCGCAAACTTCGCTTCAATCAAAATACAGGTTCAAATCCGAACAGTCGAAGCGGTTGCCGCAATTAGGGCAGGTAATCTTGCAATTCGCTTCGTACATCTGGCTGCCGCAGCGGTCACAGAGATAAGCATGCCGTCCTTCCTCCCATTGCACAGGCGGGAGCAGCGCCGGGTCGAATTCCCCAATCCGTTCCGCGCCAAGATAGCGAATCATCTCAAAAACCTTTTCTGCATCCCTGCGTAAGCGCTCCACATTTACCCCTTTGCAAACCGCGGGCAAACCTGCCAACCATCGTTTGCTGCGTTCATATACTTTGACTGCGCCCGCATAGTTCCTGCGCGTGAGATGTAGATAAGCAACCGCCACCTGCAAGATGCCACGATAGAGGTCTTTTGCCTCGCCCTCCTCGGCTTTCCAGGCGTTTTCAAGCGCTTCATGCGCTTCGAAATATTCCCTTGCATTCAAATGTCGCAATCCCTCGCGGGCTTGCGGATGCAGCGCGCCGATACAACCGCTCATGGGCCAAAGTATATCAGGCTGGAGAAATGATGCCGATGGTACAATTTCATCACCTCCTACTATTACAGCGCAAGGTCGGGTAGACGTTTTTGAGCGTCTCAGAAGCAAGAGGCTTGGATGTGGCAATCTAGGCCAGCGTGATGGCGGCTTCTCAAGTTAATCACTCACCTTACGCGGAACGCCTTCAAGATTCTCGTGGAACAGGCTTGTTTTCTCTGCGCGGCGACTGAAGTCGCGGCTCAACCTCGCAAATCCTGCCTGCGCAGGCGCTCAAGTCAGCGAAGCGGGCAAACCTCCCGTGTATCGGCTTGAATTTGGCAATCTAAGCCAGCGAAACGAATTTATGAAACAGTCTCTTACCGAATCTGAAGCGATATGACAATCACTGCAATGGTCTTGAGCATCATCGCGGGAACGCTCTCGCTTGCGTATGGGTATTCGCAGGAGGGATATTCGCGTCCCGCCTTATGGATCGTCCTGCTAGGGGCTGCCTGGCTGCTGGCAGAATGGCGGCGGATGTATTGGTTTGCCTCTGCCGCTCTGTTGCTGATGGTCTTTGTGGCGGGGTTCGGCGTGTGGCAGGAGTTTTCGCTGCGCTGGATGTTTCTGGGAGCGCTGGGAGGTTTGCTCGGCTGGGACCTTTCGGAGTTTTTGCGCCGGCTGCGTTATGCCGCGCCGACCGACAACATCGCCGATTTGGAACGGCGTCATTTGGCGCGCGTGACAATTGTCGCTGCAACAGGATTGGGAGTGGCGTATATCAGCGCGTTGTTCGAGGTCAGGCGCTTGGCGTTCGAGGTGGCAGTGGGGGTAACTCTGTTGGCAGCGTTTGGTCTGACGCGGTTAGTGGTGAGGTTGAAGAAGTAGAGGAGAGAGTAAGGTATAATAGTTGCGCTTCATTCGCTGAACATAAATGAAAAATCACATCAAGGCATTGTAATGACAGGCGAAACGACCCTTTCATCCGACCATTGGAAGAATCTGCAAATCACTTCGCAGGATATTGACTTCCTGCATAATCATCTCTTCGAAACGGAAACACCTCTCACCACCCGCGAACTGCTGACGGTTCTGATCCACGAACGTCACCGCCTGGAACAACAGGCGTTACAGCAGCGCCGGCAGGGCAGCGGAAAGGTCTATTTTCCGAGGGACAGTTTTCAGGCTGGCGATGGACTCGTCTTTCCATCCCTGAACTGGAAACGAGGGAAAGTAACCCACGTGCGCCCGGGGAACAACCCGGAGATTGGCGAGTTCGATGTATTGACGGTGGAAATGGAAGACGGCGCCGAACGTTTCTTTGCCGCCAGGCTTGCGGCTCACGCCCTGAACGATCAGCCGCTGACTCAGGAAGAAGACCGCTTCGATCTCGACGCCGTGCTGCGTTCTTACGGCTCGCTGCTGGAGAAAAAACTCGAGGCGGCGCTGAAAGAACAAGCAGAGATTGTGCGCATTGCGGGGCGCTGGTTCCCGCGCGCCTTGCTGGTGGATGTCAATGTGGGGCATCTCAACCTGGCAGAAGCAGTGCTGGATATGGCAGGAGGCGAACCGCTTCCCACCTCGGCACTCTTGAAAGACATTTCGCTGCCTGAAGGCGTCAACCCCAAACTGGCGGAGTTTTCGCTCAACCTTGCCCTGCAGGAAGACGGCCGCTTCGACGAGGTCGGACCGGCGGGCGAGGTGCTGTGGTGCCTTTACCGCCTCGAACCGCAGGAAGTACGCGAAGTGCCGCTGCACCTGCGCTATTCACCCATCGAATACGACCGTTCGCTGCTCAGCGAGGAAATGCTTGCGCTCGAACAACAACTGGACGATGAATTGAGCGAAACCGAAGTCGAAGAGGAGAATGATCGCCGCGAGGTGACCATCTCTCTCATTTATCCCCACTTGAGGGCTGGCACTCTGCCGCTCTCGAATCGCGTGCGCCCCCTGTTCCCCACCGCCTACGAAGCGCCGCGCGTCCGTTTTACGCTGGTGGATGGCAAAAGCGGTCAAAAGATGCCCGGCTGGGTGGTGCGGGAAAACAAGTACGTCTTTGGGTTGCAGAACTGGTATAAAGCGCACGACTTGATGCCCGGCAGTCTCATCACCATTCGCAAGGGAGAACAGCGCGGCGAGGTCATCATCGAAGCCAAGACTCAGCGCTCCACCAAAGACTGGCTGCGGACAGTCATTGTCGGTGCGGATGGAGGCGTGGTGATGGCTTTGCTGAAACAGCCCATCTCCGCCGAATTTAACGACCGCATGGCATACGCCATCCCTTCCTTTGAAGCGGTGGATCAGTTATGGAAACAGGAGGCGCGCCGTCCGTTCGATCAACTGGTGATGAATCTGGCGCGCGAAATTTCCAAGTTAACCCCGCAAGGACACGTCCACGCCCAGGAACTGTACGCGGCGGTCAACATTGTGCGGCGGGTGCCCCCTGCGCCGTTGTTTGCCCTGCTGGCTTCCCGCCCCGAGATCAAGCACGTCGGCGACTTGCATTTTCGAATCATCGAGTAGGAGAAAGCAATCATGCCCGAAGGCAAACGCACCAGCGTGGTTAAACCCACGTCTCAAACCCCCTTTCACATTGATTTCGACTGGTGGCAAAAGAACGAGCGCGACTGGCATGTATATTTGCGTTCCCTGCTCTGCGCCGAACATCAGGAAGCGTTCGCTAGTCTGGAAGAAGGACAGACGATTGATTGGGTGGACCCCCTCACCGCCGAAGTCAAAGCGGTGGACGGCGTGCAGAATACGCTCATGTCTCACTGCGCCAAACAGCCCGATTTTCTTACCGAACAAACCGCCCTTGTAGAAGCGGTTTTCCGCCTCTTTCTCACAAACGGCAACATCCCCATGTCTTCGGAAGAATTGGGAGCCCGCCTGAACCGCCCCGCCATGACCATTCTGCGCACACTGACGGCCGGACGCGTGTATAAAGGCATTCGCCCGGTCGGCGGTTGATTTGCCTGCTGTGCGGGGACGTAATACAATTTAACACACTGCCCTCGTAGCTCAACGGACAGAGCGCCAGCCTTCTAAGCTGTTGGTTGTGGGTTCGAATCCCGCCGAGGGCGCCTGACAAATTTAATGTTTTTTTCCCTTTTGGCAGGAAGGTAGTTCGCTATGCCCACAATTGTTCGTAAGGTACATCCCATCATTGTCGAATCCCGCCGCGAAATCCTCAGCGCCATCACCTGGCGGGTGCGCGCCAACGTCTGGCATCCCCCCACCGATGTGTACGAAACTGAAGACAGCCTGGTCGTCAAAATGGAAATCGCCGGCATGCGCGACGAAGACCTCGAGGTGGCGGTTCAGGGCAGCCTGTTGATGGTCAGCGGCTCGCGCTCCGACTCGCTGGAGCGAAAAGCCTATCACCAAATGGAAATCCCCTTCGGCAGATTTTCAGTCAGCATCCAACTCCCTGTACCGGTCAACACAGATCATGCCAGCGCCGAATACAAGGATGGTTTTCTGACCATTCAATTCCCAAAGGAAACATAACCGATGCCTGCATCAAGGTGGCAAACCAGTTACATGGACTTATATCATTGGATGGAGGGCAACGATTCCGAACTGATGTTGAATGTGCTGCCCCCCTTCTTCTCCACAACCCCAAAGCCCAAATCCCCCGAACATGACTCAGCCGCCGAACAAAGCGGACCTAAATTCCCCGAAGTGCTGCCCATTTTGCCGCTGCGCGGTGTGGTGGTTTACCCCTTTACCGCCGTCCCGCTCACGGTAGGACAGCCGCGCTCCATCCGCCTGGTGGATGACGTTGTCAGCGGAGATAAACTCGTAGGGCTGGTAACAGCCATCAATCCCGAAATCGAAACGCCCGGCCCGGCCGACCTCTACCGCACAGGCACCATCGCCATCGTCCACCGCCTGTTGCGCGCCCCCGATGGCACCATCCGCCTGCTGGTGCAGGGACTGGCGCGTTTCCGCCTGGTTGAATTTGTAGCAGAAGACCCCTACCTCAAGGCGCGCATCGAACTGGCTCCCGAAACCATCGAAGAAGGCTTGGAGATTGACGCCCTGGCGCGCAACGCCCGCGACCAGTTCCGCCAGATCACCCAAATGATCCCTTCCTTCCCGGAAGAACTGGAAATGTCCATCACCGCCGTGGAAGACCCGCTGCAAACGGCATACAACATTGCCAACTTCCAGCGCATGGACTTGAAGGATGCCCAGGAAATCCTCGAACTTGATTCGGTCTCTGCCAAACTCAAAAAACTGATCGGCTTGCTCGTGCGCGAAGCCGAAGTGCTGCAACTGGGGCAAAAAATCCAGAACGAAGCGCGCGGCGAAATCGAAAAAGTGCAGCGCGATTACTTCCTGCGCGAACAGATGAAAGCCATCCAGCGCGAACTGGGCGAAAAAGACGAGCAAGCGGTGGAAGTGGAGGAATTCCGCAAAAAGATCGAAGAAGCCAAAATGCCCGAAGAGGCGGAAAAACTGGCAAAACGCGAACTCGACCGCCTCTCCCGCCTGCCCACCGCCGCCGCCGAATATGGCGTCATTCGCACCTACCTCGACTGGCTGGTTTCGCTGCCCTGGTCTGTTTCCACCACCGACAACCTCGACATCGAACACGCCCGCAAGATTCTGGATAAAGACCACTACGGGCTGGAGGATGTCAAAGAACGCATCCTCGAATTCCTTGCCATTCGCAAACTGCGCCTCGAGCGCCAAAACGAAGACAAAACACCCAGCGAAGACCTCATCCGCCGCGAGCGTGAGGGCGTCATCCTGTGCTTCGTCGGTCCGCCCGGCGTTGGCAAAACATCTCTCGGACAATCCATTGCCCGCGCCATGGAGCGCAAATTCGTGCGCGCCTCCCTCGGCGGCGTGCGCGATGAAGCGGAAATTCGCGGTCACCGCCGCACCTACATCGGCGCCATGCCGGGGCGCATCATCCAGTCGTTGCGCCGCGTCGAGTCCAAAAACCCGGTCTTCATGCTCGACGAAATTGACAAGCTCACCTTCGACTTTCACGGCGACCCCGCCTCTGCCCTGCTGGAAGTGCTGGACCCCGAACAAAACAGCGAATTCCGCGACAACTACCTCGAAGTCGCCTTCGACCTGTCGCAGGTGTTTTTCATCACCACCGCCAATACGCTGGAAACGATCCCCGGTCCGCTGCGCGACCGCATGGAAATCATCTACCTTTCCGGCTATACCGAAAACGAAAAAATTGCCATCGCCAAGGGCTACCTCATCCCGCGCCAGATCCGCGAAAACAGCCTGCATCCTAACGAAATCAAGTTCAAGGATGAAGCCCTGCGCAAAATCATCCGCGAATACACCCGCGAAGCCGGCGTGCGCAACCTGGAACGGAAAATCGGCGCCGTCTGCCGCAAGGTTGGCACACGCATCGCCGAAAAGAAACTGAAGCGGCAAATCATCACTCCGGAACGCGTCGAAGAATACCTCGACCACCCCATTTACCGCCCGGCCGAGGAACTCAACCGCCGCCTCTCCATCCCCGGCGTGGTGCCTGGCCTGGCATGGACCCCCTACGGCGGCGATGTTCTCTTCGTCGAAGCCACCGCCATGCCCGGTTCCAAAGGCTTCCAAGTGACCGGCTCGGTCGGCAATGTCATGAACGAATCGGCGCGCGCCGCCCTCTCCTTCGTGCGCTCGCGCGCCAAACACCTCGGCCTGGACGACGAGTTCTTCAACAAATCCGACATTCACCTGCACATCCCCTCCGGCGCCCAACCCAAAGACGGCCCCTCCGCAGGCGTGACCATGGCAACCGCCATCGTCTCACTCGCCTCCGGGCGCAAGGTCAAGCCCAATTTAGGCATGACCGGCGAAATCACCCTGCGCGGGCAGGTGCTGCCCATCGGCGGAGTCAAAGAAAAAGTTCTTGCCGCGCATCGCATTGGCTTGCACACCGTCATTCTGCCGCGCAGCAACGAACAAGACCTGGACGAAGTGCCGGCTGAAATCAAACAAGCCATGAAATTCATCTTCGTCGAAACAGTGGAAGAAGTCATCGAGGCTGCCCTCGAACCGCCGCGCAAAAAGACCGCCGCAAAAACCGCCTCCAAACGCCGAACCTCCTCCACGGAGCAAAAAAAGAATGGCAAAAATCCTCCTCGCCGAAGATGACCCCACCATGGTCTCCCTGCTGACCACCCTGCTCAAAATGGAAGGGCATCAGGTCATCGTCCTGGATACACAAGCCGATGTCCTCCATGTGGTGGCGCAGGAACAACCCGATATCCTGCTCATGGATGTTCACCTCGGCGGGCAAAACGGCATGGACATCGTCGAAGCCATCCGCAAGGAAACATCCAACAGCGGCATCAAGATCGTCATGACCTCCGGACTCGACATGCGCGAGGAATGCCTGCGGTGCGGCGCAAACCACTTCCTCCTCAAACCCTTCATGCCCGACGACCTGCTCCAGCTGCTAAAAAACTGACCTGCCGCCATGCCTTCCATCCGCCAATTTCAATATCCCCACGATTACCCCGCCGTCCGCGCCTTGTGGGAAAGCATGGAAAAAGGCGTACAACTCGGGCGCTCCGACACGCCCTCCGAAATCCAAAAAAAACTTTCCCGCGACCCCGACCTGTTCCTCGTCGCCGAAGCAGACGGTAAAATCGTCGGCACCGTCATCGGCGGCTATGACGGGCGGCGCGGCTTGCTCTATCACCTCGCCGTCCACAAAGATTTCCGCCGCAACGGCCTGGGCAGCCGCCTGCTCGCCGAAGTCGAAGCGCGCCTGCGCGCCAAAGGCTGCCTCAAATGCTACCTCATGGTCACCCCCGATAACCCCGAAGCCGAACGCTTCTACCAAAAACGCGGCTGGCACTTCATGGATTACGTGCGTCCTTTCGGAAAAGAACTCTCATGACCCTCCGCTTCGGACTCCTCACCCTTTCTGACCGCTCCTCGCGCGGCGAACGACCCGACGTCTCCGGCCCCGCCCTCGCGCATCTCATCCAGACCCAGGGCTGGTCTATCACCCGCCAGGCGCTCCTCCCCGACGACGAACCCGCCATCTGCGCCCTGCTCGCCGAATGGGCAGACAGCGGTGAGATGGACGTCATCCTCACCACCGGCGGCACCGGCTTCGCCCCGCGCGATGTCACTCCCGAAGCGACGCGCGCCGTCATCGAACGCGAAGCGCCCGGCCTCGCCGAAGCCATGCGCGCCGCCAGCCTCAAAATCACCCCGCACGCGATGTTATCTCGCGTTGTCGCAGGCATTCGCAAACGCACCCTCATCATCAACCTGCCTGGCAGCCCCAAGGGCGCAGTCGAAAACCTGCAAGTCGTCCTGCCGGTGCTGCCCCACGCCGTGCAACTGCTGCGCGAAGATCCTCAATCGGAATCATCTCACTGAACCCACTTCTCGTAGTATAATCCCGCCGCTCAAAATACCCACCCAAGGAAAGTGCAGGCATGATTGATGTAAACGAACTTCGCAAAGGCGTCACCTTTGAACTGGACGGCGCACTCTACAAAGTGCTGGATTACAGCCACAACAAATCCGGGCGCGGCAATGCCACCATTCGCATCAAAGCGCGCAACATGCTGACCGGCGCCAACATCGAGCGCACCTTTACCTCCGGCCAATCCGTGCAGGATGTCCGCCTCGACTTCCACAACGTCTCCTACCTCTACAACGATGGCGAGTTCTATCACTTCATGGATAACGAAACCTTCGAGCAGCCCGCCATCAAAGCCGAAATGCTCGGCGAAGACGCCCTCTACCTCAAAGAAGGCATGGAAGTCAAACTCACCTTCTACAACGGCAACCCCATTGACGTGGAACTCCCCAGCTCGGTGGACCTCAAAGTCGTGGAAGCCGAAACCGCCATCCGCGGCGACACCGCCACCGGCGTCACCAAAAAAGTCAAGACCGAAACCGGCCTCGAAGTGCAATGTCCCCAATTCGTCAAAGTTGGCGATGTCATCCGCGTCAACACCGAAACCGGCGAATACGTCACCCGCGTCTAACACAGCGGCTTTTTGTCATCCTTCCAGCGGGCGGATTGGGTAATAAAACCAGCCGCCCGCTCATCATTTCATCCAAAGGACTATAATTCTCTTCCCCATGAGAACCCCCGCCGGCAAAGAATGCCCCCACTTCTACGGCGACTACTTTCGCGGGCGCAGCGTGGAAGAATGCCGCCTGCTCAAAGCCGCCGGGCAGACCTGGACGCCCGACCTGTGCGCCTCCTGCCCCGTTCCCCAAATCAGCCTGGCAAACGCCTGCGAATTCATGAAACTGCGCGCCAAAGTGGGGCGTCCCCTCTCCGCCGCCTTCATGCGGCGCGTTCAAGTACAGGCATTCTGCGAAAAGACCCGCAAAACCGTTCACGAACCGCACATCGGCTGCGGTGAATGCCACAGCCTGCCCTTCGACTTTCAAATCAAAACCTGATTCGCTTCCCCTGCGGCGGGACAACACTGCAAAAGGAAACAATCGCACACAATGACGCTCACCCTCCTCTTCGACCTCGACGACACCCTGCTGGATACCAACATCGAAGAATTCATCCCTGCCTACTTTCAAGCGCTTTCCGAACACCTTGCGCCCCGCCTTTCCCCCACCCTGCTGCTCCCCTCTCTGCTCGCCGCCACCCGCCGCATGCTCGATAGCGAAGACCCCTCCCGCACCCTGCAGGAAGTCTTCGAAGAAGATTTCTACCGCAAAATCGGCATCCCCAAAAGCAACCTCCTCGAAACCCTGGAAGACTTTTACGACCACGTCTTCCCGCGCCTGGAAGCCAAAACAAAACGGCGCCCCGAAGCCCTGCCCCTGATCGAATGGGCATTCGCACAGGGATACCGTATCGCCATCGCCACCGACCCGCTCTTCCCGCGCAAAGCCACCCATCACCGCCTGCGCTGGGCGGGCTTCGACCCGTCACAATTCGAACTCGTCTCCAGTTTCGAAACCTTTCACTTCACCAAAACCCACACCGCCTATTACGCCGAATTTCTCGGTCAACTTGGCTGGCAGGATGGTCCCATCCTGATGGTGGGCAACGACCCCCTCCGCGACATCCTTCCCGCCTCGAGGCTGGGGCTGAAGACTTATTTCGTTGACGGCGACTCCGCTTCAAGTCCAGGACCCGAAGCGGGGCGCGGCAACCTGGCTGATCTTCGCCCCTGGCTGGAATCCACCGACCTTTCCACACTCGAGCCTTCTTTCCAATCCCGCGAAGCCATCCTGGCAATCCTGCAATCCACGCCAGCCGTCTTGCACAGCCTGACCTGCTCGCTTCCCCTGGAGCAGTGGAGCCTGGAACTCTCCGCCGATGATTGGGCCTTGAACGAGGTCATCTGTCACCTGCGCGATACCGAACGCGAGATCCACCAAATCCAGTTGCAGCGAATGTTCGAACGCGAAGACGCCTTCATCCCGCGTCCCGATACCGCCGTGTGGGCAAGCGAACGCGATTACCTGCACGTGAACGGACCGGCGGCGTTGAACGAATTTACCTCCGCCCGCCTTGCCACACTGGAAATGCTCACCAACGCCCCCGAAACAGTCTGGTCGCGCCGCGCCCGTCATGCCATCTTCGGTCCCACGCACTTCCTGGAAGTGTGCGGCTTCATGGCAGACCACGACCGTATGCACGTCCAGCAGGCGTGGGAGACTCTGAAGCGCCTGCCAAACGGGCGTGTCTAACCGCCGGGCGGCGTGTTATAACACCTGACCTGGCAGGGCATTCATTCCCCTGACTTTATCTGAGGAGCAAAGTATTTATGCGGAAACGAGTAGTTGTGACGGGCATGGGGTGTATCAGTCCCGTCGGTAATACCGTAGAAGAGACCTGGAATTCACTTCTGGCGGGCAAATCGGGCGCCGGCCCAATCACCCTGTTCGACGCCAGCCGTCACAAAACACGTTTTGCCGCCGAAGTGAAAGGCTTCGACGCGGTGGCGATGTTTGGCAACCGCGAAGCGCGCAAAATGGACCGCTTTACCCAATTCGCCACCGCCGCCACCCTCGAAGCGCTGGCACAAGCCTGCCTGCAAATTGACGACACCAACCGCGACCGCGTGGGCCTTGTCATCGGCACGGGCATTGGCGGCATTGGCACCATTTTGGAGCAAGTCGAAGTCTTGCGCGAACGCGGACCCGAACGCATCAGCCCTTTTCTCGTCCCCATGATGATTTCGGACAGCGCAGCGGGCATGCTTGCCATCCGCATCGGCGCACGCGGACCCAACATGGCGCTGGCAACCGCCTGCGCTTCCGGCAACAACGCCATCGGCGAAGCGGTGGAAATGATTCGCCGCGGCTCCGCCGATGTGATGATCGCCGGTGCATCGGAGGCGGCGCTCTTTCCTCTCACGATGGCAGGGATGAATGTGATGGGCGCGCTCTCCACCCGCAACGACGATCCCCTCACCGCCTCGCGCCCTTTCGACAAGAACCGCGACGGCTTTTTGATGGGAGAAGGCGCCGGGATTCTCATCCTTGAAGCGCTCGAACATGCCCAGGCGCGCGGCGCTGCCATCCTGTGCGAAATCAGTGGGTACGGCACTACCGACGACGCTTATCACATCTCTGCCCCCGCCGAAAACGGCGCCGGCGCGGCAATGTCCATGCGCCTGGCACTGGAGGATGCGGGACTGCAAGTGACCGATATTGACTACATCAATGCACATGGCACCTCCACACCGCTCAACGATAAAAGCGAAACGGCTGCGATCAAAACGGTTTTCGGCGAACAGGCCTATAAAATTCCCATCTCGTCCACCAAATCCATGACCGGACACCTGCTGGGCGCTTCCGGCGCAGTGGAGGCGGTGTTCAGCATCCTTGCCATGCGTGAAGGCGTTATTCCACCCACGATTAATTACCAGACGCCCGACCCCGAATGCGACCTAGATTATGTTCCCCACCAGCCGCGCAAAGCGGTCATCCGCCATGTCATGTCGAATTCCTTTGGGTTTGGCGGGCATAACGCCACGCTGGTATTCAGCCGTCTTGAAGCGTAAAAAGTTCGACCAGCGGCCTGTTGTTGTAAGCCGTCCATAGACGAAGGAGTAAGTATGCCATATGCACATATCACCGGCTGGGGGATGGCGGTGCCTGAAAAAATTCTCACCAATGACGATCTCTCCAAAATGGTCGAAACCAGCGACCAATGGATTCGGGAACGCACCGGCATCCGCGAACGGCGGATTGCCAAAGACGGGCAGACCACCTCATCCCTGGGCGTGGAGGCGGCGCTCAAAGCATTGACCGTTGCCAACCTGCGCCCGACCGATCTCGACCTCATCATCTGCTCCACCTCCACCCCCGATTACATCTTCCCCGCCACAGCCTGCCTCATTCAGGATCAAATCGGCGCTACCAAAGCGGGTGCCTTCGACCTGATGGCAGCCTGCTCCGGCTTCATTTACGCAACGAATATGGCAGCCCAAGCAATTCGCAGCGGGTCCATCAAAAACGCACTGGTCATCGGCGCCGAGACTCTTTCGCGCTTCGTCAACTGGAAAGACCGCAACACCTGCATTCTCTTCGGCGACGGCGCCGGCGCGTTCGTGTTGCAAGCCAGCGAGAAGCCCGGCGGGGTGTATGCGGCAGTCATGCACTCCGACGGTTCCGGCGGCGACCTGCTGGCGCTGCCCGGCGGCGGCAGCGTTCACCCTGCCTCAGAGATTACCGTTCACGAAGGCAAACACTTCATCGAAATGGACGGCAAGGAAGTCTTTCGGTTTGCTACGCGCGTGATGGCGCAGGCAACGTTGGAAGCGCTGGATGCCGCTGGCATGAAGATCGAAGACATACAATGGATTGTTCCGCACCAGGCAAACATCCGCATCATCGAAGCGGCGGCGCGCGGACTCAAACAACCGATGGAGAAATTCATCGTCAATCTCGACCGCTACGGGAATACCTCCACCGCATCCATCCCCATTGCGGCGGTGGAAGCGGTGGAAAAGGGGCAACTCAAAAGCGGCGATAAGTTTGTCATGGTGGGGTTTGGCGCCGGGCTGACATGGGGCGCCCTCGCCGCCGAGTGGAGCGGTCCGCTGCCCAGCAAGGGACAGGTCCGTCCGTCCCAGTACCGCGCTTTGGGTCGGGTCCGTTCGCTGGTGCGCCGCATCATCCGCTTCATCGAGGGCATCATCTTCCGCCGCGAACTATAATGGCAGGTTCATCGTAAATGTGGTAGGATGAAGAAAATATCGAAAAAGGAGAAACCATGTTTACGCGTTTCGGACCCATGGAATTAATCATTCTGCTGGTGATCGTGCTGCTGCTCTTTGGGCCAGGCCGCATCGGCAAAATCGCCGGCGAACTTGGCAAAGGCATTAAGTCGTTCCGCGATGGATTAAGCGGCGACAGCAAGGATACCCAGCAGACCGACTCTCAAGGCAATATCGAACCGAAATAAGTATTAGGCTCTCTGGTATTAGGTGGAGTCATCCGTTGATCACGACAGAGATCACGGAGTCCACAGAGAAAGCCAAAAGAAAAATCTCCGTGTTCTCCATACGCTCTCTGTGGTGAATTGGCGTTCACGCCACTTAATCCCAAAGAACCATAAAAATCAAAAGGCTCCGGAGGGGAGCCTTTTGATTTAAGGCGCAAGATATTGCACTTTTCCAAATTATTCTAGCAATCCAAATCTGGCGCTTTGCGGCACAGCATGAAAGTTGCTGGTTATAGGTGGGGGCACAAGATAATGATTGTTACGAAAATAGTTCCGTAATGCTTGCGTAGGGCGCGGTTACGGAATTAATTTCTGTACTTTCGCCAATTTTCGTGAATCACGAAAACCCTGCATAATTTGCGCTCTCTTGCGCAAATTCGGCGTTAGAGAACGCCAAATACGCTCTCTCGTGAAGGATTAAAAGCACCATATTTCGTATAAGACATAAAAAGGCGAAACTACAGTTAATTTGTAAAACTTCATAATCTTGTGCTACGAGATTGTTCGATGAATTTGGTAATCTGCAACAGCCATCACGAAACTGGCTTGATTTGAATCCTGTTTCTCTACTGCGGGGAAATCGAAGGGGCGCGCTAGGGAGAGGAGAGGCCGGTCAGTTGGGCTTCCATCTCGGCGGGAGAATTGACCGGCTGACGGCACACAAATCCCTGACAAACATATGCCGTTGGAAGACCGTTGACCAAAGGTCTATCTTGTAGGAGGGCGGGCGCGCCGGGCAATGGCGGGTAACTGGAAATTGCTGTGACCTGCCGCGGGCGGAAGGTTTTCCAGAGCGCGTTCAGCAGGTCTTTTGTTTCAGGGCGCGGCAGATCGCCGAGAATTGCCACTTCGTATGACGGACCGACGGCAAAATCAGCGGCACACAACCATTGGGCGAAGGCGGTCGGGTAGCGCAGCATGGCTCCGTAAACGGATGAAAGCATTTCCTCGGCAATATCCCGCCAGGCCGGGCGGTCACCGTAGGCGGCCAGTTCCAGCAGGGCTGTTGCGGCAAGCGCATTTCCCGAGGGAGTGGCATTGTCCTGAATGTCTTTTGGGCGCACCAGCAGGGCTTCGTGATCATCGCGGGTATCGAAGAAGCCGCCGTTGGGGTCAATGAAATGTTCCAGCATGTCATCTGCCAGTTGCAAAACAGAAGCGTACCATTCCACGTTCGGATCGGATTGATATAACGCCAACAGCGCTAAAATCAGAGCCGCATAATCTTCCAGGTAGGCGTTGTGCTTCGCCTGTCCCTCCCGCCATGAGCGATACAGCCGGTGGTTGACGTAAAGGTTATCCAACAGGAACCGCGCATTGCGAAGGGCGGCTTGCAGGTAATCGTCGCGCTTCAGGTAACGCCCGGCTTCTGCAAAGGTTTTGAGCATCAGCGCATTCCACATCACCAGCACTTTGTCGTCGGTGGCAGGGCGAATGCGGGCGCTCCTTGCAGTCAACAGCCGGGAATGGCAGTCCGATAGTTTTTGCTGAATCTCTTCGAGGTCCAGTTTGAAGCGCGCGGCAAGGGTGGCATCATCCAACGCCCGCTGGAGGATGGTCTTCCCCTCCCAATTGCCCATCGGGCTGATGCCATAAGCCGCCTTGAAGAATTCAAAATCGGAACCGAGGACACGTTCCAATTCATCCGCCGTCCAAACATAGAATTTACCTTCTTCTCCCTCGGAGTCGGCGTCTAAACTGCTGAAAAAGCCGCCGGACGAGTGGGTCAACTCCCGCAGAACGAAATCCAGTGTTTCTTCACAAACACGGCGGTAGTTTTGATTGCCCGTGACCAGATACCCATGCAAATACGCCAGCGCCAGCAGGGCATTATCGTAGGCCATTTTTTCGAAATGCGGCGTTCGCCAGAAATTGTCCACGCTATAACGGCAAAAACCGCCGCCAACGACATCATACATCCCGCCGCGCGACATGGCGTTGAGAACATGGGTAACCGCTTTGAGAATTTGCGGGCGCTGAGGGCTCTCGGCGGCGGCGCGGCGTAAAAGGAACTCGATGGTTATCGGCTGCGGAAACTTTGGCGCCGAGCCCCACCCGCCGTAGCCCCAATCGTAGGAGTCGAGCAGATTCGTTACGGCTGCTTCGAGCGCTTCGGCGGTGATGTCATTACGCTGCGGAAGTTTGTGTTGCGGAGGGCGGATGTATTCCAGCACCTGATTCCCAACCCGCTCCACTTCCTGAGTATCTTCGCGCCATGCCCTGGCGATGCTGCTCAAGACCTCTCGAAAAGACGGCATGTCGTACCGCCGCACTGGCGGGAAGTAGGTGCCGGCAAAAAACGGACGCAGGTCTGGTGTGAGAAAAACCGACATGGGCCAGCCGCCGGAGCCGGTCATTGCCACCGTTGCCTGCATATAAATACTGTCGAGATCGGGGCGTTCCTCGCGATCCACTTTGATGTTGATGAAGTTCTCATTCATCAAAGCGGCAATTTCGGGGTCTGTGAACGATTCATGCTCCATCACATGGCACCAGTGACAGGCGGCGTAGCCGATGCTGAGGAAGATGGGTTTGTTTTCGGCGCGCGCCCTGGCAAGCGCTTCTTCGCCCCAGGGATACCAATCCACAGGGTTATTCGCATGTTGAAGCAGGTAGGGGGAATTTTCATGAATAAGATGATTTGGCATGGGAATCCTATAAAAGAGAATGAGGTGCGGGTAAAAAACATCATGTCCGCCAAAACTGCGGCAATGCGATTATAGCCCAACATGACAACGCAAAGCCCGGCGCTGCTGGCTCAGACCGTTGAATTCATCGTTGAGAACTTTGACCACACCTGAAGCGCGCCCATCGTCGAGGGAAAGTCCCTGCCTGATACATTGCATGAGGAAAATAATTTGACAGTCTTCGAAACGAAGACCGCCAGGCTCACCCAAATTGGCGAACCTGGCGGTCTTGCATATAAAACGAGTAGCGGGGGCAGGATTTGAACCTGCGACCTTCGGGTTATGAGCCCGACGAGCTGCCACTGCTCCACCCCGCATCGAAGCCCGCCGATATTACCATAGCCGTCAGGAGGTGTCAAGCAGCGCCGCGCCAACCAAAGCCGCAACCGTTTGAGAGACTATCGAAGTAACTACCTACCGTCAACCAAAAGGGAGAAGAAACCTGCCGCTGTGTGTCATCGCGAGGGCCACGCCGAGGCTCGTCCGAGGCGCAATCTCCAGCATTTGCGGGGAGACTGCCACGCTCGCTGCGCTCGCTCGCAGTGACAGGTAGGCAATTACCTATCGAAACAATTTATTTGACGGCTATGGATTCAAGCGCGCCGTAGGCAGATACGCCGGCTGGCGGCGGTACTGGGTCGCCTGCTCGAAGGCATAGGCATAGCGGATTAAGTCCGCCTCCTGCCAGGCGCGCCCAATAAACGAGATGCCCACCGGCAGCCCGAAGATATACCCCGCCGGCACGGTCATGTGCGGATACCCCGCCACAGCCGCCGGCGAAGTGCATTCATTATCATCCGAATGCGGGTCGCCGTTGACCAGGTCAATCACCCAGGCAGGAGCGCCAGAAGGCGTCACCAGCGCATCCAGTTTATATTTGCGCATCACCCGGTCAATCCCCTCCCGGCGGCTCAAACGCAAATTTTTCGCAAGAGCATCCTTATACTTCTTCTCGCGCAGCGACCCTTTTGCCTGCGCTGTCAACATGCGTTCTTGACCAAAATACGGCATCACCCGGTCGGCGTTTTCCTCGTTGAAGCGGATGACCTCCTCCAGCGAGTGAACGCGCATCTCCGGCGGCAGCGATTGAAGATAGCGGTTCAAATCTGCCTTAAACTCATAATACAAAACTTCCAGTTCGCTCGCGCCAAATTTATCGAAGTTGGGGACATCCGCCGGGTCAATAAGCACCGCTCCCAACTGACGCATCACCTCAAGACAATGCTCGAAGACCTTGAGCACCTTGGGGTTCGACCCTGCCAGATTTCTCGCCACGCCGATCCGCGCCCCTTTCAGACCATCGTAATCGAGCAGCCGCACGTAATTTGAAGAAGCAGCCTTCTTGCTCGAACGGGTGACAGGGTCGCCGGGATCCACCCCCATCATCGCCCCAAGCAAAATTGCCGCATCCCGCACCGTCCGCGCCATGGGACCGGGGGTATCCTGGCTGTGAGCAATCGGAATAATTCCACTGCGGCTCAACAAACCAAGCGTAGGCTTAATGCCCACAATGCCGTTCGTCTGCGAGGGACAAATAATCGAGCCGTCGGTTTCCGTCCCCACCGCCGCCACAGCAAGATTGGCCGCCACCGCCGCCCCCGAACCCGAAGACGAGCCGCATGCCGAGCGGTCCAGCGCATACGGATTCCGCGTCAGCCCCCCGCGCGAAGACCAGCCGCTCACCGAGCGCTTTCCGCGAAAATTCGCCCACTCGCTCAAATTCGTCTTCCCCAAAATGACCGCGCCCGCCTTGCGCAACTGCCGCACAATGAAAGCATCCTTGCGGGCATAATGCCCTTCTAGCACCAGCGACCCGGCTGTAGTCTGCATGCGGTCGGCAGTATCAATATTATCCTTCACCAACACCGGGATGCCGTGCAGCGCGCCGCGCACCTTGCCCGCTTTGCGCTCTGCATCCAGTTTCTCGGCAATGTCCAGCGCGTCTGGGTTCAATTCGATGATCGAATTCAAAAACGGACCAGCCTTATCAACCGCCTCGATCCGCTTGAGGTACAACTCGGTCACCTGGCGCGCCGTCAACTCCCCCGATTCCATCTTTGCCTGAAGTTCGGCAATTGTCCATTCCGGGAGAATCATTTCACCCCCTTCCTTTCAACAAAAGAGACCGCCGGCATGGCTACCGCCCGCCGCCGGTGATGTAATGTTCCAACTGCGAAATGACGAACTTTTGCTCGTCCACCATCTCCTTCAGCGCATCCCGCGCCGAAATCAACCCAACCAATTGATCTCCGTCAAACACCGGCAGATGGCGGATGTTTTTATCAATCATAATCGCAATACATTCCTCGATAGACTGGGTCGCCTGGGCATACAACACCTTTGAGGTCATAATCTCCGACACCTTTGTTTCCTTGGCAGTGCGCCCGTGCAAATCTAAGCGGCGGACACAATCCCGCTCCGAAAGAATCCCCTGCACCTTCCCATCCGATATGACCAACAGCGCTCCGGTATTGTAATCAGCCATCATCTTGAGCGCCTCGAAAACGGTTGCATCGGGCGAAATGGAATACACCTCCTCGCCCTTCTTGCGGATGATGTCGCGCAGAGTCGTCATATCAGCCTCCTTTGGGTATTCCTAAAAACTGAGGGGTTGCCGTTTTTCTTTCCCACCCCTGCATCCCTCGGCAGATAGACGGGGTGAGAGTGCCCATGCTTGACTTAAAGTATAGACTCAAATCAACCCGCTGACAAGCACAAAAGCAGATTCCCGCTTCTTTCCCCGCCTCAGCCTGCTCCTGCTCCCTAACCGCCTGCCCGCCGATTCAATACACCTCCTGCCGTACCCCCCACGCCGCGCAAATCTCCCGAATCTCCTGCGGGCTGAGTCCATCCGCCCGCTCCCCGTTGGACAGGTTCAAGGTCTCATAACGAGCCGCCGCCTCGGCATACTCGATTAAATCCACGGCGTGCAGCACCGACTCATCCGAACGCGCCACCACCCCATGCCTTGCCCAGACCACCATCGCGCGCGCCCGCATTGCCTGCGCCGTGGCGGTCATCTGCTCCGCCGAACCGTTGACGATAAAAGGCAGCACCCCAATTCCCTGCGGCATGCTCAAAATGGTCTCCGGCTGCCAGCGGAACAGACGGGCGTTGAAATACCGCTCCTCCTGATACGCGGGGATATGGCTGAGGTACGTCAAATGCAGCGGCTGAGCATGTATCACCGCCTGAAACCGCGCCTGTGTCGAGGTCAGGCGCGCATGATGAACGGCAAGATGAGAATTGAACTCGCTCGTCACCCGCCGAAAGGGAGGGTTGGCTGCCGTTAACATTTTCCCCGTCTGCCCGTCATGTCCCACGATAATGCAGGCAAGGGTATCCTGCGGCGAAGAGGCAATCTCCCGCAGCCTTCTCCCCGAACCGCTCACAATCAGCGTCGCGCCAGCCAGTTCAGGGACAGGCAGCGGCAGCCGCATCGTCTGCTCGCGCGGAAAGAGCGCCGTTACATCCAGCGTCTCGCGCACACAGACCGAAATATTCCCCGCGGCTCCCTCTGCCGCCCCCATTTCGGTCAACCTCCTGCCCGCCTGCCCCATCTCATCAATCAAACGAGCGAAATCCATCGAAACATACTCTGCCATGTTTGACCTTTTCCTCAAGCGCAAAAGATGTTCGAGCGGCGCCCGGCGCCCTCACGATACAAGCCGAATTGTATCGCACCCGCCCCGCCAGCTAAGCCCAAAGTGAGAAACAGCCTCTCGGTCACCGAACCAGGCTGAGGGGCGGCACGAAGCGCAGGTCATCCAAAAGAAATGGCACGATGTTTCAACGCTTGCATCCTGAATTCATGATATAGTTGCCATTGTTTACAGGTTCTTCACATTCATCCCAATTTAGCCCTTCCGAAGACAAATTCTCTGGCGAAAGACAAGCGCGGGTCCCCAAACGAACTCTTTCGCGCCACAAAGGCTGTTCATGGAAGAAACATCTCTTTCCGAAATTGGGAACTATGAAGCCGTTACCCTGCTGAGTGAAGTACCCGAGGGGGTGCTGTATCAGGCTGTGGAAAAAACCACCCGCCGCCCTGTGCTGATCAAACACTACTACCCCTCCCTGACATGGTCTGAAGAAACCCTGAACGAATTCTTCAACCTGCTCAGTTATTTGCGCTTCATCGAACACGAGAACCTGCTGCCGATTTTGGATATGGGAAAGCACAGCGGCGCGCCTTACATCGTGTACCCCGGCGAGACAACCGCCTTCCTGCGCGACCATCCTGCCCCCTCCGCCAGCCGCAGCGAATGGCTGGATTTCTATCACAAAATCGCCTCCGCGCTCGACTTTCTCCACAGACAGGAAATCCTGCACGGCAACCTCAACACCCAAAACATCCTCATCACCGCCGACGGCAGCCCCCAACTGCTCGATTACGGCTTGAGCGGCGTTTTCAAAAAACTCCTGCTCGAAAACCTCGAAGAAGGCTTCGAAAACCTTTCCCTCTCCGACCTTCGCACCACAGCCCCGGAACAAATCAGCGGGCGCAGCCCCAGCCGTGCCTCCGACATCTACGCCTGCGGCATGCTGCTGTATTTCTACACCTTCGGCAGTTTCCCGCTGGATGGAAAAAGCGCTCCCGCAACCGCCCTCTCCCTGCTCGACTGGAATCCCCCGCCAGCGCTCACCATCCCCCGCCGCCTCCCCGCCGATGCGCTGAAACTCATTCAGAAATGCATTCAGCCCCAGCCCGAAGCCCGCTTCAAAAATTTCGCCCAAATGCTGAATGCCATCGAACGGCTGCGCAGCGGCAAACCCCTGTGGCTGCGATACAAGAAAAGGATTCGCACCCGCCGCCCCATCTTCCGCCGCCTCTTTGGATACACCCTGGGGATCGTGATCCTCGCCGCCGCGCTCGCAGCCTATTTCCTGTATCCGCGCAGCCCGGCGGCGCCGCTTCCCACCCCGCTGACGCCTGTCTCGACCGCCCCCAACCTTTCCTCCCCTACAGCCTCTCCCGGTGCGTCTGTCCCCCTGCCCCTGCCCCCCGCTACCCCCACGCAGACCAATGTCCCTCCCGCCCCGCCGCCTGAGGTGCAAAGCATCAGCCTCAAGCCAGCCATGGAAAGGGAACAGCCCGCCATCCCCACCCAGGTGCTTTCCACCGAAACCATCGCCCACCTGACCGAACTCTCCCGCCTGGGCTACGGAAAACCTGAAGATGCCGACGTCTCCTCCGACAATCAGCACATGGCTATTGCCGCCTCCGCCGGCGTCTTTCTCTTCAACGGCAACAATTACATAAAATGGATAGACCCGCAGGACTGGGCAACCAGCGTGCAATTCGCCAGCCACAACGACCTTCTCGCAATCGGCCTGGAGAGCGGCGAAATCCAGTTGTGGAATTGGAAGACCGAAACCCGCCAGACGACTCTCAACGGTCACACCGCCAGGGTCAGCCAAATCCTGTTTTCCAGCAACGACCGCCTGCTCTACACCGCCGCCTATGACCGGCAAATCATCGTTTGGGATTTGAATCAAAACCGCATCATTCAAAAAATCGCCGCGCATGCCGCCCCCGTCAATGACATTGCCGTCTCCAGCGATGGCAGAACGCTGGTCTCCTGTTCCGATGACCAATATGTCCGCATTTGGGATGTGCAATCAGGCGCCAAGATTCACGAATTTGTATTCAAAGGCGAGCCTCAGGCTGTTGCCATCTCATCGGATAATGCCTACTTTGCCGTCGGAGGCGACAGCGGCTTTATCTACCAGTGGAGCCTGATCAACTCGCGCTCTTCCAATGCCGCTTTGCAACTGCGCACCGACCCCATCCCCGTTCGAGCGCGCATTTGGAACCTGGCATACGTCAACAACGACACCGGTTTACTCGCCGGCACAGACGACGGGCAATACACCCTCTTCAACCCCGCCCGGCTTTCCTACGGCGGGACAATCAATTTTGCCATCCCACCGATTCCTAAAAACCTGCTCGACATCTTCGGTCCGGCATTCAAGTTCGACTCGCGCGCGTTCCAGTATGGGGATAAGGTCATTACCTTGAACTGGGACGGCAAAGTCTCCCTGCTTCAGACGGAAATCCTGGCGCCAATGTACGACATCCTCGACCGCCTGGATTTTTCACCCGATGGAAACGTGCTGGCCTCCGGCGGAAAACGCGGAACGGTCAACGTCTGGAATCTCAACACCAATCAGGTACTGTACCGCGCCAACTCCCCCATGCCCTTCGGCGACCCGCTTGCGCCCGACGGCACATCCATTGTCACGCTTAAAACCGACACCGTCCGCATCACCGAGAGCGGGCAGCATATCGTTGAAGAAACCTACCGTCCGGTTTCGCTGAACGGCAGCCCGGTTGCAAAAAATCTCTCCGAAACGGTAAAAAATGCTCAGGTCAGTTACGCGCGCGGAGGGACAGTCCTCGTCTCGGCAAACCTCTCGCAATCCAAAACGTGGGACTACACAAACGGCTTCGAGACATTCTCCTCCTCCAGAAAAAACAACGGCTGTCTGATCACGGTCTCGCAAAATGATGATGAGATTCTCCAGGTACTTTCCAGCGCCGGCGTGCTGGCAGAATGGAATAACCTGGCGCAGCGCGTCTGCGCCAAAAGCGAAGGGGCAACGCTGCCGGCTGTCTCCCCCAGCCTGACCTTCATGGCATACGTCAACGCCAACGGGTTGATCGAGGGCTTCGACGTTGAAAACGGACAATCCCTGTGGCGCTATAAGCCGCAAAGCAGAATTACCGCACTGGCAATCTCTCCAAATGGAACGCTGGTCGCCGCAGGGA
>JBBITE010000015.1:0-73080 GCA_037440905.1 Anaerolineae bacterium | reverse complement strand
AACTGGCTGATTCCATAACGGATGTTTTATCAATCCGTGTCAATCAGTGCAATCCGTGGCTAGGTTTTTACGGCTCCCAAATGATGGTCACCATGCCATAAATGTACGGTTGACCGTTGACGTATTCGATGCCAACCAGCAGGGTGCGGAAATCGAAGAACTGGTCGGAGGCTGGTTTGTATAAGTTGTAGAAGCGGATGTTCGGATAGGGCCACGGGCGCCAGAGCGGGAAGACCTTATCCAGCGAGTCGCAATAGGTTTCCATGTTCGGCGCGTTGAAGACTTCCAGGTATTTGGGCTTTACCGTGGCGTTGAATGTGCCGGTATCCGGGATACCGCTCGGACCGCCGCCCCAGTTGTAGATGGTGGCATCCGCGTAGATGTTCGCCGCAGTCGCCTGAGTGAAGTTGATCGCCGGCCCATACGCCCACAGGTGCATGTTCACGCCGTGAACGGGGCTGACGATTGGCGCAAGCAAATTTCCATCCGACTGCTGCAGGCTTTGTTTCAATTGCGTCAGCAGCGGTTGGATGCGGCTGTCGGCGCAGAAGGCTTCGTGGGTGACGTATTCGGTCAGATAGAAGGAGTTGACCCAGCCAATCAGCCCGTCGCTGCGGCGGACTTCGACCCATACGGCTCCATCCGTGCTCGCGCTTGGCCCCGTCCGATAGACATCGGTGGCGTTTGGAGCAAAGTACCCTACAATCGGCTGGCTGACGCCTGCTGCGGCGCGAATGTTGAGCACGTCATTTTCCGCCACGTTGACCACGGCATACGGTCCGATGAGGTTTGCGGGGGTGGAGAACCCATACGGCGCAATGAGAACGCTGTGCCAGTACAGGCTGCCATCCCCCCGCTGAGTGACGAAGAGGATGGCTTCTGTCTTACCATCCAGCCCCCAGCCGGAAACATAGAGCGCCTTTGATTTCGCAGGGTCAAGTCCCATGATGGTGTAGGGGTTGGCGCCGCCCAGCAGCGCTGTCAGGTCTTTGGCGGCGTCCGGCACGAGCGGCGTTGAGCCGATATGACTCGTCCGCAGGTATTCCACGGCGGTTTCGGATTGGTACACCGTCCCCTGCGATTGCCAATATCCAAACGTGAAGGTCTCGTTCATGAACGGCGGCAGACTTTCGAAAGCGCGGGCGTTGAGGGTGTTGACAATTTGCTGCAGGAAGGCAGAGGCATCCGGCGCGGGCGTGGAGGTGGGAACAGGTGTGGGGGTCTCGGTGGGGGTGGGCGGGAGGGGCTGATTGCCGGAGATCAGCGTCCAGGTGTAGCCGCCGTCCGAGGTCCGATAGAGAAGCGTGCCTCCGTTGGCGGGAGTGCGCATTGCCCAGCCGGTCGTCGCAGAGACAAAGTCGAAGCCGCGGAAGTCTTCGCTAAAGTTGACGTTGGGGGTGATGGTCGTCCAACTGGCGCCGCCGTTGGATGTGACATGGAAAACGTTGCTCCAGTCCCAGGCAATGGCGTGGGTGGTGGAGGTGATGTCGGTTGCGTCGGCGTTGCGAGCGAAGGCGGGGGAGGGCGTCCAGGTGTTGCCGCCGTCGCGGGTGGTGTAGAGGAACAGGTCGCGCATGTCTGCGCCGATGGTCATCCAGACCGGGAGGATGGCGTCGTTCGTCCCGAAGAATTTGGGCGCGGTGGTGGTGATGAAGGCGGATTCGTAACCGGCGGGCAATGGCAGCGAAACCGGTGACCATGTGACGCCGCTGTCGGTGGTTTTGTAGAGGTACACGTAGCCATCCGTCGGGGTGTAGCCGCCGACCCAGCCGCTGGTTGTGTCACGGAAGGTTATGCCGTTTTTGAGACCGCCGAACGGAAGCGTGTTGCCAGCGGCAGGATCGAGCGGATCGTTGGTGTACTTGCGCGTCCATGTGGCGCCGCCATCGGTGGTTTGATACAGCCAGACGGGATGTTTGTGCATTCCCACCGGTCCGCCGGCGAGCAGGAAGCCGTTATTGGCATCGAGGAATTGCAGGGAGCCGCCGTCAAACGGCACATTGAACTGAGTCCAGGTGCGGCCGCCGTCTGTGGTGCGGTAGAGGAGGCTGAGGCTGCTGACGACCCAGCCTGTGTTGATGGATGAGAAGTAAGCCCCGCTGGGCGCGACCGGCAAAACGCTGTACCAGGTGATGCCGCCGTCGGTGGTGCGGAGGACGGCATTCTCGCCCGCCGCCCAGCCGTTTGAGTCATCGAGCATGTACAACTGGCGCAGGATGGGATTGACCACCGGCGTGCCCGGCTCGGTAATGGGCGTGAGGGTCATGGTGGGCGGAACGGGCGTAAGCGTGGGCGGAATTGGTGTGAGCGTAGGCGGAGCAGGCGCTCCGGCTTTGCGGATGATCATGGGGCCGCCCCAGCGGACTCGGTCGCCGTTGGCGCTGCCGGTGGCGAGGATGGTGAGGATGAAGCGCACGCTTCTGCCTGCCAGCGGAGTCAGGTCCACATCGGCGGTGTAGTTTTTGCCGTCGTTCTGTTCGCGCCACTGCCAGAAGTTGAAGATGCCGCCGTTGGGGGTCATGTAATCGAGGCGGAAGGTGACGTAGCAGGCGGCGCCGTAGTCACAGCCGACGACAGTGCGGAAGCGGTCACCGGGCAGGACGGTGAAGGCCGGGTAGAAGCCCTGGATGTAGCCGTTGTACTTGTTTTCTGGCGACATGAGCAGGGTGGGCAGGGGTCCCATGGTGCCATCTTCGAGGTGGGAGAAGCCATCGGCGATGATGAAGCCTTTGCGGTCACCCGCCGTCCCCGGGCAGGGAAGCGTCCCAGCGCCGCTCTTCCATTGTGCGGCGCAGGCGTTTGCCCAAAAGTCGTAGCCGATTTCCTGAGGCGGGCTGCCCGCTACGTTGATCTCCACCCAGAAGGGTTTGGCGGCGTCGGCGCCAATGCCGAAGGGTTTGCCGGAAGCGTTGGCGAGAATCCAATACCCGCGGTAGTTGCCCGGGGTGGAGGGGGCAACCAGGTTGACGGTCAGGTCCACAGTTTCGCCGGGATACACAAAGTAGGGCATCGGCACTGCCACCTGGGCGTTCATCAGTTCGCCGCTATAGTAGGTGAGACGGTAGTCTTTCGTCCAGGTGCAGGAGCCGCTGTTTTTGAGCCGCCAGGTTTTGGAGAAGGCGGCGCCGGGAGCAAAGAGAGTCCCATCGGGGACGTTGACATCGGCGACGAAGGAGGCGCGGTCACAGCCGAGGGGTGCGAGGGTGGGAGGCGGAGGCGTGATCGGCGTTGGAGTCGGTGTGAGGGGCGGGAGCGGGGTAAGGGTCGAAGAAGGAAGCGGGGGTTGTCCTGTGTCTGGGCGGAGGATGCGCGGCGCTCCCCACAAGGCGCGGTCGCCTTTTGCCAATCCGCTTGAAAGCAGCAGGAAGATGAAGCGCACTTTTTGTCCGGCAAGTGCGCTCAAATTCAGGCTGGCGCGGTAGAAGCGTTTGTCGTGCGCTTCTTTCCAGGACCAGAGGGTTTTTTGCACGCCGTTGGGCAGAAGGTAGTCAATGCGGAAGGTGACGTAACAGCCGGTTGCGCCAAATTCGCAGTTGACGAGGGTGTGCAGCTGGTCGCCTGCCTGCACTTGAAATTCGGGGTAGGTTGCCTGGATGTAGCCGTTGTATTTGTTTTGAGGCACCATCAACAAGCCGGGCAGGGTGTCGTAGGAATCGTCTTCGAGATGGGGTTTATCCACGATGTAGGCAAAGCCGCGGCTGTCGCCGCTGGTGCCGGGGAAGAGGAGCGTCCCGGCGCCGCTCTTCCATTGAGCATAGGGAGCGTTGGCGGTGAAATCGTAAATGACAGTGCTTGCCGATACGACGTTGATGTCCACCCAGAAAGGCTCGTTCCCTGCATCCCCGATGCCGAACTGACCGCCCGAGGCGTTGGCAAACTTCCACAGGCTCTTGTAATGACCGGGCGCCGCCGGCGCGGTGAGGGTGATGGAAAGATCGAGCATTTGCCCTGGGGCGACATTCACCGGCAGGTTGACCGAGGTTACCGTTCCCATGGCGTCTCCGCCGGCGTACACGAGACGGTACGATGTTGTCCACGTGCAGGTGCCGGCGTTCATGAAGCGCCAGGTCTTGGTAAAGGTTGCGCCGGGGGCGGTTGCGGCACCGTCTGGAACTGTAATATCCGAAATAAACTGCGCCTGATCACAGGCTGATGCGTGCGCTACAGGCACTGCCTGACTCAATAACATCCCGCCCAACAAAACCATGCTCAAAAGTTTGTGTCTGAACATGGCAAACCTCCTTTGGGAATGTGCAAACATCCCACTTAATCTTTGCACGAAGGAGGCGCACACACATTAAAGGGCACATGACAATTTCAATGCAATACTTTCGGCAAAATCTGTTGTAAAATCGCCCCACAAATCTGCTTTTGGGAGACCCGATGAACCTCGACGATCTTGCCTATTTTAAACAACTCGATACCCTCAATATGCTGGGAGAAATTGACAACCTGCCCGACCAACTTGGCTTCGCTTATCAGTTGGGTCTCAGGCATACGCTCCCCGCCTGGACGGACATCCGCCAGGTGATCATTGCCGGCATGGGCGGATCTGCCATCGGAGCCGACCTGCTCGCCTCGTACAGCGCTTCTCTCGCGCCGATCCCTGTTTTTGTCCATCGAGACTACAGCCTCCCCCTCTTTGCGCGCGGCGGGGAGACGCTGGTCATTTGCTCCTCTCACTCCGGCAACACCGAAGAGACGCTGGATGCCTTCGAAGCCGCGCGCAAAGCCGGCTGCCGCATCCTTGCCGTTTGCACGGGCGGCGAACTGGCGAAGCGCGCCAATGCCGCAGGGATTCCGCTTTGGACCTTCGATCACAGCGGACAACCCCGCGCCGCGGTGGGATTTTCTTTTGGGCTGCTGCTGGCGCTGTTCGAGCGGTTGGGTTTCCTGCCGCCGCAGGGTGAAGCCGTCGGCGCTGCGCTCGAGGCGATGAAAGAGATGCAGCAACACCTGCGGGCGGAAGTCCCTGCTGCCAACAACCCCGCCAAGCGTTATGCCGGTCAACTGGTGGGGAGGTGGGTGACGGTTGTCGGCGCGGGGCTGCTCAGCGCGGTTGCCCGCCGCTGGAAGGGACAATTGAACGAAGTGGCCAAAGCCGCCGCAAATTTCGAATTTCTTCCCGAGGCAAATCACAACACGCTGGCAGGCACACTCAACCCGCAGAGCCTGCTCAATGCCCACACCATCACGCTTTTCCTGCAATCTGCCTCCGATCATCCGCGCAACCGCTTGCGCTCCCAACTTACCCGTCAAGCCTACATGCTTGAAGGCTTGAATACCGACTTCATTGAAGCGCGCGGCAGCCATCCCCTTGCCCACATGTGGACGTTGATTCTCTTTGGCGATTACATGGCCTATTATCTGGCGATGGCTTACGGCGTGGACCCCACCCCCATCCAGGCGCTGGTGGAATTCAAAAAGGCAATGGCAGAAGACAGCGCCCGGACGTGATGAAACTTGAAAAAATAATTCGGTATTTTTCTCTCTTCGGCGGGGGGATCAATCCCCCGCCTCAGTCCATGCAAGTCGGCTGGAAGCCGACTCCGAATCCGCTTCGTGCAGCACCCTTTTGCGAATTAACAAACTGATGTTACGCGGTTCTTGATTGCTGGCGGTTCAAACCGCATCCAGCAATCACGAAGTCAGCCTTCGCTGACTTGAGCGCCTGTGCAGGCAGGCTTTGCGAGGTTGAACCGCGACTTCAGCCGCCGCGCAGAGAAAACAAGCCTGTTCCACGAGAATCTTGAAGGCGTTCCGCGTAAGGTGAGTTGTTAAGCCTCATAACCTCCGGGCTGATAATTGCTGCGGCAGGCTAACTTTCGAGCGTGATGTACTTTCGGCGCGGCTTGATTCCCCCAAACCCCTCGAACCTGCTTTTGATGGCTTTCATATCCGCTTCGATATCACCGCTGGGGTAAAACGGCTCGGCATGGATGCAGACGGTCTTCCGTTTGCCGTCCACCGCTGCGGTGACGATGGGAATCCCTGCCCCGCTGGCGATGTGATAAAAGCCGCGCTTCCAATCTGCCACGTAACTGCGCGTTCCCTCCGGCGTGATGGTCAAAATAAACGTATCTGCCTGGTTGATGGCGCTTACCATCTGCTCCACCAGCCCGGTGGGTTTTTTACGGTCCACCGGGTAGCCGCCGCAGTAGCGGAAGAACCAGCCCAGCGGCGAGCGGAACAACTCCGCCTTCCCCATAAAGCGGACATCTGCCCGCAGGGTGAACGCCACGCCGAGGAAAAGCACAAAATCCCAATTGGACGTGTGAGGCGCGCCAATTAGAATGAACTTGGGCAGGTTGGGAAGTTTCCCGTCCACGCGCCAGCCTGCCAAACGCATGAGCAGCAGCGCCAGCAGGCGCAGCAAGTCACTGAGAACAGGTGTGTTGAAAATCGTCGTTTTCATGCTTGGAATGTATGGTTAAATATCCGTATGGATTTGAAGTCATCGCTCCGTACCACAGTGTATCACATCGAAAAGTTTTTGCAGCGTTTGCGCTTTCCTTTTCAACCAGCCGCCCTGCCCATTCTGTTAGGCATTTCGTTTCCCAAAAGCGGCACTCACCTACTGGATCAAATCTTGCTTGGGTTTGCCGGGGTCGCTCCCTACGCGCGGCGGCTGCATTCTTTCTATGCCGAATATGAAGGAGAAAGCGGAAAGAAACGCCCTGCGCATCAGGCGCTTGCCTGGCTCGATTCCCTGCAGCCGCGAGACGTTGCCTCGGCGCATCTTTTCGCCCGCCCCGAAGCCGTTGCCCGTGTTTGCTCGCCCCGCTTCGTCCCGTACTTCATCTTTCGTGACCCGCGCGATGTGGTTGTGTCGCACGTCTTCTACGTAACCGACATCGAGCCGCGCCATGCCCACCATGCCTACTACCGCTCCCTGCCCGATTTCGATACGCGCCTCAAAGTCAGCATTTTGGGACGCCCCGAGGCAGATATTGAATTTCCCAACATTGCCGAGCGCTTCGCTCCCTACCTGGGCTGGTTGAATCAGCCTCAGGTGTTGACCATTCACTTCGAAGAGTTGATTCAGGACCGGGTCCGCGCCTTGAACCGTATCCTCGATCACTTTCTCGCCCGCGTCCCGCTTCAGACTCCCCGCAGCCTGATCCTGGCGTCCCTCGAATCTTCCATCAACCCGGCAAAATCTCCCACCTTCCGCTCCGGCAAAAGCGGTGAATGGAAGAAATACTTCACAGCAGAACACAAAGCCATCTTCAAAGAAGCGGCGGGAGATTTGTTGGTCAAGTTAGGGTACGAAAAGGACAACGACTGGTGATGATGAAACGCCTGACCCAAACCCGCTGGTTCGAAATTCTTCTGCTGGCGCTGATTTCAGGGCTAACCTATCTGCCGCGCATTGGCGAGATGGGATATTACCGCGACGACTGGTATTTTCTCTACGATGCGCTGGTGAGCGGTCCCCGCGCGCTGATTGAAATTGCGCTGCACACCCGTCCCATTCGCGGACCGTTGTATGCCTTTTATTTTTCCCTCTTCGGGTTCAATTCCTTTCCTTATCACCTTGTGATGTACCTGACCCGCTTCCTCGGCGGCGTGGGCGCCTGGTGGCTGTTCAACCTGCTGTGGGAAAAGAGACGAAGCGCCAATTTTTTCATGGCTTTGCTGTTCGTCTTGTTTCCCGGCTTCTTGTGGTGGGTGGCAGGGTTTGAGTTTCAACCGTATGTGTTGAGCGTGGGGCTGCAAGCCTTCTCGATTGCCTTCACGCTTAAGGCGGTTTCTTCGGCTGCCATGCCCAAACGCCTGGGCTGGACAATATCTGCTCTGCTTTCGGGTTGGGCATACCTGGCGCTGGTGGAATATGCCATCGGTATGGAAGCCTTGCGGTTGATTGCCGTGTATCTTTACCTGCGGCGGCAGATGCCGCAGGAGCCGCTGCAGGCTGTGACGGCGCAGGTGCTGAAAAAATATGCCCCGCACCTGCTCATTCCGGGCGTCTTTCTCTTCTGGTATCAATTCCTGTTCGATAACTGGCGCAAGGCGCAGGATGCCGGCGCGCAATTGAGTGTGCTGTTTTCCTCGCCGCTGACGGTCATGTGGCGGCTGGTCGAACTGGCGCGCAGCTGGCTGAATGTTTCGCTTTTTGCATGGGTGGTTCCCTTTTATCAAAATTTTTACGGCAACCGCCTGAGAGATATTGCCTTCGCGCTGATCTTTGCCGCGCTGGTCATTGTGCTGGTAGGGATTGCAGCCAAAACCCTGGGCGGAACGGAAGAAAACAAGGAGGAGGACAATCACAACGCCTGGCGTCATGAACTGCTGTGGGTTGGTTTTCTGGGTGTCCTCGGGGGGGTTCTGCCGGTGGTTCTTGCCAACCGCGTGGTGACCTTTGAGCGCATTTCGCAATATACGCTGCCTGCCTCGCTGGCGGGAGTCATCTTTTTGAGCGGCTTGCTCCAGGCGGTTTTTCCGAAAACAGTTCGTGTTACCTTGCTGGCGGGGGTGATTGGGCTGGCGGTGCTCTCGCATCATGGACTTGCCGCACAGGCGGTCAACGAGGAGCGAACCATCTCTGCTTTTTGGCAGCAGGTGCTGTGGCGCGCGCCGCACATCCAGCGCGGCACGACGCTGGTGGCCTATTATCCCGGCATCAACTACGCCGAAGGGAATGATGTGGTGTGGGGTCCCGCCAATTTCATCTATTACCCCTTCGTTCAGGGGCGGATGCCGGTGGATGTTCCGCTGCCCGCCTCGCGGCTCGAGCAGGATAGTCTCCTGCAAATCATCAACGGCAACAAATCCTTCGAGCAAACCGACCTGGTGATTAAATTCGTTCATACCGAGACAAATTACAAGAACGAACTCATCCTCACTCAGCCGTCGCAAACCTCATGCGTGCACGTGCTCGACCCGCGCTGGCCCGATCTTTCCATCAACGATCCGCCGTTTATTCATGCGGCATATCGGCATTCAAAAGTTGAGAATATGCTTGCCGAGGCAAATTTCCCCGCCCTGCCGCCCTATGGGTTCGACCCTGAACTTCCGCGCGAATGGTGTTATTACTACCAAAAAGCGGACCTTGCGCGTCAGCAGGGCAATTGGGAGGAGATTGAACGGCTGGGTAAAGAAGTGAGCCGCCGCGCCCTCACGCCGAACGACCTGGTGGAATGGATGCCTTTCCTTCAGGCGTATGCGTTTCTTGGCGACGAAAAACAAGTCAAGGGGCTTTCCACCCGCATTAACGAAGAACCGTTTTACCGTCAACTTGCCTGCCAAAATTTCAAGAGCATGCGCGAACATGGATACCCGCTGACGGCGGACATGCAGGCGTATGTAGAGGAATTATTCTGCCAATGAAGTGTTCTGTTGTCATCCGTGCCTATAACGAAGAGAAACATATCGGGCGCCTGCTGGAGGGGATTCGGCGGCAAACGCTTCGGGATGTGGAGATTATCCTCGTCGATTCAGGCTCGACCGATGGGACGGTGGCGGTTGCCGAAGCCTATAGCGCCCGCATCGTGCGGATTGCACCGGCGGAGTTTACGTTTGGGCGTTCGCTCAATTTCGGGGTCCGTGCAGCGACGCGGGAATATATCGTTATCGCCAGCGCGCATGTTTATCCCGTCTATCCCGATTGGCTGGAGAGCCTGCTGCATCCTTTTGAAGATGAGCGGATTGCCCTCACCTATGGCAAGCAGCGCGGACCGGCAAGCGCCAAATTTTCCGAGCAGCAAATCTTTCACCAGTGGTATCCCGATGTGAGTAACCTCGACCAGCCGACTTCGTTTTGCAACAACGCCAATGCCGCCATTCGCCGCAGCCTGTGGGAACGTCACCCCTACGATGAGACGCTGACCGGGCTGGAAGATGTGGAATGGGGAAAATGGGCAAAGGAGCAGGGGTACAAGATTGCCTATATCGCCGAGGCGGAGATTATCCACGTTCACAACGAATCGCCGCGCGGAGTCTATAATCGTTACCGCCGCGAAGCGATGGCGCTGCGAAAGATTTACCCCGAGGCGCATTTCAATTTTTACGATTTCGTGCGGCTGACCGCCACGAATATTTTCAGCGATGTTTGGCACGCCGCGCGGGAACGTGTGCTGTTGAAGAATATGGCTTCCATTTTGTGGTTTCGTTTCATGCAGTTTCATGGCACGAGAATGGGACACCGCGAGACGAGCCTTGTCACCCCGCAATTGCGTGAGACGTTTTACTACCCCCGCGAGAGAACAGCCAAAGATGCCGCGCAGAGGGACGTGGAACCAATCCGCTACGAATCGTGAGCGCAGCAAAAAGCCCGCCGGGAACGCTTCTTTGCGCTCTTGGCGGGCTTCGGAGTTTAATTGTAGAGTTTGTTCTGGCAATCAGCCGCGCGCTGCTCTCAGCCGCTAAAGCGCCACCCCCATGACCGCCACATAATGCGCCATCGCGGCAAGCAGGACGAAGATGTGCCACATCTCATGGAAGCCAAAGATGCCCGGCTTGAAATCGAAAATTTTGGTGATGTACACCACCGCGCCCAGCGTGTAGATCACGCCTCCGCCAATCAGCCAGCCGACCACCCAGGCGGGTAACACAGCCAGCATTTGACCGATGGCGGCAATACACAACCATCCCATCACAAGGTAGATGCCGGCGTTCAACCAGCGCGGCGCGCGAATGTAGAACACCTTGACGACAATGCCAATCAGCGCCAACGACCAGATAATGCCCAGCATGCCCCACTTCCAAAAACCCTCGAAGGCGTTGACGCAAAACGGCGTGTACGTGCCTGCAATGAGCAGGTAGATGGCGGAATGGTCAATTTTGCGGAAGATTTCCAAAGCCTTGTCTTTGACCCGCACCATGTGATAGGTGGCGCTTGCCGAAAACATGGCAATCAGGCTGACGCCGTAAATGGTGAGCGAAACGATTTTGGCGGGGGTATCCCAGCCCACTACCAGCAGCGCAATTAACCCTGCCAGCGCCAGCGCGGCGCCCGCCCAATGGGTGAGGCTGTTGACAGGTTCACGAAGTTTTTTGAACATGGTTTTTCCTTTTTTCAGCAATAATCAAAATCAGTGTACCCGAAGTTCTTTCGAGTGTACATAGTGTCGTAGCGAAGCCTGCTTCAATCAACGGCTCCTGCAATTTTTGAGTGACGAATTGTGCGGCATCGGAGGCTGCCTGACCTGTCACCCGAAACAGCCAGGCGAGCCATCTGTTTTTGGGCAGCGCAGCCGGCAGGACGACGAACCTGCCTCCGTCCGAAAGGCATCGCCTTACCTCCGAGAGGGTGCGCGGGTCGGTGATGTATTCGGCGGGGAAGGTGGCGAGGATGGTTTCGAATATCCCCGCCCGAAAGGGCAGCGCCTGCGCCAGCCCGCGCGTGATGTTGATTGGCAGGTTAGGGGCGGGTGTCTGTTTATCTGCGCGGAGCAAGTTGCGGCGTGCGAGGCGGGTCATCGGGGCCGATTCGTCCATCGCAACAGCGGTCAAGCCGCGGTGGAGGAGGAAGCGGTGCAAGTGAGCGGGACCAGAGCCGATTTCGAGGATTCGTTTTCCTGTGAGGTAAGGGACGACTTCCAGCACCCATTCCTGCCAATGCCCAAACGAAACGACAGCCGCTATGAAATCGTAAGCGAAGGCAAAGGGGTGATACAGCAAATGGAAGAAGACCCGCAGAAGCGTTCTCATAAACAAAAAGAGGGTCTGACCATCCGGTCAAACCCTCGTCCGAATGCGGGGGTATCAGGCGGCAGAGGACTCGTCGGACTTTTTGCCTTTGCGCAGCGTCTCGACGGCAGCCTTGCCGCGTTCGCGTGCGGTGGTGTAGGCTTCGGTGCCTTTTTCGCGCAGTTGCCGGGCGAGTTCATCGGCGCGGGCACGTGCTTCTTGGGCGGCGGCTTCGGCGCGGGCGAGCGCCTCTTCGGCAGAATGCTGGGCTTTATCGCGCAGTTCGATGGATTTGTCTTTGATCAGGGCGCGGGTCTCTTCGCCGGATTGCGGGGCAAACAAGAGCGCCACCACAGCGCCGGTCAGCCCGCCGACAATGAAGCCTACGAGAAAGGCTCCGAATTCATCACGATCAGACATGGTAACCTCCTTGGGGTTTGGTAGTTCTTTTCACGAAAGCGTATCGCTGCTGTCCTCGTTGTAAAACGCAGGATGTTTCTTGGGTGAACGTTTGCAAAAGTTCCGTTATTTCTTTTTGATGCCCATCAATTCTAACATACGATTCAAACCCGCCAGATAACCGTTGAGTTTGATAACGGGTTCGACCACGTTTTCCCCCAAAAACTCCGCAGTGCCGCGCAGGTTGTTGACGGTTTCATTGGTGGCTTTGAGGATGGGGCGCACCTCGTTTTGGAGCAGGTTGATCAGGCTTGCCATTTGAATAATCAGGATCACCAGCGCCGCGCCAATGACCAGCGACTCTAGCGCTACCACGATGATGAAAATGTCGCGGATCTTTTCGGTGGGGGTGGCCGGTTGAAGCAGAAAGTAAATTGCCGCTCCCAGCAGCGCCAGCAGGATGACACCTCCCGCAATGACGCCTGCCATGGTGCGCTTCATCTGCTTTTCCTGCTCGGCTTTTGAAGTGACTTCTTCGGTGGAAGGGGGCTGGGGAGTTTCCATGTTCATTTGCGGTGTCGTCATGAATTTATTATAGCATAGTACTACTGTATCACATTCGAAGGGCGGGGATGGAAGTTAGTTGCCTTTTATCCAACGCTGCACTGGAATGATGGGCGGTTGCTTGTTTTGAAGAGTTTCCTTGACAGTCGAGGGGGGATCCGTTATGATAGTCGCAAACCAACCGTTCGGTAGGGAAACCATGACACGCGAAGACATTCTCGAAGCCGCCGCACAAGTGTTTCGTCAAAAGGGGTTTCATGGCGCATCCATGAGCGATATTGCCCAGGCCGTCCACCTGCAAAAAGCCAGCCTGTATCACCACGTTTCTTCCAAGCAGGAGATTTTGCTCGAACTCCTCGATCAGGCGCTCAAACTGCTCTCCGAGCGGATTTCTGCCATCGTCTCCCAAAACCTCTCCGCCGACCAAAAACTGCGGCGGATGATTTCCGAATACCTGCAAATTTTGGATGAAAACCTCGACCTGGCTGCCGTTCTGCTCTTCGAGCATCGCGCTTTGGAGCGGCGCCAGCACGCCCGTCACGTTCCCAACCGCGATAAATTTGAACTGTTATGGCGCAATGTGCTTGCCCAGGGCGTTGACGAGGGTATCTTCAACTGTAAGGATATTCCTCTGACAGTGCGCGCCATTCTCGGTTTGCTGAACTGGACGATTACCTGGTATCGCAGCGACGGCGAGAAAAGCATCCAGCAAATTGCCGAAGAATATTCCGACCTGCTCTTGAATGGATTGTTGAAATGAGCAAAGCATCCTACGCCGTCTTCGAAACTTCCAGTGGTGCCAAGGTCCACCGCATTCCGCTGCAGGCATTTCCGAATTTCTGGGCGTATGTGTACCTGCTTGTTCTGGATGGGCGGCGCATTCTCATTGACTGCGGCTCCGGCACCGAAACCTCCCATCAGGATTTGCTGAACGGTTTGGAACAGGCGGGTGTCTCGCCAGCCGATCTCACCCACATTCTCATCACACACGCCCACATTGACCACTACGGCGGCCTTGCCAAACTCAAACCTCTCACCAGCGCCGGGATCGGCTGTCACACCCTGGATGTGCAAACCGTTGCCCATCACGAAGCGCGGCTTGCCCTCATTTCCCGCCGCCTCGCTTCTTTCCTCGCCGAGAGCGGACTTCCCAAAGATGACATCGATTCTCTCCTGAACATCTACCGCTTCACCAAAGCCCTGTACCGCTCCGTGCCTGTGGACTTTGTGTACAACGACATTGCCGACCATGTTCCAGCATTGGAAATGATTCATTTGCCGGGGCATTGTCCGGGTCATGTGGCGATGCGGGTGGATGAGGTCGTCTTCAGCGGCGATATGGTCGTGGAAGGAGTCACACCGCATCTGGCGCCCGAGTCGCTCAATCCCTATGGCGGGGTGGAGCATTATCTTGCATCCCTTTCTCAATTGCAGCGATGGTCAGAGGGCGCGCACCTGTTCTTGGGCGGACACGATGAGGCGTTTACCGATTTGACCGGGCGCATCGAAACCACACGGCAAAACCTGCTCCGCCGCATGGGGCGGCTTTTGAGCGCCCTCGCCGAGCCGCTGACGATTGCCGAAGCCTGCCGCGCCTTGTACGGCGAAATGGGCGGGTACAACCAACTGCTCGTCATCGAAAAGACCGGCGCCTATATCGAATATCTCTACGAGCACGGCATGATCGAGGTAACAAACTTCGAGCAAGTGGAGCAGGGGCAGCCTGCCCGCTACCGAAGATTGCGGGAAGTCTCGGAAAACGAGATTCTTCCAAAGGAGAAAAGTTATGTACTCATTTGACCCCACTGAAGAACAACAAATGCTGGTTGATGCGGTGAAAAAATACGCCGCAAACGACCTGCGCCCCGCTGCGCGCGAAGCGGAGGAGGGCGGCGAATTGCCGAAGAAACTCATCAGCAAGGGATGGGAACTCGGCTTGCTGCAGGCGTCCATTCCCGAAGCCTATGGCGGTTTTGGCGAGCGCAGCGTGGTTACGGGTGTGCTTGCCATTGAAGAGATGGCGTTTGGCGATCTTGCCGGCACGTTGGCAGTGATGACCCCCAGCCTCTTCGCCACCCCCATTCTGCTCGCTGGAACAGAAGAGCAGAAGCAGGAATACCTGCCCAAAGTCATCGAGGGTGATTGGGCGCCGTACACTGCCGCGCTCATCGAATACGCCTTCGACTTCGACCCGCTTGCCCTCAAAACCACCGCCACCCTCGACAGCGGCGAGTATGTTCTCAACGGTGAGAAAGCGTTCGTCCCGTTTGCAAAAGAGGCTGAAATGATCCTCGTGTACGCCAACCTCGACGGGCAGACGCAGGGGTTCATCGTCCCGAAAGATGCGGCGGGGCTGACCCTCTCAGACGAGCGCGAAAAACTGATGAGCCTCAACGCTTTGCCGATGTACCGCGTAAAACTGGACTCTGTCAGAGTCCCTGAGGCAAACCGCCTGGGCGGCGCTTCGGGCATGGACTTTGAGCCTGTCCTCGCTTCGATGCGCCTTGCCGCCGCCTCAGCCGCGGTGGGCGTGGCGAATGCCGCCTTTGAATACAGCAAGCACTATGCCAAGGAGCGCGAAGCCTTCGGTGTGAAGATTGCCCAAAAGCAAGCCATCGCCTTCATGCTCGCCGAAATGCGCACCGAAATCGAAGCCAGCCGCCTGCTGACCTGGGAAGCCGCCTGGAAACTCGACAACGGCAAGGAAGATGCCTTCACCGAAGCCTACCTTGCCTACATGGGCGCAGTGGATATGGTCATGATGGTCACTGACCGCGCCGTGCAGATTTTAGGCGGCCATGGTTACATCCGCGAGCATCCCGTTGAGATGTGGATGAGGAATGGAAGAGGTTTTGCCACCTTCACCGGATTGGCGATTGTCTAAGTCTATTTTCCACTTTCCACTCACCAGATATGGAAAGTAGAAAGTGGATACTGGAGGAACCATGCCTATCGAATTTGACCCCCCCAAACCGATGATACAAACACAATTTGTGTTGAAAACTGTTGCTGAAGAGATGATGCGCTCGAAATCACGTTACTTCGATGAACATGAGCATGAAATTCCCTGGGATTACATCGAGTTCATGCACACTGCCATGAAGGCGATGGGCGCAGGCTCTTTGGCGCCGCAGGACAAAGGGAACGGCCATGAGGGCGGCGAAGAGAAGAAAGAGAAAAAACCGCCGATTGCCTATCAGATGCTGGCTTCGCAAATCGAAGCGCTTGCCTGGGGCGATGTAGGCTTCTACCTTGTCACGCCGGGGGGCGGGCTGGGGGCAGCGGCGGTGCAGGCTGCAGGGACGCCCGAACAGCGCGCAAAATTCCTGGCGCGCTTTGCCGGCGAAAAGCCCACCTTTGCCGCCATGTGCATGACCGAAGCCGGCGCCGGCTCGGATACCGCCTCCATTCGCACGCGCGCTGTGCTGGATGAAAAGACCAACGAATGGGTTATCAACGGCGAGAAGATTTTCGTCACAGCGGGCGATAAGTCGCTGACTGAGTATGAAAAATTGGGCCGCGGCTTCATCGTGGTATGGGCAAGCATTGACCCCTCTGCCGGGCGTGCAGGGATGCGGGCGTTCGTCGTCGAAGCGGGGACGCCGGGGGTGAGGGTGACCAAACTGGAGCACAAGCTCGGAATCCGCGTCAGCGATACGGCGGCGATTTCGCTGGTGGATGTGCGTGTACCGTTTGATCACATTCTCGGCAGCCCGACAGTGGAAAAGACCACCACCGGCTTCAAAGGCGCTATGGCCACCTTCGACGCCACACGCCCCCTCGTGGCAGCCTCCGGCCTGGGCGTGGCGCGCGCCGCTCTCGAATTCCTGAAAGAAAAACTCGCCGAAAACGGCGTGACCATTCGCTACGGTCTGCCGCGCCAGAAATTGACCGCCATCGAACGCGACGTGATTGACATGGAAATCATGCTCAAATCGGCGTGGCTGATGGTGCTCAAAGCGGTGTGGATGGCAGACAACAAAAAACCGAACGCGCTCGAATCTTCGATGAGCAAGGTCAAGGCAGGCGATGTGGGCGTGAAGATTACGCAGAAGGTGGTGGAGATTTTGGGTCCGCTTGGCTATAGCCGCGAATTCCTCGCCGAAAAATGGTTCCGCGATGCAAAGATCACCGACATCTACGAAGGCACAGGTCAGATCAACCGCCTGGTGGTGGCAAGGCAGATTTTGGGTTATAGCGGAAGCGAGTTGAGGTAAGAGGAGACATATATGAAATACAACGTACACAAAGCAGTGGTCATCGGCGCAGGGACGATGGGAGCGGCGATTGCGGCGCACCTTGCCAATGCGGGGGTGCCGGTGACGCTGCTCGATATTGTGCCAAAGGACGCGCCCGCAGGAGATAAAGCGGCACGCAACAAGATCGTCAATGCCGGCTGGGATGCGTGCCTGAAAGCCAAACCTGCCAATTTAATGTCGCCGGAGTTGAAAACCTTCGTCACGCTGGGGAATCTCGAAGATGATTTCGGCGCGGTTGCCGAAGCGGATTGGATCTGCGAAGCCATCATCGAGAACCTCAAAATCAAGCAGGACCTGATGGCGCGCATTGATGCCGTCCGCAAGCCGACGGCAATCGTTTCGACGAACACCTCGGGCATTCCGGTCACCTCCATTGCGGAGGGACGCTCGAAGGAGTTCAAGAAGCATTTCCTCGGCACGCACTTCTTCAACCCGCCGCGCTATTTGAAATTGCTGGAGATTATTCCCACCAAGGACACCTCGAAGGAAGTGGTGGAATTCATGAGCCGCTTCGGCGAGCAGCGGTTGGGCAAGGGTATTGTGCTGTGCAAGGATACGCCCAACTTCATCGGCAACCGCATCGCATTTGGGACGGGCGCCTTTGCGCTGGACTTCATCCTGACGAACGATTACACGGTGGACGAAGTCGACTCCATTACGGGACCGTTGATCGGGCGCCCCAAAACGGCGACCTTCCGCCTCATTGACCTGGTCGGTGTGGATGTGTGGGATCATGTGGGGCGCAACCTGGCGCCGTTGATTCCGCACGATAAACTTGGGCAGCAATATCTCAAAGCCGAAGCGCCCAATCGGTTAATTTCGGCGCTCATCGAACGCAAGTGGCTGGGGAATAAGACCAAAGTCGGTTTCTACAAGGAAGTGCGCACCGAAGACGGGAAGAAGGAATTCTGGTCGCTGGATTTGAAGACGCTGGAGCATGTTCCGCCCACCAAGCCGCGCTTCGATTCGGTCAAGGCGGCGAAAGATGTCGAAGGTCTGGGAGACAGGCTCAAGGTCCTGCTTGAAGCGGCCGATAAGGCAGCGGCTCTCGTGCGGGCGTTGACCTATCAGGGCTTCCAGTACGCCTCCTCCATCATCCCCGAAGTGGCAGATACGCCCAAGCCGATTGATGACGCCGTCCGCTGGGGTTTTATGCACGAGGCGGGTCCGTTCGAGACGTGGGATATGCTTGGCGTGCGCGAGACGGTGAAGAAGATGAAAGCCGCCGGTTACCCTGCCGCCAAATGGGTGGATGAAATGCTGAAGAACGGCTTTGAGACGTTCTACCAGTACAAGGGTGCGAACAAGGTCGGCGTGTACGACGCGGCGAAGAAGAAATATGTGCGGATCAAACACGCCGAGGGCATGGTAGTCCTCAGCGACCTGCGCGGTACGAAGAAGGTAATCAGCGAAAACGCGGGCGCCTCGCTTTACGACATTGGCGACGGTGTGGCGCTGGTGGAATTTCATACCAAGATGAACGCGCTGGACGATGACATTTTCAACATCGCCATCGAAGCGCTCGACCGCGTGGAGCGCGATTTCGAAGGGCTGGTCATCGGCAGTGAAGCCGAAAACTTCAGCGCGGGCGCAAATCTGTTCATGGTGGTGGTGGCGGCGCAGCAAGGGATGTGGGATACGCTGGATGCCGCCGTGCGCAAACTGCAAAACCTGAATATGCGGATGCGCTATTTCCCGAAACCAGTGGTGGTTGCGCCGGCGGGTCTGGCGTTGGGCGGCGGCTGCGAAGTAACCATGCACGCCTCGCGCGTGGTGGCTGCGGCGGAAACCTACATCGGGCTGGTCGAACTGGGGGCGGGCGTCATTCCGGCGGGCGGCGGTACAAAAGAGATGATGCGCCGCATCATTAACCCTGCCATGAAGACCGACAACGCTGAGCCGTTCCCGTTCATCCAGCGCGCGTTCCTGCAAATCGGTCAGGCGAAGGTTGCCACCTCCGCTTATGAGGCGCGCGATATGGCAATCCTCGGTCCAGCCGACCGTATCGTCCTCAACCGCGATCACCTGCTCACCGAAGCCAAGAAGGAAGTCCTGCATATGGCGGCAACGGGGTATCGTCCTCCCGCGCCCGAACTCATCTACGCTCCCGGCCGCGATATGTACGGGGCGATGAAGATTGGCGCCTGGTCGTTCAAGGAAGGCAACTACATCACCGAGTACGATGCGCACATTGCTACCAAACTTGCCTATGTCATGGCGGGCGGCAGCCTGACCAAACCGCAATGGGTGAGCGAGCAATACATCCTCGACCTCGAGCGCGAAGCCTTCCTCTCGCTGTGCGGCGAAGAGAAAACACAGGCGCGCATGTGGTCGCTGCTGCAGACGGGAAAGCCGTTGAGGAATTAGTCAAACGTCAAAGGTCGAAAGTCGCTGGATGACTTTTGACGTTCGACCTTCGACAAGGAGTGTGAATTATGAAAGAAGCAGTAATCGTATCCGCAGTTAGAACTCCAGTCGGCAAAGCCAAAAAGGGTGGTCTCGCCACGGTTCGCCCCGACGAGATGTCTGCCACAACCATCCAAGCCTTGCTCAAGCGGACGCCGAATCTTGATCCCGCCGAAATCGAAGACGTGGTCTTTGGTTGTGCCTTCCCTGAAGGCGAACAAGGCATGAACATTGCCCGCATGATTGCCCTGCGCGCCGGTCTGCCCGATACCGTCCCCGCCGAAACCATCAACCGCTATTGTTCGTCAGGCGTGCAGTCCATTGCGCATGTGGCGTACATGATTAAGGCGGGCGACATCGAAGCAGGTATCGGCGGCGGCGTGGAATCCATGTCCATGGTGCCGATGATGGGCTACAAGTTTTCCCCCAACCCGCACTTTGCCATGGAACTGCCGCACTACTACACCAACATGGGGCTGACCGCGGAAAATGTGGCTGTCAAATACGGCATCAGCCGCGAAGCGCAGGACGAATTTGCCCTCAGGAGCAATCAAAAAGCGGCGAAGGCGGTTGAATCGGGGTTGTTCGACCCTGAACTCGTCCCGATTGACGTGGAAATCACCGAGTACGTGGATGGCCGGGTGGAGAAAAAGGCGTTTACCGTGAAGCGGGATGAAGGTCCGCGCGCCGATACGAGCATGGAAGCGCTCGCCAAGTTGAAACCTGCCTTCAAAGAGGGCGGCACCGTCACGGCGGGCAACGCTTCTCAAATGTCCGATGGCGCGGCGGCGGTGATGGTCATGTCGGAAGAGAAGGCGGCGCAGTTGGGGTTGAAGCCGCTGGCGCGCTTTGTGTCGTTTGCGGTGGGCGGCGTGCCGCCTGAAATCATGGGCATCGGGCCGGTGGCTGCCATCCCCAAAGCGCTCAAAAAAGCGGGCCTGACCCTGAACGACATTGACCTGATTGAATTGAACGAAGCCTTTGCTGCGCAGTCGCTGGCGGTGATGCGGCAACTTGAACTCGATCCCGAAAAGGTCAACGTCAACGGCGGAGCGATTGCTCTGGGCCACCCGCTTGGATGCACGGGCGCCAAACTGACCACCCAACTCATCTATGAAATGGGGCGCCGCAAGTCGAAGTATGGCATGGTCACCATGTGTATTGGCGGCGGCATGGGCGCTGCGGCAATTTTCGAGAACCTGCAGAACTAAACGACCATCAGACGATCTAACTATCAGACCACCAAACTATCAAACTACCAAACCAGGAGACTAAACCATGCCCCTCACAGTAGCACAACTTATGGAAAAAATGCCCGGCGCGTTCATCCCCGAAAAAGCGCAGGGCGTCAATGCCGTCATCCACTTCAAATTCACAGGCGCAGAAGCAGGCGAGTGGAGCGCAAAAATCGCCGACGGCAAATGCGAAGTAACGCGGGGCGCCCCCAGCACTCCCGCCACCATGACTCTCACTGCCGATTCCAGCGATTACGTCAAAATCTTCACCGGCGAATTGGACGGGATGCAAGCCTTCATGCAGGGCAAACTTAAACTGGGCGGCGACCTGAACCTGGCAATGAAGATGATGCAGATGTTCAAGATACGCTAAAAGCATTGCCAGCCCAAGGCTCCCGTAATTTGCCGGGAGCCTTTTTGATTCCGTTAATCACGATACAATCAGCCCAATCACCTTTTTGCAGGAGACCATACAACCATGCCCATGACTTCACGCGAACGTGTGCAGGCGGTTTTGAATCACGAAATCCCCGACCGGGTTCCCATCATTTTGGGCGCCAGCAACGCCACCGGCATCAGCACCCCTGCCTACCGCAACCTCAAACGTTATCTGGGAGTGCAGGCGGAAGACAGATACCTGTATGACTGGCCCGAACTGGGCGCTTCAGCCCTGGATGAGATCGTGCTCGAACGCCTTCACAGCGATGTGCGCGGCGTCCATGACCGTGAACCGGCCTCCGTCCGAGAGCGGAATCGTACCCGTGAGCCGGGCTCGCCCTACTTCAACTCGTGGGGCGTCGGTTCTGTGGAGGGCGACCCGGGCATGTGGTTCCCTGCCATCCACCCGCTGGCAGAGACGCATTCCATCGCCGACCTCGAAACCTATCCCTGGCCCGACATGAAAGACCCATCGCGCTTTGCCCATGTGCGCGCCGAAGTGCAAAGGCTGGCGGCGGAAAACCAATACGCCATCCTTGCCGTTCCCTGGCTGGCGTTTCCGCTCGAACGCGCCTTCGCCATGCAGCGCATGGACCGCTTTATGGCAAACCTGGGCTGGTATCCCGATTTTGCGCGGGCGCTGTTAGCCAAAATCACCGACCTATGCAAAACACTGATGGACAACTTCCTGCGCGAATGCGGCGATGAGATTGACATGATCAAAATCGGCGATGACCTGGGAATGCAAAACAGCCTCCTGATGTCGCCCAAAATGTACCGCAGCATTGTCAAACCGTTTCATGCCGATTACATTTCCTTCATCAAAGCGCGCACCAAAGCCAAAGTATTTTTTCACACCGATGGCGATGTCTTCCCGCTCATCCCCGACCTGATTGAAATCGGCGTGGATATTCTCAACCCCGTTCAAACCTCCGCCGGCAAGATGGCAGATTTACACGAACTGAAAAAACAGTTCGGCAAAGAGATTGTCTTTTGCGGCGCGGTGGATACGCACCGCATTCTGCCCTTTGGCACCCCGGCGGAAGTGCGTGCAGAAGTCAAGCGCGTCATCGAAATCCTCGGCGAGGGCGGAGGCTACATGCTTGCCCCCGTCCATATCGTCATGCCCGATGTGCCGCCGGAGAACATCCTCGCCATGGTAGATGCGGCGCTGGAGTTTGGTTCCTATTGAGTTGCAATCAAAAATCGGATGCTGTCATCATGGCATCCGATTTTTTGGGGGTTATTTTCCCAGCCTTGCCCGTTCCTCCTCTACTACACTTTCCTCCAGTTTTTTGAAGAGCGGCGAAGGCTGTTTCAATGTTTGACCGGGTTTCAATTGGCTGGGCTTCCATTGCCCGCCTCCAACGGGACGGTACCTCAATCCCTTATGCGTCCCGAGTGTATCCTGAATCTCTTCGATGTATTGCTCGCCAAAGAGAGGCGTTTCATAGCCGAGGAAAGAGTGCAGTTTTTCCGCGCTGAAAGGCAAGATGGGGGAAAAGAGAACTTTGAGCGAGTCGATGGCTTTCAGCGCAGTGAAGACCGTCAGCGCGGCGGAGTCGCGGTCGGTCTTGATGGCGCTCCAGGGGGCGTTGAGGTCTAAATACTGATTGACGGCGGTTGCCAGTTTCATCGTCTCTGCCACGGCAGAACGCAAACGCACGGCTTCGTATTCCGCGCCGACGGTTTGGAATCCGCTTTCGATGGCGGCGAGCAGTTCGAGGTCCGCAGGGCGAAGCGCAGACTCATCCACCGGCGGGACGTGACCGTCCCAATGTTTGTAGGCAAACGAGAGCATGCGGTTTGCCAGGTTGCCCCAGGTTGCCACCAATTCATTATTGTTGCGGGCGACGAACTCCGCCCAGTCCCAATCGCTGTCTTTCACTTCGGGCATGTTGACGGTCAGGTAATAGCGCAGGGCGTCGGCGTCGTAGCGGGTGAGCGCATCGCGCCCCCACACCGCCCAGTTGCGCGAACCGCTGATTTTCTTCCCTTCGAGATTCATGAATTGATTGGCAGGCACATCGTAGGGCAGAGTGAGAGGAACTTCCTCCCCGGCAAAGATTTGCATAAAAGCGCTGCCGGCGCCCATCAGTTGCGCGGGCCACAGCGAGGTGTGGAAGAAGATGTTGTCTTTGCCGATAAAGTAGAACTGACGCGCCTGAGGATTTGCCCACCATTCACGCCACGCTTCTTTCTGACCCGATACCTGCGCCCACTCAATCGCAGCGGAGAGATACCCGATGACCGCTTCAAACCAGACGTAAAGCTTTTTGCCCTCCCAGCCCGCTTCCTCTACCGGGACGGGGATGCCCCAATCCAGGTCGCGGGTGATGGGGCGTGGTTTGAGTCCTTCGGCTTCGATTTTCCCCAGCGATTCGCCCAGCACGGTATCGCGCATGTGGGCGGCGCGTTCTTTCAGGAACTTTTTGACCTCCGGCTCCAGTTTCGAGAGGTCGAGGTAGAAATGTTCGGTCTCGCGCAGTTCGAGCGCACCGTCGCCGGTTTTGGCGCGCGGGTTGAGCAGTTTTTCGGGTTCCAGCACGTTTCCGCAGTTATCGCACTGATCGGAGCGGGCGCCCTCAAAACCGCAAATGTAGCAGGTGCCTTCCACGTAGCGGTCGGGCAGAAAACGCTTGGCAGCAGGCGAATACCACTGCTTGGAGGTCTGCTTGAAGAGATAGCCGTTGCGCTGCAGCGCGAGAAAAATCGCCTGCGAAACTTTGAAATGATTTTCGGTGTGGGTGGTGGTGAACAGATCGTAGGTGATGCCGAATTCTTTGAAGAGTTCGAGGAAGCCGTCGTGATACCGTTTGTACACCTCCTCGACCGGTTTGCCCTCTTTATCTGCCGCCAGGGTGACGGGCGTGCCGTGCGAATCGGTGCCGCTGACCATCAGCACTTTGTTCCCTTTCAGGCGGTGATAACGTGCGACGATGTCGCCGGGCAGGTGGGAGCCGGTGATGTTGCCGACGTGAATTTCAGCGTTGGCGTAGGGCCAGGCGATGGCAATCAGAATATTTTCAGGCATTCGTGCCTCCATTTCAAAAGTCGTTGCGAGCGAGCGCAGGGGTCAAAGCAACTCCAGCATTCGTTGGAGTTTGCTTTGCGGCGTATAACTGCCGCCCGCAGTGACGTGTGTGATATAAAAAAGGCTGTCCACACATGGACAGCCCGTTACTTCAGCAGGTGCAGCGCACTAACGTGCCATCCAGACGCGAGTCCACGTTTCCATGCGCATGGACATCAACATGGTTGCACTCATCATGGAAACAGCGGGTCGGTTCTGCATGGGCGCAATTGTAGGCTGTGGGGAAGGGTTTGTCAATGGAAGATGGTGGAGAGCAGCAACGCTACCCCTGCTCCTGCGGCGCTGCATGCCAGGTTAACCCAGTCGTTATCGAGCCATTTCCAGCCGCGAATGTGAAGCGTGGGTGTGCCGCAGGTATGCAGCGGGTGTTTTTCGGTCTCTTTTTGGTCGGCGGGGCAGTAGTACATGGCTTGCAAGGTTGCGCCGAGGAGCGAGTCGAACAGCGAGCCTGCCAGCCCGGCGAGGGAAATCAGCGGCAAAAGCCGCCAGTCGCCGGCGAACCATGCCGCAGGCAGGGCGATGACGGCGGCGCCCGTCAGCGAGGCAAATGTTCCAAGCAGCGAGATTCCGCCCGAGGTCCCTTTTTCGACGCGTTTTCTCAGGTCTGTGATGAGACGCGGCGCAGCCGGGTTGAGCACGCCCAGTTCGGTCGCCCAGGTATCCGCATTGACCGCCGCCAGCGCCGCGGCGAATCCCACCCAGCCGACTGTTGATTCTGGAGCAAGGGCATTGACCAACACGAAAACCGTTGCCAGCCCGCCGTTGCCAAAGACCTGCCCGGCGTCGCGTTCGTGCCCTTTGGAGAATTTTTCGTCGAGCGAGCGCTTGCGTGCTTTGAACAGGCGGCTCAACGCCGACGAGGTGATGAAAAAGACCATCAGTAGAATGGCCCACTGCAAGCCGCCCAGCCCGAACACAATCGTGCCGACCAGAGTGGCTGCCGCTGCTCCGCTGAAGTTGAGGCTGCGCGCGCGGCGGGCAAGATAGGCAATGATGCCCGCGAGCAGGAAACCCAGGAAGAGTTGCATGACGGCGTTCCAAATCATGGCTGCGTAGTAATCAGAAACAGCACCGCTGCCAAAAACAAGGCGGCGCACAGTGCGCTTGAAATCCAAATGGCAAACGCCAGCGGACGCTGCGTTTCGCGGCGGTAAAAGTACAGCCCCGCCAGCAGTCCCGCGGCGTACATGAAGCCGCTGATGAGCGGCAGCAAAATCAACCGCCCTGCCGGAGCGAATTCATTGGGGACGCCTGAGGCGTCGAACCCAAACGGGATTTGTGAAAGCGAGGGAATCACAGCCCCCACCCAAAGGACCAGCCCCAGGTTGAGGAACAGCCCGCTCATCCACAAAAAACGCGCCAGCGGACTTTCCCATGCCTGCATAATGATAAAGGACGGATAGACCGATTTATATTCAGCGGGCGAGAGACTCCCCAGTTCGATGGCGCGGGCAAAGGTCTGCACCAGCGCCGCGGGGTTTTCCGGCGAGATGGCGAGAACGCGCTTCGATGTTCCAACCAGGATGAGTTTTTTTGCGTCGGAGGCGATGAATTCGACAAGTCCCAGGTCGGGGTGGCGGCGTGTGCCCAGCACCGCCCCCGGCAGAGCAAACAGCGGCAGGCTGAGGGGGGGCGTCAGATCGGCGGCGGGACGCATCCATTCGATGTCGGTCAGGGGAATATCTTCCAGCCGCAGCCCCCACACGATGGCAAGACTATCGCGGTCAATTGTATAGTTGGCGCGCTGAAGGGCATAGGCGCGATACGCCAGCACGGGAATGGGAACAAAGGCAAGCAAACCCGCCAGCAGGGAAAGCACGTAAGCGGGTCCCAGCGGAGAACGGGGGAGGTTCCAAAACCCCCATGCCGAAACAGCGGCGCACAGCAGCATGAGCGCTGCATGCAGGGCAAGTCCTGTTTGTTTGGCTGGTGGAAAGTTTCCGATTTTGGGGTTGTTCATGTGGCGCGCCCGGACTTACGGGGTCATTTCAGCAGGGAGAGGGTTTCTTCGATAATTGCATGTACCGCCGCCAAATGACTCTCTTTGGCGGCGCGCGGCTTCAATTCTACCATTCCCTCTCTGAGACCTTTTTCGCCCACCGTCACCCGCAGCGGACAGCCGATCAAATCTGCATCGTTGAATTTGACGCCGGCGCGCTCTTCGCGGTCGTCGAACAAAACGGAAATTCCCGCCTGCACCAGCCGGCTATATATTTCTTCTGCCGCTGCGCGGGTGTCTGTTTCCCTGCCCGGTAGGTGGAGGAGATAGACCTCGAACGGCGCGGCAGGGCGGGGGAGGATCAAGCCTTTGTCGTCGTGATGCGTCTCCGCCAGTGCCAGCAGCAGGTTGGGGAGATTGTCCGTCAACTCCACCGCCGCCATCACCTCCAGCGGAGCGCCGCATTGCACGCAGGCATCGCCCGCTTTTGCCTGCGCCAAATCTGCAATCACTTCCGCCGCATAATCCCTTCCGTAGTTGGTATTTCGAAAATGCCAGCCCGCTGCGTTTGCCCCTGCCACAAGATTCTTTGAAGCGGGAATCAAATCGTCCACGACAATCAGCGCCTCTGCACTCAAGCCGATGGCGGAGGCATAGCCCGGCACCGCGCCGGCGCGGAGAATTTCCTCGGTTGTCGCCAGCCGCACATCCCCCGCGTGAGCCTTTAGTTTGGCTTCGCTCAATTGCATCTCTCCGCGCAGGGATACGAACACAAACCTCCCATCGCTGAGGCGGGTGTACATCAACGCCTTGGCGGTTTTCTCTTTGGGGATGCCGAGGTAGTTTGCCAGCGCTTCAATGGTGTTGCATTCGGGCGTTTCCACCTTTTCCAAAGGCAGCAGCGGTTCTTGCGCCGTATCAGCAGGTTTGGCAAAACGGGCGAGTTCGATGCGCTCTGTATAGCCGCAGCGGCGGCAGTAGATGACCTGAGTATTGCCGGCAGTCAGGGGAAAGAACATCTCTTTCCCGTTTCCAATGGCAGGCACTTGCGTCAGCGCCTGCCCGGTATGCGCGCGCAGGTGCGCGAGCGCAATTTGCCCCAGTTTCGTCGGCGTATTTTCCCGCGTGAGATACCCCGCACGGACGAGGAACGACCAGCCTGCTGTGCGTGCGTTGTTTGGGGCTTCCCGCAGGGTTTGAATTTCAAGGTCGCGGTATTTCATGGGCTGCAGAGGGTGTTTCTCTGGTCATCGCCTTCTGGACGATTATGAGTCCGCCTTTTTCTTTCGCGGCGCTCTTTGGGTTTTTTCCGCTTCTGGCAAAACGAGGGACGCCGCCGCAATGGACTCTGCTACAGCCGCCTCCGATTGTGTCGTTTCGGTGACAGGTCCGAGGTCCAGTTCGACCGTTTCTTCCATCCGAATCTGACCGCGCAGAAAGGCGCCTTCCTCCGTCACAAAGGCAGTGGTGACCACGTCGCCCCAAACCCGCCCGGTGCCGCGGATTTCCAGTTTTTGGGTGGTGATGTTTCCGCGTACTGCGCCCGCCACGATGACCGTGTTGGCGCGCACATTCTGACAGGTAACCCGCCCCGTCTCGCCGACGACCAGCATGCCGCGCAGGGCGATCTCGCCTTCGAATGCGCCTTCGATGCGCACTCCGCCGGAGCCGCTGATAGAGCCATGCCAGATGACCCCCGCTCCCAGCACGGAGGTAATCCGCTCGACGGCTTGCACCGGCGGTTGTGGTTCTTTGGAAATGGGAGTGGTGTTGCGTTTGAACATATGGCTGGTATTTTACCGTAAAACAAAAGGGCGGCATTCCGCCGCCCGCATTCCGCCCGTGTGATGGCGGGATTACTCGCTCTTTTCCTCTTCCTTCCCGCTGATTTGCACCCCCATGATGTTGAAGCCGGAATCCACGTAAATCACTTCGCCGGTGATGCGCGTCGAAAGGTCGGAGGCGAGGAACACCGCCAGGTTGCCCACATCTTCGATGGTGACGTTTTCGCGCAGGGGAGACATATCGGCGAAATGCTTGTACATATCGCGGAAACCGCCCACGCCGGCCGCCGCCAGCGTGCGGATGGGACCGGCCGAGATGGCATTGACGCGAATCTTCTGCGGTCCCAAATCATACGCCAGGTAGCGCGTGGAGGATTCCAGCGCGGCTTTTGCCACCCCCATGACGTTGTAATGCGGCGCCACTTTGCTCGCCCCGGAGCCATACGTCAGGCACATGATGGAAGCGCCCGGATTCAGGATTGGCAAAAAGGCATTCGTCAGGGCGACAAAGGAGAACACCGAAATATCCATGGCGTTCTTGAAACCCTCGCGCGAGGTCTGATAGTAGGGGCGGCTCAATTCTTCCCGCCCGGCAAAAGCGATGGAATGCACCAAAACATCTATCTTCCCAAAATACTCGGCGGCTTTCTGCGCCACGGCTGCAATTTGCTCATCGCTGGTCACGTCGCATTGCTCCACCCATTGACAGTTCACTTTCTCGGCAAGCGGCTTCACACGGCGTTCGAGCGCCTCTCCGGCATAACTGATGCCAAGTTTTGCTCCTTCGCGGTGAAACGCCTGCGTGATGCCCCACGCAATAGACCGTTCATTTGCCAGCCCAAACACCAGCGCATTCTTGCCTTCCAATAATCCCATGGTTCCTCCGTTGGTTTGCCTCCGCCGCATTGCTACCGTTGCGGCGCAGGAATAATCGTCCAGCCTTTCACCATGAACCTCCACGGTTTGGATTTCCACGGCTCAGGCACACTATTTAAACCCACACGCGCCGATTTCGTCACGAGCGAATTGGAGACCTGCACTCCCGCTTCGATCCACAAGCCGCCGCCGGGTTCCGTCAAATCGAGCCCGTTCTCCCCTTTGCCGATTCCCATCGCCTGACAGAGTTTGCCCGGCCCAAACGTATCGCGCCCGGCGCGCCTTTTCAACATCACCTCCACCCCTTCCACCGGCTGCATGGCGCGAATCAACACCGCCGCTGGGAAACCTTCGCGCTCTGTCACGGCGTTCAACAGCCAATGATTTCCATACGTGAAATAAACATAGGCATGCCCCGGTTCCCCATACATGACCTGCGTGCGCCGCGTCCGCCCGGCTTTGGCATGGCATCCCAAATCCGTCTCGCCGATGTACGCTTCCGTTTCAACGATCAAACCCGCCAGCCGCACCCCGTCGAGGATGCGCACCAGCCGCGCGCCGAGCAATTCGCGGGCAACGAGCAGGGTGGGACGGTCATAAAACGCTCGCGGCAGGATCATAGCGTTTCATTTGAAGCGGGGATCGCGCTGAAGAGTTAACCGCAAGCCTTCCATCAGGCTGATGGAAGGATGGTAGTTCAACTTCTGTTTTGCTAGGCTGATGTCGGCGCACATGCGCGAAACGCCGCCCGAAGTTTGAGCGTTGTAAATGACCTCTGCCTGACTCCCGGTTGCCTCCAACACCGCCTTCACCAAATCGCGGATGCTGGTCTCTGTGCCGGAGCCGATGTTGATGACCAGCCCGTTGATATTGGGCGCCGTCGCTGCGGCAACCAGCGCGCTGACCACATCGTCCACAAAGACAAAATCGCGGGTTTGAGCGCCGCTGCCGTGCGCCACCAGCGTCCCTCCGCGCAGCGCCTGTTTGAGATAATGCGGCACCACCGGCGGATGCGATGCCGGGAGGTGCTGCCCTGGTCCATACGCATTGAAGATACGCAGGCTGACCGTTTCGATGCCCCACAGACTGCCAATAGTGCGCACATAATATTCCGCAGAAAGTTTGGAAACCGCATACGGCGAACGCGGGTTGGGAGTGAAAGATTCTTTCAGCGGCTGGTCAGCCTGATCTCCATACACAGCCCCGCTCGAGGTCAGAACGACGCGGCGCACCCCCACATCGCGGGTGGCTTCCATCAGCGCCACCGTCCCGTCCACGTTGACGTGAGTGTAATCCAGCGGATACAACACCGACTCCGGCACCGACACCCGCGCCGCAAGATGATAGACCACATCCACATCCTGAAGCAGCGTCCACAATTTGGGGCGGTCTCTCACATCGCCGCGCGTAAAATGAACATCGGGCGCCAGCGCCTGCGGGTCACCGGTCGAAAGGTCGTCCAGCCCGCGCACCTGATGCCCCTCGCGGGCGAGATGATTGGCAAGCGAAGAACCAAGAAAGCCGGCAGCGCCGGTAATGAGAAAGTTCATGGCGTGAATTATAAGCGGGAAACCCAGCAGCCGTTTCAGCCGCGCAAAACATTGCGCCTCACCAAAAAATCCATCTGATGCGCAATGTACACCAGTTCACCGCGTTCGATTTGTGCGCGGCGCAGCCTCAGCCATTCCTCGAATCGCAACGCATCCAGCGCCGCGTTCCCCTTCAGCGCCCCCTCCACAAAGTGCAAAATGAAATGCAGAAAATACGCCTCTTCTTCGGGATATTTCCCGTCCACCGCATACACCACCCAATCCGAAGCGCCCGCCGCAAGGATTGCCGCCTGCGCCTTTTGCAAATACCCAAACAGCCGTCGTCCGCTGCGGCTTTCACCACCGCTCGGGCGGCGGTCCATCGTCTCATGATACAACGTCTCGATGCGGGCATCCAGCGCCGCGTCCACTGCCGGCTCGAATGTGGTCACTCCGTCGAAGTTAATCGTCAGCCATGCCAGCCCGTTCGTCAGCGTCAACAGCCTTGTCAGCGCGTCGGGCAGCGGCAGCAGGTCTAAAAAAGCATGGGCGATCAACAAATCGGCGGGCTCTTTGTTTTTCTGGATGAAATCGAAGACCTCTGCCTGCACCAGGCGGATGCGCACCTCCCGGCTCTGGTCGAACACTCGAACTTGATTCTCCCCGCTTCTTTCCACGCTCAAGCCTGCCTCTCCCGCCCAAACCTTTACCCACTCTGACGCATACTCGATGTTCTCCGCCATCTCGTCCACCATCACATACTTGCATTGATGGATGACTCCCCACCGCACCAGCCGTCTGATCATCGTGCCAATGCCGCCTCCAACTTCAATGATGCGCAACGGCTGAGATGGCAGGGCTGCCCTCAACGCCTGGAGGACATCCTTGTTCAAGGCGCGGTCATCCACGCTTTGTTTGGCAAGCAGGTAATGGGGAAAGGAATATTCCATGTGCTTATCTCTCGCGGCGCTCCTTCCAAGCGCCGATTGTTTGACTTATGAACCCCCGAATTGACCGCGCTGTTTCTTCCCACCGCGGCTGAGACGTGTACCTCTGCCATGCGCGCAAAGAAAGCCTTATCAATCGCTCGCGGTCGTTTGCCAGCTCGTCCAAAAGGTGCGCCAGCGCCGCACTGTCGCCGGGCTGAATCAAAAAGCCATCCTCGCCGGGGGTAATCACCTCGCCCGCCGCGCCTGCTGTTGTGCCGATAGCGGGCAGACCAAACCCCATCCCTTCGAGATACACAATTCCAAACCCTTCGTAACTCGAAGGCACAACCATCACATGCGACCTTTTGTACACCTCAATCAGCGGCTCGTTATCCAGCGCCCCATGAAACCGCACAACACCCGAGAGGCGGTTGTTTGCAGCGAATCGCTGCATGGCTTCCGCGTAGTGCGGTTCTGCCTGCAGCCCGCCCACCACCTCCACCTCGACCGTCGCTTTGAGGCGAGTGACCGCTTCCAAAAGAGTGTGCAGTCCCTTGCGGTACATCACATTGCCCAGGAACAAAATCCGCAGCACCGGGCTGTTTGCCCGCTGGCGTATCTCCTCTTCTGAAAGCCGCCTGTCGTAGAAACGGTCCGTTGGGGGATAAGCAACAACGGACGGCTTTGTCTCCCCGATCACCTCCGTTACAACGCGCCTCGTGGTTTTTGAGTTGAAGATGAAACCATCCACGCTTTTTAGATATTGTTTTTCGACAATGCGATAAAAGTCATTCTGCCACTTCGGGCGCAGTTCCGAGCAGCGCAGGTGATGAACCAGGCTGACGATGGGGTAGGGGTGCGGCCGGCGGTTGGCGGCGAGGAGGGAGGGATGATTGAGTTCGTCCTGAATCAAAATATCGAGATTAGGAGGCAATCGGAATGTTAGGTTGTCGGTCAGATGCGAAGCGTAATTCCTCCAAGGCAGGGAAATGACCTCCACCTCGTCGCCCTGCGCGCGCAGATATTCGACCAGTTTGCGGTCGTACAAATACCCGCCGCTGATGGTTTCCAGTGAACCGTAGATGACGAGCCCAATTCTCATAAGTCAAACGTCGAACGTCGAAGGTCAGACCTATGACTTTCAACGTTCGACTCGAAACGCCGCCCACGCGGACTCGTTCTCCCACAACACGACTTTGAGCGCGGTGATGTTTTTTGCTTTGATGCGTTCGCTTAGCGAAGTCGCAAGTATCCGCGCGAAATGCTCGATGGACGGGTTCAGCCCTGCGAACTCCTCACAGTCGTTCAGCATCTGCTCTTTGTACATGCCAACCACCTCATCGAGGTGTTTTTCCACATCCACGATGTCCACGAGGTAGCCGTGCCGGTCGAGTTCGTTTCCTTCGAGTTGCAGTTCAAGGACGTAATGATGCGAGTTGGGAAAATTTTCCGCTCCCCAATCTCCGCCGATGAGGAAATGCCTCGCGATGAAATCTCTTCTGACGCCGAGAGTGTACATATTGGCTCCCTTTGTGAAGGTTAGTGATAGGTCAAAATGACCTGAATTGTTTCCTGCGGGTTTTCATCCAACAGGCGGTATGCCTTCTCCGCCTCCTCGATGGGGAAGCGGTGCGTGATCCATTTCTGCGGGTGGATTCGTTTCAACGCCTCCCACGCGACCCCGAACCTGCGCGCCTTGTCCCAGCGCCCGCTCAAGACTGGAGCAATGGTGCTGACCTGCGAGGAAATGAGTTTGATTCGCGAACGATGGAACGCGCCGCCGAGGTCAATCTCTGCGCGTTTTCCTCCATACCATGAACCGATGACGATACGCCCGCTGAAGGCAGTCAGTGCGATGGCATCGTTCAGGGCGGAGGGGGAACCGCTGAGTTCGAAGGTCAGGTCGAAGTTTTGCGCGTAGCCATTTTGTTGTTTGTATCCAGGAATAGCAGATGCGTCAAGGGCGGATTGGTTTGGTGATTCCTCCTGCCGTTTGATAATTTCAGGATCAACCGAATCATCCACTCCGATCTTGAGCGAAGCCTCCCGCCTCAATCCATAGCAATCTGCCGTGACCAATTTTTCGAGCGGAAATTCCCTCAGCAGTGAAGCCGTAAGCAACCCCACCACTCCCTGTCCCAAAACAAAAACGCGCTCGCCCAAAAGCGGAGCGCCGTCCTGCACCAGGTTGACAGCCGTTTCCATGTTCGGGAGGAAACAGGCAGATTCCGGCGACAATGAGGGAGGTATGACGAATAGATCGTTTGGAGTTGCGACGAAGTGTGAGGTATGAGGCTGGAATGAGAAAACAATCTTGTCGCGCCACGACTTGTTTACCTGTGTACCCGTCTCCCTGATTACTCCAACGCAAGCATACCCATACGCGAGCGGATACTCGAAGCCGCCGCGCAAAGCCGAAATAACGGGATCAGTTTCAATGTCACGCGGGAAGCGGTTTTGGTAGATCAGCATCTCCGTCCCCGCGCTGATCGCGGAGCAGGTCGTCTCCACCAGGACATCATCCGCGCCAAGAGCAGGCAGAGATTCATCGCGAATCTCCACTTCTCGCGGCGCGGTGAAAAAAACGGTCCTTCGTTTCATTCCTCCCATTTTACCTTTAGTTGTGGTTATGATTTGGGTTTATCTGCCCAAAGGAATCCGAGCAGGAACAACTCTGTAGTTGCAAGGCTGGCAAGAATGATCCCGTAGTGTTTATCTGTACGCTTGATGGTTGACTCTTTTTCTATGAATACGACTAAACGTTTCGGATCGGATTTTATTTTCTAATACCACGGCTTGCCAAAAGTAACCCTAGCCCCCCATTTAAAATGTCGCGGGCGCGCATGAGCAGTGTCAGGCTGATCGCCGCAGACGCGCTCTGCCCGAACGCCTCGAGCGCAAACACCTGGCTTGCCTCCAACGCGCCGAGTCCGCCGGGCAAGGGCATGAGGAACGCGGCCTGCATCGCGGTCAGCGCGGCAAAGACCTGTATCGCATTGATCCGCATCCCCAAAAAAACCACCATCAAATAATATTCAGCCGCGATTCCGACAATTGCCAGAATGGATGCTCCGATGGAAAGGAACATCGCCCGCACGTGTTTCCGGCAAAACGCGGATGCCATCCGCTCGGCGACGATGATCAATCGGATGCCCTTATTGTTCTGGGGGATGATGGGCTGGCTGAGGAGGAACCTCGAGATCGGATGTCTCCCGTTATACAGCATGAGGATGTGAACGAGGGGCAGTATCAGTAAAACTGCCCCTGCAGCGATCAGACTCAGGTCGAGGCTGATCCCGTTATCGGGAATCAGTCCCACCCTGATGATTGCCCAGACCCCGACGCCGATCAAAAGGAAGTTGACGAGGAATTCGAGCAGTTTATCCATGATGACGGCGGATGTGGCGCGCGCAAAGGTCAAGCCGTGATTCCTCTGCAAATACAGCACTTGCAATGGTTCGCCTCCCACCTGCGGACCCGGCGTGAAGTAACTCAAACCAAATACCGACAGTCGGTACCCGATCAACGGCAAAAACGGCACGGACGGATTCTCTGCATGGACAATGACCCACCAGCGAGCCGCCATCAGCGCGATGACTGCCGCGTTGAGGACGAGCAGGACGCCGATCTGCCAGAGTTTCAGCAGTTTGAGCGATGCCCAGATTTCAATCAACGGCGCGTTGCGCAGCGCCCAATAGAGCAGTGCGGCGAGAATCAATATCCATGCCAGGCGTGCCAGGGAAGTCCTGTTCAAAGCGCGGAGACCCCTTCGTCGGTTGGATGTATTTGGAGCAAACCGCGCATCCGTTCGATGACTTTGGCATGGATGGCATTCGAAGCTGTTGAACCGATCTCGTCCAGCCTGATGGGTTTGGCAAAGCGGATGTGAACGGTGGTTGGGCGGGCGTCGTGCGTGATGATGACGAGCAGTTGCAGCGCAGCGGCGAGTTTTTCGCGTTCGCGGCGCGTGCGCTTGAACCTTGTCAGCCAGTGATGAGCGGTTTTGTCCCAGATGACCCCGCTTACCAGTACGGGGACGATGAGGGTTTGGGGGGCAAAGCGCAGGAAGACCCCGGCTGAGTCGGTCCATTTTGAAAGCGCCTCGGCTGCGCCGGGGTACACGAGCGGGTCGGGTTCGATTTCGCCGGCTGGGAAGGTTAATGCAGCCCCGCCGTTTCGCAGGTGGGCGGCTGCCTGCCGTACGGCGTTCATGCGTTTGGTGGGATCGTCATCTATGAAGAAAAGTTGGCGGGTGGTGTTCTTCAGGGCTTCTAAAAATGGGCGATGCAGGGCGATGATTTTCAGGTCGCTGCGGTTGATGGCGGCAAACAAACTGATGGTATCTGCCATGCCGGGGTGATTGGAGAGGAAAAGCGCGGCTCCGCTTGCGGGGATGTGTTCGCTGCCATGCACGCGCACATCGCGGACATACTGTTTTTGCATGATCGTCCGTGAGGCTTGAGCGAGGCTGCTCTGCCCGACGAGATCGTCGAATTCCACCATTTGTCGGGCAAACTTGCGTGCAGGCTGTATGAAGGTGCGCTTCAGCAGCCAGGCGAGCGGCGGGATGTTTTGCCAGCCGAAGGAGGAAACTAGGTCATCCAGGTTGATGTGGGTGAGGGTTTCCAGTGAAGGTGGTCTCATTCGGGTTCCATGGTGAATTTCAATGGGTAGCCCGCATGGTGTGCCTCGGCGTGCGCCCGGGCGATGCGCTTTTCCGCTTCGGATTTGGCGATGGTCTGCACATAGGCGCTGCCATAATAATGCGCTGTGAGCATGATGTCGGTGGCTCTATCGGTGGCAAGGTAGAAGATGGTGGTGAGGACCTGCACAACGAAGCCCATTGGAGTGACGTGGTCGTTGTGGATGATGACGCGGTAGAGCGGTTCATGCTCCGTTTCGGTTTCTTCGAGGATTTCGATTTCAGGCAGGATTTGAAGATTCATAAACTGTGTGCGTGCGTTTACCATTCATCGGCAAGTTGCGACATTTCTCCGTCGGTCAGTTCAATTTCCGCCGCGGCGAAGTTCTCCTTGATATGTTGAGGGTTGAACGACATGGGGATTGTAATCACGCGCGGCTGCATCACCAGCCATGCCAGCGCAATTTGGAACGGAGAAACTGCGTGCGCTTCGGCGATTCGATTCAAAGTTTTGTTGACCCGCATGCTCCTGAATTTGACCGGCGAATAGGCTGTGACCAGGATGTCGTTTTGCTGGCAGTATTCGATCACGCCATTTGCCACGTAGGAACGGTCTGGCAGGCGGTAGGGAATCTGGTTGGTGAGCAGGGGCGTTTCAGAAAGTTCCTGGGCGCGCTTGAGCCATTTGAGGTTGAAGTTGCTCACGCCAAGATGCCGCACCCTGCCTTCGCGCACAAGTTTGTTCAATGCGGGGAAGGCTTCGTCCAGTTTGGAAAGGGAGCGCGGTGGCCAGTGGATGAGGTAAAGGTCAATGTAATCCATCTTCAGGCGGCGCAGCGACCTTTCGCATGCTTTGAGCACATCGTTATACGAGAGATGTTCCGGCGAGACCTTGGTTGTGATGAATACCTCTTCACGCTTCTTTCCAGACTCTCGAATTGCTCTGCCGACCAGTTCTTCGGAATGTCCTCCGGCGTAATATTCCGCCGTGTCGAAGTGGGTGTAGCCGGTCTCCAGCGCGGTGTGAAGCGCCGTCAGAGAGGCTTCATCGAGTTTGGGATCGGGGGCTGCTTCGCCGCCGATGCGCCAGGTGCCGAATCCGATTTTGGGAACGATGATGCCGTGTACGTTTTCGTATTTCATGGCTCTAATTGTACAACAAGAAAAAAAACCCGCCTCATGCGAGACGGGTGATTATTCACTGCTTTATGCGGGTATCTTTTGCGCCGCTTCGTAGCCTCTCTTCAACGCTTCGTAGTTCTTTGGCAGAAGATGTTTGTGTCTTTGCGGAAGATGCGCCTCCAGCGCCTTTTCCACGTCTTTGAGGGTGAGTTCCGGCAGCGCCGTCAGCAGTGCGCCGACAGCCACCATGTTGAGCAGTTTCCTGTCGCCGATTTCTTCTGCAATTTCATTGCACGGCACGAAGACAATATGAATATCGGTTCGTTTAGCGCCGCGGTCCACCATGGATTGATTGACGATCAACGTGCCGCCGGGGGCAAGCAGTTCTTCATATTTATCGAACGAGGGCAGGTTGAGGGCAATCGCCAGTGGCGGATGTTTCACCAGCGGCGAGCCGATCTCTTCGTCTGCAATGATGACCGTGCAGTTTGCCGTGCCGCCGCGCATTTCAGGACCGTAGGAGGGAATCCATGTGACCTGCCTGCCGGTATCCATGGCGGCATAAGCCAGCACCTGACCGCCAAACAAAACTCCCTGCCCTCCAAAGCCTGCGATGATGATTTCTTTTTGCATGGTTACTCCGTTACAAGTACAAACGTAGACAAGTACACATGTAGACGAGTACACACGTAGATATGTAAACACGTCAACAAGCGGTATGCGCCACGCTCCACTATACTTTGACTTGCTTGAGCGCCTCGCTCACTTTGTAATCGCCGAGCGGGAAGGCCGGCACCATGTGCTCTTCCACGAATTTCAGCGATTGCACCGGCGTCATGCCCCAGTTGGTGGGGCAGGTGGAAAGCAGTTCCACCAGCGAGAAGCCCAGTCCGCGTGCCTGGGTTTCAAATGCCATGCGGATGGCTTTCTTTGCCAGGCGGATGTTTTTCGGGTCGTGCAGCGAACGGCGGACGATGTAACCGGTGCCTTCAAGGGTGGCGAGCATCTCTGCCATGCGGATGGGGTAGCCCTGTGTTTCCACGTCGCGCCCGTTGGGGGAGGAGGTGGTCTTCATGCCGGGCAGGGTGGTGGGCGCCATTTGTCCGCCGGTCATGCCGTAGTTGGCATTGTTGATGAAGATGACGGTGATATTTTCGCCGCGCGCCGCAGCATGGACGATTTCGCCCATGCCGATGGAAGCCAGGTCGCCATCGCCCTGGTAGGTGAAGACGATGCGGTCTGGCAGGACGCGTTTGATGCCGGTTGCCATGGCGGGGGCGCGTCCGTGCGGGGCTTCCACAAAATCGGTATCGAAGTAGTTGTACGCAAAGACCGAGCATCCCACCGGTGCCACGCCAATGGTACGGTCAATCACGTTCATTTCTTCCAGCACTTCCGCAATCAAGCGGTGTGCCACCCCGTGCGTGCAGCCGGGACAGTAATGGGTGGGGGTGTCGGTAAATGCTTCAGGGCGTTCGTAAACCAGGTTGGTTGGAGCAGTCATTTTTACCTCATCAGCAGGGATGCCATGCGTGCCTGCCAGGCATCGCGCGGGTCGAGGCCGGTTGTCCATTGCCCGGCAGCGATACGGTGAATCTCAGAAAGGATTTCATCGGGGAAGGGCACCATGCCGCCCGTCCGCCCGTAAAATTCCACAGGGACGCGTCCGCGGACAGCGAGGCGGACATCGTCGTACATTTGCCCCATGTTCATTTCGGTGACGAGAAAGCCGCTCACCCTTCCCGCCAACTGGTCAATCACCTGATACGGATACGGGCTGACGGTGATTGGGCGCAACAAACCAGCCTTGATGCCCTCCGCCCGCGCCGCACGTACCGCCGAAAGCGCCACACGCCCGGCGGTTCCAAAACCGACGACAACAAACTCGGCATCGTCCAGATAATATTCCTTGTAACGTACTTCGTTTGCCTGCACTTCCTGCCAGCGTTTGCCCAGGCGCAGGTTGGCAATCTCCTCGGCGGGAGGATCAATATAAATCGAAGAGAGGATGCGGCGTTCGCGGTTGATGGCGCCGTTGGTTGCCCAGTCGAAATTCCGCTCCGTAATCGGCTTCATTTCGGGCATTTCCGCCGGTTCCATCATTTGACCGATGGAGCCATCCAGGATGAGCATGCAAATCATGCGGTATTTCTCTGCCAGGTCAAAAGAAAGCCCCATCAGGTCAATCGCTTCCTGCACCGAAGAGGGCGCCAGCACAATGCGCGGATAGTCGCCATGCCCTCCGCCGTGGACAGCCTGGTTATAGTCCGATTGTGCCGGGGCGATGTTGCCCAAACCAGGTCCGCCGCGCATGACGTTGACCAGCACCGCCGGCACTTCCGTCCCGGCAATGTACGAGAGCCCCTCCATCATCAGGCTCACGCCCGGGCTGGAGGAGGTGGACATGACGCGCGCACCCGTGCATGCCGCGCCGTACACCATGTTGATTGCTGCAAGTTCCGACTCGGCTTGCACAAAGACGCGCCCCAATTCCGGCATGCGCCGCGAGAGATATTCCAGAATTTCAGTCTGCGGCGTGATGGGGTAGCCAAAGTACGCCTGCAAGCCGGCGCGCACTGCCGCCTCGGCAATGGCTTCGTTTCCTTTCCATAGTTCTTTGGGCATTTATTTTCTCCGTATTGTAGACACGTATACAGGTATACACGTACACAGGTACACAGGCTGAAACAAACGTGAGTACATGTCTACGTGTGTACCTGTGTACCTCTCTCATGCTGGCGCTGCCGCCTTCGTCACCTCACGATACACCGTGATCGCGGCATCGGGGCACACCAGCGCACAAATAGCACACCCCGTGCATCCGTCTTTGAACGTGTGCGCGGGGTGGTAGCCTCTGGGGGTCAGCCTCGACATATCCAGTTCCATGACCCCCTGCGGACAGGCACTAATGCATAATTCGCAGCCTTTGCAATAGGTATCACTCACTTCGATCCAACCTCTGGCAGGCATTGATCCTCCTTGATGTGTGTCGTATATCTCTACACAGATATGAGAAGTTTGACAATAATTAGCGGGATTCCCGCCGTCCTGATTATTACTTTTTCTCTCTTGCGGGTGTAGTGCCAAGCGTCACAACGCCGGGTGTACGAAAATCATCCGTTTTGAAGATGGTAGAATCACTTCATCTGTAAACTCTGGAGGCTGAAATGACAGATGTTGTCATTGTGGATGCAATTCGTACACCGGTTGGTGCTTTGGGAGGGAGTCTTGCTGCGGTTCGTCCCGACGATATGGCGGCTTTGGTCATCAAGGAAATTGTTCAACGCTCGAACCTTGACCCTGCCCTCATCGAAGAGGTGTTCTTTGGCTGCGCCAATCAGGCAGGAGAGGATAACCGCAATGTGGCGCGGATGGCGGCTTTGCTGGCAGGCTTGCCTGTGGAAGTGGGCGGCGTGACGGTGAACCGCCTGTGCGCCTCAGGCTTGAACGCCATCAACATGGCGGCGCGGGCAATCAAAGCGGGGGAAGGCGATGTGTATATTGCCGGCGGCGTGGAATCAATGAGCCGCGCTCCCTACTCGCTGCCCAAAGCCGAGAGCAGCTACGCCTTTGGCAATCTCACCGCATGGGATACCGCGCTGGGCTGGCGTTACCCCAACCCTCGCATGAAGGAGATGTACGGCACCGAATCCATGGGCGAGACCGCCGAAAACATTGCCCGCGAACGCCCGCACATCACCCGCGAAAAACAGGATGCCTTTGCCCTGCGCTCGCACCAGCGCGCCATTGCCGCCATTGACTCGGGACGCTTCCGGGAAGAGATTATTCCCGTGCGCATTCCGCAAAAGAAGGGCGAGCCGCTGGTGGTGGATACAGACGAACGTCCGCGGCGCGATACTTCGATGGAATCGCTCGCCAAACTCAAACCAGCCTTTGCCAAAGAAGGAGGCACGGTGACCGCCGGCAATTCCTCCGGCTTGAACGATGGCGCCGCCGCCCTGTTGCTGATGAGCACAGAACGCGCCCAATCGCTTGGGCTGAAGCCGCTGGTTCGGGTGGTGGCATCCGCTTCCGCCGGAGTCCCGCCGCGGGTGATGGGGCTGGGACCGGTGCCGGCGGTGCGTAAGGCGCTCCAGCGTGCAGGTCTCCAAATAAAAGATATCGGTCTCGTGGAATTGAATGAAGCCTTTGCCGTGCAGTCGCTGGCGGTGATGGAAGATTTAGACCTCGATCCGGAGATCGTCAACGTCAATGGCGGTGCGATTGCCATTGGGCATCCCCTGGGATGTTCCGGCGCGCGGTTGATGACGACCCTGGTGCATGAAATGCGCCTGCGCCGAAACATCCGCTATGGCTTGGCAACCCTGTGCGTGGGTGTGGGGCAGGGCGAAGCCACAGTGGTGGAATTTATCGGTTGATGGCGGCAGGTCACAGGTCGAGGAAGAAGCGCGGCTGGTTGACCTTTCGCCTGGAGAATGAACCTTGAAACATACCTTGTCTTTCCTGTTTCTGCTTTCCATGTTTGTTGCCGCTTGCAATGCGCCGTTGGAACCTGCTGTCGAGGCGACGCCCGCTCCCTACTCTCCCGATACCCCCTCTCCCTCGCCGATTGATGCGCCGCTGGTCGAAGCGCCTGTGTTGCTTTCGGTTCAATTCGTCAACTCGCTGGATGGCTGGGGAGTGGGTGAAACTCAAATCCTCCGCACCAACGATGGAGGGATTACCTGGTACAACGTTACACCGCCCAATGTGACTTCCGCCGGCTATCAGGCAAACCTGGCGCTGCTGGATAATGCTCATGCCTGGCTGCTGCTGCCCGCCTCGGAATTTGACCCCGCTCTCGGCGCACTCTACCGCACCGCCGATGGCGGTCTTTCATGGACCTCCTTCTCCGTTCCATTTGCCGCCGCCGACCTGCACTTCCTCGACGCAAACAACGGCTGGGCGCTTGCCGACCTCGGTGTGGGTGCAGGCTCTCAGGCGGTTGCCGTCTTTCAAACCGCCGACGGCGGGCAAACCTGGACGAAAACGTACACCAACGACCCGAACCTCGAAGGCGCCGGGGAAACGCTTCCGCTGGGCGGCTTGAAGACAGGCAGTGCTCCGGTGAACATGCAAACCGCTTTTGTCTATGGCGTCACGTATGCGCCGGGCGCGCCGTATCTCTTCCGCACGGATGACGGCGGCGCAACCTGGAGCGCGGTCTCGCTGCCTTTGCCGCCCGGCGCAGAAAATGCCGAACTTGGCATCGAACGCGGACAGATGAAATTCCTCTCGCCGTCCGAAGGCTTCATCGCCATGCGCCTGACCGGTGAAAGTTACCAACTTGCCATGTACGTCACACACGACGGCGGGAATTCCTGGGCGCTCACGCCCAACCTGCTGCCCGGCAGCGGCGTGGCCGATTTTCTCTCCGCGCAGGATGCCGTTGTTTTGAGCGGCGACCAGATTTTCGTCACGCGCGATGCGGCGCGCACCTGGAGCATCGTCCTGCCGGATGTCAAGTTTGGCGAGGTCTTTGCCGGCATGGACTTTGTGGATACCATGACTGGTTGGGTGGTGACGATGGACCCAACCGGTCAACGGGCTGTGTATCGCAGCAGTGATGGAGGTGCGACATGGTTCCCCATCGTTCCCTGAGTTGGATATTGACCTTCAGCCTGCTTCTGACGGCTTGCCGTACCTTCGCTTCATCCTCACCGACGCCTGATTCGCCTCCCCAAACCGATATCCCCGCCTCCACCGCCACCCCCGCCCCCGACTACGTTGACCGCCTGCGTAATGCCGAATATCAACTTGGGCTGACAGACAGCCCGCAAATCGTGCAACTCACCGATGGGAAGTTTTCAAAGGGAGAGCCGGCGGGGATGGAGTTCACTGTGGTAACAATGACCGATTTCACCGCGCGCGGCGACCTGAACGGGGACGGCGTGGATGAATATGCGGCAATAGTGGCAGAAAACTATGGCGGCACCGGCACATTCGTTTTTCTGGCGGTTTTTACCGAGGCAGAGGGAACGCTCAAATTTCAGACCTCCGTCCTTGTGGATGACCGCCCGCTGATCAACGACCTTTCGATTGCCAGCGGCGCCATTTTCCTCGACACAACCACTCACAATACCGATGACCCCATGTGCTGCCCCACTTTGCGCAACGAACGGCACTACCGTCTCTCGCATAACCACTTGCGCCTGGCAGATTACGTCACCTTCACGCCCGATGGCAGACCCCGCACCCTCACCATTTCCTCCCCCGCCGACCGCACAGAAGTATTCCGTTCGATCACCATCAAAGGCAGTGTGGCGATTGCGCCGTTCGAGAATAACCTGGTGTACCGCATTCTCGATCTGGGCGGGGTGGAACTGGCAGCCGGCTCCATCACCGTGAACGCCGCAGAAGCGGGCGCGCCCGGTACCTTCGAGCAGACAATTTTGCTGGGGAATGTTCTCGCCGGCACAGTCATCCGCCTGGAAGTGCAGGACGTGAACGCCGAGGACGGTTCGCTTTTTGCGATGGATTCAGTCGAATTGGTTGTAAAATAGACCGAAACCATTACCCATCAAACATAAAGCCATTGGAGGAGAGCATGCCCCATACAGTTCGCGATTGGATGTCCAGCCCTGTCGTTGTTGTGGACCCGGATTCGAGTGTCTCCTATGCACTGACGTTGATGCGCCGCCGCAAAATCCACAGTGTGGTGGTAGATATCAGCGACAAAAATCCCGCTTACGGCATTGTCACCACCACCGATATTCGCGATAAGATCGTGGCGGCAGACCGCAACCCCGCCGAGACAACCGTGCGCGAGATTATGTCGGGCCCGGTCATCACCGCCAAACCCGAATGGACGCTCAAAGAGTGTTCGCAGGTGATGCAGAAACATCACATCCATCACCTGCCGGTAGCAGATGAGAGCGGCGCGCTGATTGGACTGATTTCTGCCACCGATATTTTTATGGCGGTGGAAGAAACCGGCTGGAAAGACAGAAGTTGAGCATGGCGCGATCCTTACTCCCTGACGGCAGGGGTTTGGCGAAAATGCGTAAAGACGCGGCGCTTTTATGCCCTTTTTCGCATACCGTCCTGCCGGTGGGGCGCCGCTGACAGGTTTGCGGATACAATTCAACCATGCCAAAGGAGAAGTACTACGTCGTTTGGAAGGGACGTAAGACCGGTATCTTCACATCGTGGGCGGAGTGCGAACAGCAGGTGAAGGATTTTGCCGGGGCGGAGTTCAAGGCGTTTGGTTCGCTTCGGGAAGCAGAAGCAGCCCTCAGGTCGGGATATGAAGCGTATAAGGGCAAGCCATCCTCTTTAGGCCGCTGGAAAAATGCCAGCATCCAGCCCCTCCTGCCTTCGATTTGTGTGGATGCAGCATGCAACGGCTCGCCGGGCAAAATGGAATATCGCGGCATTCTGCTGGAGACCGGCGAAGAACTTTTTCGCATCGGTCCCTTTCCAGACGGTACGAACAATGTGGGCGAATTTCTGGCAATTGTCCATGCCCTTACCTGGCTGGCAAAACACAACAAAACCATGCCCGTCTATTCCGACTCGGAGAATGCCATCGCATGGGTGTACACGGGGGAGTGCAAGACGCAACTCAAGCGAACTCCGCGCAATCTGCCGATCTTTATCCTGATTCGCAGCGCCGAGAACTGGCTGGCGGAAAACGAACTGCGCGATGACGCGGTGTTGAAATGGGATACCGACTTGTGGGGCGAAAACCCGGCAGATTTTGGAAGGAAGTAGTGAAAATGCTGAATGATGAATTATGAAGGATGAAGGATGAATACAGCCCTGCTTGTCATTGATATTCAAAAGGATTATTTCCCCGGCGGCAAGTTCCCGCTGGTGAACCCGGAAGAAGCCGCAAAGAAGGCGTATATGCTGCTGCAATGCTTCCGTGAGCATGGCGGGCATCACGTTCATATTCAGCACATTTCCCTCAAGCCCGATGCGGCGTTTTTCATCAAAGGCGATAGCGGCTCCGACATCCACGACCGGGTGGCGCATTTTGAGGGTGAGCCAATTGTGTACAAGCATTATCCCAACGCCTTCCGCGAGACGAATTTGCTCGACCTGTTGAAGGAATGGGGAATCGAGCGCGTTGTCATCTGCGGCATGATGACCCACATGTGCGTGGATGCCACCGCCCGCGCCGCGGCTGACCTCGGCTTTCAAGTCATTGTCGCGGAAGATGCCTGCGCCACCCGCGACCTGAAATACGACGATACGCTCATCCCTGCGGAATTGGTGCATAAATCCTTCCTCGCTGCGCTCAAATCCTATGGCAGGGTGATGAAATCGGAAGAGATCCTTGCCTTGCTGGCAGATGAAATCGCAAATCCAAAATCGTAAGTCGTAAATCGCAAATCGCAAATCGAAAATTCCATGACCACCCTCGACCCCGAACGACAAAAACAAGCCAAAGAATATGCCCGCATCCGCCGCCGCTTATGGCTGGTAGATAACGCCCTCGGCGCCCTCTACGCCCTCGCCTGGTTGTTCCTCGGCTGGGCGGTTTCCCTGCGCGGTTGGCTAAAAACTCTGATTACCGATGACTGGTCAGTCACTGCGGGTTCCGAGTGGCTTCTTGTTCTTTTGTTCGCCGTCATCTTTGGCGGGCTATACATCCTCGTCACCCTCCCTCTCAGTTACTACAGCGGATTTGTCCTGCCGCACCGCTTTGGGCAATCCAATCAGACGCTGAAAGATTGGATCGTGGATCAACTCAAGGGGCTGGCGGTTGGAGCGCCCCTCGGCTTGCTCCTGCTCGAATTGCTGTATCTTGCCCTGCGCGCCAGCGGTGACCTGTGGTGGCTGTGGGCGGCGGGCGGCATGCTGGTCTTCACGGTTTTGCTTTCCAACCTTGCGCCCATTCTCATCATGCCGTTGTTCAATAAGTTCGTCCCTCTTGGCGAAGAACATAAAGACCTGGAGGAGCGCCTGCTGGCTCTTGCCAGACGCGCCAAGACCAAAGTGCGCGGGGTGTTCAAGTTCGATATGTCGCGCCGCACCAAATCTGCTAATGCGGCGTTGACCGGCATCGGCAACACGCGCCGCATTGTGCTGGGCGATACGCTCCTCAACGAATTTTCTGCCGACGAAGTGGAGACCGTGCTGGCGCACGAGTTGGGGCATCATGTCAACCGCGATATTCCCTTGCTGATTGCCGCCGGCACGCTGATTACTACTCTTGGGTTATATCTCGCCTCCCTGGGGTTGAAGTGGGCACTCGCCTATTTCGGGTTCGATGGGGTGGCAGATGTTGCGGCATTTCCCGTGCTCATGCTCATTCTGGGCGCCTATGGGCTGGTGACCATGCCGCTCGAAAACGCCCTCTCCCGCTGGAGGGAGAGAAAAGCCGATGAGTATGCGTTACAGGCTACGGGTAAGGGCGAAGCGTTTGCCTCCGCTTTTACGCGGCTGGCGAATCAAAATCTTGGAGAAGTCGAGCCGGAGAAATGGGTCGTTTTCCTGTTCTATTCACATCCCCCGCTGGGTGAGCGCATCGCCAAAGCCCGCGCCTGGAAGCCCTAATCCGTTGGGCGCCAGTCTTTCCAGCGCAAGAAAATCGGAATCAGGACGATGAGCGCAATCACCCCGCCCATGACCACGATGCCATCGGTTGAGCCGACGACGGAGCGGTCTTCCTCCACGGGCGGGGTGGGGGTTACCTGCAGGAAGTAAGCGGCGGTGGTGGAAAGAGCAGAGCCCGGCCGCCTGGCAATGTGAGTGATTGCCATGCTGAAGAGCGCAATCAGCAGACTGAGGAACAGCAGAAGGACGGGGCGGATAAGTCGTTTCATAGGCGCGGCTGAAGTATATCATGCGGCGGTTCGCTGTTGCGCCCGGCGGTTTTTTTGCAGTATAATCGCCCCGTTACTGGCGGGGTTCAGTGACGCGAGGAGTAGAGTTGAGACCCCTCTTAAAACTACACGTCCTACCCGTACCGGCCCGTCAGGCGCCGGTCGGGGCTTTTTCTTGTGTCGGTTCTGCACTTCGTAAAAGGAAATGATTTTTTCGAACGTGCAGTTTTTATTGGCTTCAATCTTTACTTTTTAGATGGAATTTCTCGATAGAAACCCTCGTTTTGTGAAATCAATCAATCACAGGAGACTGCATGATCAAACGATTTTTTGAATGGGTGATGAGCCCCATGGGGCGGATTGCCGTGGTCATTGCGGGGATGTTTGTGTTCAGCCTTGCCGCCTTTGGCATCTACCAGACGCAACAGAACCCCAAGCCGCAGCCGATTCAATTCCCACACAACCTGCATGTGGGTTTTGGCATTCAGTGTCTCTACTGTCACCCCGGCGCGTCCAAAGGACCCTCGGCGGGGCTGCCGACCATCAACAAATGCTGGGGATGCCACCAGCAAATTGCCAAAACGCAGACAAGCCCCAAACTGAAGCCCATGCTCGACGCAATGACGAACGGCACCAACTTTGTTTGGGTGCCGGTGGCAAAAGTGCCTGAATTCGTGCATTTCAACCACCGCCCGCACATTGCCGCCGGTCTGAACTGCGAAAACTGCCATGGCGACATGAGCAAAGTGGAAATCGCCCAAAACCCCCAGGTGATGAACATGGGCTGGTGCCTCAACTGTCATCGTGAACGGGCGGGCGATGACGAAGCCAAACTCACCAAACTCACCGATTGCGGAACCTGTCATTACTAATGCGGGTAAAAAGGAAGAAATCATGAGCAAACAAATTTCCCGGCGCGATTTTCTCAAACTCGCCACCGCCGGCGCAGCCACCACTGCCGTGCTGACCGGCTGCGGTCCCACCTCCCGCTTTGTGGATCGCGAACCTTACATGAAGATGCCGGAGTACACCTACAACGGCATGAGCACCTATTACGCCACCACCTGCCGCGAGTGTGCTGCGGCATGCGGCTTGGTTGTCCGCACCATGCAGGGACGCGCCATCAAAGTGGAGGGAAACGCCAACAACCCCGTCAACCTCGGCAAAACCTGCGCTCGCGGACAGGCAACCCTGCAGGGGCTTTACAACCCCGACCGCGTTCAAAACCCGGTCAAACAGGGGCGCGGCTCGCAACTCTCCCAGGAAACCCTCGATTGGAACGCTGCCATTCAAGTCGTTGCCGATGCGCTTCAAAACACCAAACCTGCCGAAATTGCCTTCCTCATGGGCATGGCGCCCGATCATCTCTTTGATCTGGTTTCCGACCTGGCAAAAGCTATCGGTGCGCCCGCTCCCGTCCGTTTTGGCGCGCTTGGCATGTTCGAAGCCCGCGCCACCCTGAGCAAAGCCGCAGAAGACCTCTTCGGCAAAGCCGCCATGCCGTTCTTCGACCTCGAAAACGCCGATGTCGTCCTCTCCTTTGGCGCAAACTTCCTCGAAACCTGGCTCTCTCCCGTCGCCTTCACACGCGGATTTGCCAAAATGCGCCGCGGCAACCCCGAACGACGCGGCTACTTCGTCCAATTCGAACCGCGCATGTCGCAAACCGCCTCCAAAGCCGATGAGTGGATTCCGCTTCGCCCCGGGACCGAGAACCTGGTTGCCCTTGCGATTGGCCGTCTCATCGCTGAAGCCAAAGGAGGCGCCATCCCGGCAATCTTCGCCTCCATAGACCCGCTGGCTGCTGCTTCGGAAGCCGGCGTACAACTGGAAACCCTCGAGCGCCTCGCTCAAACGCTGCTCAATGCCCACCACCCGCTGATCATCCCTGGCGGTGCGGCGCTGGGGCAAAGCAACGGTCTTGCCGCGGCAGAAACCGTGCTGGCGTTGAACGCCCTGCTGGGCAACTTCGGTTTGCCGGGCGGCGTATTCATCAGCCCGCTCGCTCCCGCGCAGGATGCCTATCACCGCCCTGCCAGCGCCAAAGAAATGGCAGACTTCATTGCCAAAATGAAAAACGGCGGCGTCAAAGTGCTGTTCGTTCATGGCGTCAACCCCCTGTTCGAATTGCCAAAATCCTTTGGCTTTGCCGAGGCGCTTGCCTCCGTTCCACTGGTCATTTCCTTTGCCACCTTCCCCGATGAAACCGCCCTCGCTGCCGACTACATCTTCCCCGATCATCATGGGCTGGAATCCTGGGGATACCAGCGCGCGGTCGTTTCGGCGAAACCTGTCCTTTCGGGAGCGCAGCCGGTTGTTACCCCGTACTTCAACACTCGCGCAACTGCCGATGTCTTCCTTGCCGCCGCTGCGCTGGCTGGAGGAAACCTTGCTGCCGCCCTGTCCTTTGCCGACGAAGTCGCCTTCATCCAGAGCAAACTGGCGGCTTTGGTGGGTGAGGAGGGCTTTTTCACCGCCGCCGAGATCAACTCAATGACTGTCTACTTCCAGCAATATGGCGGATGGTGGAGCGTTGATCCTGCCCTTGCCACTCCTTCTGCGGTCTCTGCTGCCGCTCAACGCATCAACCCCAACCCTGCGGCTTTTGCCGGCGAAGGAGAGTTTTTCTTCCTCCCCTTCGTTTCGCCCACACTGGGCGAAGCGGGCGCCAACAAACCCTGGCTGCAGGAACTGGCAGACCCCACCACAACCGTCATGTGGAACACCTGGGTCGAAATGAACCCCGAAACCGCCCGCGAACTCGGCATCGAAAACGACGATGTCATCGAAATCGTGAGCGAGGCTGGGAGCGTGAAAGCGCCTGTTTATTTGTACCCAGCCATTCGTCCAGATGTGATCGCCATGCCCTTCGGGCAGGGTCACACCGCCTACGGCAGGTTTGCGGCCGGGCGCGGCGCCAATCCTGCCGATGTCCTCGGTATTCACTTCAACGAGGCCGGCGATTTGGCGTTCGCCGGCATGCAGGTCACAATCAAGAAGACCGGTGAGAAGAAGATGTTATCCCGCCTGGAAAGCCGCATCGGCGTATATGGCGAGGGACTTGAGAAAGAGTAGAGGAGCGAGTTATGACTGTGGATTTGAATCAACTGCACGCAGTGGGAGCCATCGCCGAAGCGGCGGAAGGCAAATGGGGCATGGTCATTGACATGGACCTTTGCACGGGCTGTCAGGCTTGTGTTGCCGCCTGCGCGATGGAAAACAACATCCCCTACGTCGAAGAAGAAGACGCGGGGTACGGACGCTCGATGCACTGGATTCGCACGGAGCGCTTTTGGGAGGGCGAGTATCCTGAAGTGAAACTCTCCGGCTACCAACCCATGCTCTGTCAGCAATGCGGAAAAGCGCCCTGCGAACCGGTTTGCCCGGCGTTTGCCACCGTACACAGCCAGGCGGAACAACTCAACCTGCAGGTGTACAACCGCTGCGTAGGCACCCGTTACTGCGCAAACAACTGTCCCTATCAGGTGCGCTCGTTCAACTGGCGCGATTATCAAGACAGCCGTGTCCGTCCGGAGATCACCATCCTTGCCAATCAGTTCAACCCCGATGTGACCGTGCGCCGGCGCGGCGTGATGGAAAAATGCACCTTCTGCATCCAGCGCATTCACAAAGCGCAGGACAAGGCAAAAGCCGAAGGGCGCGAAGTGGAAGACGGCGAATTCACCACCGCCTGCGCTCAAGCCTGCCCTGCCAATGCCATCACCTTTGGGCGCATTGACCATCCTGAAAGCCTGGTTTCGCAGCTGGCGCGTTCGCCGCGTGCCGAGCATCACCTCGAAGAATTGGGCACCCTGCCCCGCGTCACCTATCTCAAGGAAGGCTAACTCATGGCTGATCACAAACATTCTCATTCCCATGAAGAGCATCTGCGGCAGCAGCATTTGATGCTCGACCCCATGCCGCGCGGCAAAATGAACGAAATGGTCATGGAGTCCATGCACACCACCTCGTGGAAGTTCTGGGTGGTGTTTGGACTGCTTTCCGCGCTGGTGGCGTATGCCCTGGTGTACAAATGGGGCGTGATGATTTTGGAAGGTCTCGGCGTAGCGGGCGTCAATCGCCCTTCTTACTGGGGTATTTTCCTCGTCAACACCGTCTTCTGGATCGGCATCAGTCACGCGGGGACGTTCATCTCCGCCATCCTGCGCGTGTTCAAGGCGGAGTTCCGCCGTCCGTTCACACGCGCCGCAGAATTGATGACTACCTTCGGTCTGGTACAGGCGGGCTTCAGCATCTTCATGCACATGGGACGAGTCTGGCTCTCGTATTGGCTGATGCCCATTCCCAATCAGCGGCAGTTGTGGCCCAACTTCCACTCGCCTCTTTCCTGGGACCTGCTGGCGATCACCACCTACCTGCTTTCTTCCACCATGTACCTGTTCCTGCCCCTCATCCCAGACCTGGCGATGGCGCGTGACCGCTCTACCGGCTGGCGCAAGACCTTCTACAAGATTCTCGCCCTTGGCTTCCGCGGCACGGAAGGCGAATGGGTGCATTTGCGCAATGCTTTGAACATCTTTGCCTTCGCCATCATCCCGGTCATGTTCTCGGTTCACACCATCGTTTCGTGGGATTTCGCCATGGCAACCCGCCCCGGTTGGAATTCCACCATCTTCGGTCCCTATTTCGTTATCGGTGCGCTGCACTCCGGCATGGGAGCGGTGGTGATGGTGCTGGCTGTGGTGCGCGGCACCATGAAACACATGGATTACTTTATCCGCCCTGAACATTTCGAAGCCATCGGCAAACTCATGCTCATCATTTCTATGGGGTGGGCGTACTTCTTCTTCAACGATTACATCGTTCAGTGGTACGGCGGCGACAAGTGGACGAAAGAACTGCTCCACTGGCACGAAGCAGGACCGATGGGCTGGATGTGGTTTGCCATGCTGCTCTTCAATGTTGCCATTCCCTGGGCGACCTTGTGGAACCGCAAATGGCGCTCCACCCCCTGGCTGCTCTTTGTGGTGGGGTTGCTGATCAATGTGGGCATGTGGTTTGAGCGTTACATCATTGTGCCGATTTCATTGACCATCAACCGCATGCCGTTTACCTGGCGCCTGTATCAGCCGGGCATCGAAGTGTGGCTGGGAATTGGCACGCTGGCTTTCTTCATCCTGCTGTACATGGCCGCGTCCAGGCTGATTCCCCTCATCCCGGTGTGGGAGGTGCAGGAAGGTCAGATGGCGCACTCTCTCCGAAAGTATGGACGCGAGACGGTGGTGACCGTCAGCGAATTGGAATAGGAGTCAAGAGATGGCTGAAGAAAAATCCCTTCTGGCGGTCTTTTCGGATATTGACCCGGCAGCCGACGCAATCGAGCAATTACGCCTGCTGGGTATTCACGACGACTGTATGAATGTCATCTCCGGTATACCGGTGACCGAAGCGATGCTGGGACGCCCCAGCCAGTGGACTAACGTTCCGCGCCTGGCGCTGGGCGGAGCGGCGGCTGGTTTTCTGGTGGGGTTATTCCTGGCGTTCATCACGCCGAACATGTACACCATCATGGTGGGCGGGCAGCCCTTCACCCCGGTTCCGCCGGCGGTCATCGTCCTGTTCGAAATGACCATGCTGGGCATGTTGATTTCCACCTTTGTGGGTGTGTTTCTCGATAGTTTGTTCCCGAACTACCGCCCAATGCATTACGTTCCCGAAATCAGCGACGGAAAGATTGCCATCCTAATCGAATGTCCGCCGCCCGATGCGCAGAAAATCACGGATGTCCTGAAGAAACTGGGCGCCGAAACTGTGAAGGAAGCGGAGGCGCAGCACCTATGAGACTGCTACGACAATTGTTTTTTGTGTTCCTGGCATTGGGTATCCTGGGCGGAATCCTGATGCTCTTTACGTATGACGTAATCAAAGTGGAGTGGCCCTCCTTCATGGAGATTCAGCCCTCCTACCGCCCGATGGAAAAACCGCTGCCGGTTCCCGAACGTTCGATTCCTGTCGAGGGAGCCATCGCCATTCCCGGGCTGGGCGCGCCGGAAAACCCCGTTCCGGCAGATGAAACTTCGGTGGCGCGCGGTGCGCAATTGTTTGCGATTCACTGTCAGATGTGTCATGGACCCGGCGGCGAAGGCAACGGGCAGATTGCTCCTTTCCTGGTCAATTTCAAGCCCGCCAACCTGACTCTGCCCGTCGTTCAGGATAAAAGCGACGGCGCGCTCTTTCTGACCATCTCCAACGGCGTGACCGGCCGCATGCCCGCCCTCAACGAAAACCTGACCGTGCGTGAGCGCTGGGATGTGGTCAACTTCATCCGCACGCTCAAGGCGACACCTTAGGGGAGGAGTTTTCCATGAATGACGTTCGTAAGATGATTTACGGAACCATTATTGGTTTCTTTGTAATCCTGGGGTTGTGGTTCAGTATTGTCTATATTTCAGCCTGCGGTTTTACATTCACCTGTAACCGCGGTGCCCCGTTGGTGGAGCGTACTCCCATCCCCACCCTCATTCCAGCCACCATGCCTGTGCAGGCGGCGGGCGGCGCAGGCGCGGCTTTCAATAAGTGCCAGATTGCCGCTGTGGATTTGATTGGCGCGTGGGTGAAAGCCGGCGTCCCTGAGACCGAAAAATTCGAGTTCACCGATGTCAACGGTCAGGCTTGCGAAGCGGTGTTTGCGAGAGATGTGCAGCCGCTGTTCGTTGAGTCCAATTTGTGGTATCCCGGTTCCCTCTCGTGTACTTCCTGCCATCATTCCAACCTAGCAACCGCCCTCCAAAACATGGATTTGAGCAGTTATGCCGGCATTTTGGCTGGTTCGGGGCGCGCCAATGGAGAACCCAAAGGGAAGGATATCCTCGGCGGCGGTGTGTGGGAGGAATCGCTCTTGTATCAGATGCTGCACGCCGAAAACGGCGCTTCGACCATCAACCGTCCGCTCATGCCGCTGGGGCGCCCGGCCGATGTGCCGGATAACGGTCCGCTGATTTTTGCGGGGCGGGTGATTGTGGAAGATACGGCAAGTGCGGGCGGCACCGCTACGCCTTCTCCGTAAGCGGCGTTGTTCTAAAATCAAAAGGGACTGGCTCACCGCCAGTCCCTTTTTTGTTTGTCAGGGCAGCGTTACAGCCATGCCCATGCCATCCAGGTTGCCGTCATGGTGAGGCCGATGGCAACTCTCACACCGAACGCCCAGCCCCAGCCAATCATGTAGGCTTTGGTGGAGTTGAGCGCCTCGGTTCGATTTTTCAGCCGCTGCAATTCTGCCAGGAACAAGCCAAGCGGTGCGGCAATCAGACCGATGAGGGGAGTAAAAAAGAGGCTGACCACGATGCCCGCCGCGAACGCGAGAAGTATCGAACTCCAGGGAACAAACTGCTCCCGCATCTTTGCCGCGATGATGAGGTTGTCCACGATGTTGCCGGCGATCATCAAAAGGGTGATGAAGGCAAAAGCAGCCCAGTTCCAGGCGCTCATGGCGCCCGCAGCGGCTTGAATCAGAGCATAGACCAGTGTGGCAAGCCACATCACGGTCAGGCCGGGGAAGATTGGTACGATGAGCCCTGCCAGCCCAATGAGCATGACAAACAGGGTCAGCGTTTCAAGAATCACTTGTGAGGCAAACTGGAGCCATTGCGGCATGATGGTTTCCTTTGGGTGAGATGAACGTCCCGACGGTTTGGTTTCTGTAAAACCTTCGGGACGTTTTAACGTTTATCCCGAATTCAGGTTAGACGAGAACGTGCCTGCTTTTCGTGTTACAGCGCAGAGTTCCAGCCGGCGACGGTTATCCTTCTTTGCTTTAGAGATGATGTGCGGATTTGACAATCCACACGAGCAAGAGGGCTTCCAACCCGCAGAAGCAGCCATCGCGCTGGCTTGGATTGCCAAATCCAAGCCGATACACGGGATGTTTGCCCGTAAACTTGCCAGATTTGTCAATCTGGCAAAGCATTACAAGGACTTAAGAAACACTCTCTTAGGGGGCGATGACTTCGATGCCGCCCATCCACGGACGAAGCGCTTCGGGGACGACAATCGAGCCATCTGCCCGCTGGTTGTTTTCCATGACAGCAATCAGCGTGCGGGGCAGCCCCAGCCCGGACCCGTTGAGGGTGTGAACGAAGCGCGCTTTGCCGCCATCGGCGGGACGGTACTTAATATTCGCGCGGCGCGCCTGAAAGTCGCGCACATTGGAGACCGAAGATACTTCCAGCCATTCCTGGCAGCCCGCCGCCCAGACTTCAATATCGTAGGTAATGGCTGAGCCAAAGCCCAGGTCGCCGGTGCAAAGTTGTTTGACGCGGTAGGGCAGCCCCAGCGCGGCGCAGGTTGCTTCGGCGTCTTCGCGCATTTTTTCCAGCAGGGCGTCGGAGTCTTCGGGCTTGGTGTACATGTACATTTCCACTTTGTCGAATTGATGTCCGCGTTTGATGCCGCGCACATCGCGCCCGGCGCTCATCTTTTCACGGCGGAAGCACGGCGTGTAGCCGGTGTAGAGCAGCGGGAGTTTTGCTTCCTCCAGAATTTCGCCCATGTGCAGCCCTGTGAGCGGCACTTCGGCGGTGGGGACGAAATATAACTCTTCCTCATGGTCTTTGTAGAGATTATCGGCGAATTTGGGCAATTGCCCGGCGCCATACACGGTGTCGTATTTGACCATGAAGGGCAGGTACTGCTCGGTGTATCCCTGGCGGATGTGCAGGTCGAGCATGAAGGCAATCAGGGCGCGCTGGAGGCGGGCGCCGGCGCCGCTGAGGACGTAGAACCGCGAGCCGGTAATTTTTGTGCCGCGTTCGAAGTCAATGATGCCGAGGGCAGGTCCGAGGTCCCAGTGCGCTTTTGGCTCGAAGTCGAACTGCGGCAGTTCGCCCACGGTTTTGATGACGACATTGTCCTCTTCCGAGGCGCCGATGGGGGTGCGTTCGTCGGGGATGTTGGGCAGGGCGCTGGTGAGGGCGGTCAATTCCGCTTCGACCTCCGCCACCTGTTTATCCAGCGCGGCGATTTTGTCTCCCACCTCGCGCATGGCGGCAATTTTTTGTTCGCGCTCGGCGGCGTCTTTCATTTTGCCGATCTCCTTCGAAACGGCGTTGCGTTCGGCTTTCAGCCGCTCGACCTCGGTGAGCAGGGCGCGGCGCTTTTCATCCAGTGTGAGGATTTCATCCACGGCAGAGTCATCCATCTGGCGGTTTTTGAGCGCCGTGCGGATCAGGTTGGGGTTTTCGCGAATCAGGTTGATATCTAACATGGCTGCACCTCCGTGTGCGGATATAGAATACGCCCCCGGTCCGTTGCAGGACGAGGGGGCGTCTCGTGGTGCCACCTGCATTTGTCATGCTGTGGGCATGACCTCCGAATGCGCTGTAACGGGCGCTCGCGTCTTCCTTACAACGACTGGTTTCCAGCCGTTCCTGCGGAAGCGATAGGTGAAGGGGATTTCGCTGTTTGCCCGGTTGCCTTGCATCGACCGGCAACTTTCTGAACGGTTGAACAGGTACTTGTCTTCACGCCGTCTTTGTTGGGGGCGATTATACACTTTCAAAAGGATGTGTCAAGTTGCGATGGATGACAAGTCTGCGGATTACTAGCCGGAAAATTAAGTTGTGGTATATTTCGGTCAGGAGCATTCACTATGAACGAACGTATCCTGATCATCGAAGACGACCAGCAGATTTTGAAACTGCTGCAACGCGGTCTAACATATGAGGGTTATACCGTGGATACTGCCACCGATGGGCGAATGGGTCTGATTTTAGCGCGCGATCACACGCCCGACCTGGTGATTTTGGACTGGATGCTGCCCGGCATGGATGGCTTGGAGGTGTGCCATCGCCTGCGGACGGGCGGTTCGATCCCGATTTTGATGCTGACCGCCAAGGATACTGTTCAGGACCGTATTCAAGGGCTGGATGCCGGCGCCGACGATTACATGATCAAGCCGTTCAACCTGGACGAACTGCTTGCGCGCGTGCGGGCATTGTTGCGGCGAACCCAGCCGGAACGAATTCCCGTTTTGAAGTTTGCAGATTTATCGCTGGATACCGGCTCGCGCCAGGCGCAGCGCGGCGATCGCACCATTTCGCTGACCGCTAAAGAGTACGAACTGCTCGAATTGTTTCTGCGGCATCCCAAACAGGTGCTGACGCGCGAAGTGATTTTTGACCGGGTGTGGGGCTATGACTTCGGCGGCGAGAGCAATGTGCTGGAGGTGTACATCCGTTATCTGCGGCAAAAACTGGAAAGCGAAGGGGAGCCGCGTTTGATTCACACCGTGCGCGGCGTGGGGTATGTACTGCGCGAAAATCCATAGTGTGTTGTGCATTGCCAATTGCCAATCGTAAATCGCCAATCGCCAATCGTAAATCGTAATGTCTCTCACCCAACGCCTGACACTTCTGTACTCTTTGCTTTTGGGTGCAATTTTGTTGATTTTTGGCGGGGTGGTGTTTTGGCTGGTCAACACGGTTCTGCTCAGCCAGGTGGATGACCGGCTCGAGGCGGCAGCGGAGGAGTTTATCGCTTTATCCGACGCTACGAGCCTGAAAGAAGTGCGGCTGCAATCGCCGGAGAATATGGATGCCGATGTGAACGTACAGGTATGGGGGCTGAATAATGACCTGCAGGATTATTACGGTCCGTTGGGAAAATCGGAAGCGGCGCTGGACCCCGCGAACACCAGAACCGACCGTTCTCGCTTTCGGGAGGTGACACATGGAGGCAGGTTGCTGCGTGTTTTGTCGGTGCCGCTGGGGTACGCAGGCAAGCAGGTGGCGGTGATGCAGGTGGCTGTGCCTCTTGATGTCATTCAAACAGCGCGTGTTTATCTTCTGTATGTGTTGTTTGTGGTCTGGGTGTATGGCGTTTTGGTGGTGGGCTTTGCTTTATGGCTCATGCTGGGACGCGCGCTCGAACCGCTCAAAATCATTGTTGAAACCGCCGAGCAAATCAACCGCGCCGACGACCTTTCGCGCCGTATTCCGCTGCAAGGCTCGGAAGTGAGCGAGATTGGCGATTTGATTCAAACCTTCAACCTTACCCTTGAACGTCTCGAAAGGCTTTTTACTTCCCAGCAGCGGTTCCTGGCGGATGTCAGCCATGAACTGCGCACGCCGTTGACCGTCATCAAGGGCAATGTGGATTTGATGCGCCGCATGCGGCAGTTCGACGACGAATCGCTCACCAGCATTGACCAGGAAGCGGGGCGGCTGACGCGCCTGGTGGGCGGGCTGTTGATGCTTGCCCAAGCCGAATCCGGCAACCTGCCTTTGAATTTTCAGCCGGTTGAACTGGATCTGCTGCTGACAGAGGTGTTTCAAGAGATGCGCGTCATTGCCGGGGGCAGGGTGCGGGTGCATCTCACCGAGATTGACCAGTTGCAGGTCAATGGCGACCGTGACCGGCTGAAGCAGGTGTTAATCAACCTGGTTGCGAATGCCATTCAATACACGCCCGCCGGCGGAGATGTCTTCCTCAGTCTCTCAAAGGTGGCCGATCAGGCGCGCATCCTCTGCCGCGACACCGGACCCGGCATCCCCGCCGAAGATCTTCCCCACATCTTCGAGCGTTTTTACCGCGCCGAAAAGTCGCGTACGCGCGGTAAAACCACAGGCTTTGGCTTGGGGCTTTCGATTACCAAGTGGATTGTGGAACATCATCACGGGCGCATCGAGGTGGACTCGAAAGAAGGACAGGGGACAACGTTTTTCATCTATCTGCCTTTACTCAATCCCTAAGCGGCGGCTTGCCTGCCTGCATAACCCTGCCCCATACTTGCGATACCATTCCTCCAGTTTGAGGCTGGAGGCTGCTCCGCTGCGCGCATCTTCATAGATCGGTGCGCCGTAGTAAACGTATCGCAGCGTTTGGGCGCTCCAGGTCCATTCGCCGCGGGCGATGACGCCGATGCCTCCGTTGTATCCCGCCAGCGCCAGGCGGACGTTGCCATGTGCTGCCGTCAACGAGCGCGCCAGGTAATCCAATCCGCGCCGCGCGTTGACATCGGGCTGATAGGGATTTTCTCCCGCTTGAAAGTGAAACGGCATGACCTGAAAAAGCCCCATCGCGCCGGCGCTGGAACGGGCGAAGGGGTCGCCGCAGGATTCGATTTGCATGACAACGGCAACCAGGTTCGGGTCCAGGAAAGAAGCGTTTGCCCATCGGAGGATGTCGCCTGACCAGTATTGGACTTCCCTCGTAAAGATGGGGGAGAGCGTCATGTTTTCTCCGATGGGCTGTGCAGCCGCAAAAGTTGGGAACGGTGCGCTGAAAGAAAGCGCCGTCAACAGGCAGGCGATCAAAATCACCGCCAGCAGTGGCAGCGTGGAAAGAGACAAACAGCCGCCTCCTTGTTGGGGTGCGGCTGTCTGCCGGTGTTGAGGGGAATGTGAACGAGCACGGGGCATGGGCAGGTTCCTCAAATCAGGTTTGGAAACCCGAGCTCGGAAGGAGTTCGGTGAAATGTAAATGGATGATACAGCGGGACAAACTCAAGCGTCGTAGGCGCGGTCGTTTTCTGCCTGACCGTACGACAAATTATGATAGGTCGGTTCCGGGCGGACGAAGGATGTTTGCTGCGCAGGCTTGGATACGGGGCGGAAAGTGCTGATGGGCGTTTGCACCGGGCGGTTGAGGCTCGAAGCCGGGCGCAGCGTTGCCTGCGGCGAGGCGGGACGGTGGGCTTGCTGGGCGGCAGGCTTGGGGGCGTTCGTGTATGCGCGCCGTTCATCGGTGGTGAACAGACGGTCGCCCGCCACTGAAAACGTGCCAATCAGCAAAACACGGATGAGCAGGATCATCGCCGCTACAAAGACCGGCACCACCTTCGTCATGGTGGTGGCGCTGATGACGGCATTTCCGCTTATGCTGGCATGAGTGACGATGGCAACTGAAACACCCCACCACGTCAGCGTGGCATTCATCACTGCTGCCAGCAGCCAGGCGCCAAAAAGGTACCAGACCTCGGCAGGCTCATCGCGCCCTTGCTCCGGTGTAAAAATGCGGGCGATCCCGGCAAAGTCAATGCCGCAAAAGGCAATGGCTAAAATGCTTGCCCAGCGCATGCCGGCGAAGCGCAAATCGCCCAGCACATCGAGTAGCGCAAATTGAGTGGTGCTGAAATTGAAAATTTCGAAAGCCAGCAGCGCAATCAAAATCATGCCGCCCCAGGCGGCTCCGCGCTGCAGACGGCGCCCGCGCAAAATTCCCAAGACCGACAAACCGCTTCTTCGATACGTAGTCATTTCAACCTCCTTTGTTGAAAAGGACACATTAAGGTTGATTTTAGAACAATTGTTCTATATTGTCAAGAAAAAACCTAGCCACCTGACAGTTTACTTCAACGGAACTCTGTGGGTCGAGTAGGCGGCGGGGTCTCGGTACGCCCTTACGGGCTACTCGACCGCCGCCGTATCGAGACCAAATGTAAGCAGGAATTGCTGGAATTGTGGTCTCGGTACGCCCTTACGGGCTACTCGACCGCCGCCGTATCGAGACCAAATGTAAGCAGGAATTGCTGGAATTGTGGTCTCGGTACGCCCTTACGGGCTACTCGACCGCCGCCGTATCGAGACCAAATGTAAGCAGGAATTGCTGGAATTGTGGTCTCGGTACGCCCTTACGGGCTACTCGACCGCCGCCGTATCGAGACCAAATGTAAGCAGGAATTGCTGGAGTTGTGGTCTCGATACGCCCCTCAAATAACAATCAGGGCTACTCGACCACCACTTGCATCAAAAGTGTCAGGCGGCTAGAAAAAAACGGCTCTTTGGGATTTGGTGGGGTAGGCGGCACAGCGAAGATTCCCGAGTTCAAGGCGTGCGCGGTGCAGGTGTTCCTGGCGAGGGAGGAAAATTTGCCTCATCCAGAGAATGTTGTGCAAAGAGGGAGATATTAAGAACCTATCCGAAAATGATTTTGCGCCCCCGCCGGCATCGCCCGGACGTGGTGATCTGTGAGAAAATGTTTCGGTAATGCTTGCGTAGGGCGCGTTCTCCCTTCGGCAGGCTCAGGGCAGGCTTACGCGCCCGTCGGCGTAACACTTGCCCTCCCACTCCGCTTCGCTGCGGGGATGATGTGGCGGGCAAGCGCCAGGGGAGAACGCCGACTGCGCGCGGTCACGGAATTAATTTGTAAAACTTCATAACGTCCGGGCTAACCAAGCGAAGCCGCCGGAAGGCGGCTCATAAAGCAGCCCGGTGATTTATCAGGGGGCGTGGCGGATGGGCAAATGAAGTTTCGCTAACCGTCCCGAAGGTTTGGTTTTGCGGCCAATTCTGCAAAGCCTTCGGGACGGTTTCAACGATCTATCCCGAACTCAGGTTATATTAGGGTTTGAAAGGCGTTGCCGTTGGCGGGATGGTAGGCAGCGGTGTGGGCGGCGCTGCCAGCAACGGGATGCCACTCAAGTTTGTGTCAGGCGGTGCGGCGGAAGTCACAATCCAGCATTCCACGTTGAATTTGGGCCAGTACACGAACAACCAGAAGCCATCCTGGCTGATTCCGCGCACCTCAGCGCTGTCGCCTGAGGGGATGGCGGTGATTTCGCGGTACACCTCTCCTGGACCGGCGCGGCAGAAGGAATTTCTAACCAGCACAATTAGCAGAGGCCCGGCAGCGGTAGCGGTGGGGCTGGGGGATGCTGTGACGGTGGGAGGTGAGAGGGGTGTTTGGGTTGGGGAGGCTTCTAAAATGGTCAGGGTGATGCTGGCGGGCGCGCTCCACTCGCCGCTGGTGTTTTGGGCGCGCACGCTTATCTGATAAGTCCCTGCAGCGCGCGGCAGCCAGGTTTGGCGCACCAGGTTGAGCGTTTCGCCAGGCGATGGGTTGGGGTCGGTGCGAAAGACCGCGCCGTTGACACTCAATTCCACCTGGGCAATGCCGTTCAAACTGGCAGCGTGAGAGAGAATTTCCACTTCACCAAGCGGCAGGGTTGCGCCGTTGAGGGGGGAATCAATCCAGGTGCGGGGTGCCTGGCTGAGGGGCGGGGCGTTATCAACGGGTGGGGGCGGCGTAGCGGTTGTCCCGCCGCAGGCGGAAATTAGCATGGTCAGCAGGGCAAGCAGGAGAAAGGTTCGTTTCATAGCAGGCTCACTTGTCGGCGGGGATTTGCTCTACCCAGGTATCACTGACATTGCTGGAAGAGGGTGCCAGGTCTTGCGCGCTGTTCGGTTGGGTGACGCAGTAGGCGCTGGCGTTCACCGTCAGTTGCGCGCCCAGATAGTAGTATTCCCAGTCGTCATGGGCGCGCCAGTTGGATGAAACCCCGCTATTGGTCAGGTACTCCTGATAAAGTTGAAGCCGTCCCGGCAGCCAGAATGTGCCGCTGCCTGCAATGGGGGGCAGAGAACCGCGATTGGGTTCGAGGGCAAAGTAAAAGTCCTGACTCGCGCCGGGGGCAAAGTCGTTCAAGTCCAGCCCGATTCCATCCGTCTTGAAGAGATAATCGGCGGTCAGCGGTGTTCCTTGCCAATACATCAGATTACCGCTCAGGTAATCTTGCCCGATGAAGATGTTTTGCCCCACATAGGCGTTGTTTTCGGCAAAAGTGGTGATGTTGACGCGGCAGCTGGTTTGGAACAGGAGCGGGTTGGGCAGCGCCGACTCGGGGACATCGGCGCGGCGCGTGATGCGTACCTGCACGGTGGCGGGCTGGAGCAGGGTTTCCGGCACCGGCGCGGTCTTGACGATGCCCGGCAGGCAGAGCGGCTCGAAGCCCTGGTTGTGGGCTTCGGCAGCACCTACACAGGCGGGCTGGTCGCTACTCAATAATTGTTCGCCTGCCGCCCAAATGTCATTTACGCGTTCCTGAATGAACTCCTGGCAAATTTCAATGCAGGGCAGGCCGGTTTGTTCTTCCAGTTGCTGCACCGCCAGCTCGGTGATTTTGCCTTTGGCGGTTGCCTTGAGCTGCTCGTAGTTGGGTATGCTCGGCGGCAGCCCAACGTAGGTCATCGCGGCTTCCACAATCACCTCGGCGGCGGCGTTGCAGACCGAATCGATTTCATCTTTGTAGGCCTCGATAAATTCACCCGCGTAGCAGTAAGGAATGGCTTTGACCACCAGTTTCACTGCCAGCGCTTTGAGGATTTCATAGGCTTTGGAAATGGTGTTGAGGGCATCAATCAAGAATTGCCCGGCTTGTTCGAGAAAAGGCGGTTCTTCATAGACATACGGCTGCGGGCAGAGAATGGAGCCGGGCGGAATCTCCTTGAGCATCAGCACCTGCCCGGCGACCACATACGGCCCGCTCAGCCAGTTTTCCACCACATCGGCTTTTTTCTCAAAAAAGGGATTCTCGACGATTTGGACGCAATTGTAGTAGGTGTAATCGGGGAAGTGAATCGGCTTGAATTCCACAATCTGAATGTCGAATAGTTCCGGCGGCGCGGGGGATGCGGGAGCGGGTGTTGGCGTTTGAACGCTGACTTCCGGGCGGTTGGGGTCCACCGTCATCGTGACTGTGTTCGATGGGACGCACTTGACCGCGCCATCGAAGACCGGCAGCATGCGCACATAATAGGTTTGCGGCAGCCAGGTGCTGGGCAGGTAATTGGTTCCGCCGCCCGGCAGCGGGATGGGGATGCTGTATAAGTCAGTCCCCGGCGCGGGAAAAGAGACCTGGAAGGTTTTGAAGGCTGAACTTGCGCTCAGGCTGCCCGATTGAAACACGCCGCCCGGTTCCGGCGTGCAGACCTCGCCAAACGGGAAGCGCGAAACCTGCCACAGCCCGCCGCTGGCTCCGGCAGGCGGAGTCCACTGCAACTCGCGCGTACTGCCCTCGTTGCTGAACGCCGATTCCCCAAATTCACCGAACCCTTGCTGACAGGCGGGGGCAGGACCGTTACAGATCTTAAGTTCACCGGGTAAAACCACCAACGGCTCGCCGCCTGGCTCGGCAGTGAAGATTTTTTCGAAACGCCCGATGTACACCAGCGCGCCGCCACTCCAGCCCCAGGCATCTACCTGGGCGCGCAGCGTCCCTTCGGAGGGCGGGCTGACCACGCCTTGCAGGGCTTCTTCCAGATTGAAGAATCCCGCCGAGGGGGTGAGAAACTCTCCCTCGCGCGGCACGCGGCTCCAGGGTCCGCCGTTGAGCGAAAGGTAGTAGTAAACGCTTTCGAAGACAGGCGGCGTTTTCAGGTCGAAGACGGGCGCGGCGGGCGGCGAGAAAGGTGGCAGGGCGGCGGCGGATGGGTCATTGCCGCTTTCTGCTTCTGTCTGAGTCAACAAATCGGGCGGCAGCGAAGGGCGGAAGGGAATCCGCAGCAAGATGCCCGCCGGAAGGGGTGCCTCCGCCTCGGCGGAGAGGCCGGGATTGCTGGCGAGAATCTCCGCGGGTGTGCGCCCAAATTGCGCCGCCAGGCTGTTGAGCGTTTCTCCTGCGGCAATGCGGTGCATCAGGTCGAACCCCGCCGCCTGCGGCGAGATGACAATTTCCACCGCTTCGGAGAGCAGGGTTTGCCCGTCTTCGGTTTGAGCGCGCAATTGCAGGCGTTTTGTGCCCGGCGTTTCAGCCACCCAGTACAGCCGGGGCGAGATGTCCTCCCCGCGCTGGGTTTCCATCACTTCGCCGTTGACCAGCAGTTCCTGCACGGTTACGGGTGTATCGCTGATGGTGACGACCAGCACCGGCAGGGTGGCAAGCAGCGGATAGGTTTCACCGTTGGCTGGGCTGACGATGGATGCCATGCGCAGCGTGACAGCGGAACCGACTTGTTCTTCGCTTTCCGGAGTGAGTGGCATCTGTGTTGGGGATGGTGATGGTGGGGGAAAGTTACAAGAGGCAATCAATAAAGAGCAAAAAAGTATGATGTAGATCAGTTTTTTTATCATTTTGTGCCAACCTATTAAAAATGTGCCAGCCTTTGCCGTATAACTTGTTAAATGCTCTCTATCCCACCTCCTCGGTCAATTCTGTGCCGCGCGGGTCTTCGCTGGGTTCGATGCGGCGGCCAAACACCAGGAAGCCCGTATGCGCCACCATGCGGTCGGTGGGACGGATGCGGGCAGGTTCGGGCTTGTAATAGCGCAGTAAAATCTCGCACACCTCGATAAAAGCAAACTTGTGCAGCCGCATGGCCACCAGCGTTTTTTCCACCTGGTTGAACGTGGGAATCAGACAGCACAAAAACCCGCCGGGTTTGAGCGCGGCGCGCACCTGCGCAATGTAATCATACGGATTTGGCACATCCAGAAAGAAAGAATCGGCGTCCGTTTCGTCGAAGCCTTGTTCGATGTCGCGCAGTTTGAAGTCCACCCGCGAAGCGAGACCAAAGCGGGTGAGATTCTTGCGCGCAAGATTTTGCATATCAGGACGTATCTCATACGACACAACGCGCCCTGTCTCCCCAACCATATACGCCAGCGCGGTCGTCATGGACCCGGAGCCTGTTCCTGCTTCGAGAACCTTTTGCCCCGGACCCACGCCCATTGTCACCAGAATGAAGCCGATGTCCTTCGGGTAAAGGATTTGAGTCGTGCGGGGCAAATCTACCAGCAAATCGGCGAGCGATGGCTGCAGCAGGAAGAACGGCGCCCCCAAATGACTGAAGACCTGCGAACCCCAGGGCTTGCCAATCAAATCATCGTGCAGCAGCACCCCGCGATGAGTCTCGAACTTGGCGCCTGCCTGCAGCGTGATGATGAAATGTTTATGCCGCAAGCCGACCAGTTCAGCCAGGTCGCCTTCGCGCGCCAGGGGGGAAGAGGGCGAAAAAACCATCCGATTCATTTTTCCTCGATTTCAATGTGAAGCAGTTTGTCGCCGGGCGGCGTTTCGACCCCCGGCTGGGCATTGCGCGGCGTCAGCGCGCGGAGCACGTCCATGCCGCTGAGCACCTCGCCAAAAATCGTGTATTTGCCGTCGAATTGCGGCGCCGGCGCCAGCGTGATGAAAAACTGACTGCCGCTGGTATCCGGCCCCGAATTGACCATCGCCACTTTGCCGGGCGCATCGAACTTCAAATCGGGCAGAATTTCGGTCATCACATAATAGCCGGGCTGTCCCTTCCCCGTTCCGCTGGGGTCGCCGCTCTGCACATACAAATCTGAGATGACGCGGTGAAAGGTGATATTGTCATACCAGCCGCTGCGCGCCAGGAATACGAACGAATTGACCGTGTAGGGCGCTTTATCGGCAAAGAGTTGAAGCGCCACCTCGCCCTTCTCGGTGTACAGCGTGGCGAGATACTGCTTCGTCTTTTCCACAACCAGGGGCGGGCATTCGGAAAACTGCCGCCTGCCCAGCAAAATCAACAGGATGATGTCGTTGATGCTGCTGTAATCCTGCGGACCGAGATAGATTTCACCGTTGATAAGGATCAGCGGGACGGCAAACGGACCGAACTGCCGCGCCGCCTCGAAGCGATTTTGGACGAGAGTCGTCACCGCTTCGCTCTTAACGTCAGCCTGATACTGCTCCACATTCATTCCCAACGCTGAAGCCTGCGCCGCGCTCCATTGCGCGAAATCCTCGGGGGATAGGTTCACCCAGTTTTTCTGTTGGGCGTAGAGCAGATCGTGCATTTCCCAAAATTTGCCTTGCAGGTGCGCGGCTTCCACCGCCTGCGCAGCGAGCAGGGCTTTGTCGTTTCGCCCCACCAGCGGAAAGATGCGGCTGACGAAGCGCACCTCTTGGGGATGTTCTTGCAGGATGCGCTGCATGACCCCGGCAAACAAGGCGCTGGTGGCATCCTGCAAATCACCGTAAACAATGATGGTTACAGATGGGTTGTCTGCTCCGCGGATGTGATCATCCTTGCCGACCGGCGGAATGAGGGACGGTTCGTCGGCGGCGGGGGTGGGGGCAACGGTAATCGCGTTGCACGGCGGGGCAGCTTGCACCAGGGGCGTGACGGTTGGCTCTGGAAAGGCGGGGATGTTTGTGACAGGTGCGGCGGTGCATGCCCCAGCCAGTAACGCCGCAAAGAGGCATGCCGCCAGATATTTCAGTGTGTAGTTCATGATGTTAGGGTTGGATGGCTTGTTGGAGTTGTTCGAAGGAGGTCATCCAGGCGATGGTATTGAGGAAGTCTGCCAGCGAGGCGCTTTGTGCGCGCAGCGCACGCACAGCGGGACCGACCGGGTCCTCGCCGGCGGCGCCGCCCGGCTGATCGGCGTAGGCGCCATGAAAGGCGAAGTATGCCTGGTTGAGTTTGCGGATGAGGTAGCCGTTTTGCCAGAAGACCTGACGGCGCGCTTCCATGTATGCTTCGGCTTCTTCCACTTTGCCCTGCGCCAGCAGTTCATCCACGGTGACGCGCGTTTCGCGCATTTCGGCGCGGAAGTCGAAGGTGGGAGAGTCATTGAGGCGGCTGGAGGGGGGAATCTGCCAGTTGAGGGCAAGCAGGTTCGAGGTCGAGGTAGAAGCGAGGAGTTCGGGGTAGTAGGTTTGCAGCAGGAGCAGCCCTACTTCGTCGCCCACGATGTTGGCGGTGGTTTCGTTCATGGTGCGCAGTTCAGGCGTGGTGCTGTAGTTGAGTCCGAGCGGGCGCAGGTTGAGGTAGTTGTGGGTCCATTCATGGGCGATGGTGTTGAGCAGCCAGGGCAGGTTGGTGGTTTCCATGACCATGGTGGGGTACACGCCCACGCCGCCGACGGGAACGACGAGGGTGGAAACGTTGAGGGAGTGCGCGACGCGGTCTTCCAGTTCGATTTGCTGGTCGAGGGTGAGGGTGGGGAGGATGGAGATGTTGGCGATTTGTACGATTTCTTCGCGTTTGGAGACGATGAGTGCGAGGGGGGTGGGGGAGGTGTGATAGAGAACAGGCGGGATGGGCTGGCCGCCGGCGGTGAGTTCGAGACGGGCGAGTGTTTCGCTGACCTGCTGCTGGAGGATGGCTTCGGCGAAGGGTGCTAGTTCTTTCTGGCGGTGAAGCAGTTGGCTGTGCTGGGCGCGCAGGAGGGCGCTGGCGGCTTCTTTGTCGGGGATGTTGGGGTCGGCGTAGATTTGTTCGATGCGCTGTTCGGTTTGCATGAGTTGTTCGGTGGTGCGCAGGTATTCGAAGACGATGGTTCTGGCGCTGCCGCGCTCGAAGAGGAAGGGGGAATGGAGGGCGGCTTGTTCGAGTTTGAGCCAGAGGGCGTCTTTCACCCAGTTGGGGTAGTCAAATTCGATTTCGCGGGTGTAGAAGCGCGTGCGGTCGGCGCTGCCAGTGAAGCGCGGCGCATCGCTGGCGCCGGCGATGAGGAGCAGCAGGAAGACGCTGAGCAGGTCAATGATTTGCCCGATTCGATAGCGCATGGGAGAGATTATACCTTGCGGAGGCTGATAAAAGCGGAGACACCCCGCCTGGTACGGGGTGTCTCTTTGTTGCACCTGCCCTCAGCAGATGTTTCGCGGGGTATTTTCGTCTTACCTACGTCGAATGTGCGGATTTGACGATCCGCTTGAGCAAAAATGAGGTCTATTTTTTGTTTCTCAAATATTCGTCAATTGCCCAGGCGGCTTTGCGCCCGCCCACCATGGCAGTGACGACGAGATCGGGGCCGGTGACGCAGTCGCCGCCGGAGAAGACGCCGGGGCGCGAGGTGGCGCCGGTCTTCTTATCGGCTTTGATTAAGCCCCAGTTGTGGGTTTCGAGGTCGGGGGTCGTTTTTCCGATGATGGGGTCGGGCCAGTAGCCCAGGGCAAGGATGGCGGTGTCGCAGGCGATGCTGAAGTTGGAGCCTTCGACGGGGACGGGTTTGCGCCTGCCTTTGGCATCGGGTTCGCCGAGTTTCATTTCGATGCATTCGACGGCGGCGAGTTTTCCGTCTTTGCCGGCGATGAATTTGACGGGCTGGGTAAGGAAGCGGTACTTCGCCCCTTCTTCTTTTGCGAGTTTGCGGTCTTTTTTGCCGCCGGGCATTTCGTTTTCAGTGCGGCGGTAGAGACAGGTGACTTCCTCGGCGCCAAGCCGAATGGCGGAACGCAGACAGTCGGAGGCAGTATCGCCGCCGCCCACCACAACGACGCGCTTGCCGATTTCGAGCGGTTTTTGTTTATCGGGAGGCAGGAATTTGGGATCTACATTGGCGCGGATGAGGAAATCGGTGGCTTCGTAAACGCCGGGCAGGTCGGTGCCGGGGGTGTCTTCCATCTTGGCGTCCACTTCCGAGCCGACGCCGATGAAAACGGCATCGAAGCCTTCGGCGAAGAGGTCGTCAATGGTTTTATCTTTGCCGATGTAGGTGTTTGGGACGAATTTGACGCCGGCGCGCTCGAATTCTTCCCATTTTTCCTGCCAGATTTCTTTGGGAAGTTTGAAGTTGGGGATGCCATACACCAGCAAGCCGCCGGGGGCGGGTTTGGCGTCGAAGATGGTGACTTCGTGTCCGCGCCGGACGAGTTGTTCAGCGCAGCCCAGGCCGGCCGGTCCTGCGCCGATGATGGCCACCCGCTTTCCGCTGGGCGGCGCGACCGGGATGGTGTGTCCCTCGTGGCGGCGTTTGTAATCCACGGCGAAGGCTTCGAGTTCGCCGCACAGGACGGGCGTGTTGTGTTTGTTGAGGACGCAGGAGCCCTGGCAGAGTTGTTCGTGCGGGCAAACGCGCCCGCAAATCTCCGGCAGGGAACTGGTTTGGTGGTAGAGGTCAGCGGCTTCGGAGAACCTGCCCTGTTCAATCAGCCACATGGCGGAAGGGATATCGTTGTGGGTGGGGCAGGCGAGCATGCAGGGTGCGGGGTCCGGGCAGTGAATACAGCGTGATGCCTCCACCATAGCGCGTTCGGGGTCGAACTCGATCACCACGTCGTTAAAATCGCAAGTGCGCTCATCGGGTGAGCGCAAATCGAGGTCGAAGAACGGCATATTTGCCCTTGATTTACGGTCAATGGTGAGGGTTTCACTCGGTATAAACTGCATGAATTCCTCCGAAAAGTTGTTCAAACCAGGATAACGGCATAATCATACCCAAACCTAAAACCCCTCCACAGGTTTAAATGTCACCTAACTGGACGACAATCGTCACAATTGTCATGTTGGAGTTTTATAAAACCTATATCTTTTGCTCAAGATGTTTTCGCATTTTCAGGGTATAACTTTGTCAACTCGCCCGGTTGCGATGTTCTGTTTCTATTGTCATTGCGACCTGCGGAAAGCAATCTCCTGTCATCCTGTGATGACTGCTTTGCAGTGACTAACCATGAAGTTTGCAGCGCAGCATTATAACCTGAGTTGCTTTTCTGATCTCATACACCATCGCCCCCATCCCGTCTGCTCCCGTCAGGGGGCTTCCACTGGAGAGAGAGGGTGAGGGATAGCGAATTTTTGCACTCAAACAAATCGCGATTCTATTCATACCGAGGTAAAACATGGGAAAATTTTTGAAGAAAAATTGGCTCTGGTTCGTCTTGCTGATTGTTGTTGCGGCGGGGGCGGTTTGGTGGATGAACCGTACTCGTAACGCCGCTGCCCAAAGCGCTTTTCAAACCGCCGCCATCGAACGTGGCAGCCTGACCGCTACCATCGGCGCCACCGGCACGGTGCGTGCCAAACAGACGGCGATCCTGGTCTGGCAGACGGCTGGCACAGTGGATACGGTCAATGTGAAGGTGGGGGATAACGTCCCCGCCGGTTTTGTGATGGCGTATCTTTCCAAGTCGTCTCTGCCGCAGAGCATTATTCTCGCCGAGGCAGACCTGGTCAGCGCGCAAAAGACCCTGGATGACCTGCTGAATTCGGATACCGCCCGTGCGCAGGCGGCGATTGCCCTGCGCGATGCTCAGGCAGCCTACGACCGCGCCAAAAAGAGCCGCGACAACCTGAACGGCTTGATTGATATTCAGGAAATTGTCACGAAAACAAAGAACACGCCTTTCGGGAAGATTCAAGTGCGGGAAGTCAAAACCTACAAGGGATACGCCGACCCCACCACGATTGCCAAAGCAGACGAACAATTGGCGCTTGCCAAGGCAAAACTGGAAGATGCACAACGCACCTATGACCGCTTAATCAGCGGAAATATTGTCGAGATTACTGCCGCTCAGGCGCGGATTGATGCGGCTCAGGCAACCCTGAACCTGGCGCGGGTGACCGCTCCCTTTGGCGGGATTGTGACCGAAGCCTATCCCCTCCCCGGCGACCTGGTTAATGCCGGTACGGTAGCCTTCCGCCTCGATGACCTTTCCAGCCTGCTGGTGGATGTGAATGTTTCGGAAGTGGATATCAATAGTGTGGCGGTCGGTCAACCGGTCAAACTGACGTTCGATGCCATTCTCGGCAGGGAGTATAACGGCGTGGTGGTAGAAGTTGCCCAAACGGGAACGGTTACAGCGGGCGTGGTCAACTTCAAAGTCACAGTGGAATTGACCGATGCCGATAATCAGGTCAAACCGGGGATGACGGCGGCGGTCAATATTCTAGTCAAAGAAGTGAATGATGTTTTGCTGGTACCGAATCGCGCTGTCCGTCTTTCAGAAGGCGAGCGCGTGGTGTATGTGCTGGAAAATGACCAGCCGGTGCGGAAGGTGGTGCGGCTGGGATTGTCTTCCGACACGATGAGCGTGCTGAACGGCGGCGAAGTGAAGGAAGGCGACCTGGTGATTTTGAACCCGCCCACCGAGTTCTTCGGTCCGCGCGGCGGCGGTCCGTTTGGGAATTAGCAAAATGACGAACGTCATCGAAGCGCGCAATTTGTGCAAGATTTACAAGATGGGCGAGGTGGAGGTGCATGCCTTGCGCGGTGTGTCCTTTACCATTCGGCGCGGCGAGGTGGTCTCCATTATGGGTCCCTCCGGCTCCGGGAAGTCCACCCTGATGAACATGCTTGGCTGTCTCGACCGTCCCACCTCCGGCGAATACTGGCTGGATGGGGAAGCGGTCGCTTCGCTGAGCGACGACCAACTGGCAGACATCCGCAACCGCAAGGTGGGGTTTGTCTTTCAAAGTTTCAACCTGCTCTCGCGCCAGACGGCAGTGACCAATGTGGAACTGCCTCTGCGGTATGCCGGTGTGACGGAAGGCAGGCGCCAGCGCGCTATGGAGGCTTTGCGGGCGGTGGGACTGGAGGACCGCATGCTGCACCGCCCCTATGAACTCTCCGGCGGGCAGCAGCAGCGCGTAGCCATTGCGCGCGCCATCGTCAACAATCCCGCCATCATTATGGCAGATGAACCTACCGGCAACCTCGACTCGAAAGTGGGACAGGAGATTATGAATCTGCTGCTCAACCTCAACAAAGACCTGGGAACGACTCTCATCATCGTTACCCACGACCCGAAAATTGCCGAGCAGACTCAACGAGTGATTCGTCTGCGTGACGGTTTACTGGATGGTGACTCATGACGCTTGGACAGGCTTTTCTGGAAGCATTGGAAAGTTTGAGCGGGAACAAACTCAGGTCTGGTTTGACCGTGCTGGGAATCGTCATCGGCGTGGCGGCGGTGATTGCCATGCTGGCGGTGGGGCGCGGCGCCGAAGCGTCCATCACCGGCTCCATCAGCGGAATCGGCACCAATCTGTTGTTTGTCTTTCGCGGCGACCCGGCCGACAACATCCGCAATCCCAAGCCTTTGACTCTGGGCGATGCGGAGGCGCTGCGCGATCAATTTGCGGCGCCTTCGATAGAGGCGGTTGCGCCGGCGCTGCAGGGCAGCGGCGTCGTCTCGTTTGGCGGTGAGCAAACCACCCCGCAAATTCTGGGTGTGACGCCGGAGTATTTTCAGGTGCGCAATTATTCCATCACCGAGGGCGAATACATCACCGAGGAACACATCCTGGGGCGCGCTTCGGTTGTGCTGCTTGGTCCTGAAGTGGCAGAAAAACTTTTCGGTCATGCCGATGGCGTGACCGGCGAAACCGTGCGCATCGAGGGACAGCCCTTCCGCGTGCTGGGTGTGTTGGAATCCAAGGGCGGCGGTTCGTTTGGCAGCCAGGATAATGTGGTGATTGTTCCCTTCACCACCGCACAAACCCGCCTCATCCGCCGCAGCACCAGTGACCGCGTGGATATTATTTTCGTGCAGGCGGTCAGCGGCGATCAGGTGACTCAAGCCGCCGAAGAAATTGCCGCCATTTTGCGGGCGCGCCATCGTACCCCGGTCGGCGCAGACGATTTCACGATTTTCACCCAGCAGGATTTGCTCTCCACCTTCCAATCCATCACCGGCATCCTCACCATTTTCCTGGGCGGCATTGCCGGCATTTCGCTCCTGGTGGGCGGAATCGGCATCATGAACATCATGCTGGTCTCGGTCACCGAACGGACGCGCGAGATCGGTCTGCGCAAGGCGCTTGGCGCACGCAAACGCGACATCCTCACCCAGTTTCTCACCGAGTCATCTCTGCTTAGTCTCATCGGCGGGATCATTGGCATTGCCTTAGGCTGGCTGATTTCCTACCTTGTCGGGCGGATTGCCGAAGCCAGCGGCACCGCGTTCACGCCGCTCGTCGGTATTGACGCCGTGCTGCTCGCCACCATTTTCTCCGCTGCGGTGGGGTTGTTCTTTGGCATCTATCCCGCCAGCCGCGCCGCCAACCTGGAGCCGGTGGAAGCGCTGAGGTATGA
>JBBITE010000014.1:0-73359 GCA_037440905.1 Anaerolineae bacterium | reverse complement strand
GTAAGAGAACGCCGACTGCGCGCGGTTACGGAATTAATTTGTAAAACTTCATAAGTCGCGGCTCACCCTCACGAAGCCTGCCTGCGCAGGCTCTCAAGTCAGCGAAGGCTGACTTCATGATTGCTAGATGCGGTTTAAACCGCTACTTGCGATTGCCGAAGGACTCGTTCAAGTCGGTGAAGAGGGTTTCTGCCTGGTAGGTTCGGTCAGTGACGGGGCTGAGGCGCGCCGCCATACTTTTGGTAATGAGCGGGATGGGTTTCCGCCCGTAGAAATGTTTGTGGTACACAATGTTCGCCCCGGCTTCATCCCATGCCCAGTTATATCGCGTGTAGCGCGAGGCGTCGAACGGACGCAGGTAGCCGGTCAACACCTTGCGTTGGCGGATGCTGACGTAATGCTCGAAGTAGGTCATCACCAGTTCACGGAAATTTTTGTAGACCGGTTCGCGGAACCCCAGGAAGATATAGTTGGTCTTTGCCACCGCGCCCCAGCGCCCCTCGATTTGATATAACGCCAGCACATGGTCGTCATCCACGCCGGGGTCGGGGACGATATCGAGCAGGAGCGGCTTGAAGCCGATGCGCCACAGACACAACGCAGCAAGGAAGCCCCCATCGAGACAATGCCCCTGGTTATCGAGCATCACATTGAGGGGAGAACGGTCACGCTCTTCGCCTTTGTAGGTGATGCTGTCGAGATAGTTTTGGATGGCGAAGGGCGTGTTCAGGCTGCGGAACAAGCGGCGCAGGTGGCCGGGCAGGTGTGATTCGAATTGGGCGATGAAGTCCATTTTTTTCGGCGCATTATATCTTAACGTCAGTTCGGGAGAGCAAAAACGATCGTCAATTTTCGCCGCCGAGACACAAAGGGCGCGGAATTTTCTCAAGAAACTGGCATTTTCTCTGTTTCTCCGCGTCTCTGCGGTGAGAAAAATTCTTAAGCCGCGCCTCAACCTCACAAAGCCTGTGCAGGCTTTCAAGTCAGCGCAGGCTGACTTCGTAATTGCTGGATGCGGTTTGAACCGCCAGCAATTACGAACTGCGTAACTTCATACTTAACGCGCTGAAGGAAAAGCGTCCGGCTGCTGGTCTTGTCTTCTCTCTTGTGCTAGAATCAGTTTGCAAGTGCATGAAGTGTGGTGGTCCCGGCAATCCGAAGGGGAAAGTAGTTTCACTTCCTTGGCGCCTGGGGTGTGTCTGTGGTCCCGTCTGTCATGCATCGTCGTTCCGTTTTGCCTGGCGGTGGCTTCGCCGCCCGGCGTACACCTAGGAGAAGAGTCATTCTATGGAAGCGAAACTTTATGTCGGAAACCTGCCCTACAGCACGGTGGATTCCGACCTGCAGGATTTGTTCTCGCAGGCTGGCACAGTGAAATCGGCGCAGGTCATCAAGGATCGTGCGACTGGACGCTCGAAGGGCTTCGGCTTTGTCGAAATGTCCAGCGCGGAGGAAGCCCAGGCTGCCATCAGCAAGTTTCACGGGCAGGATTTTGGCGGACGCGCGCTCACGGTGAACATTGCCCGTCCGCGTGAAGAACGCCCGGGCGGCTTTCGCAGCGGGGGCGGACGCGAACGCAGACGCGATTACTAAGCCGTTCCATACTCCGTAACCTTTGAGCCAAATGGGCAGGCGCCATCCATTTGGCTCAATCTTTTTATCCCGTTGCGCCTATGTCTGATTCGATGCGACCCGTTTACCTGGAAGTCAACCTTTCTCAACTCAAACGAAACCTCGAAGCCATCCGCGCCCATGTTCACCCGGCAAAAGTGATGCCGATGGTCAAGGCGAATGCGTACGGTCACGGGGTGGATGGCGTGGCTCCGTTCATCGAGCCGTATGTAGATTATTTTGGCGTTGCGATTGCAGAAGAGGGAGTGCATCTGCGGCGGCTGGGGATTACCAAGCCCATCCTCGTCGCCGGCGGGACGCTGCCGCAGCAACTCCCTTTGTTCCTCGAACATGACCTGACCCTGACCGGTTCGTCTGTGGACCTGCTGACCGCCGCTGAAGACCTTGCCCGCTCGTGCGGCAAACGCCTCAAGACTCACCTGAAAATTGATACCGGCATGGAGCGGGTCGGAGTCCATGAATATGAAGCGGAGGAACTGCTGCTCAAAGCGGCGGCATGTCCTCACCTGGAGGTGGAAGGGATTTACACCCACCTGGCAAACTCGGAACTTGCCGACCGTTCGTATTCCCTATTGCAATTGGAGCGTTTTCAGGAAGTGCTGCATTTATACGAGCGGTTGAGTCTGCCGCTCCCGCCGCTGCGGCACGTGTGCAACTCCGGCGGCATTTTGAACCTGCCTCAAGCGCATTTCGAGATGGTGCGGCCGGGGATTTTGTTCTACGGGGTGTATCCCGGCGCAGAAGTGGAGCGGGTCGTGGAGGTTCAGCCGGCGCTCACCTGGCGCGCGCGGGTCTCGTATTCGAAGCGGGTGCGGGCGGGGCGGTCTGTCAGTTACGGGTCCTTGTGGCAGGCTGAGGCGGAGACTCGAATCGTCACCGTTCCATGCGGTTATGCCGACGGTTACTTCCGCCGCATGACCAACCGCGCCCAGGTGCTGATTCGCGGCAAGAAATATCCGCAAGTGGGACGCATCTGCATGGATCAATTCATGGTGCATACCGGGGAGGATGTCATCGAAAACGGGGAGGAGGTCATTCTGCTTGGCGGCGGTATTCGCGCCGAAGACCTGGCGGAATGGGCCGGCACCAATGAATACGAAGTGCTGACAAGTATCAGCGCCCGTGTGCCGCGCCTGTATGTGCAGGACTGATGGTAGAATGGGGCGGCTTGAGGTGACCTTTGAAGACTCTATTTCAACGATATTGGCAAATTCTCCTAATTGCGTTCGTCATTGTAGCGCTCGATCAATGGACAAAAAACCTGGTGCGGGCAAACCTTCCGCTAGGCGGCACGTGGCTCCCCGAAGCGCTTGCATGGCTCGCCCCCTATGCGCGCATCGTTCATTGGTATAACACCGGGGCCGCGTTCGGCATCTTTCAACAGGGCGGCATGGTCTTTACGGCGCTTGCCTTTCTCGTCATCGCCTTGATTTTGTATTACTATCCTCATGTCGAAAAGGCGGATTGGTCGCTGCGCCTTGCCATGAGCATGCAGTTGGGCGGCGCCGCCGGCAACCTGATTGACCGCCTGACCATCGGACATGTGACCGACTTTATCTCTGTGGGAACTTTCCCCGTTTTCAATGTGGCAGATGCCAGCATTACCATTGGCGCAGCCGTGCTGTTTTTGGGGGTATGGCTCACGGAACGTGCAGAAAAGAAAAACCCGAACCCCGCCGGCGCCCCAGAACCGAGCGACCAAAAACCACAGTGAGTGAACGTCTCCTGACCTTCCGCTTCGAAAACAAGACCCCCGAACGGCTCGACAAATTTCTCGTCGAACAACTGCCGGAGTTTTCCCGCTCCCGAATCCAAAGCCTGATTGCAGAAGGCTGTGTGGACGTGAACGGTCGTCCCGCGCGGAAGGCTGGTCAGCCTCTCGAAGCCGGCGCCACGCTGACAGTGCGGATTCCTCCCCCTGCCCCTGCCGGCCTTTTAGCCGAAGATATTCCCCTCGATATTGTCTTTGAGAACGATGACCTGCTGGTCATCAACAAGCCGGCGGGCATGGTGGTTCATCCCGCTGCCGGACATGCCTCCGGCACATTGGTCAATGCCGTGCTGGGCTACGACCCTCACCTGGAGGGCATCGGCGGCGAGGAACGACCCGGCGTCGTCCACCGCCTCGATAAAGAGACCTCGGGCCTCATTCTGCTTGCCAAAAACGAACGCGCTCACCGCTGGCTGCAGGACCAGTTCCGCCTGCGCCGCGTGCAAAAGACTTACCTCGCCCTGGTGGACGGCAAACCGCCCACTCCCTCCGGGCGGGTGGAAGCGCCCATCGGGCGTGACCCTAAAAACCGCAAGCGTATGGCAATCGTCCCGCCGGGCAAGGGGCGCGAGGCAGTTTCGGAATACAAGACCCTCGAGACGTTCGAAAAACATACATTGCTTGAATTTCACCCGCATACCGGGCGCACGCATCAAATCCGCCTGCATTGCGCGTTTCTCAAGTGTCCGATTGTGGGCGATGAAGTCTATGGGCGCAAGACGCCCACCATTTCCATCGGGCGTCACTTTCTGCACGCCTGGCGGTTGACTATTCTGCTGCCAAACGAAAAAGAACCGCGTACCTTTGAAGCGCCCCTGCCGCCCGAACTGGAAGAAGTTCTCGACATTTTGCGAAAAGGGAGTTGAAGATGGAGTACGTTGACCTGCGTTCCGATACTGTCACCAAGCCCACCCCCGAAATGCGCGAAGCGATGGCGGAAGCCGAAGTGGGCGACGATGTGTTTCGCGACGATCCAACCGTCAACCGTCTGGAAGCGATGGCGGCGGAGCGCCTCGGCAAAGAGGCTGCTCTCTTCGTCCCTTCCGGTACGATGGGCAACCTGATTGCCCTGCTGGTTCACTGTCAGCGGGGGGACGAGGTCATTTTGGGGAACAAGTCCCACATCTATTTGAACGAAGCGGGCGGGATGGCGGCGTTGGGAGGGATTCAGCCATGTCCGATCCCGAATCAAAAAGACGGCACCCTATCGCTGGAGGACATTCGCACTTCCATCCGCACCGAGGATGTGCATCATCCCATCACGCGCCTCATCTGCCTCGAAAACACCCAGAACATTTGCGGCGGCGTTCCGCTTACGGCGGAGTACACCCGCCAGGTGGCTGAAATTGCCCGCGCCCACAACCTTGCCCTGCACATTGACGGCGCGCGCCTCTTCAACGCTGCCGCTGTGCAACATGTGGATGTAAAAGACCTGGCGGCTCCTGCCGACTCTGTGATGTTTTGTCTGAGCAAAGGGCTGGCAGCGCCCATCGGTTCGATGCTGGTGGGGAGGCACAAGTTCATTGCCCGGGCGCGTCATATTCGCAAAATGCTGGGCGGCGGAATGCGGCAGGTGGGCGTGGTTGCCGCGGCGGGACTGATCTCGCTCGAAAAGATGACCCTGCGCTTGAACGAGGATCACCTGCGCGCCAAAAAACTGGCGGAAGGGCTGCGCCGCCTGCCGGGTATCCTGTTGGATGAAGGTACACCTTATACCAACATGGTGTATTTCAACCTTGCTGCCAGCCTGCCGCTGAATGCCTGGGAACTGACCGCGCGGCTGAAGGAGCGGGGTGTATTGGTGGTTGCAGAAAGCGAGCGCCGTTTCCGACTGGTGACGCATTATTGGGTTGACGATGCGGCGGTGGAAAAGGCGGTTGAGGCGTTTGCGCAGGAGTTGAGCTGAAATATCCTGCTGTAAACACCTTCAGAGTCTGTCTCCGCGAGCGAAGTGAAGCAGTCTCCCTGCTTGCGAGGGGATTCTTCGGGGAATCCTTCGGGGCGGGGTAGCGCCGCACTTAACCGTGGTCGGAGTCTTTTGCCGCGGATGAACCCAGATTTTCACGGATTTTGAATTCCAATCTGTGGAAATCCCTGAAATCGGCGGCTGAGGCTCTTTTTTGCGCAAGACTTTACGATTTATGGTAGTACTACCCGGCACGATATGTACTATCAGTTTCAATTCTCCCAAAACGCCGTGCCCGGCTCGATCTGGTTTCTTCCCCGTTCTTTCGCAATGTACAGCCGCCGGTCTGCCACGTCTATCAGGCGGTAGATTTCATCTGCTTCAGAGGGGTACACGGCAATCCCCTGGCTGATGGTGGGGATGGGGATGGTGTGGTTCTCGCGGTCGCCCACGCGCAGCCCTCGCATGGTTTCGGCAATGCGTTTGGCAACCTGGAATGCCTGGCTGCCGTTTGCGCCAGGCAGAGAAATGACAAATTCCTCGCCGCCCCATCTGCCCACCGCGTCGGTCTGTTTGATGTTATGTCGAATTGCTTCGCAAATCGAGGTCAAAATGCGGTCTCCCACCAGGTGACCGTAGGTATCGTTGTATTGTTTGAAGTAGTCAATGTCGAGCATAATCAGGCTGAGGGGAGTGTGAAGCCGTTCAGCCTGTTCGGTTTGTTCAGCCAGAAGTTTGAGAAAGTAACCGTGATTGTACACGCCGGTCAGGCTGTCGAGGCGCGCCTGTTCCTCCACCTGGGCATGCCGCAGAGCGTTATCCAGCGCAAGGGTGACGTGCTGTCCCAGGCTGGTGAGCAGCTCCATGTCCGCCAGGTCGAAGGCGTTAGCGGTGTAAGATGCCTGGACGAGGATGCCGCATACATTTTCAGCGTTGAGGGGCACGCCAAGCCAGGACAGGCTGGTTTTATTCTTGCCGATGATTTGCAGGCTGACGCCTTCAAGGGAAATATCCTCGCGCAGGTCGGGCAGGAAGAGTTCCTTTTGGTTTTTGATAACCCAGCCTGAGAGAGTGCCAGCGAGGGGGATGCGGGTGCCGTTGAAATATTCGCCGTCGTCATAGAAGAGTTCCAACTGCAGGTCTTCATTTTCGACAAAGCCGATGAAATAGGTGTCGGCGTGCAGGGTGTCTCGCAGGGCGGTGTTCAACAGAGAAAGGGTTTTCTCTTTGTCGAGCGAGCGCATGATTTGGCGGCTGATGTTGTTGATGGTTTCCAGGCGGTGAATATGTTGGTGCGTGGTGTCTTTGATGCGGGTGATGACTTCAAGGGTAATCAGTGCGATGAGATAGGGAACGAGGATTTTCAAAGCGCCTTCAATAGTCGCAAACTGCAGGCGGCTGATGGGAATGTGAATGAGCGCAATCAGCAGCAGGGTTAGGTATCCAAACCAGCGGTCGGTAATGGCGGCGGTGACGACAATGCCAAAGACAATCAACGGCTGGATGATTTCCAGCCGGTTGGCGGGGAGCAGGATGGTGAAAATTCCAATACCAACGCCGGTGAGCAATGAATTGAGCAGTTTGTAGGATGCCGAGCGAAAAGCGGAGCGGACAATCGTGAAATGCGCCAGGGCGATATAGTTGATGCCCAGCGCGCCAAAGAATGCCAGCAGCAGATCGGGCTGAGAATGGTCTGCCAGGGCTTCGAGGGTGACGCCTGCCATCAAGGCGACTGAAGCAAGTGTCAGCGGGGAAATAAAGCGCTGAATCTCGTAAGGGGCAAAGGGCACCGCAGGCTTTGTATTTTTCATGATATTCTTTCCACAAACTCATGATAAGGCAGTTGCGCCAGCGCTTCGACGATCTCCCGGTCGAACAGAACGCCTGCATGTTCCTGTAGATACTGCAGCGCCTCCTGCGGGGTGGATTTTTTGCGGTAATTGCGGCTGCTGGTGAGGGCGTCGAACACATCGGCAACGGCGAAGATGCGGGCGTGTAGAGGGATGTCTTTACCCCGAATACCCAGCGGATAACCGCTGCCGTCCCAGCGTTCATGGTGATAGCGGACGACCACCATGCTTTCTTGAAGAAAGGGAATGCGTTCGACAATGCGCGCGCCGATTTCAGGGTGCATGTGCATGATTTTCCATTCGTCCTCGGTCAATTTGCCGGGCTTATGCAGAATGGCATCGCTGATTCCAATTTTGCCAATATCATGAAGAAGCGCGCCTCTTTCCAACGCTTTGAGCTGCTCGCTGTTTAACCCCAACTTTTCCCCCAGCAAACACGCCAGCCGGCTAACGCGCATGCTGTGTCCTTCGGTTTCCCGGTCGCGCGCATCCAGGGCAGACATCAGCGCTTTGAGGGTCTGGTCGTAGGTTTTTTCCAGTTCTTCATAGGCGGCTTCGAGTTCCTTTGCCTGGCGGCGCGATTCTGCCAGCAGGTTGACGCGTTCCAGCGTCACGGCGGCCTGGTTTGCCAGCAGTTGCACGTTGGCAAAATTTTGCCCGCGAATTTCGGAAATCAGCACCCATAACGCGCCAATCGGACCGGAACGGGTGATCATGGGATAACAGGCAAGTTCGCCCTGTTCGGTGGCGACAAACAAACTTTGCCTGGTCTGAATCGCCTGTTGAATGCGCTGGATGGGATGCTGCGGGCGGGGACGAACGCCTTTGTGGTCAAGGTGGACTTCCGTTTGAATGGTTCCGCTTGGGGTAAAGATGACGAGCCCCGTTTCGGCGGCGTTTGCGGTTTTGTGCGCGGCGCGGGCAATGATCTCGGCGGCTTTGTTCACATCCTCGGTCATTAGCACTTCTTCACTCAATTGCCGCAGCATGGAGGTGATACTTTCTTTGTTCCGCAATTCCTGATAGAGCCATGCGCTTTCCACTGCCGCTGCCGCCTGCGAGCCAAGCAGCCCGGCCAGCGCTTCGTCTTTTTCGGTGAAGAAGACGCTGCCGTGTTTTCCAAACGCCAGGATGGTTCCGATGCTCAGGCGGTGTAGGCGAATGGGAATTGCCAGTGCGCTTCGCAGATTGGGATGATCGAGTTCGAGGCTGCCTTGTGCGGCGTACTTTCGCGCGTCGCGCACTCGAAACGGGCTGGCGGCGTTGAGCGCGGCTTGCAAAAGCGGTTCGCCAGCCGGGTTCTTATTTAGCGAGTGTAGCAGCCGCGGCGCATTTCCGGCGTGGGCGGTGCGGGAATAGCCTCCCTGCTGGTCGAGCAGGGTGACGAAGACGAATTTGGCGTCGAAGGTCTTGCGGGCCACCAGGGCCACTTCCTGCACCGCGGCTTGCGGGTCGAGCAGCGAAGCGAGCGAAATGCCCGATTGAATGAGTTCGGAGAGGCGGTGATGATGGCTGGCGCGTTCCCAGGCGCGGGAGAGTTCGAGCGCCACGCTTTCCACGCTGGCAATGTCCATGTTGTTGAAGGCGTGCGGTTTGTCAGAACGGACCTCGATGATACCGGTCAACTGCCCCTGTGAAAGCATCGGAGCAAGGATCAGCGAGCGGGTGTTCTCGTTGTTAAGGGGGGTGAAATCGGTTTCTTGAGCGGTGTCGTTGATGACGATGGTCTTTTTCTGGCGGGCGACTCGTCCGTGAATGCCGCGGGTGGCGTCTTGCCGGTGGCCTGGCGGGAGGATGTTGGTCATCGGTCCGCCGGAAGCAAGGGCAACTAGTTCGTGCGTTTCCGTCTCATACATCAGCAGCGAGATGAAGCTGCATTTCACCACCCGTTCGAGGGTGTTGACCGCGATTTGCGCAGCCACCGGCGGGTCGAGTTCTTCGTTGAGAAGGTGGCTCAGTTCGATGATGTAGGTTAACTGTGTGGTGCGTTGTTTTTCGGCGTTTAGTTTCTGGTTGGCAAGCGCCAGTTGCTGTTTGAGGGCTTCTGTGTTTTGGGCAAGTTCCTGCAGACGCAGCGTTTCCTGTTCCTGTTTGCGGGCGCGGGCTTCCACGGCGCTGGTGAGAGAGGGCGTGGCGGTGTTGGCAATCATGCCGTACACGGTCAGAGCGGTGATCAGGCTGGTGAGGGTAAATCCGCCCACCCGTAGAAAGGTATCGGACGAACCGGCGAGGAGAAAAATGCCGATGACAATAATCGCCTGATTGAGGATGAAATGCGCGTTGCCGCGCCATCCCGCATTGAGCAGCCGAATGACAGAGACAGCCCAAATGGTGGCAATGGCAAAAAGCGTCACGCCTGCCGCCACGCCGCTCCAATGGGGCAGGTTTTCGGCGCGGGGAATCAGGCTGGCAGGTAGAATCAGCAGGCTTTGCGCGAGAATTGAGAGGAGGCCGGCAAGCGTCAATTGAAGTTGACTGGAGCGGTCAAGGCTGGATGAGGTCATAAATCCTAAACGCTGTTACTGTAGATTCGCCTTTTTATGGTTTATACGAAAGATGGTGCTTAACAAGGATTTTAATCCCTCACGAGAAAGCGTATTGGGCGTTCTCTAACGCCGAATTTGCGCAAGAGAGCGCAAAGTACGCAGGGGTTTCGTGATCCACTAAAATTGGCGAAAGTACAGGCTGTTATTTTAACCCCCATGACCTGTGGGCAGGGAATCAGTTACTAACAACGCTGAAAGTTGTTATCTGATATAATTTTTCGAGGGGTATAACCCACACTTCACACGAAAAGAAGCACCCACAATGGATACATTCATTACTTTACAACAGATTGACGAGGCGGCGGATGCGGTTCGCGCGCGAACCTCTTACAAACCGCGCGTTGGATTGATTCTCGGTTCGGGGCTTAACGCCCTGGCTGAATCGGTCCAGGAAGCCGATGTCATCCCTTATAGCGATCTGCCCCACTGGCCCCGCTCGACAGTGCCCGGTCATGCCGGGCGGCTGGTGATTGGCATGCTCGAGGGGCAGCCGGTACTGGTCATGCAGGGACGCGTGCATTTTTATGAGGGTTACAGCATGGCGCAGGTCACGCTGCCGGTGCGGGTGATGATTCGCCTGGGTATTCCGATGCTGTTCGTCACCAATGCGGCGGGCGGAATCAATCCCGCTTACTCCCCCGGTGACGTGATGCTCATCACCGATAATTTGAATCTGATAGGCATGGCAGGCGCCAACCCGTTGATGGGGCCCAACATTGACGAACTCGGTCCGCGTTTTCCGGATATGAGCCGCGCCTACGACCCCGACCTGATGCGGCTTGCCCGGCAGGTTGCCGCCGAAAACAAGATTCCCCTGCGGGAGGGCGTGTATTGCGGTTTGAGCGGTCCCTCCTTCGAGAGCCCGGCCGATTTGCGCTTTTTGCGGCTGGCAGGCGCCGATGCGGTGGGAATGTCCACTGTGCCGGAGGTGATCGTTGCGCGGCACGGCGGGATGCGCGTGCTGGGCTTGTCTGGTATCAGCAACAAAGCCAACCTGGATGGCTCCACCATCACCACCCACGAAGAGGTGATAGAGGCGGGCAAGGTGATCACCCCAAAAATCGAGACCATCTTGCGCGGCGTTTTGCGCGCCTTGTAGGGATTTCTCGGTGAGTGCGCTTTATCGTTCGCTGGCTGCCTATAGCCCGCTCATTTACGTTCTGTTGGCGATTGCGGCCTTGTATGCCTTTCGCTGGATGTGGAGGGCATGGCGGGAATGGCGCGATGCCGTTTTTTCACTGGAGCGTGAATTTGCGCTCAACCGGCTGCGGCGGGCAACTGCTTTCGGCTTTTTAATTCTGTTGCTCTTTTTTGCAGAATTTTATGTGGCGGCGCTCATTGTGCCCTCTCTGCCGGCTGCCGATGCGTTTGTAACGCCCACTCTCAATCTGCTTGCCACGCCTGTAGGAACGCTGCCCCCCGGCACGGCGCTGCCGCTCGAAACGCCGGCGGTGCAAAGCGGGATGAGCGGCTGCGAAAAAGACAAGATTATGCTGACCTCCCCCAAACCGGGCGAGATCGTCAAAGGAACGGTGACGCTGACCGGCACGGCAAGTATTCCCAACTTCGGTTTTTACAAGTATGAAATTGCCCCGGTCGGCAGCGGACTGTGGACGACGATTGCCGCGGGCGCAAAGCCGGTCAAAGACGGGGAATTGGGCCAGTGGGATACCACGGCGCTGGCAAACGGCGATTACTTCCTGCAATTGGTCATTATTGACAACGTGGGCAAAACGCTCGAGCCGTGTGTGATTGCCGTGCGGGTGACGAACCAATGACGAGGATGAACCATGGCTGCCTTTGAAATCAGACCCGCCAATGCAAATGATATTCCAAGCCTGATGGCAATGGAGCATTCCTGTTCGAGCGAGTACGTCTGGCAGTTGGAAGTGCGTGGCGAGCATAAGCGCGTGAGCGTCTCTTTTCATGAAGTGCGCCTGCCGCGTGCGGTGACGGTGGAATACCCGCGCGATCCGCTTTCTCTGTTGGAGGAGTGGGCGCGGCGCGATGTGTTTTTGGTCGCGGCGCAGGAAGGGGCGCTGCTGGGGTATGTTGGCGCGCTGCAGGAGCCTGCCTCTGCCTTGCTGCGGGTGACAGACCTGGTAGTGAGAGCCTCATCGCGGCGGCAGAGGGTGGCATCGGCTCTTTTAATGGCGGTGCAGGCTTGGGCGTCGGAAAGAGGCGTGCGCCGCATCCTGCTGGAGATGCAGGCCAAAAATCATGCCTGCATCCGTCTGGCGCAGAAGTTTGGGTATGAGTTCTGCGGGTATAATGACCGTTACTATCCAACTCAGGATGTTGCCTTGTTCTTCGGGAGAGCATTAAAATAGTCGTGGAAGGAACGCATGTTTAACGGTTGGTTCGAAGAATTACTGGCGGGGCTGCAGTTTCTCAATAACATTCTCACGGCGGGGATTGCCATCACCGCCTTTTCTTTGTTTTTGTACGCGCTCTCGTTCAACCTGCGCGACCGCGTAGCGCGTTCGTTTGCCATCATTCTGCTGTGTGTGGTGGTGGTGTTCACCACCGAATCCTTGCAAAACAATACCGTACCCGATTGGGGGATCGAACTGCTTTTGCGGCTGCAGTGGCTGGGCATTATCTTTCTCCCTCCTGCCTATTTACATCTTTCAGATGCGTTACTGGTAACAGCCGGGCGTCCTTCGCGCGGACGCAGGCGGCTGGCTGTGCGCCTGGTCTATGCGGCGGGGGTGGGCTTCCTGGTGCTGCTGGCGATGGGGTGGCTGGTGGGCGGCCTGGTGCCAAACGGCCGGCCGGCTCCTTATCTCCATCGAACCGTATGGACTGAAATCTTTACGCTGTTCTATATCGGCGTGATTGGCTGGGCGGGATATAACTTTCTCCGCGCCTACCGCCTGATGTTGACGCGCTCCGGGCGCCGCCGCATGTTGTACCTCATGGCAGGCGCCACTGCCCCGGCGCTCGGTTCCTACCCTTACCTGTTGTATGGCTCCGGCTTTGCGGCGCAGCATCCGCTGATTTTCTGGTCTGCCGTTCTGCTCAGCAATCTGCTGGTGGCGGTGCTGGTGGTGACGATGGCGTATGCGGTGGCGTTTTTTGGCGTTTCATGGCCCGACCGTGTCGTCAAGAGCCGTCTCTTCAAATGGCTCCTGCGTGGACCGGTGACCGCCTCTCTGGCGCTGTCGCTCATGACCATCGTCCGCCGCGCGGGGGAATTTTTGGGCGGCGACCCGTATTCGGGCTTTGTGCCGCTGACGATGGTGGCAACGGTGCTGCTCTTTGAACACGCCATCACGCTGCTCTCACCGCTGTGGGAACGGGCGTTGTTCTTTGGGCGCGACCGGCAGGAGATTCAACTCCTGCAGAATATCGAAGAACGCTTGCTCACCCAAAGCGACCTTCAGCAGTTCTTGGAAAACGTGCTGGCGGCAGTGCGCGATCATTTGCAAGCGCCGTGTGCTTTTGTCGCAGCCCTGGATAGCGACGAGTTATCGCTGCACATCGTGGCGGGAAACCGCGCCTTGCTGGAGCAGGAAGACCTGAACAATGCGCTGCAAGTCGTCAACTATGAAGAGGGGGGCAGGCAGGAATTTGTGTGGGATGGTTTTTGGATCCTGCCGCTGCATCAGCGCAAAGTCAACGGCGACCGGGACGAAGTGCCGCCTCTTTTGGGGCTGTTGGGCATTGCGCGCAAATCCGACCGCCCGCTGGAAAACGACCAGCGCGAGGCGCTCTGGCTGCTGGCAGACCGCGTCGCTTTGGCGCTGGAAGACCGCCGCCTGCAGCAGCGCGTCTTCCGCTCTCTCGAAGACCTGCAGCCGCAAATGGATATGCTGCAGCGCATCCGCGCCGCCGGACGGTACGACACTGTGAACACCCTGCTCACCGAGCCTGTCATCCATGAGGCTGACCTGGCAGAGTGGGTCAAAGATGCCCTGACACACTACTGGGGCGGTCCCAAATTGACGAACAGCCCGCTGATGCGTTTGCGTGTGGTGCAGGAGTTTGTCAAACATTACGATGGCAACGCCTCCAATGCGTTGCGCGCTTTGCTGCGGCAGGCGGTGGAGCAAATCAAACCCGAAGGCGACCGCAAATTCACCAGCGAATGGATTCTGTATAACATCCTTGAAATGAAATTCATCGAAGGACGCAAGGTGCGCGAAGTCGCCTCGCGGCTGGCGATGTCGGAAGCGGATCTTTATCGGAAACAACGCGTGGCGGTGGAAGCCGTGGCGCGCGCCATCCTGGCGATGGAAAAGAACGAGCATTCTTTATCGGGAGGGCAGAATGAACGAGCCTAAAAATCACAGAAAAAAACAAGTCAACGAAATGCCGCTGCTGGACGAGGGCTGGTGGGAATCCGTCCTTGCGGATGAGCAGAAATACGCCTCCGCACATGCCAGACCCGCGCTTCAGATGAGCGCTCCGCAGCCGGCGCCGGCGGCTGAAACAAAGAGCGAGCGGGTAGATTGGGAAGCCATCAAACAGTATTACCGCAATGACCACATCCTGGAAATGAAAGTGGTTGGGCATAATCGCGGCGGCTTGCTGGTAGAAGGCAACGGATTGGCGGGCTTTGTGCCGCTTTCGCACCTGATCGAACTGAGCGGCAAAGAAAAAGAGAGCGAATGCCAGCACAACCTGGAAGTCTACCTTGGCCGCACGCTCAAGGTCAAAGTGATCGAGTGCGCCCCGGAAGATGAACGCATCATCTTTTCGGAACGCGCGGCTCTTGCTGAACCGGGCAAACGCCTCGAACTCTTCCACACCCTGACGCCCGGGATGCGGCTGTTTGGCAAGGTCACCAATATCACCGACTTTGGTGTGTTCATTGACCTGGGCGGCGTGGAAGGGCTAATTCACATTTCCGAACTTTCATGGGGGCGCGTGACTCACCCCGCCAACCTGGTAACCCTCGGCGAAGAAATCGAAGTGCAGGTGTTGGACCTTTCTGCCGAGCGCTGCCGCGTGGCGCTCAGCCGCAAGCGGCTGCTGCCCAACCCCTGGGAGCGCGCCGCGCAGGACTTCCCACCGGGCAAAATCGTCTCTGCTACGGTCACCAATATCCTTTCCTATGGCGCTTTTGCCAGCCTGGATGTCGGTGTGGAGGGACTGATCCATGCCACTCAAATGCCGCTGGCAGATGGTCAATCGCCGCACGATATTTTGACGGTTGGGCAGAGGGTACAGGTGCGTGTCTTGCACGTGGACCCGCCGCATCAACGCCTCGGCTTTAGCATGATTTTGGACGCGTAATGAAGAACCCCTCTCACCCGCAGCGCGATTACGCTTCCGAAGAATCCAAACCGGATTGGCTCGACCGCCTGGAAGGGTTTCGGCAGCACTTTGGGCGTTTTGCGGGCGATATCTTCGGCATTCTCCTGATTGCCTTTGCGCTGATGACCCTGCTTGCCCGCTTGGGGTACACCAGCGGCGCATTGCTCACGCCCTGGAAGGGCTTTCTCTCGCTTTGGTTTGGCTGGGGGACGTATCTCATTGTGTTGTGGATTGGCTATGGCGGATTTTCCCTGCTGCGGCGCGGGGAACCTCTGCTTGGCTGGATGCGCCTCTTTGCGCTCGAAATCGCTTCTTTCTTGACCCTGGGCCTGTTCGCCGCGATGGGCGGCAACTCGGTCCTTCAGGCAGAAGCCGGCAATTACGGCGGGCGCATCGGCTGGGGCATCACCGCCTTATTCTGGCGGTATCTCGGCGAACTGGGCGGGACCTTGACCATCTTTGCCCTGTGGCTGGCGGCGGTGATGAATGGCTTCAACCTGTGGGCATGGATCGAGCGCTGGCTGGCAAAGGTTGCAGAGGAGAATCCGCCTGTGGAGGCTGCTGCCCAGCCTGAGGTCCAGGAAGAAGCGCAGGAGCCAAAGCCGGAGCAGCCGCGGGCAGAGAAGAAAAAGTCAGCCGCGCTTCCGCCGGAGTTCAGAAAATCCCTCAAGATGACGGAACACAGGGAGAAGAAAGTCGAGCCGCGCAACCGCGACGAGCGTTTGCCTCCGCTCAGCATCCTGCTGGCAGACCAGGCTGCCCGCCCCGACGAACGCACCATCAATCAGACGGCGGGCATGATCGAAAAGACGCTGGCGGAGTTCGGCGTTTCGGCAACGGTCATCGGCTTTCGGGTGGGACCAACGGTGACGCAGTTTGCTGTGCAGCCCGGCTTTATGAAGCGCGCCGGAGCGAGCGAGGAAGAGGAAAAGCAAATCAAAGTGCGCGTGGCGCAGATTGCCTCTTTGCAGAAGGATTTGGCGCTGGCGCTTTCGGCGGAGCGGCTGCGCATCGAGGCGCCGGTGCCGGGCAAGCCGTATGTGGGCATCGAAGTGCCAAATTCGCATCAATCCACGGTACGCCTGCGCCCGCTGCTGGAAACCGAAGCGTTTCACAAGATTGGCGCTCCGCTGGCGCTGGCGCTGGGGCGTGATGTTTCGGGGCAGCCGGTGGTGGCAGATTTGGCGCGTATGCCGCACCTGCTGATTGCCGGGGCAACGGGTTCCGGTAAATCCATTTGTATTACCTCGCTGGCAACCTGCCTGGCGATGAACAATACGCCGGAAGACCTGCGTATGGTGATGATTGACTCGAAGATGGTGGAGTTGCTGCGCTTCAACGGTTTGCCTCACCTGTACGGCAAGGTGGAGACGAACGTGGAGCGCATTTTGGGGGTGCTGCGCTGGGTGGTGGTGGAGATGGAGCATCGCTATCGTTTGTTGGAAGCGGCGCATGCGCGCGATTTGGAAAGTTACAACCGCAAGGTCTCGCGCAAAAAGGAAGGAGCGCCGCTGCCGCGCATCGTGGTGTTGATTGACGAACTGGCGGACTTGATGATGTCTGCGCCGGACCAGACGGAGCATAACCTGGTTCGCCTGGCGCAGATGGCGCGCGCAACCGGCATTCACCTGGTGGTTGCCACTCAACGCCCCTCCACCGATGTGGTGACGGGGTTGATTAAGGCGAATTTCCCTGCCCGCCTGGCGTTTGCTGTGGCTTCGAGTGTGGACAGCCGCGTTATTCTGGATACGACCGGCGCCGAAAACCTGCTGGGGCGCGGCGATATGCTCTTCCTCAACCCGGAAGTGGGCAGCCCGATCCGTGCGCAGGGGGTCTTTGTCACCGATATGGAGATCGAGCGGGTGATTGCTCACTGGCAGAAGACAGCGGAGGTGACGGAAACCCCGCCGCCCTGGGAGAAACTGTTGAGCGAGCCGGATGAAAACGAAGACGAAAGCCTGATCGAGCAGGCGGTTGTCATTGTGCGGCAGAGTCAGCGGGCTTCGGCTTCGCTGCTGCAACGCAGGCTGCGGATCGGGTATCCGCGTGCGGCGCGCCTGTTGGATCAATTGGCGGAAATGGGAGTGGTGGGGCCTTCACAGGGCGGCGGCAAGGAACGCGAGGTGCTGCTGGGACCTTTGGATGAGGAGGAAGAAGCGAATGGAGGAGACCGCTGAAGTAATGACATCGAAAAAGACGTTTACCGACTATCTGCGTTTGTGGTTCAAGTGGGTGCTCGATCCGCTTGGGAAGTTGTTCCTGCGCCTGGGGCTGACGCCCAACATGGTCACCATGCTGGGCTTGTTGGGCAACACGGTTGGGGCTTATTTTCTGGCGCGCGGCGATTACCTGGGCGGCGGGATTCTGGTCGCGGTGATGACGCCCATTGATGCGCTGGACGGCACGATGGCGCGTCTGCGCGGCGAAGCGGGCGACTGGGGCGCTTATGTCGACTCGGTTTCTGACCGTTATTCCGAACTCATCATCTATGGCGGTTTGTTGTATCACTTCCTGACGGTGGGAGATGTACAAGGCGGGATGCTCGCCTTTGGCGCGGCGGCGGGGTCGGTGTTGGTGTCGTATGTCAAGGCGCGGGCAGAAGGGTTGGGCTACGAGGCAAAGGTTGGTTTGTTGACGCGGGCGGAGCGCTATCTGGTTTTGGCGCCGGCGCTGGTGTTGGGTTATGTCTATGTGGGGTTGGCGGTTTTGGCAGTTTTTGCCAACATTACAGCGGTTCAACGTATTTGGCATGTGCGGAAACTGGTCCATGCCCGTATGCAGATGCAAAAGAAATAAGAGCAGAAAGTGGTGTGCTCGCCGCGCCTGCTCACATTCATCCCGAAGTTCACGAAGAAACACGAATGTCTTCTTCCTCTTCGTGAAAAGTCGTGTTCTTAGAGGAGATTTCCTTACTTCTAAAAGAGGTGACTAACTATGCCGGAAGGTTTTCAACTTGGTCCGCTTTTTGTGCGGTTCTATGGCATCATCCTGATGAGCGGCGCGGTGGCTGGTGCGCTTTTAGCCAGGCGCGAGGCAAAGCGCCGCGGCTACGACCCTGACATTGTGTGGGATTTGTTCGTTTATTTGCTCATCGGCGGCATTATTGGCGCGCGGCTCTGGCACATTCTGACACCCTCGCCCTCCACCGGCGTCACAGCCGCGTGGTATTTTTCTCATCCGCTGGATGCGCTAGCGGTCTGGAAGGGCGGGCTGGGAATCCCTGGCGCCATCATTGGCGGGTTGATTGCCCTGTATTTCTACTCCCGCCGCACTGGCATCAATTTTGCCGAGTGGACGGACATCGGCGCGCCCGGCCTTGCGCTGGGACAGGCGATTGGGCGCTGGGGCAACTTCTTCAATCAGGAACTCTATGGCGCGCCCACAAACCTGCCGTGGAAACTCTACATTGACCCCGCGCACCGCCTGCCGGGCTATCTCGATCAGGCATATTATCACCCGCTCTTTCTCTACGAGTCGCTGTGGAACCTGATGAACATGTTCCTGCTGCTTTGGATTTCGCGCCGCTTCGCTTCTTCCCTGAAAACCGGCGATCTCTTCCTCACATACCTGATCGTGTACCCGGTGGGGCGCTTCCTGCTCGACTTTTTGCGGCTCGATGCTTCGCTCGTGGCTGGAATCAACATCAATCAGACCATCATGGGGGTGGTGGCGGTGTGTGCGGCAGTGGCGCTGGTTTGGCGTCATCGTAAGGTTTAATCCTCGCGCCAAATGATACGATGTTTGGGGTGACTGTTGTCTTATTGACCATAAGGTTGTCTATGCTATGCTCCGATTGAGAGATAACGATGATCGAATGTGAAGACTTAAGCAAGAAATATAACGGCGATTTTTGGGCGGTGGATGGCGTTTCCTTGAATGTCCAGCCGGGGGAAATTTTGGCATTGTTGGGGCAAAACGGCGCCGGCAAAACCACCACCGTGCGCATGCTGACCGCGCTCATCACCCCCACGCGCGGTTGGGCGCGGGTAGCGGGGTACGATGTGGTGCAGCAGCCGCAGGAAGTGCGCGCCAATGTGGGAGTGTTGACCGAGCAGCATGGCTTGTATATGCGGATGACAGGCGAGGAGTATCTCGACTTTTTCGGCAAGGTCTATGGACTGGATGCCGAAACCCGCCGCAGCCGAAGCCGGTATTTGTTGGAATATTTCGGGCTGGCAGATGCCGCCCGGAAACGCTCCGGGGAATATTCCAAAGGCATGAAGCAGAAATTGGCGCTGGCGCGGGCGTTGATTCATGACCCATCGGTGTTGTTGCTCGACGAACCGACTTCTGCGATGGACCCGGAATCGGCGCAGTTGGTGCGGAATGAGATTGCCCGTTTGCGCTCCTCCAAACGAACAATTGTGATCTGCACGCACAATCTGGCGGAGGCGGAGGCGCTGGCGGATAAGATCGCCATCATCTATCGCGGGCGCATTCTGTTGAACGGCTCGCTGGATGAGTTGAAGCGCTGGGTGCTGGGACCGGTGGAGTATGAGGCGCGCTTTTCCGAGCCGTTCGAGGCGGGGGAGTTGGACCTGCCTGCGGGGGTGGAGGTGGCTTCTCGAAGCGCGACCAGTTTACGGTTCCGTATTGAAGCGCCGCAGGCGGTCAATCCCAAAATTTTGCAGGAGTTGATCGCGCGCCGCGCTCCGCTGGTCTCGTTTCAGGAGGTGGCGCGAAAGTTGGAGCAGGTCTATTTGAAAACGATGGCAGATGCGCAGGGGGTGACGTATGCGGCGTAATTGGGATGCCATCCGGCTGGTGGCGCAGCGCGAATTTCGGGATCAGGTGCGCGATTGGCGCATTGTGGTGCCGATGGCATTGCTGGTGCTGGTGTTTCCCTTCCTGGCAGACGATACCACGCAGAGAGCAGTAAATTTTATGAACCGCTTCGGCGGCGGGTTGATTCTGGCCAACCTGATCCCCTTTGTGATTTTGGTCATCGGGTTCTTCCCGCTATCGTTTACGCTGGTGGTGGCGCTGGAAGCGTTTGTGGGAGAAAAGGAACGCGGCACCATCGAACCGCTGCTCTCTTCGCCCTTGAAAGATGCACATTTGTATCTTGGCAAACTGCTGGTGGGGGTGACGACGCCCCTGCTGTTCAGTTACCTTTCGATTGGGTTGTATTTGATTTTGGTTTCGCGGCGCGATGTGGCGTTCCCCAGCGCCTATCTGCTGACGCTGATTTTCCTGTTGACCTTTGCCCATGCGGTGTTGATGGTGAGTGCTGCGATTGTGATTTCCGTGCAGGCAACGACGATCCGCTCGGCGAATTTGATGGCTTCGTTTGTGGTGGTGCCGGTGGCGTTTCTGCTGCAAGGCGAGACGGTGCTTATCTTTTGGGGCAACGAAAACGTGCTGTGGTATGCCATCGTTGCCGTTGTGCTGCTTTCGGCCCTGCTGGTTCGCCTGGGGCTGGCGCATTTCAAACGCGAATATTTGCTGGGGCGTGAAATTGACACGCTCAATTTCAGAAACATGTACCGCATCTTCCGCGATCAGTTTGTGGGCGGCGCCCGCTCGGTGGTGGAGTGGTATCGGCTGGCGGTCTTCGATGCGGTGCGGAAGATGAAGGCGCCGCTTGGAATTGTGATTCTCCTGGGGCTGATCGCCGTATTTGCCAGTTATTTCTGGGTGACGACTCAACTGCCGTCTTATATTGAACTGACCCCGGAACGGCTGGATGAATTTCGGGCAATGATTGGGGATAACCTGGTAGTATTGGATCAATTCCAGGATCGCTTTACAGCACCGCTCTTGTTTTTCTACAATGCCCGCACGACCGTTGTGTTTCTGCTGATGGGGCTGATTTCCTTCGGCACGCTGGGGCTGGCTTTGTTTATGATGAACTTTGCCCTGATTGGCGGCGTGCTGGGCGCGGCGAATCTGATTGGCTTTTCGCCGCTGGTAACCTTTACCTTTGGCGTGCTGCCTCACGGTATCTTCGAACTTACGGCGGTTCTTCTTGCCACTGCTGCTGTGTTGAAGGTGGGCGCGCTGCTGGTTTCTCCCAACACCGAACGGAACCTGGGCGAGATTTTCCTTCTGGCGCTGGCAGATTGGTTCAAAGTCTTTGTAGGACTGGTGATTCCCTTGCTGGCAATTGCTGCGGTCATTGAGGTCTATCTCACCCCCGTCTTAATCAGAATGGTGTTCCCCTTTTCATAGGAGGTCCCTCCTTGGCAAAAGTCATTATTCTCGGCTCATCGAACGCGGTGCCCAGCAGGGACCATGAAAACACCCATCTGGCAATCATTGGCGAGACTCGCGCGATTCTGGTGGATTGTGTCAGCAATCCCGTTGTGCGCCTGGAGCAGGCAGGGGTGGATTTCAACGACCTGACCGACATCATCATCACCCACTTTCACCCCGACCACGTCTCCGGCGTCCCGCTTCTGCTCATGGACATGTGGCTGATGGGGCGTACCCGGCCGATCAACATCTACGGGCTTCACTACACCATGGATCGCCTCGAAGACCTGATGGGCTTTTACGGCTGGGCGGATTGGCCTAATTTCTTCCCGGTTGCCCTTTACCGCCTGCCCGAAGCCGAATTGGCATTTGTGCTGGATTGCGACGAATTCAAAATCATCTCCTCGCCGGTTCATCACATTGTTCCCACCATCGGCATCCGCGTTGAGGCAAAACACTCCGGCAAAGTACTGGCGTATTCCTGCGACACCGAACCTTGCGAGCAGACCGTGCGTCTGGCGGGCGGGGCGCACATCCTGATTCACGAAGCCGCCGGCGATGAGTACGGACATTCCTCTGCCGAGCAGGCGGGCGAAATTGCCGCCAAAGCCGAAGTCGAAACCCTCTACCTCATTCACTACCCCACAGGGCGGTTTGCCAAAGGCGATATTGCCCAGGAAGCCCGTAAAACCTTCCAGGGCAATGTCTTGATCGCCAAAGATTTTATGACCATTGATCTATAGACGCGGTCCGTATAACCCCTTCATTCACAAAGAAACGTAACTGCCTACTTGTCACTGCGAGCGAGCGCAGCGAGCGTGGCAGTCTCCCCGCAAATGCTGGAGATTGCGCCTCGGGCGAGCCTCGGCGTGGCCCTTCGGGCTGGGTCTCGATACGGGCTTTGCCCTACTCGACCACCAGCCCTCGCCATGACACACAGCGGCAGGTTTCTTCCCCCTTTTGGCTGACGGTAGGTAGTTATGAAACTTGTCCTACACAGCCCTTCCAAAATCTTCAGGTACGGGCGTGACACCTTGACGCATCGGCGCGGGAGCGGAGTTTTCACAACTGCCCGCTGTTGCCCCAGGTTTCCAGTTTTTTCTGATATTCAGGATCGTCATAGCGGGAGAGGGAAAAATCTGGCGCGTAAGCAGGTAAGACACCTCCGCTTACATGAGCGGCGAGCAGTTCCCCCACCGCGCAGGCAGACATGATTCCAAACCCCGAAACCGCCCCCGCAACGAACGTCCCTTCCACTCCCAGCGCTCCCACCAGCGGGCGGTTTTCGCGCGTTTTGGTATAAAAACCGCCGTCCAACTGCGGGCGCGGCATCCTGCCGAAATATTCCCTCATGCGCGGCAGCATGGCAGCCAGCCCGCGCAGCGCAATCTCAGGATATTGCTCATCGAGCGGCGGCGAAGCCACAGGCTCCATGTGAAGGGTGTGATACTCCCAAAGCATCAGAATATCGCTGCCGCCGCCCTCCGGACGCGTATGTACCCCCGGCGGGAAGGTTTCCGTCAGCCAGCGGGTTGCCTCGTCTTCGCTCAGCGCCGCGCGTTCCTCTTCCTCCCAGGGCAGGGTTTGCGCGTCGTTCCAAATCAACAACGGCGCCTCGCGCCCCACCACCCCCAGCGCATCCTTGATGACCGCCTTGAGGTGCAATTCGGTGTGGACGGGCAACTCTACGCCGCTCAGTTTCCCAACCTCTTTGAGAAACGGTCCCGCCGCATTGACGAAGACAGGGGACTCGATTCGGACTCCCGAACTTAATCGCACGCCCCGAACTTTTCCGCCTTCCGTTTCTACTGTCTCCACCCTCCCCGCTTCAAACTGGACCCCGAGCCTGCGTCCGCTTTCGAGCAGATACATCCCCAACTGCTGCGCCGAGAGCCAGCCGGCCCGGCGCACGTGAAGCGCAGCGACGGCTTTATCGGTGAGATAGGGGAAGTGCTTGCGGATGAGGTCGCTGCCAAGGAGCAGGTCTGCTCCCTGCGGGGCGGTGCGAAACCCTTCGGACGGCGAAGGTTGATAGGCAGAGGCGTGGGATGAGTGAACTCTCAATTGCCCGGCGCCCAGGCTCGAGATTAAGTCCGCAGCGGAGCGCATGTCTGCGATCTTGCCCTCATCGGCAGTGACGTACAGATAGCCGCGGCGGTTCATCCGAAAGACGTTCCCGCTTTCCTCTGCCAGCGCTTCCATCAAATCTATCGAGCGGTTCATCAGCGCCAGCATAGCAGGGTCGGGCCACCAGTTACGGTAACACTCCGTGGAACGGTCGCTGGTGAAGGAGAGGGGCGGGCGCTCGTCCACGAGTAGAACGCGGCGAATGCCCGCCCGCGCGAGAAAATGCGCGGCGGAAACACCCACGATGCCCGCGCCGCAAATGATGACGTCGTAATGCTTCATAGAAAAAACTCCGCCTGATTGTATCAGACGGAGTTACGCTCAATTGAATTTTTGTTTGAGTTCCTCCCAGCCCGGCTCCACCAGGATGGAACCATCAGGGAAGATGATGGTCGGTACGCTGCGGTAGCCGTTGTTGACCTGCATGACGAACTCGGTGGCTTCGCGGTTTCCTTCGAGGTTGATGCGCAGGTATGGGATGTTGTGGGCTTCGAAGAATTTTTTGGTGCGGTGACAGTCGGGGCAGTATTCGGTGACGTACATCACGATTTGGGATGGGGTGAGGGTGCAGCAATCGTTCATGGCGTGGCTTTTTATTTTCTCTCCTGTCGGCAGAAGAATGTGGATGAGGGATAGTTGCAATGTGCCGCCCAATCTTACCCGAAAGCCGCGCCGCATAAGCCGCCCTTGAAATTTTGTAAAGGGCGCATTCTCTAGCGCGCCTGGCGGCGTTACACTTGCCCTCCCACTCCGCTTCGCTGCGGGGACGATGTGGCGTGCAAGTGCCAGGGGAGAACGCCTCTTACGCGCAAAGTACATAGTTTTAAAACGTAACTGCCTGCCTGTCACTGCGAGCGAGCGCAGCGAGCGCGGCAGTCTCCCCGCAAATGCTGGAGATTGCGCCTCGGGCAAGCCTCGGCGTGGCCCTTCGGGCTGGGTCGCGATACGGGCTTTGCCCTACTCGACCAACAGCCCTCGCCATGACACACAGCGGTAGGTTTCTTCCCCCTTTTGGCTGACGGTAGGTGATTACTTTAAAACACTTTCTAACATTACAGCGCAAAAGAGATGATGTGCGGATTTGACAATCCGCACGAGCAAGAGAGCGGCCATCCCGCAGAAGCACCCCTCGTGCTGGCTTGGATTGCCAAATCTAAGCCCCTTGTTGCGGGATGCTCAAGAACATCTGCCCAGCCTTGCGCTGTAATACGGATGCCGTTTGGTTTACTTCCCTTTTGCGGCTTGGGTGAGGATGTGAAGCGCCGCTGCGACGGTCACGCTCAGAGTTTGTGGGTTGGGTTGCATGCCCTGTTCGCCCTGTTCCAGCAGCCGCAGCAGCGCGCCGCGCACGCCGCTGGCGCGATGCGCCCAGACCGAATCAGCCGAAATCCGCTCCAGGCGTTCGGTCAACATGCGGAGGAGGTGCAGGTGCGAGCGTTGGGAAGGCATAAAAAGAGCGCCCCCGGCGCGGGTCGAACGCGCAACCACTGGATTCGAAGTCCATTACTCTGTCCATTGAGCTACGGGGGCGGGCGGTGCCGATTATACCCGAAGACAATCCTACTTGATGATCCCTCGCACAATCACCCCACCATCGCCCCACTCGGCAGAGGTGAAGCGCACGGGCAGCAGTTCGGCGCGGCGCAGTTGACGTTGAATCTCGCTTTCAATCGCATCCTTTATCGTGCCGGGCAGAGGCAGGTTCAACGCAAGGATTTCAACCACCGGCAAACCGTCCTTGAGCGTGATGCGCGCCTCGCCGCTGACGTGGAAATGCAGCCCGGTCAGAATCACATCTCCCTCGCCGCGAATTGACTCCGGCGTAATGTGAATCTCCGGGTAGGCAAAAGGGATTTGCGGGTAACGGTGCAGGTACCACGTGATGGTCTGCTCGGCTTCGAGTTCGGTTAGCGTGACCTCCCAGGTCTCGCCGGAGTGTTCCCCCGAGCGGATGTAATCCAGCAGCGCGCGCACCTCGGGGTCCATGATCGGTTCCACGATGTGCGGGTTGGAAGCCGCCAGCAAAATTTGCCCCCACGCAAACAGGTTGGCGGCAAGCACGCCAACGGCGATGAACAAGTTCAGGCGGGTCTTCAGCGCAGCCATAGTTTGATCCCTGCAATTCCCGCCGGCACGATGGCAAGCAGACAAGCCACCGCCCACAGCGCAATGGCGCGCTCCGAAGGGAGCAGCCCTGGCTCCGTCTCGCCGCCTTCGGCAGGCAGGAAGGAGCGGTTATGGCCGTACGCGCGCCCGATCCACAATGCCGCCAGCCCCAGGATAACGAGAAACGCCAACACCGTTCCGGCGGCGGAAATGCCCAGGAAGTCAATCTCCGGCGGCAGGTCCCCAAAGAAGCGCGCGCCGCCCAGCGTGATGACCAACAGCGAGCCTCCATTCCAGGCGGCATGCATCGCCATCGCAATCCCAAAGCGTTTCCACCAGGTCTTCCATCCCTCTTTTTCGCCGTGAATCACACTCCACCAGCCTTGCGCCACCAGCCCGCTGCCCAGTGGGTGCAGCGCTCCGCCGATGGAGCGCAGCGCGAGGATGCCCGCCCAAATTCGCAGCCCGCTCATCGCGTAGATGATGTTCTCCAGCGCGGCAAATCCTGCGCCTGCCAGCGCGCCCAGCCAGAAGGCCTGCTGTTTGTTCGTATGGCGCAGGATGGGCAGCACTGCCAGCGGTTTGGCAACCTCCTCCGCCAGCGGCGCAATGGCCGCAATTTGCACGAACACATAAATAAAGCCGGGGTTGGTCAACGCATCCGCCACATCGCGGCTGGCGAGCGCGCGGAACAACGCCTCTAATTGCCCCAGCACATTCTCCGCAAGGTCGAAGATCAAGGCAAAGATGGTGACCGGCAAAAGAATCTCCAGCACGATGGCGATGAAGACGCTGATCGTAGCGCCGCCGGCAAATGCCAGCACACCGCGTCTCCAATTCACCTGCGCCTGGTCTGCCGCCCCAGCCTCTCCCTCCGCCGAGGGCTTTTTCTGCGGAATCATCCACGCCACAGCCCACAGTGGAGGCAATGCCGCGGCCAGCAGCAGAATCGGCGGAAAGAGCAATCCCGCCGCGATGTCCGAAGTGAACACCGTCACCCCAAAACCGACCAGGATGATAAACGCGCCAATCAGCAGCACAGTGGACGGAAACCGCAGCGGTCTCGAAGGGGTTCCGCGCAGCGAGCGGCTGGCATGGGTGAACGCCGTGAGGCCTGCGCCAAGCGTGAGCAGTGTCAGCGCCAGGCTGGCAACGCCAAAGTACACAACTTCTATTCCATCCCCGCTAAACAAAACCATCGGAAAAATGCAAAACAAACTGACTGCCAACGGCGTGCCGGCGATGATGAGAATCACCCCCATGATTTGCACCATCCTCTTCAGCCCATGAGGAACTGCGCTTTCCATCAAGGATGTCTCGTTCATTCCCAACTCTCCAATACCTGCTGCCAGGCTTTAATCGCCTCCAGCCGCCGCTCCACAATCACCGCCAGAATCACCAGCAGCAGACCAATCAGCCCGAACGTAATCCACTGATTGACCTCCTGCAGAGCGTTGAGCAGTTGTCCCAGCCCTGCCAGCACCACGCCAACCATCCCCGCGTAGAAGAAGCGCCTCAGCCGCCGCGCGCTGCCCCACCAGAACGCTGCCAGCCCTTCCGCGCTCAACAGCAGGGCAAACCTCCAGCCGAAAACCAGCGTCTGCCAGAAGAGCGAGCCGAGCAGGAGCAGCGTTGCCGCATAATCCAGCCAGCGTGCCAGACTGCGGTTTCCGCGCTCCCATTCGGCGAACCCGACCCCCAGCAGGTACAGCCCGGCAGGTATCGCGTACCACTGCAACTGCCGCAGGTTATCCCAGGCATTGATATAGAAGGCATACAGGAACCAGCCTGCCAGCAGCATCCCGACCGCCAGATAGCCGAGCCTCACCCGCCTGTACACGGCGGCAGCCGCGGCATACAGCAGCCCCGTCAGCGAGAGCACCCAGACCGCCATGTACACCGTCTCAAGGTCCACCACCTGCCGGAACGGCGTGCCGATGAGGGCGCGCACGCTCCAACTGGTAATGTCAATGCCGAACAACGCCGCCAGCGCCAGCGATAGGAACGAGAGGATGACTCCCGACTTCTGCAGCGGGACTTCCCAAACCGCGTGCCATTTCGCTTCAGACGGACCCCCGCTTCCCTCCCCGCCCAAGCCTGACCAGCGTTTCAGGAGGCTGTAGCCAAAGCCCAGAGCGCCGTATCCCAGCGCCAGCCCCGCCAAATGGACCGCCAGGCTGATGCCGGACGCGTCCACCGCTCCCCGCCATTGGAGCAGTGAGGCAAATCCGAGCAGTGTGCCGATGTAAGCCAGTCCCGCCGACCTCCACGCGGAAGCCAGTACCGCAACGATCAGTGTATTGCCCAGCGACAGCCATGCGCTCTCGTAGCTCCCTTGCAAGCCGCCGATCTGCGAGAAGAAAATATCAAAAAAGACGAAAAGGTAGAACGGGCGCGACCAGCCGAGGAGCATTTTTTCGCGCAGGGGCGAGCCTTCGTTTAGGCGTTTTTCGAGGAACAAGCCCGCCGCTGTCAGCGCCGCAGTTAAAGGCAGGAAGCGCAGCCAGGCTTTGTCTGTGAACCACCACAGGTCGAGGTGCTCGAGGTAGTAGCCGAGGCTGAGGTGGACGGCGAGGAGAGCCGCCATCAGCCAGAAGCGGGAGCGGAAGCGATACACACCCCAGCCGTAGAACGCCGCGAGCAGGAGGAAGTTCAGCGCAATTAGGTCGGCGCGGGCGCCTGCAAAGAAGGGGGCGCTGGTTGCCAGCCCAAATCCCAGCAGGTAGAGCGGGAACGCCCACCAGTTCAGGAAGCGGTTGACGAGGCGGGCGAACCATCGGCCGGAGAGGTGCGGCGCACCAAAGCGGCGGTCGAGCAGCCAGCCGAGAGAGAGGGCAAGCACGGCGCCCGGGAACAGGCTCAGCCCGTAATGCTGCGGCTCAATAGACGAACGCTGGAGCAGGACGGCATAAGGGACAACGCTCAATGCGCTGGCGGGCGTCAGCAGCAAGGGTTGGCGCAGCCAGAAGGCGCACACAGCATAGAGCAGCGCGGCGGCGCCGTAGCCCCACATCGCGCCGGTCTGATCGAGGCTGGAGGGGGGCAGTCCCAGCGCAATGACGGCGAAGGCTGCGGCAATCAGCGCCGAGCCGTAGGAGGTCAGGTTGAAGCGGCGCAGGAGCCAGGCGCCGGCGAGGTACACCGCCGCCAGTCCCATCAGCCACCAGCCCTGCCGCTCGGCGGGGATGTGGGCTTCGTTGAGGGCGATGAACAGTGAAAGGACCGGTAACGCCGTGGCGGGATACAGCCACAGCGAAGTGCGGAAGAGCCAGGCAGAAACCGCCATCAGCAGGGAGTCGTAGAGCAGCGCCCAAGCCAGGGTATTCCGCAGGTGGGCAACCAGCATCGTGCCGACGATGAGGGAGAGGTAAGCCGTCAGATAGGCGGGAAACCCGTAGGCGCGTTTCAGGTCCGGGCGGGGGGCGAAGCGTTCCAGTCCCAAACCTGCCGCCAGGTTGAGAATGCCGAAGGTCAGGATGAGCAATCCAAAGTGTTCGTGTGGGGATTCGGGGTGGAGGAAGTGCAGCCAATAGACGCTCCAAACGGGGAGCAGACCGAGCGCAGGGTAGAGGAATTTGACCGCCGCGGCAGAAGGAGGAACGGCTTGTGCTGCGCGGCGGTGCGAGAGCCAGGCGGAGAGGGCATAGAGCGCAATCGAAAGCCCCACCGTGAACAGGCTGGCTTCGGTATCTGCCACCGACCAGAGCATGGAGAAGGGCAGCAGGAGGTGGGTGGCGGTTTTGATGGGTTTCGCGTAGGCATCAGGGGCGCGCGCGGCGACCCACAGGCTGACGAGGAAAAGCGTCCAGGCGAGAACCGTCCAACTCACGCCAAAATCGGGCAGGTCGGGTTTGTAGGAGGTGAACCAGCCGAGGTTGGTGAGGATGGTCCACGGGGCGAAGAGGACGGTAACGGCAAACCAGACGAAGCGCGCTTTTTGGAAGAGCCGCGCCGAGAGGGCGTAGAGCGCGGTGATGATGAGCAGCCCGGCGGCCGCCCAGGTTTGCTGAATGCGCCCGCCGCCGAGCAGGATGAGGTTGCGGACGAGCGCCAGCAGGGTGACGACAACCGAGGCGGTCCAGCCGGCGAAGAGCAAGGGGCGCTGGTACAGGACCCAAGCAAGGCGGAAGAAGGTGCGCAAGTGTTCCTGCAAGGCTTCACGCTGCCGCAGGTGGTTCAGTCCGCGTTCGGCAAGCACCATAACCGCCGCGATGAGCGCGCCCTTGGCAGCGAGCGAGCCGTGTCCCTGGCTGTAGGCGATGGCGATGAATCCGCCTCCGAGCATGCCCAGCCAAGCGGCGATGTGACCCCAGAATTCGTGATAGCGCCGCCAGGCAAAGAGACCGTACATCACGCCGAACAGCAGTTGGCTGCCCGCGCTCCACAGCTGCTCGGCTTTCGTCCATTCGGAGGCGTCAAAGAATTCAGCCAGCGGCAGAAGATACATGCGGACGACCAGAATGAAGGCAAGGAAGTGGGCGGTGTTGTAGAGCGGGGCAAGGAAATCGTACTGCGCGCCCGGCAGTTTCCGCCGCTCCGCCTCCAACCCAGCGAGGAAATAGACCGCCGTCAGGAGGCACAGCGCGAACGCCCTGACCTCTATGTCTGTCCCCGCCTCGCGGAGGATTTGCCAAAGTCCCGCCGCGGTGACCAGCCCTCCCGCATAGAACCCGATCCCTGCGTGCGAGAGGAGGGTGTTTACGAAGTACAAAATGCCCCCCGCCAGCAAAGAGGCGGAGGGGACGTATCCGCTCTCGATGTTGGTATAGGCGACGATGAGCGCGGCAACACTGACCGTCAGCCCGGTCAGCCGCCATGGAAGCGGGTACTCCGCCCGGGCTTTTCCCAGCCAGTGACTGAGCAGCACCATGAGCCATGCCAGGAGGATGAATGAAATGACCAGTATTTCCGCCCGCCACTCGTTGTTGCGGCTCAGAACCCACACCCACAAGGGGAGCGGCAGGCTGGCAAACCAGTGATAGACCGCGCCGTTTTGAATGAGTTTACCGAGCAGGCGCGGTTTCTGCGGCGGATTTTCCGGCAAGAAGCCGGGCTGTCCGCGGTGGGCGAGGAATGCGCCCCAGGCTGAGAGGGCAATCCAGTTGCCGAGGGCGTAGGCGAGCGTCTGCCCGTTGTAGAGCAGGATGGGCGGGAGAATCGCCAGCGCCGCAATAACGTATGCCGAGATGACCAGCGGCGACAGGAAGGGCTTTGTCCTTTCGAGGGGCGGGGGTATGCGCGCAAAACGCAGGGCAAGCAAAATGTGCAAAATCGCCAGCGACGCCCAGCCCACGCTTAACTGGTTCAACGTCAGGTTCAACTCGGTCATGGCGAAGGTGGAGGCGGTGAACGAGAAGAAGGACGCGGCGTACAGCGTGTGCGGCTTCTTCCACCAAACGGCAGAAAGGACTGTGCTGAGCGCCAAAACCGAGTGCGAGGCGGCAGCGGCGGCGCCGTTGCGCAGGTCGGTGAGGGAGAGCAGGGCGGCGACGATGATGAGGGCGGCGCCCCAGCGCCTGGCGGTCGCTCCGTGCGCGGCGAGGACGGGGTCATCGGTACGGGCAGAGAGTTTCCAGCCGGCGAAGGCATAGAGGGGCGTGAGCAGCGCCAGCCCAAAGGCATGCCAGGCGGGGTTGATGTGGGAATGGAAGAAGAAGGCGCTCTGCGCCATGTACACGGAAAGCGGCAGGGCGATGGCGGCGAGGATGCCCAAACTGCGGCTGCGGTACTGCACCGCGCCCCAGCCAAACAAAAACGCCCCTGTAAACCAGTTTACCGACATGGCGTAATGCAGGGCGTCGTAGGTATCGCGGGTGACGAGGCGCAGTCCCAGCGTCAGCGGCATCAGGGCGGCGGGAATCCACAACCCGAGGTGGCGCAAAGGTTCGGGGAATACCTCCCAGCGTCCGGGGCGGGGATGACGCGAGAGCCGCGTCCCAAGCAGGGTGAACAGGACGGCAAGGATCGAAAGGGCGGCGAAATACCAGTCGCGCGGGAGATCTGTCAGCAGTTCGAGCAGGGAAAGGACGAGGCTGCCTGCCGCCGCGCCGCTGATGTAGCCGAAGAAACGGCTTTGAATTTGAAGCGCAGCGACGATGTAGGCGGCAAGGCAGGCGAACGATGTGATTGTCCAAAATTGTTCCCAGCCGGCTGGCGGGCTGCCGTAGTTGGCGTAGATGGTGTAACTGTCAATGGGGATGAGCAGCGCGGCAATGGCGCTGAGCGCCAGCGCCGAGCGGTGTAATTTGGTGCGGGTGCGCACGAACCAGCCCAGTCCAAAGAACAGCGCTGTGAACCCAAATGGGATGGAAACCCGCACTAGCGCGGAGAAATCCTTCCAGCCCCAGATGACGAACGAGATTGCCGCTACGAACAGCAGGAAGATGCCCAGGAACAGCAGCGCTTGCAGCGTCCGTTCGGAGAGCAGGGTGCGCCACAGGCGTTCGCGCAGGGGGAGAGGGGGAGGCTTGGGGATGACCGGAGCAGGCTGGGGCGGGGGAGGAAGCGCGGCGGTGGTCTCTGTAGGTTCAGATGGCTGCGCCGCTTCTTCTTTGACCGCAGTCAGGAGCGCGGCTTCGAGGCGGTTTTTCTTCTCGAGCAGCGGTGCGATTGCTTTCCTGCGCGCCTCCATCGAAGTAAAGTCGTTGCGTTCGATGAGTTTGTGTGCGGCGCTGATGAGGAAGTTGATGTTCTGGATAGCGGCAGCGGGGGATGCCGCGGGCGCAGGCTGAGGGCGCCCGTTTAGGAGGCTTTGCAGTTCGAGCAGGCGCGCGTAGTGGCTTGGCAGAAATCCCGATTTGAGCCAGCCCGCCTGCTGCCACTCTTCGATTTTTTCGAAGAGCATTTGAAGCCGCTGGAGTTCGCGCCATGCCTCTTCCTGTTGTTCGGGGGGGATGGGGGGGTATGTCAGCCCGAGGGCGGAGAGGGTTTTTTCCCGCCGCGCGAGGTAGTGTTCTCGCAGTTCTTGGGGAACTTCGGCGAGGATATCTCCCCATGTTTCCATTTCCTGCAGCAGCCAGTCCAGCCGTTTGAGTTCTTCGAGGAGATTTGCCTCACCCTCGAAGCCGCAGCGGGGGCACACTTCCTCGTCGTTCAATGCCGGGTAGTTGCAGCGCAGGCAGCTCATGAAATAAGTATGACACAGTGCGAGGCAAATAGCAAGCGGAGAAATGCGAGGCGGCTGGGGAGCGGCAAAAAGGATGGGCTAAATCTCTTCTTACCACGGAGAACACAGAGTCCACAGAGAAAAGTAAGAAACCTGAGTTCGGGATAGATTGTTGAAACCGTCCCGAAGGCTTTGCAGAATGTGATTTTGGCTGCAACACCAAACCTTCGGGACGCTTCGTATCTATTCGAAAATTCATTTATCTGCCCGCTGCGCCCGGGGATTGTGCGGATTAACAAAATCGAACAATCCCGCAACACAAGATTATGAAGTTTTACAAATGAATTCCGTAACCGCGCGCAGTCGGCGTTCTCCCCTGGCGCTTGCCCGCCACATCGTCCCCGCAGTGAAACGGAGAGGGAGGGCAAGCATTACCGAATATTTTTTCAAAGATCATTATCTTGTGCTGCCGTCACCGTCCTAGCGAAAAACCGTCCGCAAAGAGAAAAGATTCCCCCTCCGCAGAAGGGGATGCGGCACTTGTCCAGCGCCTTTATCTCTCGTACAATCGAAGCGTTCGTTTTTGTAGTGTTCATCCAAAGCAATCGTCAAACGCGCCCATTTGGGTTCATGGGAATAGCGCGCGTCCGCCGCCGCGAAGCGTCTCTTGCGTTTTCACGAGGAGGCAATACGGGAAAGGAAGCGAAATGACAGACATCAAAGAATTTGGAGAACGCCTGATTAGAAACCTCGAGCAAGTCATCGTCGGCAAGCGGCATTCGCTCGAACTGGTGGTGATTGGTCTGCTGTGTCAGGGTCATATTCTCATCGAGGACGTGCCCGGAGTGGGCAAAACCATGCTGGCGCGCAGCCTGGCAAAGTCGCTCGATTGTTCCTTCAGCCGCATCCAGTTTACGCCCGACATGCTGCCCAGCGATGTGACGGGCGTTTCCATTTACAACCAGCAAAAACGGGTTTTCGAATTCCGCCCCGGCCCCATCATGGGGCAGATCGTGCTGGCAGATGAAGTGAACCGCGCCACACCCAAGACCCAAGCCGCCCTGCTCGAAGTCATGGAAGAGCGCCAGGTGACGGTGGATGGCGTGACGCATCTGCTCGAACCGCCGTTCATGGTGCTTGCCACGCAAAACCCCATCGAATACGAAGGCACGTTTCCGCTGCCCGAAGCCCAATTGGACCGTTTTCTCATGCGCGTGCGGCTGGGGTATCCCTCGGCTTCCGAAGAAATGCGCATCATGAGCGGTCAGCAGATTCGGCATCCCATTGAAACGCTCAAGCCGGTGGTCAAAGTCAAAGACCTGCTGGCAGCCGTGCGAACGGTGCGGGAAGTCTTCGTCTCTTCCGCCGTTCAGCGGTACATCATTGACCTGGTAGGGCGCACACGCCAAAACAGCGATGTGTACCTCGGCGCCAGTCCGCGCGGAAGCCTGGCGTTATTTCGCACGGCGCAGGCGCGCGCCGCTCTCAACGGGCGCGATTACGTCCTGCCCGACGATATCAAAGCATTGGCGGTGCCTGTGCTGGGGCATCGGGTCATCGTCTCGCCGGCGGCGCGGCTGCGCGAGTTGAGCGCTGACCGCATCGTGGATGAAATCCTGCACGCCACGCCGGTGCCCGGCGGCGATTACAAAGCCGCTGCACAATCCCAGCCGCCCGTAAAGCGAGGCAAGGCAAAGTGAAGGCAGGGCGCATCCTCGTTTTTCTGCTGCTGGCGGTGGGCAGCATCGGCACCATGGTCAACGGGGCTGTCTATTACGTGCGCCTGTTCTACCTGGGTGTTTTGCTCCTCCTCGCCGCCTGGCTGTTGACCGTCACCTCCCTGCGCGGCGTCACGGTGGAGCGGCGCGCCCGCCTCTCGCGCGCCGGCGTGGGCGACATCTTCGAAGAATACTTCGAAATCGTCAACACCAGCCGCCTCCCCAAACTCTGGCTGGAAGTGGTCAACGAAGCGAAACTCCCCAACGCGGCTGGCTCGCGCATTGTCACCCTTCTGCGCGGACGGCAGCGGCGCTCGTACACCGCCCGAACCTGGCTCACCTCACGCGGCGGATTCACGCTCGGACCCACCACCCTCACCTCCGGCGATCCTTTTGGCATCTTCCGCACCTCCAAAACCATCCCTGCCGCCGGGCGTCTGGTGGTCTTTCCCAAGATTTATCCCGTGCGCGCCTTTCTCTCGCCGCCCGGTCTGCTGCCCGGCGGCAAAGCCATCCGCCGCAAAGCCATAGACATCACCCCGCATGCCGCCGGAGTCCGCGAATATGTGCCCGGCGACCCGATGAAACGCATTCACTGGGCTTCCACTGCCCGCCGCGGACAGTTGATGGTCAAAGAGTTCGAACAGGACCCGCAGGCGGAAGTCTGGTTTTTTCTCGATACGCATAAAAGCGTGCATGCCGCCAAAGCGCACGAAGCCGCCGAAGCGCCGCCGGACGACCTGTTCTTCATTCGCCGGCGGAAAATTCAACTGCCGCCCTCCACGCTGGAATATGCGGTCAGCATCACCGCTTCGCTGGCGCACTACTTCATCGAACAGCGCCGTTCGGTGGGGCTGGTGACCGCCTCGGAGCGCACCTTCGAAGTCATCCCCGCCGAACGCAGCGAACGGCAGGAAGCCAAAATTCTTGAGGCGCTGGCGTTCCTGCAGGGCGAAAGCACGCTCACGCTTCCCAGCCTGGTCTCGGCGCAGGCGGGGCAAATGCCGCAGGGCAGCAGCGCCATTCTCGTCACACCGATGGCGTGGCATGAACTGCTCCTGGCGGTGGAAAACCTGCAGCGCCGCAGCCTGCGCCCGCTGGTGATTTTGCTCATGGCGCATTCCTTTGGCGGGCGTCAGAATAACGAAGACCTTGCCCGCTTGCTGATGGAGCGCAACGTACCCGTCTGCCCCATCTATTGCGAAGCCGACCTGAGCGAAACGCTCTCTACTTTTTCAACCCACACTTTTTCACAGGAGTTCTCATGGCGTCAACCCGTGTTGTCACACTTGACCTGAACTTTCAGGGACGTCCGCATGCTATTGCCGCCTATTTGATTCGGGCGGGGGATGCGGTGATTTTGATCGAAAGCGGACCCGGCTCGACTCGTTCCGCCCTGGAGGCGGGTCTGGCAAAAGAGGGCTTATCTCCCCGCCACGTGACCCACGTCCTGCTCACGCATATTCATCTCGACCATGCCGGCGCAGCGGGCTGGCTGGCGCGGCAGGGCGCACAGGTCTATGTGCATCCGGTCGGAGCGCCGCACATGCTCGACCCGCAGCGTCTGCTGGCGAGCGCGGCGCGCATTTACGGCGATAAGATGGAGTCGCTGTGGGGAGAGTTTCTGCCGGTGCCGGCCGAGCGGCTCATCGTCCCGAATGATGCGCAGGCGATACGCATCGGCAGCCTGGAATTGATTCCGCTCGATACGCCCGGTCATGCCGAACATCACTATTCCTATCTCTTCGAAGATATTTTGTTTAGCGGCGATGTGGGCGGAGTGCGGATTCCGGGCTATCAATATCTGCGTGTCCCCATGCCGCCGCCGGAATTGCACCTTGAGCGCTGGCATGAAAGCCTGGCGCGCCTGCGCCGCGAAAAAATCGCCCGCATTGCGCCCACGCACTTCGGCATCTTCGACGACCCTCAATGGCAGTTCAACGAGGTGGAAAAGGGACTGAACGCCGCCGCCCGCTGGCTGGAAGAGGCGATGCAATCCGAACCGCCCATCGAGCAGCTGCGCGAACAATTCACCGCCTGGATGCGTGCCGAAGAGGAAAAAATGGGGTTAGATGCGGAAGTAGCGCGCGCCTATGAACTGGCGAACCCGCCCGGCATGAGCGCCGACGGCTTGCTCAGATATTGGAAGAAGGTGCGGATGAAGTGACGAGGGGGCGTTCCTGCTCCCTCAACATCCATGCCAGCGGAGAGGCAGCCAGTACCAGCCCCGCCGTCATCACCAGCACGGTGGGGAAGCCATACGTCTCTGCCAGCGGACCGGTCAGCAGCATGCCCAGCACGCCGGAAGAAAAGATAAACCCCAAAATCAACCCCGAAGCCAGCGCCATGCCGCCGGAGAGGATGCGCTGCGCCAGCACGACCATGATGCTGTGTACCGAACCCGTACATGCCCCCGCGAGTGGAATCAAAAGATACAGCCAGGGCGACCATCCGATGCGGCTCATGATGAAGATGGGAACGGAAGCCAGCAGCAGTGCCGCCGCAGCCACTTTGCGTTTGGTGAAGCGGTCACCAAAATAACCTCCGATTACGTTTCCCAGCGCCGAGCCGCCCATGAACAAGCCGGCGAGATTTCCGTAGGTCTGAGCGTTCAGCCCCAAATCCTTGAGGTATTTGGGGAAGAAGTTAATCATGTTTGCCTGCGACCACGATTGCAGCGTTGCCACCACCGCAAGCAGCAGAATAAAACTCCACCCGGCTTGCAGGCGAATCCTTCCATCTCCCTCGGCTGCCTTGGGGTGCGGATGGTTGTGCCGCAATTGATAGGCAATCGAAAGACCGATGGGGACGGAAACAATCGGCAGGATGACTAATGCCGGCAGCCCCATGCGCGCCAAAATCAGACCTGTGATGACCGGACCGATGAAATGCCCCAACTGCCCCGCCATGAAAAACAGCGAGGCGGCGGTTGTCTCGCGTCCCTGCAAACGGCGGCGTCCCTGCAAGGTGGCTTGCACGGTGCCTACCGGGTGAAACGCAGAAGAGCCGAGCGCCGAGAGAATCAAACACCACAGCCCGCCAGTGCCGGGGATCAAAACCGCCCCCGCGTAAAAGACGGTCATCCATAAAACGCCGCCGGCTGCCAGCCAGCGCGGTCCGGCGCGGTCTGAAAGCCAGCCAAAGAAGGGCTGCGTCAGCGCCGAGACCCAAACGTAGATGGCAGAATACAGCGCGATTTGTGTTTCGCTCAAGCCCAGGTAGGTCAACAGCACCGGGCGGCTGGCGTTGAACACGTCCACGATAAAGTGACTCACCGCCACAGAAGAAAAGAGAGCGTCGAAGAGCAGAGGCATGAGGGTTTATGAATTGGAGGGTTGGTTTTCAGGCTGCAGGTAGAGTTGGTGTTCGAGGATGTATTCGTACACAGCGGGATGAAGATAATAGCGGAACGGACGTCCCGTTGCGATGCGGCTGCGGATTTCGCGCGAGGCAATTTCCAACAGCGGCGCATCCACATAATGGACCTTGGAACGGATGCCCGGCAATTGCTTTTCCAACTCGTCGAGGTTTTCCTGCTCGCCGGGGCGGTGCATCACCCCCACCCAGTGACACGCCTGGAGCAGTTCCTGAGGGCGGTTCCAGGTGGGCAGGTCGCGCAGGGAATCGCCGCCGATGAGCGGGGTGATGTCGGCGTAGGGATATTGCGCTGCAATTTGTTTGATCGTATCCAGCGTGTAATGCGGGCCGGGGCGTTCCAGCTCGACCAGCGAGAGTTCGAAGAGCGGGTTATCTTGAATGGCGCGCTGCACCATCGCCAGGCGGTGTTCGACGGGCGTGATGACCTGATGCTGTTTGTGGGGCGGGTTGGGGGTGAGCACCCAGAGGATACGGTCGAGGGAGAGTTGCGCGCAGGCTTCTGAAGCGAGGATGAGGTGACCGAGGTGGGGCGGATCGAAGGTGCCGCCGAAGAGTCCGATTTGTTGTCGCAGCATGATTGAAGTATATCTGTTTTTTGCGGCGCTGGAGGAACAGCCCGGCGGCAAAAGGGCGGATGGTATACTCGCCACATCCCACATGCTGCAGGTGAATTATGAACCAGACCTACGATGCCATTGTCATTGGCGCCGGCGTGATTGGAGCAAGCGTTGCCTTCCACCTCGCCGAGCGCGGACTCAAGACCGCCATCCTCGAACGTAAAACCGCCGCTTCGGGCGCCACCGGCTACTCCAGCGGACTCGTCCGCATGCATTACGACCTTGCCGTGGAAGCCGAACTGACTTACGTCAGTTACAAAAACTACTACAGCGATTGGAAACACAGGGTCGGCGGCGAGTGCGGCTTCGTCAATACCGGCTTTCTCAAGATCGTCAAGCGCGAATATGAGGACAAACTGCGCGGCAATGTTGCCAATCAGCAGCGCATCGGAATCAATACTTCGATCATCTCGGCGGCGGAGGTGAAAAAACTCTTCCCCGACCTTGCCACCGACGATTTCGACTTCGCCGCCTACGAACCCGATTCGGGCTACGCCGACGCCACCCTCACCACCAATTCGTTTCTCGAAGCCGCCAGGCGCAACAACGCCGCGCTCATTCAGCATTGCGAAGTGACCGCCATCCACACGGCGGGAGGCAAAGTCGGCGGTGTTGGTACAACCAAAGGCGACTTTGCCGCGCCGATTGTGGTCAATGCGGCGGGGAGGTGGGCAAAGCAGGTTGCCAGCCTCGCCGGGGTCGAGGTCCCGCTCGAAACGTGGACGCACGATGTTGCGTTTCTGCATCGTCCGCCGTCGCTTAGCAAAATCCCCGCTGTGATAGACGATATCCTCAACGGCTACTTCCGCCCGGAAGGCAGCGCGCTGATCCTTGCCGCCAGCGAAGAAGACTCCCTGCGCGGCGAAGCGCCCGATGCCGACGGGCAAACGCCCTCGCCGAATTTCCTGGATAAACTGATTGACAATCTGGTGCGCCGAATTCCCAAAATCGAAGAAAGCGGCTTGCATTCCATCCACGTTGGGCGCGATGGTTTGACTCCCGATCAGCGTGCCATCTATGGCGCGGCAGGTCCCGATGGTTTCTACCTTGCCTGCGGGCTGAGCGGGACCGGGTTCAAAACCTCGCCGGCGGCGGGGGCAAGTCTGGTTGAGTTGATTCTGGATGGCAAACCAAAGACGGTGGACATCACGCCATTTCGCCTGGAGCGCTTTGCCGAAGGCAAATTACTTGAAGGAGAATACGCCTATGGAGATATTTGGAGATAATCTGATTGGCGGTTGTTGCGGAAATCGAGCAATCCCGCAGCACAAGATTATGAAGTTTTACAAATGAATTCCGTAACCGCGCGCAGTTGGCGTTCTCCCCTGGCGCTTGCCCGCCACATCGTCCCCGCAGCAAAGCGGAGCGGGAGGGCAAGTGTTACGCCGACGGGCGCGTAAGCCTGCCCTGAGCCTGCCGAAGGGAGAACGCGCCCTACGCAAGCATTACCGAAACATTTTCTCAAAGATCATTATTTTATGCCCACCTATAACCAGCAACCTTCATGCTGCGTCCCAAAACGCTAGGTTTGGGTTGTCAGAATCATTTGGAAAAGTACCATATCTTGTACCCTTACTAACTCACCTTCCTCAAAACACCTTGAAGATTCTCGCAAAATATTCACTGTGCGGCGACTGAAGTCGCGCCTCAACCTCGCGAAGCTTGCCCGCGCAGGCTTTCAAGTCAGCGAAGGCTGACTTCGTGATGGCTAGATGCGGTTTGAACCGCCAGCAATCAAGAACCGCGTAACATCCGTTACTAAAAAAGCGCTTCCCTTGTTCTGGACTATAATTTGCCTATGTCCACCAAATCCCGTTACGAAGAACTCAAGGCGCAAATCAATTTTCACAATTACCGCTATCATGTGTTGGATGCGCCCCTCATCAGCGACGCCGAATTCGATAAACTGCTGAACGAACTGAAACAGATCGAAGCCGAGCACCCAGATTGGGTGGCGCCCGATTCGCCCACGCAGCGTGCCGGCGCCAAACCCGCCGACCGCTTCGAGAAGGTGCGTCACCCCGCTCCCATCCTTTCGCTGGCGAATGCCTTCGGCGCGGAGGATGCTCGGGCATGGTTCGAGCGCATCCGCAAACTGGATGACCGCGTGGAAAAGGCGAAGTTCGTTGTGGAACCGAAGATTGACGGGCTTTCGGTTGTCCTGCATTACCGCGAGGGATTGTTCACGCAGGGCGCAACCCGCGGCGACGGCGAGGTGGGGGAGGACATCACCGCCAACTTGCGGACGGTACGGGCAATCCCGCTGCGAATTCCCCTCGAAGGTCAAAAGTCGAAGGTCAGCGTACCCGCTCATCTTGTTGTGCGCGGCGAGGCGTTCATCCCCATCAGGGAATTTGAGGAACTGAACCGCAAACTCGAAGAGGCAGGCGAGAAGACCTACCTCAACCCGCGCAACACAGCCGCCGGTTCGCTGCGCCAACTCGACCCGGCGCTGACCGCCTCGCGTCCCATCACCCTGCTGGTGTATCAGATTGTGTATGCCGAAGGCGGGGAAGTTCCATCGAGTCAATGGGAGACATTGGAATATCTGCGGGCGCTGGGCTTTCCGGTGACGGATATTGCCCGACTCTTCGATACCCTCGAAGAAGCCATCGCCTATACCCAATCGTGGGAGAAGAAGCGCGACGACCTGCCCTACGAAACCGACGGCATGGTCATCAAGATTGACAATTTGAATCTCGCGGCGGAACTGGGGTTTGTGGGAAAAGACCCGCGCGGCGCGATTGCCTTCAAATTCCCGGCGCGCGAGGTGACGACCACCCTCAAAGAAATCGGCGTAGCGGTGGGGCGCACCGGCGTGCTGACGCCGTATGCCGTGCTGGAGCCGGTGGAAATTGGCGGTGTGATTGTGGAGCGCGCCACACTGCACAACTTCGATTACATTGCCGAGAAGGACATCCGCGTGGGGGACCGGGTGTTGGTCAAGCGCGCGGGGGAGGTGATTCCCTATATCATCGGTCCCGTAGTGGAAGCGCGCAGCGGGGCAGAGAAACCGTTCGAGCCGCCTTCGGTCTGCCCGGCGTGCGGTCAGCCTGTGGAGCATTTCGAGGGGGAGGTGGCGTGGTATTGTGTCAATGCGGCGTGCCCGGCGCAACTGATTCGCAACGTGGAGCATTTCGTCTCGCGCGGCGCGATGGACATTGTGGGGCTGGGCATCAAGATTGTGGAAAAACTCATCGAGAGCGGCAAAGTGCGAGACGTGGCAGACCTTTATACCCTCACCCGTGAGGATATTCTCGAAGCCGTCACCAAGAAAGACCGCAAGAGCGAGAAACAGCCGCCGGGCAAGATTGCCGATAACCTGCTGGCGTCCATCGAAGCATCCAAGTCGCGCCCGCTGGCGCGGCTGATTGCGGCGCTGGGAATCCGCGGCGTGGGGGAGGCGCTGGCGGGAGATTTGGCGGCGGTCTTCCCGGATTTGGAGGCGCTCTCCAAAGCCGGCGCGGAGCAATTACAGCAAATTGAGGGAGTGGGTCCCAATATCGCCGCCTCCATCGTGGATTGGTTCTCGCGCCCCGGCAATCAAAGGCTGCTGAAGAAGTTGAAAGCGGCGGGGGTGTGGTCTCACGGCGGCAAGCCCAAAGCCGAAGGTCGAAGGTCAGATTCGCTCGCCGGGCTGACATTTGTCGTCACCGGTACGCTGCCGAATTTTTCGCGCGAGGAAGCGAAGGAATTTATCGAAGCGCACGGCGGCAAGGCGACCGACAGCGTAAGCAAGAAGACGAGTTATCTCGTGCTGGGCGAAAACCCCGGCTCGAAACTGGACAAAGCCAAAGCGCTGGGCGTGAAAATCATTGGGGAAGAAGAATTGAGGAAGATGGCGGGCTGACGTTTTTTCAGCGTGGCTTCTCACGGCAAAGCATCGCCTGAGATTTATCTTGCGCCGCGTCCGCATGGGCGGCGACCTTACGCCAGATTTGGATTGCTGGAACAATTTGGAATTTGCTGCCGTACAACATCTCTCTGATGCGTCATTGCGAGCGTTTTTAGCGAAGCAATCTCCCTTTTTGACAAATATTCTGTCAAAATCCGACATTGTGCCCTCTTGGCTTATCGGATAATGCGCGGATTTGACAATCCGCGCGAGCAAAAGGTGTTTGCTTGAATACTGCTGGCTTGGATTGCCCAATTCAAGCCCCCTTGCCGCCGGTTCGCGCCGCCTTTGTCCCCCAGCGCTAAATGTTGCCATCTTGCGCCCTTTGGTGATAAAATGCTGCCCATTAACACAAAGGACGCTTTGGGGGAGCATCGAGCCTTTGTGAAATTATCTTATCTTTGGAGAGAATAGAATATGCCTCGTCGTTCATTGGCTCGCCTCTACAAGGACGAGTTTTCAGGGTATTCGTTTGCCAAATTCCAGCAGGACTTGTTGGCTGGCTTCACTGTTGCCGCGGTGGCGCTGCCGCTGGCGCTTGCCTTTGGAGTCGCTTCGGGCGCCACCGCCGCGGCGGGATTGGTCACCGCCATCCTGGCGGGTTTCATCATGGGAGCGCTTTCCGGCGCGCCCTATCAAATCAGCGGACCGACCGGCGCCATGTCTGCCGTCTTGATTGTGCTGGCGCAGCGGTACGGTCTGGAGGGTATTTGGGCGGCGGGATTCTTTTCGGGTATCCTGCTGCTCCTCATCGGCTTGCTGCGCCTGGGGCGCTTCATCGCCTTCATCCCCTCCGCCGTCATCAGCGGCTTTACTTCGGGCATTGCGCTCATCATTTTCATCGGTCAAATTGACAACTTTCTGGGCGTCAAAACCGCAGCCGCCGAAACCGCCGCGCAAAAACTGCTCGGCTACTTTCAGGGCGGATTCACTCCCAACCTGCAGGCAGTGACTCTGGGACTCATCGTGGCGCTGACCATGTTCCTCATGCCCGCCAAATGGAACGCGCGCTTCCCCGCTTCGCTCCTCGGCATCATCCTCGCCACGCTTCTTTCCTCGACTTTGGGCTGGTCTGTGGCGGTCATCGGCGACATCCCCAAAACCCTCTTCCTCGCCGACCGCCTCAGCCTTGCAGCCATTCCCTGGCAGGACCTGCCAGACTTCATCGCCCCCACCCTGACCATCACCGCGCTGGGCGCCGTTGAATCGTTGTTATGCGGCGCCGTTGCCTCCAATATGACCGGCATCCGGCTGCAGGCAAACCAGGAACTCATCGCGCAAGGCGTCGGCAATATGCTCATTCCCTTCTTTGGCGGCGTGCCAGCCACTGCCGCTATTGCGCGCTCCAGCGTGGGCATCAAATCGGGCGGGCAAACGCGCCTGGTGAGCGTCATTCATGCCGTAGGGTTGCTGCTCTCCATGTTCCTGCTGGCGCCGTTCATGGCGCGGATTCCGCTGGCTGCGCTGGCGGGCGTGCTGATGGTCACCGCCATCCGCATGAACGAGTGGAACGCCATCCGCTTCATCTTCGGCAAACGCTTCAAAACCGATATGATAGCCTTCACCGTCACTATGCTTGCCACCATCACCCTCGACCTGACGCAAGCCATTCTGATTGGCTCCTTCATGGCAGGCGCGGTTTTCCTCAACAAAATTGCCACTCTTGATATTGAAGTTCAGGAAGTGGACGTGGAGCGCCTCAAACAAAAAGGCATCGAAACGGCAGGCAAATGCAAACACGTAAAGGTCGCCTTCCTGACAGGTCCGCTCTTCTTTGCGGCGGTGGGGCAGTTCAACGAAGCCTTCCAAAACCTGGGAGATACCCACGCCCTTATCCTGTCCATGCGCGGCGTGCCACTGATAGATACCGCCGGGCTGGAAGCCATTCACCGCCTTGACGAACGGCTCGAAAAACAAGGCGGAACGCTCATGTTTGCGGGCGTCCACGAAAACGCTTGTACCATGATGAAGCGCGGCGGATTGACAGAGCATATCGGCGAGGAAAATTTCTTCTGGTCCAGCGACCAGGCTATCGTCGAGGCGGAGAAGCGGGGCTGCAAGTTCTGTTCATGATAAGATAAAAGGCAGTCGCTCGAGCGGCTGCCTTTTTGCAAAAGGAATGTTTATGTCCAAACCGTTGAATTGGGGCATCCTTTCCACGGCGCGCATCAACCGCGCGCTGATTCCGCCGCTTCAAGTTTCGCGGCGCAACAAACTGCTGGCGGTGGCTTCGCGTTCGCAGGCTGCCGCCGATGCCTACGCCCGCGAGAAGAAAATCTCGCGCGCTTATGGTTCGTATGAGGCGCTTCTCGCCGACCCGGAAATTGACGTCATCTACAACCCGCTGCCCAACCACCTGCACGCCGAATGGACAATCAAAGCAGTGGAGGCGGGCAAGCACGTCTTGTGCGAAAAGCCGCTTGCCTTGAGCGTGGCGGAGGTGGATGCGATTATCACGGCGGCGCGCAAACATGGACGCGTGGTGGCGGAAGCCTTCATGTACCGCCATCACCCGCAGACGCTGAAGGTGATGGAACTCGTCAAAAGCGGTTCGCTCGGGACTTTGAAACTAATTCGTGGTTCCTTCACCTTTATCCTCACCCGCGAAGGGGACGTGCGCCTGAAACCCGAATGGGGCGGCGGCAGCATTTGGGATGTGGGGTGTTATCCCATCAATTATGCGCGCGCCGTAGTGGGCGCGGAGCCGCTCGAAGTATTTGGCTGGCAGGTGACGGGTCCGAGCGGTATTGACGAGACGTTCCTTGGGCAGATGCGTTTCGAGGGCGGCATCCTCGCCCAGTTTGATTCCAGTTTTGTCATTCCCTTTCATGCTTTTATGGAAATCGTGGGCAGTGAAGGCGCGCTGAACATTCCGCACCCCTTCAAGCCCGGCATTGCCGAGAAAATCTACCTGACGCGCGGCGAGCGCATTGAAACCATCACCATCAAAGGCGCCGAGTTATACAGCGGCGAGGTGGAAGATATGGCAGACGCCATTCTGCTGGGCAAACCGCCGCGCATTCCGCTGGAAGACAGCCGTGCCAACGTGGCGGCGATTGTCGCATTTCTCGAATCGGCGCGCACAGGCAGCCCCGTGCGGCTGTAACTGGACAGAACCCCGCCCCTCTGCTACACTTCCCCCACTATTTTTTTGGAGGATTGGAATGGATGTCCATCAAACCGACGATGCAGTAACACGCCGAATCAAGGCATTTACGGAGCGCGTTGCCTACGTCAAGGCAAACGATTTATATTTTTACAACCAGCCCATAGAAGAAATTCTGCCCGGCATGAAGGTGCGCGTGAACGGGCGGGAAATGGGCATGTACGCTTCCTACAGTTACCTGGGCTTGATTAATCATCCGCGTATCAACGAAGCCGCCAAACGCGCGGTGGATAAATTCGGCACCGGCACAAACGGCGTGCGCTCGCTGGCGGGGTCGCTCACGCTGCACACCGAACTGGAAGAGACGATTGCCCACTTCAAGCATGCCGAGGCCGCCATTACCTATTCTTCCGGCTATGCCACCAACCTAACGGTGGTCTCCACGCTGATGGGGCGCGGCGATTACGTCTTTTCGGATAAACTCAATCACGCCTCCATCGTGGATGGATGTCTCATGTCTGGAGCGGAGTTTCGCCGTTTTCGCCACAACGACATGGAACATCTCGAAGGCTTGCTGCGCAACGCTCCCCCGGATGTGGCGAAACTGGTCATTGCCGATTCCGTCTTCAGCATGGACGGCGACATCATTGACCTGCCGAAGATGGCGGAATTGTGCAAAAAATACAAAGCCTGGCTGATGATTGACGAAGCGCACTCGGTGGGCGTGCTGGGCAAACGCGGCACGGGCATCGAAGAACACTTCAACATGTACGATGTCATAGACATCAAAATGGGCACGCTGAGCAAGACCATCCCCTCGGTGGGCGGGTACGTGGCTGGCAACAAAGACATCATCACCTATTTGCGTCACGCCAGCCGCGCGTATATCTTCTCCGCCGCTTTGCCGCCCGCGCAAGCCGCCGCTGCGAACGAAGCCTTCAAGGTCATTCTCGATGAACCCTGGCGCATCGAACGCCTCAACCAGAACACCCGTCAGTTTATCGGCGGGCTGAAGAGTATGGGTTTCGATACCATGCTCACTGAAACCGCCATTGTCCCCGTGTTGTGCGGCGACGACAACACCGCCTTTGCCATGACGCGCGAATGCCAGCATAACGACGTGTTCGTCCTGCCGGTTGTCTCGCCCGCCGTGCCGGAGGGGCTTGCCCGCCTGCGCGCCACCGTCACCGCTGCGCATGAGCCGGATGAAATCGAACGCGCGATGGAGGTCATTGGCGAGGCGGGTAAAAAACTGGGGTTGATCCAGTAAACGGGCAATCGCGTCTTGTACGAACCGAAATAAAGACAAAATCAGACCCGTCCTTGAGCATGGAACGGGTCTGATTTTTTAGGCTCTCCCGTTTCTGGCGGGATTGACCACAGATAAACGCTGATGCTTGATAAAAAATCATCCAAAAGCCATTTTATCTGTGTCATTTGTGGTTTCGTTCTACTCTTCCCGTTAACCGTGGTCAGAGTCTTTTGCCCTCACCGCTTACCTGTCACTGCGAGCGGGCGCAGCGAGCGTGGCAGTCTCCCCGCAAATGCTGGAGATTGCGCCTCGGGCGAGCCTCGGCGTGGCTCTTCGGGCTGGGTCTCGATACGGGCGAGAGGAACGCTCGCCCTACTCGACCAACAGCCCTTGCAATGACATACAGCGGTAGGTTTCTTCCCCCTTTTGGCTGACGGTAGGTGGTTCCCTTTTGCCACAGATTAGCACAGATTTCACGGATTTTGAATTCCAATCTGTGGAAATTCGTGAAATCTGTGGCTAAGGTTCTTCTTTGCGCAAGACTTCACGGTTTATGGTGCTACTACCGGTTCGCGGGTTCAGCAGAGGAAAGCGCTGTTTGACTGTGTTTCAGGCGCTTTCGCTCACCTGGTAGAGCAGGTTATCTTCCACCCTATACAACAGCGGCGCCACTTCAATTTTGGGGTAGCGCAGCCGCAGGCGTTTGGCTTCGCTGAGGACAAAATCCACTTCATTGCCAATTTCGAACATCGGCGCAAAGTGCATGAAATGCTGTTCCGCCCACTCTGCCTCCCAGCCTGCATTTTCGATCAAGCCTTTGATGAAGGCTTCGCGGCGCGCCATCAGATTTACCATTCCGCACTGGGTGTGACCGATCAGCGCAAGATAGCGGACGCCTCCCACCGCAATGGCATAGGAGACTTTGAACTCGCTGTAACGCAGATTCGCCCCGCCGGCACGAATAATATAGGCAAAATTATCGGGAATATGCAGGTGCTTGCGGTGATCCATGCACATGCCGATCAGTAACTGCGCCTTAGTGTAACTGTCGTACTCCCGTTGAAGGTTGTGATATTCGAGCAAAAGCCCCAGCGGCGTGTTGCGCAGCGCCGGGAAAATATCCTCCCGCGAAGTAACCGGGACGAGCCGTTCCATGATAAGGTATTCTCCTTGCTCTATTTCAATGATGTCATTGCGAGACGCCAAAGGCGGCGAAGCAATCTCCTCACTGCAGAAGACTGCTTCGTGGCGCTTTGGCGCCACTCGCAGTGACAGACTTTAAGGGTGTTTGCAATAAGGTAAGCGAACGACACTATTTGATGGTATTCAAATCGCTGGCAAGCAGCTGCTTATCCTCCTGCTCCTCGATTTGCGCCAGCATATCGTAGGCTTTTTCGAGGTAGACCTTCATCGCCACGCGGTTGTTGGCAATCATCTCGGCGCGGGCGAGGGTCTCATAGGCATAGCCGCACAGAAAAGCGGATGAGGCTTCTTTTGCATATTGCAGGGCAAGCAGCCCGTATCGGCGGGCGTTGTGCGGCTGCCGAATCAGGCAATACACGCGCGCAACCTGCCAGTGACCGATGGATAACTCTCTGGGGGTTACATCCTCCCGCTGCGACCAATGCCAAAGGGAAGCAATGGCAGTATGCAGCATTTCCATGTTTTCTTCGTAAGAACGAGCGCCGTTCTTTTCGATGTTTTCCCAGGTCTTGTTGAAGCAATCGGTTGAGAAAAACCGATGCGCCTGTTGAATGTCAAAAATCGGTAAATCCGCCATAGAGAATCCTTTATTGAACTTGAGTGAAGAAATAGTCGAACTGCCGCGCCTGCTCGCTTCTACGGCTGTTATTTAACGAGCCGTACCAGTTGCGGTCTTGAGTGAGGGACGCGGCGCAGTTCCCCGCGCGCTTCCATATCCAGTTTCACTGTGGTCACATACCACGTAACCGAGCCTTCGAATTTGCCACGCAACTCTTTTTCCACTGCACGGGCCAGTTTCATAAAAGGCATTTCACCGTTCTGGCTGAGGGTGGAAGTAATTGCCCGATGGATGATTTCGTATTTTTCGCGGCTAATCTTTACCCCCTGTTTCCTGGCAGGGTGAAGCGTGCGAATCGTATCTTTCATAACTCCTCCTGCGTGAGCGAACACTTTCCAACGTCAATTCGGGATACGTAGAACAAGCGTCCCGAAGGTTCGGCTTTGCCGTCCAACTTGCATTCTGTAAAACCTTCGGGACGCTTCAACGGTAATCCCGAATGCAGGTTATTTTACACCCAGCCGCGCACTTCTGTCGGTCTGATGCGAATCGCTGTGGAATACTCACGGCTAAATTCTTCGGGCGTTGAATTCAGGTGCAGAATGCCTGTCTTATACTTCCTCATATACGCCCGGTGTTGATGCGCCGGCGGCGCGTTCTCATCGAATGCCGCTTCGCCGCTGAAGACAATCACATGCTGTTCGCCAGCCTCGTCTGCCGTGTTGAAATGCAGCGCCGCTTTTGGGTTGCGCTTCAAATGCCGTACCTTGAACGCATTCGGCTGGCTGAAGATCAAAAAGGAACCGTCCTCCCAAACGAACCAGACGGGCCGCGGTTGAGGGGCGCCTTTGGCGTCCACTGTTGTCAGCCAGATGAAATATTCATCTTTCAAATGCTTTTTGACGACACGCCCGAATTTCGAGTTGAGATCGAGCATACTCACTCCTCTGTTTTCAACCGCTCGGCAACCAGTTCCGCCACATCCTTCACCTGAATTTCTCCACCGTCTGCTTTGGATGCATCGCTCATCATCGTCAGGCAGAACGGACAACCAACGGCGACAGTGCCTGCTCCCGTGGATTTTGCCTCCCTGAACCGCGCTTCGTTGACGCGGCTCGTGCCTGCCTCCTCCTCCTTCCACATTTGCGCCCCGCCTGCGCCGCAACAGAATGACTTGGCGGCGTGACGCGGCATCTCGATGGTCGTCACGCCGGCGGCTTTCAAATTCTCGCGCGGCGCATCGAATTCCTGATTGTGCCGGCCCAGGTAACACGGGTCATGGAACGTTACCGTGTACTGTTCACTGCTCACAGATAGCTGTATTTTCCCCGCTCCCACCAGTTCATTGATTAGTTGCGTGTGATGGATGACGGTGTAGTTCCCGCCAAAAGCGGGATATTCATTCTTGATGGTATGCAGACAGTGCGGGCAGGTCGTCACAATACGTTTGGGTTTGATCTCGTTGAGAATTTCCACATTCTGCGAAGCCAGCCCAAAGAAAATATCTTCCCGCCCGGCGCGCCGCGCCGAATCGCCCGTGCAGGCTTCATTCTTCCCCAACACGGCATAGTTGACCCCGGCTGCGTTCAGAATTCGGGCAAAGGCTTGGGCGGTCTTCTGGGCGCGAACATCGGTGGCGGGCGCACAGCCAACCCACCACAAAATTTCGGGTTCGGGGTTTTGCTCAATGGTCGGCACGTTCAGCCCTTCCGCCCACTTCATGCGGTCGGCTTGCGAAACATTCCACGGGTTCATGTTGCGCTCCATGCCCTTGAATGCCGCCTCCAGCTGTTTGGGGAACGCGCTTTCCATCATCGAAAGATTGCGGCGGATGTCGAGAATATCGCGCATGGGTTCATTGCCCACCGGGCAAATATCCACACACGCGCCGCACGAGGTGCATGCCCACACCGCCTCCTCCGAAATCAATTGCGTCATTGGCACATCGGTCGCGCCGCCGTAGTTCAAATGGTAGCGTTTGTTGATTTCTAATGCGGCGGGCGAAAGCAGTTTGCCGGTGTTATAGGCAGGGCACACCTCCTGGCAGCGGAAACACATGATGCAGGCGTAACTGTCCATGATCTGTTCCCAGCCCAAGTCCTTCATCGTCGCTGCGCCGAATTGTTCGATGGATTGGTCGTCGAGATTGACGTAACTCAATTCGCCGATGGAGCGGCGCTCGGGCTTCAGGGCAAAGTTGATGGGCGCAAAGAACAGGTGAATGTGCTTGCTGTATGGGAAGTAGGGGAGGAATGCCACCACCGCGCCGATGGACAGCCAAAACATGATTCGTTCGCCGATGAGCAGCGTTCCCGCATCTGCCCCAGACCATAAGCCTGCCACCGCCGAAATGAACGGCTGCCAGCGGTCGAAGCCTTTCTCCGCCACGTAAAACGATTCTCCTAGCAGCCGCGCGGTGTTATGCGTCAGAATGAATAACGCCACGATGGCTGAATCGCGCAGGATGCCGAAGCGCGCTTTGGGGTGAAGGAGAGTCGTCTCGCGCGTGGAAAGAGTCGCAGGTCGAAGGACGAAGCGGCGAATGACCAACGCCAACATGCCAGCCAGGATTGCCACGTTTGCCACGTCGGCCAGTCCGCGATAGAAATCTCCAAAAACCCCCAAATGTTCGAGAAGTTTGTAGTTGGTGAAAGCGTACATCAAATCTGCCAGGTTGATGAGCAGGAAGGAGAGAAACCCCCAGCCAACGAGCGCATGCAGGATGCTCGTCCACAAGCGGAAGCGGAAGACCGGTTGAAACAGCCCTACTTTGACGATGAGTTCGCCGAGGCGTTTTCCAATCAGGCTCCAGTTGGGTTTGCCCTGCCCGCTGGCGATGTGACCGATGATGCGCTTTACGCCTGTATACGTGAAGTAGAGCGAAACGGCAACTGCGACGAGAAAGAGGATTTTTTCGATGGGTGATAGCATGGTTCCTCCGGGAGTGAAAATAAAACGAAACAAACCTCGTTGAGGGTTTGTTTCGTCATGCTCAACCGCTGACTGCAAGGATGGGGTGCAACGGCGTCATGCCTGTAGTGTAGCATATTCTGCGGCTGGCGGGCAACTATCCGTCCGCCGCTTTGAAGTGTACCAGACTGTCCCAAAGCTCGTTGTTGATTTTTTCGTATTGCGACTTGACGAAATCCCAAAACAGCGATTGCGCCCGCGTAAAGGGGAAGCCAATGTGGCGCGCCATGTAAATTTTGCGGCGCAGATCCATCCCCTCCACTTCCACCTTTTTCAAGCGCCCTAGCGCCAGCCCGCGCGCGGCAATCATTTCAGAGACGAAGGCAATGCCCACACCGCGCTCGACCGAGAGCGCCACCGCTTCCATGCTGCCAAGTTCCATGACAATCTTGAGATTGTCCATGGTGATATGATGCTGCTTCAATCCTTCCATGACCGTTTCGCAAGTGCCGCTCGCTTCTTCGCATTTGACGATGGGCTGATCGAGCAAGTCGGAGGGCAGGGCGCGGCCGTAGGTTGCCCACGGATGACTGGGCGAAACGATGAGAGTGAGACGGTCTTCGAAGAAGGGAGTACAGACGATGTCGCGGTGTTCAATCAATTTGCTGGAGATGCCAATCGGTATCATGCGGTTGAGCAGACGCTCCACCACACCGTCACGGCTCAATACTTTGACGCGCGGCAGAGCGGCGGGGTAATTGTGTCGAAATTCTGCCAGCAGGATGGGCAGCAGGTATCTGCCTGCCGAGGTGGAACAGCCGATGAGCAGTTCACCGCCGACCTGATGGTTGATTTCTTGGAGGCTGTCTTCCAACAGGCGCGCGGCAAGCAATACTTCGCGCACCATCGGCAAAATCGTTTGCCCTGCCTCGCTCAATTCAACCGCGCGCCCGCCGCGGATGAAGAGTTCCGTGTTGTATGCGCGCTCCAGCGCCTGAATGCTCTGACTGACCGCTGACTGAGACATGTGCAGCCGCTTGGCGGCTCGGCTGAAGTTTAATTCCTCCGCCGCCGCAAGAAATACCCGCAGGCTGGAAAGTTCGACCATGTTTCTCTCCGCAATAAGAAGCGCTAATGTCTCTTTGTTATAAGAATAAGCGTTTGTCATTCTGATGCCTAGTGAATTTTTTCAGCAGTTGGCTATGACAGGATAGGGTGAACACCCTACAAAGGAAACTGCCCTCGACTTTGGCTCTTTGGGCCAAAGCCATAGTGAACACCGAGACGAAGAAGGGTGCGAAAGCGCCCTTTTTTGTTCAGATTCGGGTATTGAGTGCGGCAGAATTGGCTAAACCGGCGAGGAAAGTTTCTTTTTTGAGCCAGTTGTCGGGGGTTCGTGTCCAAAGTGCCTGAAATTGGGGGGGCCAGAACGCGGCGCGATATTGTCGCCAGAGGGTGTTGAATGACCAGCGTCTTGCGCCCTGTCACCAGCGGGTGGGGAGTGGGGGAGCGCCGAGCAAGCCCCAAGCGCGGTAGGCTGCCAAGAGTAGAACGACATACGCCCAGACACTCCCCACCTTGCGATGCATTCCTTTTACAACAATCAGGAACATGGGGATGTGTGGCAAACCAGCACGCACAACCGGACCGATGACTTGAAATTTCATCAGGATGAGTTTGCCGCGCACAGGAATATCCCGTTTTTGCCAGGAGCGACCCTTGTGCAGCCATTCGGACGGATGGGGCGCTTGTGGATCATAACTGGCTGGACGTCCCGGCCCGGCATGCTGCTTTGGCAGCCAGTACAAGGCTCGGTTGCGAGCCGTGCGCACAGCCAGGATGACCCGTTGGGGCAAGCCCGACCAGAAATCCAAGGTATCAAATGAACCATCAGCCAGAACCAAGACCGCTTGGGCGGCGCGCCCGAGTTTATCCAGTCCATTTCGCGCCCATTGGACACAGGTCAATCCAGCCATCTTCAGGCTGCTGCGCGGAATCTGCACACCGTCCACTCCTAGCACATACGGCTCGCTTTCAGCCACTTCCTGCGCTGTTTCCTGCAGCATCATCTGTGCCATGCGTTCTTCTCGATCGCGCCCATGACTGAACAGCCGGTACCAGGCGCTTCAATCCCCTTCCAGCCCCCCAGCGACAACAGCATCTGCGTCACTGTATGGCGACCAAAATTGAAAACTTCTCCAACCACCATCCCCACATTCCGCCAATACACACGCTCCTGTTCAAACGCCCCGCGATGTGCTGACAGTAGTTCAAATAACTTTTGCAAAAGCAGTGGTTGCGTGTTATTCTTAATCATGAAAGCCTTCTGATTGAGTTTGGTTTCACAACTTCACTCTACTCAGAAGGCTTTCTCTTTTCAAGACCCTCGACTAAAAAGCCAAAATCGAGGGCAAGTGTTATGCCGACGGGCGTGTAAGAGAACGCGCCCTACGCAAACATTACGAAAATATTTTCTTAAAGATCATAATCCTGTGCTACGAGATTGTTCGATTAATTTGTTAATTCGCAATATAGATTTGTTCTTAAGGGCTCTTTCACTAACGAGCGCACTGAAAGCACAGAAAAAGCCTTTTTACAAAATCTCCATGAACTAAGATGAGAGAACAAAAAGACACAGTAGGCCGATTGTCCTAGGGTCTGTAATGGCAGAGTAATTACAGGCTGAAGCCTGCGTTACGGGGAAATGACGGGCGAGAAGGGATGGGTCAACTCCTTTTGAACGACTTCGATGTTTGCGGCTTTGAGAAAATTCATGGCGTTTTCGTCCGCCCGATAGGCATGGCTGTACACAATGCGGGTGATACCGGCATTGATGAGCGCCTTGGTGCAGTGGATGCAGGGCAGGTGCGTGACGTAACAGGTGGCGCCTTTGGTGGAAACGCCGTGCAGTGCCGCTTGGATGATGGCGTTTGTTTCGGCATGGATGGTGCGAACGCAATGTCCGTCCACCATGAGGTGACCAACTTCGTCGCAATGCGCCTGCCCGGCAGGAGAGCCGTTGAAGCCGGTGGTGAGGATGCGTTTTTCCAACACAAGCACACAGCCGACGAAGGCGCGGTCACAGGTGCTGCGTTCGGAGACAGCATAGGCAATTTTCATGAAGTATGAGTCCCAGTCGGGGCGCATGGGCTGGCTCCTGATGTGAGGTTAGTGGGTATTATAGCGGCGAATTTGCGGGACCGGATGGGTTGGAAAACCAGCCCGCGTAATGGCAACTTACGCGGGCTGGCTGGACATTATGCGGGAATTGGTTACTTGGTCAGTTCGACAGTTGGAGCGGTGGAATTCGGTTGGCTGTAGTTTTCATCAGCCTGGAAGTAAATTTCCACTTCACCGCCGCCATTGACGATGTAGGTGTAGCCGATGATTTGGCTGTGCAATTCGAACTCAACGCCGCCGTTGAAGGTTATGGGTCGGCGGGGGGCAAGGAAGGTTCCATACAGATGGATATTGGAACCGCCGTTGAACGTGACGCCGCTAGTGGTGGTGTTCCATGGCATGTGAACCAACAGCCCGGCATACGGATCCCCTTGAGTGGGAGCGTGCAGGTTGAGAATCGAATTGCCGTTCCAGGTGATGTTGCCGGTCTTCAGGTAGAAGTAGGCATTGCTGGATGAAAGTTCTGCATTGCCGTTGACCGTGAAGGAGCCCCTGCCGGTTGAATACATGCGCAGACGGTTGGCGCGGAAGATGGCTCCACCGTTCAACAGGAAACTGGCATTATTGCTGTAGATCTCCAGGTCATTGAAATTAATCATGCCGCCGCCGTTCAATACGATACTCTGGTTTTGCAGCACCAGTTGGACTCTTCCGTTTGGTCCTTCGAGACGGGCATTACCGTTCAGGTTGAAACTTCCGTTCACGCAGTATATCCCCGGCGTCAGGATGGCGGTATTGCCGCTATTGATGGTGATATTGGAGTAAGTGCCGGGTGAATAGGTAATGGTGCTGCCATTGACCACAGGAGCGGGTGCGTTTCCGCCGCAGGTGGGCGGCGGTTCGGTGGTCGGCATGGTTGCAAAGGTGGTTTCATTGATTGTTTGCGAAACTCCACCGTTTACGCTGCAAGTGATGGGATCGTAAGATGCATTGCCGTTTGTTTTGTAGCAGCCCACTACCTGTCCCATGGCGTCCATTTCCAGATTTGCGCCGCCATTCATGAACAATGCCTGACTGCCGCTGCAGTTGACGTAGATGCCGCTGTTATGAATTTCCAGCTTTGCGCTGCCGTTCAGCAGGAAGCATTGATTGTAGTTTCCGCCTTTGGTAGCAACCATGGCTGCTCCGTTGAACAGAGAACCGCCGGATGAAGACGAGAAATTACCCTGTGCACGGGCAATGGCTTCAACCCTGTTGGTGATTTGATTCCTGCCGAGTACGCGCATGAATGTTGTAGGGACAAGCGAGGTGATTCTGACGCGAATATACTCGGATGGATTGGCACCTGGGGGCAAATTTTCGCAGACAACTCCGCTTTCGCTGCACAGGTTAACCTCTATGATGCTGTCTGTATCGTTGTCGTAACCGTTGTTGGCGGCAAGATTCAGTGCTGGGGTTACGAAGTTCTCGCCTTTTACCTTGGCGAGCGCTGCAGCAAGAGCGGCCGTGTCAGCAGCGTTTTGAGCGTGGCGGCGGTCTTCGAACGCCCGCCCTCCATCTACTGCCAGAGCTGTGAAACCGATAAGGGCGATGATCCCAAAGGTGATTAGGATCAGTGCCTGCCCTTTTTCTGATGAATAATGTTTCATTGAATTGCTCCTGAAAATGATTTTGAGCCTGCCGACGTGACGGAAATTCTGAATGTTTGATAAGGCTGGTTACAAACAATTTTGAAAGTTCGTCCCTGAAATTACGAATTTGTAAAGAGAGATGGTGTGTCAGATTTGGATGAGGTAGAGTATGTCAAACTTTGTGTAAAAGCAGGATGACAATCCGACGCAAACCCCGCATAAACTGGAGCCTCAGCCGATCTATTCCTCATTTATTCACGAGGGAGCATTGAGGTCAGAGAGTGTTTTAAAAGGTCCTTGTTTGTTTTCCCAAAATGCGTAGGATGCGCTCTTTAGCGCATCCAGCGACGTTAGAGAACGTCGCTTACGCGCAATATTAAAACGCTCTCTCAGATAGCAAGTCCGGCTCTGGTAGTTTCCCGTGAATATAAAAACAAAAACCTGACCGAAGTCAGGTTTTTAGTGAATGAGGTTTTTGCTTTATGGGCTGGGGGTCTGTGATGGGGCGATGATAGAGGTTGCCGGCTCGACCGTAATGCCCAGCACGCGGGCAAGTTCGAGGGTGTATCGGTCATGCTGGTCGCGCGCCAGGGCAATGCCTTGGTCCACGGTGGCTTGGTCGGCGCCACCTAAAAATGCAATCAGCGTGTTAATGACCGTGTTCATGTGAGAAACCTGGTAGAGTTTGAGCGTTGCCAGGCAGGAGGGGGTGGGTTGATCCTCCGCCGCTCGGCGAATCCGCTGCAGGTCGGCGATGGATGCGGCGAGTTCTTCGCGGGGGCGGTTGGCGGCAAGGGTTGAGGCGTCGTCGAATTCGCGCATGTAGGCGTGTATCTTTTGCACTTCTGCCTGAATATTTTCTGGGGCGCAAGGGTCGGGAGTGGGGGTTGCAGGGGGCGGGGTGGCTGTGATGACGATATATTCGACTTGAGGGGTTGGGGGAGGGGGTACCGCCGGAGCGCTGACACAGGCGGGCAGGAGGATACCAATGAGCAGGGAGAAGAAGGCGGCGCGGATGTAGGTGTTGAAGTTCATGAGCAGTCCTTACAAGAAATTGAGGAACAGCACGACGGCTGTTCCTCAATTATTCATAACAGAAGGCGGTCTTTTACTTTATGGCGCGGCGGAATTTGCCGATTGCTTTTTTGATGGCGGCCTTCTTGGCCATATTCTTTTTGTGCTTGGATTTTTTACCCAGGCCGCTGTTTTTGCCTTTTTTCTCGATCTTTGTATCCTGCGAAGAGTTGGGCAGGCTGATGGTTTGCGATCCTCCATTGGTGGTGGAAGAAGTGCTGGCAATTACTGTTGCAGTGGGGACGATTACGCAGGTGGCAGTATCGTTGAAGAAATTGCCGGAACCATTATTTGCAAACGTCTGCCCGCCGTCGAGGTTGAGGGTAGCGTTGATGACCTTGAGACCGTAGAGAGTGTTGTCGGTGTAGGTGCCGCCGGTGACTTGAACGATCTTCTGACAGACGCCATTGACTTCCACGCCGTTGCCGCCGTTGTTGGTGGCGGTGACGTTGGTCAGTGTGACGTTGTCGGTGGCGTTGACGGTAAGCCCATTGCCAAACTGGTTATTGTCGAACAGGCTGTTTTCAACCAGGATGGTCGCGCCATTCAGTTCTGCGCCGAAGAGGTTGTTATTGCTGGCGTTGACGCCGTATAGTTCGATGGTGCCGGGCGTGGTGACTTGCAAGCCAAAGCCGTGGTAGATGAGGCTGCCTTCAGGACACCAGTTGTAGATGCAGGTATAACCGCGATTGTCGGTGAAGGTACTGTCGGTGATGAAAACATCGCCCTGCGCCGTGATGGTCGCTCCGATCAGACGGTTCTCTTTGGCTTCGACGCGGAAGATGTCCACGTAGCCGCTGGCGTTGATGATCAAGCCCGTGTCGTCAATGAAGATGTTCGAGTCGGAGACGTTGTTGTTGAATTGGCTGTTGTACACGGTGACGTTGTTACCGGTCAGGCTGGCGCCCCACAGGTTGTTGAAGTTGGCGGCTACACCGTTGAGGTTGATGTTGCCCTGGGTGTTGACGGTTAAGCCGTAGCCATAGAAGGTCAACCCGATGCACGGAGAGAAGGTGACCGTTTGGTGACCGGAGAAGAAGGAGTTGGTGATGGTCACATTTTCCACAGCCTGGATATCGGCGCCGAACAGCTGGTTGTTGCTGGCGTTCACGCCCACCATAACGACGGCGTTGGAGCTGTGCACCGATAAGCCGTAGGCGGTAGGGTTGGTGATCTGCCCTGAACCATTGTTGACGAATGAACTATTCTCGATGGCGGTGTAGCCTCCCTCCAGGTAGGTGCCGTAGAGATAGTTGCCCTCTGTGGTTACATTGTTGAGGGCGATGGGACCAAGCGTGACAACACGCAAGCCATAGCCGCCATCGCGCTGCAGGATTTCGCCGCTGAAGTAGTCGTGGTAGTAGGCAATGTGTCCGTTGAAGAAGGAATCCTGAATAGCAACAGCACCGGTTGCCTGAATGTCGGCGCCGAATTTCTGGTTGTCGTTGGCGGTGACGCGGATGAGGGCGGCGTCATTTTCGCTGACGACCTTCAAGCCATAGCCAGTCAGGGCGAGGGCATCACCAGAGCCGTTGTTGCTGAAGTTGGCGGTATCAATGGCGACGTCGTTGGCTTCGATGAAGGCGCCGTAGAGATAGTTGCCTGTCGCTTCGACGCGCAGCAGGGAAACGTCATCGGTGGTGAAAATGTGCAGCCCGTAGCCGTAGTAGCTCTTCTCACCTTCCTGTGAGTAGGTGTAGGAGGTGTTGCCGTTGAAGAAGCTATCGGTCACGTTCACTTTGCCGGAGGTTTGAATATCGGCGCCGAATATCTGGTTGTTATTGGCGCTGACGCCGGCGAGCGTCACATCGCCGCTGCCGGCGATTTTCAAGCCAGAGCCGGTGGAGTGTTCGTGCCAGTCGGAGTTGTTTTCGCTGAAGGAACTGTTGGAAACGTTGATGGCTGCGCCTTCGAGGTGAGCGCCGAAGAGGAAGTTATCGTTGGCGGTAACGTCGCTCACGGTAATGTCGCCGCTGGTGACGATCTTCAACCCGTAGCCGTCATAGACCCAGCCGTTGATGTAAGCGTAGCCCTGGTTGCTGTTGAAGAAGCCGTTGCTGACGACGACGTTACCAACCGCCTGAATATCTGCGCCGAAGATTTGGTTGTGGCTGGCCTCAACGGAGGCAAGGGTAACAGCGCCGCCGCTGACGACTTCCAGTCCCTTGCCGACCGGGTCTTCCACGTTGCCGGAACCGTTGTTGTTGAATTTGGAGCGCTGAACGGTGACGTTCCCGCCGGCGTGGAGGCTGGCGCCGGATTGCGAATCGGTGACTTCGACATCATTGAGGTTGATGTCACCTGCCGAGTAGAGGGTCAACCCGGCTTGGCCAGAAACGCCCGAGATGAAGATGTTGTTGAGGGTGAGCGAACCAATCCAGGGGTTCGAACTCGAACCGATGATGATCGGTGCGTTGAAGTTGGTGGTTGTGAAGGTTGGGTCACCATCGGATGGCTGGTAGTTTGTGTCCCAGCCGCCTTGCAGGGTGAGGTCGTAGTTGTTGAATTGGGTGAAGTTGTAGGCATTGAAGTCAATGCTGGGTTCTCCACCCATGTAATCACCCTGTTGGATGTAAATGGTACCTGCCTGCTGATATGCGGCGTCGCCTTCATTGGCTTTGAGGAAGGCAAGCAGTTCGTCGAAACTGCTGAAGGATTGGGTACAGCCATTTTCACCAGGCGTGGGTACCTGACCCACCGGACACCAGATGGGGTCATAGCCCGAGGCGATTGCATCCACAGATTCCTGTGATGCGAGGGGAAGCACCTCGCCTTCAGCATCCAGAACCGTGAGGGTGGTGTTGTCTGGCACTTGTTCGATGATAGATTCAAGTGTTTCAGAGGGGGCACTCTCTTCAACAGGCTGGGTTTCTTCCACAACAGGAGGTGTTTCTTCTGTAGGTGGGGGCGGTTCTTCCGCCGGCGGCGGTGCTTCATCACCAGCGGGGGGTTCCGGCTGGGTCTCTTCGGTCGGCGTGGTGGTTTCCGACGCGGAGGGATCGGTCCCGCTGCCATCATCGGCATAGACGGGGGTCGTGCCGATGGTGCTGAACAGCAGGAATGCCAGAATGGTGAAAGAAAGGAAAAATACACGTAATGATTTGATCATATTCGCTCCTTTATCTCCAAATCTACAAAAAACAAAAATACATAGAGACCTGATATTCAGGCATCTCTATTTTACGGGGTTCGGACGGGAATGGCAGGCATTGTAAGATTAAAAAAGGTTACACTACACTTATTTTTCAATGTAGACTTTTGGATTAGGCGGCGGGGAATAGACGTAGTCGGAATCGTAGTAGATGTCGCCACCGGTGTTACCGTTGAGTTTGAAGGTGTAAGCAATCACCTGACCGTAGAGTTGGAAACCTGCGTTTCCGTTGTAGGTGACATCGGCTTTAGGCATAAGGATGGTGCCGCGCCAGGTGTTGCCCGAGCCGCCGTTGAGGATGAAGTCATTGGGGTTATCCCAGGGCATGTACATCAACAAGCCGCCAAAGGTATCTCCCTGGGGTGGGGCAGTGATGTCCACATCAGCGCCTGCCTGGATGTCAATTTGCCCGGTTTCCGAGTAGATGTAGATGTTGCCGGAGGTCAGCGCACCCTGCGCCTGAACACTGAAGGAACTGTTCCCATTGCCAAAGAAGCGCATGCGGTCGGCGGTCAGGGCACCCTGTGCAGTGATCGAAACATCTGCATTCTGAGCATAAATTTCCAGGTCAGAAAATTGGTTGGCTGAACCTTTGAGGGCCAAATCGTTTGATAGGACAAGCTTTACAGCGCCGCCGCTGCCGCGGATGTTGGCGCCGGCGAGCAGAGTTAATGAGCCGCTGAAGCAGTAGGTGCCGGGCATCAAGACCGTGTCTTTTTTGAGGCTCTTGCTGGTGAATGCGCCCGGATACATGACGTTATTGGTGGTATCGTGACTACCCGGCGTGGAGCAGGTGGGTGTAGGCAGGGTGGTGGGGACGCCGGCAAAAGTATCTTTATCCACGGTTTGTGCGGGGGCATTGCATTCAATTTTGCCGGTGCCGCCAATTTTGAAGTTCAAATCGTCGGAGCAGCCCACCACTTGAGCGTTGGCATCCATGTAGATATTTGCCGAGCCGCCAAAGCTCAAAGCGTTGCTGCCGGCGCAGTTGACGAAGATGCCCGTATTGTGGAAGGCGATACTGGCGCTGCCCAGTACTTTGAAGCAGTCGTCGTAGTTGCCGCCTTTGACCGAGTACATCCCGGCGCCGGCGCTAAAGGCACCGCTGCTTAGTGTGCCTTCCACGCGGCTGATTGCTTCGACCACGTTTGTGACCGTTTCTCGTCCGAGTACCTTTGCGAAGGTCATCGGCACTACCGATACAATACGAACGCGAATGTAATCTGCCGGATTGGCGCCGCTAGGCAGAGTACAAGGATCACTGCCGGCCACTTCGTCACAGAATACTACGGTAACGGTATAACTGGCTTTGGCGTGTTGTTCGTTTTGGGTAATAAGAGTTTCCGCTGCATTCTTTGCCAAATCTCTGGCTGTGCCCGGATTTTTAGCCGACTGGTTGATGTATTCCAGCGCTGCAGCCATCACAGAAGTATCAGCCGCGTTCTGGGCGCCGCGGCGGTCCGCAAAGACCCGCCCGCCGTCCACCGCCAGGGCAGTAAAACCAATGAGCGCTACAATGCCGAACACAATCAGGATGAGCGCCTGTCCTTTTTGTGAGTTGAACTCTTTCATTTCTGAACTCCTTCTTTTTTCTTGTGAGCCTGAAAATAATTATGGAAGCAAAAGAAAAATAAATGATATCGTTTCGGCTCAGTTCTTTTAGGGTTCAGCGAGATTTTCTTTTATTTTACGCCCAATCGTCCAAATTTCAATTGCCCGATTGCCAAACAGTATTGATATGTATTCCCCCCTAAAAGTACTACCCAAAAAGTCCCAGGTCACGTTTGGGACACAATGGGCGACTCAAACGTGACCTGTACCTGTTACTCCACCGTGACGCTTTTAGCGAGATTCCGAGGCTGATCCACATCCAGCCCGCGCAGGGCAGCGATGTGATACGCCAGCATCTGCAGCGGCAGCACGGTGACTACGGGCGAAAGCATCCAGGGCGTTTCCGGCACCCATAGGACGTGGTCTGCCATGCCTTGCACCAGTTCGTCGCCATCGGTTGCCACAGCAATGACCTTGCCGCCGCGCGCCTTTGCCTGCTGAATTTGTGAGATCATCTTCTCGTGCCAGGGGTCTTTGGGCGCAAGGCACAGCACCGGCATGTGTTCGTCAATCAGCGCAATGGGGCCATGCTTCATTTCGCCGGCGGGATAGCCTTCGGCATGGATGTAGGAAATCTCTTTCAGTTTCAGTGCGCCTTCGTAAGCAATGGGCATGTTGATGCCGCGCCCTAGGTACAAACAGTTGCGAATATCCTTGAGAACATGAGCAACGGCTTCCACCTCGCTTTCACGTTCGAGTGTGCGGCCCACCAGGTCTGGGATGAGGCGCAAGTCGGCAACGAGCGCGCTGCGGGTTTTATCGTCAATTGTGCCGCGCAGATCTGCCAGCAGAATCGCTAGCATGTACTGGTCAACCAGGGGGGCGGTAAAGGCTTTGGTCGAGGCAACGCCGATTTCAGGTCCGGTTTGCATCGAGATGAATCCATCAGCAATGCGCATGGCTTGCGAGCCGATGGCGTTGACAATGCTCCACAGCACGGCGCCTTTCCGCCGTCCCTCTTCCATGGCGGCAAGGGTGTCTGCCGTTTCGCCCGATTGCGAGATGGCAAGGACAACGGTGCGGTCGTTCAAAATCGGGTCGCTGTAACGGAACTCCGAACCGATGACCACCTCCACCGGAATGCGGGCAATCTTTTCGATGAGATATTTTCCGACCATGCCGGCATAGGCGGCGGTGCCGCAGGCGGTGATGTAGATACGTTCGATTTTCTTTGCCAGCGCTTCGGTCAGATTGAGGTCGGGCAGGCGGATCTTTCCGTTGGCAAAATCCACGCGTCCCGCCAGCGTATCCGTCAGCGCGCGCGATTGTTCGTGGATTTCCTTCTGCATGAAGTGACGATACTCGCCTTTCTCTGCCGCCACCGGGTCCCACGCAACGGTATGTACCTGCGGCTTGACTTTTGCGCCGTCGAGCGTTTCCACGCTCACAGTATTTCGCGTGACAACCGCCATCTGCCGCGACTCTAAAAAGATGACCTCGCGGGTATGTTCCATGATGGCGGGAATGTCGCTGGCGACGAAGTTTTCATCCTTGCCCAGCCCAATCACCACACCGCCGGCGTTGCCGATGCGCGCTGTGACGATCTTATCCGGTTCATCGGCAGACATCAGCACCACAACGTTCGCACCTTGAATATCGTTGAACGTTTTGCGCGCGGCTTCCACCAGCCCCACGCCGCCGGCAAGGTAATGTTCAACGAGATGCACGATGGTTTCGGTGTCGGTTTCCGATTGAAATTCCACGCCTTCGGCGGTCAGTTCGTCCTTTAGTTCGAGGAAGTTTTCCACGATGCCGTTTTGGACGACGACTACGCGTCCGGTCTGACCGAGATGTGGGTGCGCGTTGCGGGCAGACGGCGCTCCGTGCGTTGCCCAGCGTGTGTGACCGATGCCCGGCGCGCCCTGAATGGGCGACTTCGCCACCAGGTCAATTAACTGGGATAATTTTCCCGCGTCTCTACGGACCTCGATCCGGTCCCCGCTCAAAACAGCGACTCCCGCCGAGTCGTAGCCTCGGTATTCGAGCCGCTTCAAGCCGTTGATGATGATCGGCACCGCGTCGCGCGGTCCGATATAACCTACGATTCCACACATGGGAGTCCTCCGAAAATGAAGTATCAAGTGTCAGATGCAGAGTGCTTGAAGACCACGTGCCGCTTTTCAAGGGTCACGTGCGGAGAAGTGTTGCACTCCATCACCTGAAGTTGTGTAACGCCATTCCCGGTCTCTTTGTCCGCCCGGTTGCCCGCGCGGCGTTGCGACAGGGTTTTATATTCGGAGGGAAAGAAAACGGGCGATGGCACGCCCGAAGGGCTTCCGCTGATCTTTCGATTTTCTCCCGCTGTTGGTTGAGCAGGGCGCAGCCCGTATCGAAACCAACGGCGGGATTAACTCCACCGCGAAGTGGAGAACCCTTATCCTCGTCATCCCGCCACAAGCGGGACCATGCGCTGTCTTTCCCGGAAAAGTGCCGTTTCACCTCCTTTGGAGAGAGTACGGGCAGGGATTATAACCGAGGAAACTGAAATCGGTCAGCGGGTGTCTCCTTATGATTGCCCACTTGTTGGGGGCAGGGGCATCCTCTACCATGACACGGCAGAGGGCTTGGATTGGGCAATCCAAGCCAGCGGTGTCCAAACCGCTATTTTTTGCTCGTGCGGATTGTCAAATCCTCTCTCGTCGTCATTGTGGGCAATCGTCCCGCTGCTCCCGTGCCTGAGTGAAAAAAAGTCTCATCGTTGCCGATGAGACTCTGTATTAGAAATATTTTCCTCAATCTGTTACTGACAAGAGGCTTTGGACAAGTCATTATTCAGGACGGTATTGGTAACCCTGGCTGTGAGCGGAATAGTGGAAGAACCGCCGGTGAAGAGAGTGGCAAAAGGCATGAACAGACGATGATTGTATGAAACTTCCACTTCGATGCCATCACCGGCTTTCACGCTTAGCGGGGTGAGATCGCAGGTGGTTTGTCCATCTTTTCTTACGCAGACGGTGACCGCATCATTGCCGCTGGTAATTGAGAGATCGAGAGGCGATGAAGATGAGTTGCGTACACGGGCTATGATTTTCAATTTATCCGGGCAAATCGAGCCATATACGGCGCCATCCTGCGCTGCATCGCGCAACTGAATGTACTGGAAGAGCGCAATACCAAATTCCACCGCCCCCGCCAGCAGGAACAGAACCACCACCAGGCTGATGGCAAATTCGACCAAAGATTGTCCGCGTTCGGATTGGCTTGTTTTCATTTTGACTCACTCGCTTGTCTCAATCGTAACCTGCACAAATCATCCTTGTATGTGCCGATGGTGCCTGCCGTTTTGAAGTCCTCATAAAGACATTCAGGATGTTCTGCGCAGAGTCAATTATTCATGCTGGTTCTGGAACAAAACAACACTTTCACACCCGGGTGTGGAGAGGTTGATAGTCACTTGTTCGGTATTGTCCCAGCGGTCGAAGGTTTGATGGAAGGTGAACAGCAGCGTGGAAGAACCAGGCGGAATAAAGATGGGGGAGGATGGCGTGATGGTGTAGGTGGGTCCGGTTTCGTTGCCGGTCCAGAAGACGCTTCCCAGGCTGGCGCTTTGCAGGCGCAGTGTTTTATCGCTGCCGGTTTGGTGGCCTTTGTCGTAGTTCCAGCTTACGCTGATGTTCGCGATTTGCAGGAACTCGGTCAGCGGGTTGTTGATGGTCACCGCCATGCCGCCGCCGCTTTGACGCAGCAAACCAAGCGTGACGGTATTGCAACCCGTGACGGCAGAGGTGGTGACGGTGAGGGTCAAGGTGCCGGTGCTGGCGGCGTGACCGGCATCGCCGCTGTAAGAGGCGGTGAGGGTCTTCGAACCGGGGGTACTGAAAGTCACGGTGCAGGTGCCGCTGCCGTTGACCAGTGTAATGGGGGTCGTGCAGCCGGAACTCTGGCCCGTGATAGTAACAGTGCCGGTGGGGGTTGTGGTGGCGCCGCCGGGCGCATTTTGGACGGTCACGGTCAGGTTGATGGTTTGGCCCGTTTGATAGGGTGGCGGTGTGGTGGTGGTGAGGGTGGTAATGGTGGGCGGCAACTGTACGGAATGATTGACGCTGCCGCTGCTGCCCAGGAAATACGGAGAATCTGGCGTGTAAGTGGCGGTGAGGGTCCGGCTGCCAACGGTGCTAAAGGTGGTGGTGCAGGTGCCGCTGCCGCCTGTGAGTGTGATGTTGCAAAGCGGAGTGCCGCCCACGGTAACTGCCACCGTGCCGGTCGGTGTGGAACTGCTGGTGACGTTGACAGTAATCGTGACAGTTTGACCGACTATCGAAGGAGAAGGCGAGGTGGTGATGGTTGTTGTGGTCTGACCGGGCAGGATGACGCTGTGTGTCTTCGTGTCGCTGCTTTCGAAGAAGAGACTGTCGCCGCTGTAATCGGCGGTCAGTATTTTGTCGCCATCGGTGGTGAAGGTATAGTTGCAGAAATCGGTGACGGAGAGGTCAATACTGCAGATTTGGGTGCCGCCCGAGGTGATCGTTACCGTGCCGCTGGGCGTTCCCCAGGCGCTGGTCACGCTGACGCTGATTTTGACCGAGGTGTTGATCACCGAGGGGTTGGGGGTGGTGCTTAGGGTGGTGGTGGTAGGACCTTTGACGGTGTGCGGCTCTGTGTCACTACTGGGGTCGTGTTTGCTATCGCCGGTGTAGGTGGCGGTGATGGTTTTGTTGCCGATGGAACTGAATGCGATGAAGCAGCTGCCGCTGCCGCTGACAAGAGTGATGGTACAGGTTCCGCCATCATCGGCTGTAACTTCTACGTTGCCGGTAGGAGTAGTGGCAGCGGTGACGGTGACGAAGACCTCGACCTGCTGTCCTGGCGCAGAGGGATCGGGTTGATCGGAATTAATTAAAGTAGTAGTTGGCTCTTTAGGAGGTTCAATCGAAACACCCAACAGCAGGGTGCGGGCGCTTTCGGCATCGATGGGGCGTGAATCAATTGGTACAAGGTTGGGAACGAGAGCAGTAAAGTTAGCATTCACGCTGACAACGATACGGTCGCCTTGAGTGGGGGTTACGCTCGTGTCGGTTGTGCCGTCACAGGTGTCGTAGGAAGTGGTGCCGGGACCGTGATCGTAGGTGATAGTAATGTCACTGTCGTCGAACACATCGAAGAAATCGAGGCGATTGGCTTCTGCTCGTATACCGGCGCAGGATTGATAGCGCGGAACGTTGTAACTATCGGCGCCAGAGGTCGAGCCGTAACGCGCGGCTTGACGTACGGCGTTGTTGACGGATGAATAAATGAACAATAGGCGCCCGACTTCGATCAGCCCGTACACCAGCAGGAGCAAAATAGGCAAAACGATTGCAAACTCGACGACAGCCTGCGCTTTACCTTTTTGGGGGTTGAATTTCAAGAGATTCATAGTCGTTCCTATTCTCTAATAAACCTGTTTCTTAGTTTAATGTACCACTTGTCCAGCCCAATAAGACATTCGTACTAAGTAAGGCATGTTTACACTTTTGTATGCTCTGATGATGGATGGAAGCGGCTCTGCCTGGCAGAGCAAATAGAGCAGTGCGCATGTGCAAAGTTCGATTTCAGAGAACATCCACCACAAGACTGGATGCTAAAAGAAATACAAAATGTAAAACGCACCCAGCACAAGAGAAGGCCCGTACGGGATGAAGGTCATCAGGCTGTTTTCGGCGTAGCGGCGCTGGATAAGGTATGCACCGATTGTCAGCAAACCGACCACGCCTCCGATCAACGCGCCGGCGGTGATGCCCAGGATGATGTTGGGCCAGCCAAGCATCAGCCCTAGAATGCCCGTCAGAATCACATCGGCGCTGCCGAGAGCTTCTTCATCATCTGCCGCCTGTCCCGCCGCGCGCATCTTTTTGGCGCGGTAGCGTGCCACCAGTTCCCCCAGTTTGTAAAAGACCAGCATAATGACAAAACCCGCAATGCCGCCCAGTAGGGAAGTCAGTGCGCCGGCTAGAAGGCCGTCTTTTTTGCCGAAGATGTAGGTGCCGGCAATCAGCCCGAGCACGGCGCCGAATGCGCTAGTGGGGTGCAGGATGAGACGATGTTCCAGGTCAATGACGATGACCACGCCAAAGTAAGTCAGGACGATCAGGCTGAGGGGCAGACCCAGCCCGGGACGGGGAAACAGCCAAAAGTACGTAAAAGAAGCGGCGGCGAGAAGCAGCACAATCCACCTGCGCGCCGTCCGCCGCGTTCCGCATTGACGGCAGGCGCGCAGGGTCAAATAATCCCCCCAGGGAAAGGGGGTATTGCAGCGGGGGCAGGCAGGCTGGCTCAGGCGGCGGGTGGAGGGGAGGACATCCGCCAGGTAGTTCACCAGCAGCCCGGCAAACCAGCCTAAAAGAAGGGGGATAAGCAATTCGTATCGCATTTTTATTTATTATAGCCGATAGCGGCAGCGGCTTTTCAGGTTGGTTCTCGTGTAAGTCAACTGTAATGTGCTTGCAGGAGATTGTGAACTGCCTTACAATTTTCGGCAACTTTCCCAGGAGATGATCATGGAAAAATTCATTATCGAAGGCGGGACGCCGCTGAACGGCGAGGTTGCGCCTGCAGGCAACAAGAACGCTGCATTGCCCCTCCTTTCTGCCTGTTTGCTGACGGACGAGCCGGTCGTACTGCGGAATATCCCGCGCATCAAGGATGTCTCTGTGATGCGGCATCTCATCGAAAGCCTTGGCGCAGAGGTGGAAGAATTAGACGCCACTTCGTGGCGCATCACCGCCCGCGACCTGAAGCCGGCCGACCTCGACCCCGACCTTTGCCGCCGCATCCGCGCCTCGATTCTTGTGGCGGGACCGATGTCGGCGCGGGTGGGTGAGTTCAAATTGCCTCCGCCTGGCGGAGATGTGATTGGTCGCCGCCGCCTTGATACGCACATCCTTGCTTTGCGCGCCCTTGGTTCGGATGTGACCTACGATCGCGGCTTTACCTTCAAGTCGAACGGTTTGCACGGGGCGGATATTCTCATGGATGAAGCCAGCGTCACGGCGACGGAGAATGCCATTATGGCGGCGGTCACTGCCAAAGGGGAGACGGTCATCCGCAATGCCGCTTCCGAGCCGCATGTGCAGGAGTTATGCCACTTTTTGAATGGGCTGGGAGCGCAGATCGAGGAGATCGGCTCGAACACGCTTCATATTCACGGCGTGCCGAAACTACACGGCGGCGAGTACACAATCGGTCCCGATTATCTTGAGGTGGTGAGTTTTATCGGCGCCGCGGCGGTGACGCATGGCACAGTGCACATCAAACAGGCGGGGGTGGAGAACTTGGGTATGATAGCCCATGTCTTCGAGCGGATGGGGGTGCGCTGGAACGTGGAAGGGGATGATATCCTTGTGCCGGCAGAGCAGGAATTGAAAATTATCTCCGATTTGGATGGCGCCATTCCGGAAGTCAAGACCAATGTTTGGCCCGCTTTTCCCACCGATCTGATCAGCATTGCGATTACGGTGGCGACTCAAGCCAGCGGTTCGATCATGTTCCACGACTGGATGTTTTCCGGGCGCATGTACTTTACCGACAAACTGGTGGGGATGGGCGCGAAAATCATTTTGTGCGACCCCTATCGCTGCCTGGTGCAGGGACCGAACCAACTCTACGGCGAAAACCTCGAAAGCCCCGATATTCGCGCGGGTATGTCGCTGCTGCTGGCGGCGCTGGCAGCCAAAGGAACTTCGGTGGTACGCAACATCGGGCAGATCGAACGCGGTTACCAGGACGTGGATAAAAAACTCCAGGCGCTGGGCGCAAAACTGGAGCGGGTGAAGGAGTAACCTCTCAGGCTGCTTCGCTGTGCAACTTTTCATCGCCGTTTGCATCCAAAGAAAAGTGAACCGTAATTAACGCCCTGCGGGTGTCGTCTCAATCACGGTTGACGATGGATTTTATAGCGGTGATTGTCCGCCATGCATAGGCGCATAAGAGAATGCGCCCTGCGCCCAACAGAGGGGCAATCACCGGATTTCATAGGATGTACGCGTAGCAAGGTTGGGCGTAAGTCCAATTTCACACCAGACGAGGAAAGAAAGAATGACTGATAACGGAAATGCAAAACACGTCAAAGTCTTGATTTTGGGGTCGGGTCCCACCGGTTACGCGGCGGCGTTGTACGCCGCGCGCGCCGAACTTCAGCCGGTGGTGCTGACCGGCATGCAGTTGGGGGGTCAGGCGGCGCTGACGCACACCATCGAAAATTATCCGGGATTCCCGGACGGGGTGGGCGGCGCCGAACTGGGCGAGTTGTTCCAAAAACAGGCGGAACGCTTTGGGGCGGTGACTGAGTTCGATACGGCGAATGCGGTGGACCTTTCGAAGCGTCCCTTCCGCGTGACGACCGATAACGGCGAGTACCTTGCCGATGTGTTGATTATCGCCACCGGCGCTAGCCCGAATCACCTCAATATTCCGGGCGAGGTGGAATTTACCGGGCGGGGTGTGTCGTATTGCGCCACGTGCGACGGCTGGTTCTTCAAGGATAAGAAGGTGGTGGTGGTGGGAGGAGGCGACAGCGCCCTCGAAGAGGGACTCTTCATCACACGGTACGCCTCTTCTGTGACCATCGTCCATCGCCGCAATGAATTGCGCGCCGGCGCCATTCTCCAAAAGCGCGCCAGGGAGCATCCGAAGATCAAATTTATCTGGGATACGGTTGTGACCGGGACGATTGGCACGGAAAAACTCGAAGGCGTGAAACTCAAAAACGTCAAGACCGGCGAAGAATCCACCCTGGAGACGGATGGCCTTTTCATCTTCATCGGTCACACCCCGAATACGCAGATGTTCAAAGGGCAGTTGGAGATGGACAGCCTGGGGTATATCAAGGTCAACGAGAAGATGGAAACAAGCGTGCCGGGCGTGTTTGCCGCCGGCGAAGCGGCAGACCCGCACTTCCGCCAGGTGATTACCTCGGCGGGGATGGGGGCGGCGGCGGCTATTTCGGCGACAAGGCTGCTCGAAGCAGAATCAGCCTGAGGTCGGGCAGGAAGCGGACGGTGACGCCCAGCGGCGTCACCGTTTTCTTGTCTGCAGTCAGTCACCTCAAACCGATGACAAATTGTACTTTGTCTGTTCGGGTTTTCGGATAAAATTTGTACACATCGTATCGTATCAACCGGAGGATCCATGAAGAAAATTTCTATTATTGGCGCCGGCATGACCGGCGCGACTACGGCGCACTGGCTGGCTGAGCGTGAACTTGCCGACCTGGTTTTGGTGGATGTGGTGGAGGGAATGCCGCAAGGCAAGGCGCTCGACATGCTCGAGGCGATGCCGATTATCGGTAAGGATGTGGAGATTGTGGGCGCGAACGATTACGCCGCCACCAAAGGCTCCGATATCATTATCATCACGGCGGGCTTGCCGCGCAAGCCGGGAATGAGCCGTGATGATTTATTGTCTGCCAACGCCGAGATTGTAGGGAAAGCCGCAACCGAAACGCTGAAGTATTCGCCGGATGCGTTCTACATCGTGCTGACCAACCCGCTGGATACCATGGCGTATCTGACGATGAAGAAGACCGCCTTGCCGCGCAACCGCGTGGTGGGGCAGGCGGGCATTTTGGATTCTGCCCGCATGCGCGCTTTTGTGGCGATGGAAACCGGCGTGAGTGTGGAAAATATTCACTGCTACGTGCTGGGCGGTCACGGCGATGAGATGGTGCCGTTGACGCGCCATTCGAACATTGCCGGCGTTCCGCTTCGGGAGTATCTGCCTGCCGATACACTGGAAGCCATCGTCAACCGCACACGCAAGGGTGGCGGCGAGATCGTCAACCTGCTGAAGACCGGTTCGGCATTCTATGCCCCGTCTGCGGCATGCGCTCAAATGGCGGAAGCCATCCTCAAGAACAAGAACCTCATCGTTCCCTGCGCCGCCTATATGGACGGCGAGTATGGCTTGAGCGATATGTTCTTCGGTGTGCCGGTGATGCTGGGCGCGAACGGCATGGAGAAAATCATCGAGTACTCGCTGGATGACGCCGAAAAAGCCATGCTCGAAAAATCGGCTGCGGCGGTGAAGGAAACCCACGAGGCGCTGAAGAAACTGGTGGCGCTCTAAAGAATGTAAGGTCGAAGGTCAAACGTCAACAGGCGGCTGACCTTCGACTTTTGATGTTTAACCAGTTTGCTGACAATAATCTAAGGAGAGTTTCTAATGATCCTGCACGAAAAAATTTCTGCACAACTGCCTGCCTGGCGTGAAAGGATGAAGGCGCTTGCCAAAGAACATGCCGATGTGGTGGTAGATCACGTCACTGTGGGGCAGGTGGTAAGCGGTATGCGCGATGTCAAGTCGCTGGTGACCGATATTTCCTACGTGGACCCGGCGGAGGGTATTCGCTTCCGCGGCATGTCTATCCCTGAGACGTTAAAAGCGCTGCCCAAAGCGCGCGGCGGCAAAATGCCGCTGGTGGGCGGGCTGTATTACCTGCTGATGGTTGGCGAGGTGCCGACGAAAGAGCAGGCGCTGGAAGTGGAAGCCGAATGGGCGAAGCGGGCGGAAATTCCCGATTATGTTTATAAATTGCTCAAGGCAATGCCGAAGGAAACCCACCCGATGACCCTCTTCTCGCAGGCGGTGCTTGCCCTGCAGAACGGCTCGGTGTTTGCCAAACGCTATCACGAAGGAATGAAGAAGGACGAATATTGGGAAGCCGCCCTGGAAGACAGCCTGAACCTGACCGCCAAACTTCCGCTTATTGCCGCCTTCATCTACCGCATGAAATACTTTGGCGAAACCAAGAAGATGAAGTACAACCCGCGGCAGGATTACGGCATGAACTTTGCCCGCATAATGAAGGTGGAAGACAAAAAGGGATATGCCGACCTCGCCCGCCTGTACTTCATCCTGCACTCCGACCACGAATCCGGCAACGCTTCGGCTCATGCCATGCATTTGGCTGGCTCTACCCTTTCGGATGCCTACTACGCCTTTTCCGCCGCGCTGAACGCCCTTGCCGGTCCGCTGCATGGGCTGGCAAACCAGGAATGCCTCGGCTGGCTGTTGGACGTACACAAGAAGTTCGGCGGCGTTCCCTCGCGCGACGATCTGTATAAATTCGCGTGGGATACCCTCAACAGCGGTAAGGTCATCCCCGGCTATGGTCATGCCGTGCTGCGTGTGCCAGACCCGCGCTTCACCGCTCAGATGGAATTTGCCAAAGCGCGCTTCCCGCAAGATGACCTCGTGCGCCTGGCAGACCTCGTTTTTGATGTTGTCCCGCAAGTGCTGCGCGAACAGGGCAAAGCCAAAAACCCCGCCCCCAATGTGGATGCCATCAGCGGCACGCTGCAATACCACTACGGCGTGCGCGAGTTCGATTTCTACACTGTCTTGTTTGGCGTCGGTCGCGCTCTTGGCGTCACCGCCAACTACGTCTGGGCGCGCGCCCTGGGCTGGCCCATCGAGCGTCCCAAGTCGCTCACCACGAAAATGCTCGAAGACATCGTGGCGAAGGCTGGGCAGCCTGCATAACGCTGCAAAACCAAACTGCCGAAGTCGAAAGGCTTCGGCAGTTTTTGTTTAGAGAGTGTTTTGAAAGTCCTTGTTTGTTCTTCCAAAATGCGTAGGATGCGCTCTCTAGCGCATCCAGTGAGGTTAGAGAACGTCGCTTACGCGCAGTAGAGGTAGTTTTAAAACGCTCTCTTAGGG